>JBIOEW010000019.1:0-59170 GCA_044446425.1 Solirubrobacterales bacterium | reverse complement strand
GACGAAGGACCAAATCTCGTCGGCCTCCACGGTTTTGCAGGCAAGGTCGCGCAGGTGCTCGTCCTGGTAGGCCGCGCAGGCCGCGCCGACGTCCAGCAGCAGCTTGGAGACGGTGTTGATCGAACAGCTCGCCATGCGCGTCGTCGCGCGAAGGCTGTTGCCCTCGACCAGCATTCCGAGGATGGCGGCGCGCTTCTCTGTGCTCAGCCGGTTCATACTGAACATTATGCTTGAGGCATCGGACAGAACCTTGCAGGAACGACCCCGTGGTGGCGTATCCTCACAGGCGGGCCAAAGTGCCCTGCAAACAAAAACCACCGAAGGGGCCGACCCATGAAAACGCAGAAGCAAGGCGAGCCGGCCCTCCGGCCGCCGCCCACTAACAAACAGCACGACTGGTCCAGGAAGACCGAACGTGCGCTTGAGATTCGCGAGAGCACGGCAAAAGCCCGGGAGGGGAAGGCCGTGTCGTTCCCGACGCGAAGGGCTCGCTCCTGACCGAGGAGCGACCGCAGCATTCCGAGCGTACCCCGCTCTTTCGCGCTCAGCACGCCGCGCGATATGAGCGGCAGGGACTAATTCGCGATTACGAGGCGGCTTACGAGTGCCGCTTTGTGGTCTTGATCGACGTGCTCTTCCCTGATGTCGTCACCGTCTTTGAGGAGCTGGTCCATGACGCTGATCCGAACCAGGACCTGCATCTCCTTCTCGATACTCCAGGTGGCGACGGAGAGACTGCGATCCGTGTCGTACGCTCAGCGCAGGCACGTTGCCGCGAGCTAACCGTCATTGTTCCGAATCAGGCCAAGAGCGCTGGAACAATCCTGCTGATCGGCGCGCACCACGTGCTCATGGGGCCGACAAGCGACTTGGGCCCCGTGGACCCTCAATTTCCAACTCAAAAGGGCCTGTATTCGGCCAAGGACCTCATTGCAGCCGTCGAGCGCGCCGAGACGACGCTGGCTCAGAATCCGGACAGCTATCCGCTACAAGTTGCTCTACTCGCCGACTTTTCGGCGGTTATGGTCCAACAGGCAAGGTCAGCACTCGACAGGAGCGGCGATCTGGTCCGCGAGGCGCTGCGTAGCAACCCAGACCGTACGGCTGAGGAAGTGGACACGCTCGCGAAAGCGCTGCGCGAGAAGCTGATCGACTTGCCGCAAGATCACGGTGCTGTCTTCGGAGCGAAGGACGCCGAAGAGGTCGGCTTGCCTGTGATCCATGCTGATCCACGCGGCGATCAGTGGCGGGCCGTATGGGAGCTGTGGTCCAAGTACTTTGACCTTGAATGCTTCGTCTGCGAGGGACGGCTAGCCTCGCAAGTCTCCCCTCGCGGACCCTACGCTTTCTGACCCGACCAGCGGGCGTTTGCGGCTTTGCGCGCGATGTCGGAGCGTTGCTTGGGCGAGAGCTTTTGCGCTCGGGCCTTACCACCCCTCAACCCTCCTCGGCGTCCGGAGACGACGGCTACGGGGTTCTTGCCCGAGTCCACCGGCAAGTCCTCGACATCGCCTGTGGCGATGTCTACGACGAGCTTGGCGAGCTGGTTCGGATCGCGCGGTCGCTTGTGTGAGCGGTCCGGCATACGGAGATCGTAGCGCCCGCTGAGGCTGTGGAGGGACCGTCCTCGAAGTTGGTTGGCAGACGGACGGCCCCTCCCCCGCGAACCGAAGCACGCTCAAAGCTACCCATCGCTCCGGACCTCCGTCCGAAGCGGGCGCAAAGATCATCGAACCTTCGTTCGTGTTCGTGGCAGACCGTGAGCGGAGTCTTGTAACCGAAGCGAAAGGAGTGGCGATGAGCGCCACCACCACCCGTAGGATTGTTTGTGTTGAGACAGAGCACCCCCACCGCCACATCTTGGCCGTAGGGATCGGCACCGAAGGAAGCCACGCCACCGAACGTATGACGGTCAGCGCAGTGCGGAGCGCCATCGCCAACGGCGACGTGTTCTACACCGTGGGATCGGTCACGGGCGAGGTCGCCCTCGTCAGCCCCGATGACTGTCGGATCGGTGGCTGCACGATCAAGACGATCCGCACGCACCCGGACGACACGAGGGACGACAACCTCGACGAAATGCGGGTCTGTAGCTGGAAGGCCTAAAGTGGGCTGTCTCCGAGTGCTCCCGACAGTTGGGGGCTCGATAGGTCTTTGAGGTTTGGACGGGTTCCCCGGCCGGGGAACCCGTCCGCGCCTGCGCTCAGGCTGCCTCCTTCACCGCCAAGTGAAGAGAGAGGTTGAGCCTGATGACGAAGGATGACGTGCTGTTCGGCTACCGCCAGCAGTTGTTCGCGGAGGCAGCGAGGACGAGCGTCTCGGCAGCCTGCAAGACGTTCGGGGTGCACCGCTCCACCTACTACCACTGGAAGCGCCAGGTCGACCGGCACGGCCTTGAGATGCTGCGCCCCAGAGAGCGACGGCGGCCGCAGATGCCCAATCAGCTGCCGAAGATGATCGAGGAGCGGATCGTGTCCTTCTCGATCGCTCACCCCGGCCTCGGGCCCAGACGGGTCGCCTCGGAGCTGGCCAGGGAGAGGTGGGGCGGAATCATCGTCTCCCCAAACGGCGTGTGGAAGGTGCTCTGCCGCCACGGGCTGAACACCCGTGCCAAGCGCCTCGGTCTGATCGCCGGCTACGCCGCGCCCTATGAGCCGCCCCGAGATCCCCTCCCGGAGCAGCACATCGACGTTGCGCGGCCCGGTGAGCTGGTTGGGATCGATTGCTTCTACGTCGGGCGCCTGAGAGGCACCGAGGGCGCGATCTGGCAGCTCACCGCGATCGACATCGCCTCCTCCTATGCCTGGGCGGAGCTCGTGATCTGCAAGCAGGCCAACCCCACCGGAGCGCAGACCTCAAAGCTCGCGCAGCGCGTCGCCAGGGAGCTGAAGGTCGCAGGCTGGCGTCTGGAGAGGATGCTCAGCGACAACGGCAACGAGTTCAAGGGCGACTTCACGAGCACCGTCGACGCGTTGAAGGTGCGCCACACCCGCATTCACGCAGGACGCCCACAGACCAACGGACACGTCGAGGCGCTGCACAAGACGATCCTCGATGAGTGCTGGAGACCAGCGTTCGCCCGTTACCTCTATCCCCGCTACACCGGCCTGAAACGAGAGCTCGATACCTACCTGCGCTTCTACAACAACGACCGCGTGCACCACGGACGACTCACACAGGGACGCATCCCCGCAGACATCGTCTACCGTGCCCGAAAGATGGAGGCCAGATGAGCCGCACCTGTCGGCACATCTCGGAGGCTGTCCAGCCTAAAGGCCGTCGGCGTACAACGCCGTGACGCGCGGAAAGGGATGGCGCGGGTTCGGGCCATCCCTTTCGGCGTCCGGATGGGACGTGTAGCCGAGCGCGACGGCGAGCGCGTTCGCCAGGAATGGCACAAAGCGCTCAGCCTCCTCGGCGGACAGCGCCAAGGCATAGCGCTGATCGAGCCACAAATCGACCCGACCGCCGTCGAGCGGCTTCGCGGTGACGAACGGGACTTTCCGCCCTTCCACGACGACATCGTGATGCTTGAAAGGGCCTGGATAGCTCACCGGCGACTCGGGCGGCAGATCGAGCTCGTCAAGTACTTCATCCTCGGCGCTCATGGCTGTTTCCTTTCGACATCCCCGGCGCGCTCACCTGCGAGTGCAGACAACTCGTCAACCTGAGACACCACCAAAGCCTGGTGGTGTCTCAGTTTGAGCCGAGCGCACCCCACTCGCTAGCTTCGTTCGGTCATTGTCATCTTCCCCGCTCGCGCCTTCCCGCCCTTTAGGCCGCCTTTGCGTCCGAGCGCGACCGCCGCCGGGTCCTTCCCATCGTCGGCTGGCGTGCCGTCGGCCTCACCCGTGGCGACGTCCACGACGAGCTTGCCGAGCTGGTTGGGGTCGCGCGGGCGCTTGCGCGAGCGGTCAGGCGTGCAAGGATCGTAGCGCCGCTCGGGGCGTCACTTTTTGAGGTAGCCAGCTTTGCGAAGGTCGCTGCGAGCGCTTCGTACTTCGGCGCCGGAACTGGTTAGCGTGCGGCTGTATTTGCCCGACTTCGAGCGCGCGCTGTCTAGCGTTGCGCGATTGCGCTCCAGCGTGCGCTCGATCTTGCGCTGATCGCTTTGCAGTCTCTGTCGATCCTCGGGCGGCATTATTTCCCCTCTTTCGTAGCTTCCATCGTATCGATGTGGTCAAGCAGTGCCCCAATATCCGAGCGGGCGCTTGCAAGCGCCTCGTCGCTCTCAACAAGCCGTTCCTCAAGATCTTCGATGGTCTTCAGAGCTCCGCCAAGGTCCCTTTCCATCGCCTCTGCACCCCGCTCAAGGCGCTCAATCGGCTCCGAGGCCTTAAAGGGGCCCAACTCGGACAGCCATCGGCGGCCGATAATCAGCCCTACTACTGAGATCACGATGTATCCGGCCGCGAAGATCAGAGCGACGCGGATCAGCAAGACGACGATGCGGCTGTCGAAGACGTTGTCTACGAAGCTGGGGTTCTTCGGCGTCGTCAGCCTGTGCGGATAGATCTGTATGACCGCTAGGACGGTCGCGGCGATGAGTGCCGCCAGGACAACGAGCCCGATCGCCACCTGCCACTTCGGCTGCGCGGGCTCGTCCGCGCTCTGCGGTGCATCCACCTCAGCGGGCATCCGCTACTTCTAGCCCAAGGCGCAGACGAGGTGTTCCGAGGATTCGGACTTTGACGCGCCGAACCAAGCTAGCCACTATCGCGTGTCTCTAGAGCGAAGCATCCTCGACCCTATTACCGACGGCTCGGCTCAAACTGAGACACCACCAAAGCCCTGGCGAGCACCCTCGGCGGCACCGCCTGGCCTGGCGTATCGTGTACGCCATGCTCTTGCTGGCAGCCGCCGGATTGATCATCCCGGGGATCGTGATCGTCGGCGCGCTGATCCTGATGGCGGTGCTGCTGCGCATGGTGTAAGACCCGCCGTCGAGGTCGAGGGCGCGGAAGCGCGTGGCCGGTCGGAAAGCGGGCGGCCTCAGAGGAGGCGGGGCGCGCTCAGGCGACGGTCAGCGGCGGATGACCGCCGGCGGGCGGTGCGTCGGGCGCGGGCGAGGCGTCGCTGCGGCGCTCCTCGGCGGCGGCGACATCGTCCATCGTCGTGCCCTGACGGCCTTCGGCCTGCATCAGCAACTTGAAGTCGTGTGGGCTCGAGGCGACGCGCATTGCGTCCTCGAAGGTGACGCGCCCGGCCTTGACGTGGCCGAACAGCGCCTGGTCGAAGGTCTGCATGCCGTAGTAGCCGCCGGAGGCGATCACTTCGACGAGCTTGCCGGTCTGCGTGGGGTCGAGGATCATGTCGCGCACGCGGCCGGTCATGCGCAGGATCTCGCAGACGGCGACGCGGCCGCCTTCGGCGCCGGGGACGAGCCGCTGGGAGATGACGCCCTTGACGGTGCCGGCGATCATGCTGCGCGCCTGCTGGTGCTGGTGCGGAGGAAAGAAGTCGAGCATGCGGTTGATCGACTCGGTCGCGTCGACGGTGTGGATCGTCGAGAGCACGAGGTGCCCGGTCTCGGCGGCCGACAGCGCCGCCTGCACGGTCTCCTCGTCGCGCATCTCGCCGATCAGGATCACGTCGGGGTCCTGGCGCAGCACACGCCGCAGCGCGCGCTTGAAGGAGGCTGTGTCCATCCCGACCTCGCGCTGGTTGATCGCCGAGCGCCTGTCGGAGTGGACGAACTCGATCGGGTCCTCGATCGTGACGATGTGCTTGCTCGTTGTGTGGTTCATGTGGTCGATCATCGCCGCGAGCGTCGTCGACTTACCTGAGCCGGTGGTGCCCGTGAGCAGCACGATCCCGCGCTCCTCGTCGGCGAGTTCGCTGATCACCTCGGGTAGCGAGAGCTCCTCGATCGTCGAGATCTTGTGCGGAATCGCACGGCAGGCCATCGAGATCACACCGCGCTGCTGGAAGGCGTTGATCCGGTAGCGGGCGACACCGTCGATTTCGAAGGAGAAGTCGACCTCGTGCTCGGCGGCGAATTCGTCGAGCTTGCCGTCGTCGTCGAGCAGCTGTTTGAGCGCGTGCTCGGTGTCCTCGGCGGTCAACTTGGGGACGCCCTCGGCGCTGAGCAGCTCGCCGTTGACGCGGAACAGCGGCGCGGCACCGACCTTCAGGTGCAGATCCGAGCCCTCGCGCTCGACCAGATCGCGTAGCGCCTGCTTGACGTCGAACATGCCCACCTGATCGGCAGGACGCGCGCTCGGCTTGAGTCCGAGTGCAGGCCGTGGACGGGCTCAGTGCGATGCGACTGCTTCTCGCTCAGCGAGCGCCTTCAGCGTGAGCAGCTGCTTGCGCATCATCAGCAGGTCGCCGAGCGCGAGCGCGCGACCGATCGACGCCGCGCCGAGGCGTCCGCCGGGTGGGTCGAACAGCACCCGCGCGAGCATCCGTGTCGAGCGCTCGGTGGGGATCACGACATAGGTCACGGCCGTGCGGTGACTGCGCAGCGTGATCTGCTCGTCGGGGACGAACGAGGCGAGTGCGAAGATCGTCATGAAGCGCTGCCCAATGGCGAGGCGCTCGGCGCCGGGCGTCAACTCGCGTGGGCTGCGGCGGGCGAAGTTGTCGATCAGGTCGTAGCTGTAGGGAGCCCGCTTGAGCTGGCACAGCCAGCGGAACACGACGGCCGGCGGCGCGTCGATCGAGACCGCGCGATGCAGCCGCACGGGCGCCGCCGGTAGCAGCTCGTCACAGGCCAGCACGAGCGCGCGCTCGTGCGCGCTCGTGCCCCAGCTCGCGCCGTCGATCACGTTCGCTCGGCCACGTCGCGCAGCAGATGCCGTACGGCGAACCGGTGGCCGCCGCTGCCGATCACCAGTGTCCGGTAGACGCGCCCGGCGAGCCCCGGGAACTCCGCGTAGGTCCGCGCGCGCAGCGTGCAGCCCTCCTCGCCGGCCTCGTCGAGCTCGAACACGAGCGCGTAGCGCGAGAAGCGATGGCGCCCGCACAGCGCGAGCGAGCTTGGCGGCTGCGACTGCTCGACAGCGAAGCCGGCCAGGCAGTCGCCCGGCTGCGGCGTGCCGCTCCAGTGACCACGCGCACGCGCCGGCGCCAGCCCCCACGGGCCGGCGATCGCGGCGGGGACGGTGCGGGCGAAACCGCGCAGGACTGCGATCAGGGCGGCCCAGGCCTGCTCGCGCGTCGCGCCGATCGCCATGGCATGCTCATCTATGTAAGGCAATCGTTCTATATAAAATAAACGTACTACATCATGGCGCCACCACGCAAGCACGACAGCGACAGCATCCTCGACGCGACCCGAACGCTGGTCTTGCGCGACGGTCCGCGCGCGGCATCGGTCACGGCGATCGCCCGTGAGAGCGGTGCGCCGGTCGGCACGCTCTACCACCGCTTCGGCAACCGCGACGGTGTGCTTGCGGCCGCCTGGCTACGCGCGCTCGAGCGCTTTCAGCGACGCGCGCTCGCCGCCGCCGCCGATCCAGACCCGCTCGCGGCAGCCGTCGCGATGGCAAGCTCGCAGGTGGGCTTCGCGCGCGAGCAGCCCGAGGACGCGCGACTGCTGCTGACGCTGCGCCGCGACGATCTGCTCGACGCCGACCCCAGCGAGGAGCTGCGCGCGAGCCTCGACGCGATCAACAAGCCGCTGCTTGCGAGGCTGCGTGAGCTGACGCAGGCGCTGCGGGCGAGCACAGACCCGCGCGCGCTGGACGCCGTCACGCGAGCCGTCGTCGACCTGCCCAACGCAGCAATCCGCCGCCACGCGCGCGCCGGGACGCGGCCGCCCGCGTGGCTACAGGAGGACGTCGCAAGCGCCGCCCGCAGGCTGCTCGAGCAGCGGTGACTCAGGCCACGTCGCGGAGCTTCTGGGCCTCCGCGAGGGACTGTAGCTTCTTCAGCGACTGGTTCTCGATCTGGCGGATGCGCTCGCGCGTGACGTTGAACGTGCGGCCGACCTCGTCGAGCGTGCGCGGGTGCTCGCCGCCGAGACCGTAGCGGAGCTCGAGCACGCGGCGTTCGCGGTAGGAGAGGTTCTCCAGCGCCTCGCGCAGAGCCTCCTTGGTGAGGATCTCGGCGGCGCGCTCGTACGGGGACTCGGCGCGCTCGTCGGCGATGAACTGGCCGAACTCGGACTCCTCCTCGTCGCCGACCGGCTTCTCCAGCGAGACGGGCGCCTGCGCTGAGCGCTTGATCGAGTCGACCTCCTCGGGATCGATCCCGGTGACCTCGGCGATCTCGTCGGCGGTCGGCTCGCGGCCGAGCTCAGTGACGAGCTTGCGCTCGGCGCGGCCGATCTTGTTGAGCTTCTCGACGACGTGAACGGGGATGCGAATCGTGCGCGCCTTGTCGGCGAGCGCGCGGGCGATCGCCTGGCGGATCCACCAGGTGGCGTAGGTCGAGAACTTGAAGCCCTTGCGATAGTCGAACTTCTCGGCGGCGCGCACGAGGCCGAGCGTGCCCTCCTGGATCAGGTCGAGGAACGGCAGGCCCTGGTTGCGGTAGTTCTTGGCGATCGAGACAACGAGGCGGAGGTTGGACTCGACCATCTTCTGCTTGGCGTCGAGGTCGCCGCGCTCGATGCGCTTGGCGAGGTCAACCTCCTCCTGTGCGGTCAGCAGCCGCACCTTGCCGATGTCCTTGAGGAACAGTTGCAGCGAGTCGGTCGTCATGTCCGGCTTCAGGTCGAGCGTCGTTTTCGCTTTGCGCCGACCGCGTTTGTCGGGGGCGCGCTCCACCTGCGAGGCGGCTGTCGAGGCAGGGTCGATCTCCTCGACGAGCTCGATCTCGGCTTTCTCGAGGAAGCCGTGCAGTTCTTCGACGTCGGACTCGTCGAGGTCGAGCTCGGACATCGCCTTGGTTATCTCCGCGAAGGAGAGCACTCCAACCTGCTGGCCCTTGGCGAGCAAGCCCTTGACCTCATCCAGCTCCTGCAGCTCGACTACTGACATCTGCTCCCGTTTCTTCCGTCGGTCGACAACCGGCGACCTCGCCAGACCCTGGCGGATCGGTGCCGGCTAGGACGACACCCTCCGCGGGACATACGGCTGAGGGCCGCCCAACGTTACAAGTCGTTACATCTGTTCGGGGCCCATGCTAACGCGTCCCCCCGGTCCTTCTCAACGGCGGCCCGCCGACTTGCAGCAAGCTGCGAGCTTCTTGGCAGGACGAGCCACGGTGTTCTCGGGACGGCCTTAAGCAATGATGTGCCGATGGCTGATGGGGACGTGAGCGAGAGCACGACGGACACGAGGCAGAACGACGGCGGCGTGCTCGCCAACCTGCCGCGCACGCGCCCGCAGCGCTCCAGCGCACGGCGGGCGGCGGCGCGCGAGGCGGGCGGCACGAACGGACGCCCCTCGCCCCCACACAAACCGACTGGCGCAGCGGCCTCGACGCGCACGGCCAAACCGACGCGTGGCAAACGCCAGGCAGGCAACTCCCGTCCGGCCATGCGCGCGGCACAGACGGAGACGGAGCGCGCCACGCCGGCCGCCGGGCGCCGTCCGGCGGCGGTGAAGGAGTCGGCGGCTACGGCCGAGGCCAAGGCGGCGGGCAGCAAGCCGCGCCCGTCGAGCGCGGTGCGCACGCGACGGTCCGGTGCGGCCAAGCGCGCGAGTACCCCCCGCCGTCCGTTGCCGCTCGAGGATCCGGCGCCGCGTCAGGGCTTCGAGTGCGAGGGTGAACGCGCCGACGGGCCGGTCGCGCCTCCGGGCGGGGCCGAGCTGGTGGCGACGGCGGCAGAGCTCGTCGGCGAGCTCGCCAAAGCGGGACTCTCGGCCGGCGAGCGCATGCTCAAGGACGTCTTCTCGCGGCTGCCCGGTAGCTGAACCGGCCTTCGGGCGGGCACCGGCGGGCACACGCCGAAGCTGCACAAAGCTCGCCGGATCTCTTCTGTATACTTGCGCGCACGCCGAGCTCCTGCGACTCAGATTGCGGGAGACGGGGGACCCATTGCAGGCCGATGCATTTGGCTTGCTGGGGCGAATCGACCGCTTGAGGTCGTAGCGCCGGCAGTGTGGCGCGAGCCCGTCAGCTCACCCCGTAGGCCCAGACACTGATGCGAACACCGTTTTCGAAGATATCGATGATCGCCGTGCTCGTTTCCGGCGCCTGCGCCGGCTGCGTAACCGCCGGCGCCGCTGCCGCGACGGGCGGATCGAGCGCGCCGACGACGCCGGCGCCGTCCCCGACGGTCCACAAGGCAGCGCTCGCGACATGGTTCGGCCCCGGCTTCTACGGCCAGGAGACGGCCTGCGGGCAGACGCTCACGCCGGCCGTCGTCGGCGTGGCCAGCCGCACGCTTCCCTGTGGCACGCTGGTCAAGTTCAGCTACAAGGGCCACACGGCGACGGTACCGGTAATCGACCGTGGGCCCTACGCGCACAACGGCGCGATGTGGGACCTGACGAGCGGCGCCGCGAGCGCGCTGGGCATGAGCGACACGGCGCGGCTGAACACGCGCGTGGTCGGCAGCGTGCCGAACACGCCTACGCTCGGACTTCCGCCGGGCGCGGCCGAAGAAGCCGCGAACGCGGCCAACGCCGGCGGCGCTGCGGCTGCGCCGAGCGCCTGAGCACCGATCGCTCGCGCTCAGGAGCGCTGTCTGTCGGCAGGCGTGCCCGGCCCACGCCGGACGCGCATGACGGGATCGTCGATCTGCTCCATCGACCCATCCCCCTCGGTGGGCTGGGGCGCAACCTCAGATGACACGGCAGAGCGTTGAAGCGGCGTGTCCCACGGCAGCGGGCGCGGGGTCGTCGGCGAGGCGTGCGGGCCAGGCCGGTTCGCTGCGCCCGGGCGCTCCGGCGAGTGAGCCCCGCCACCGGGCGCAGGCGGCGGCGGACCATCGTCCCTGCGCCAAGCCGTCCGCCGTTGGGCGGAGCGCTGCGCCTCCTCGCGTTCATCGATCAGTACGGCGCGGAGCGCGCCCGGCGAGGGTGCGGGAGCGCTGTAGAGGACCTGCTCGCGCGGCGGGACCTGCTCGCGCGGCGCGGCGAAGGCGGGGGGCGGGACAGGCTCGTGCGCCGTCCCCGGCCGCTCGGCCAGCGCACACGCGAGCGCGGTGGCGCAGACCGACGCGAGCCGATCGGACAGGTCGGCGACCTGGCGCGCGCTCGGGTCGCGTAGCTCTTGCAGCGTGGCTCGCCAGATGACGCCACGAAGCGCCTCGATCTGCTCGACGGCCGTCGCGGCGTCCCAGCAGGCGGCGAGCGCCCTGAGGCCGGCGGCGGCCGAACTGCTGCGCCCGCCGGGATCGCGAGCGCGGGCATCCAACGACGCAAGCTCCTCCTCGGAGGACAGCGAGCGCGCCACGGAGATGCACAGGGCCGGTGCGTAGCGCGCGATGTCCTCGAGCGCAACGCCGGACATCTCGGCGAGCGGACGAGCGCCGAGCAGGGCGAGCGCCCACCTGCGCGCCAGCTCCTCGGCGCGCGCGACGAGCGCCCCGACGGGCGCGTCGGCAACGGCCCGTGCGCGGGCCGGCGGCGGGCTGATGCGGTCGTCGCTCACGCCACTGTGGATATCAGTAAGCGAGGACGCGAGCCGCTGACTAGCCTGGCGCACTATGAGCGGCACCCTCGTCGCGGTCGTGGTGGGAGTCGCCGCCCTCGCCGCCCTCGCATTGCTCGCGGTGCTCTGGCGCGCCTCGCACCCTGGGCGCGGGGTGCCGGGAGCGGCGATCGCCGAGTCGCACAGCTTGACCTCGCTGGACGATGCCACGGGCGCGGTGCGCTCGGTGCAGAGCGCCGACGTGTTTCTGCCGGCCGACGCGCTTCAGCGGATCTGGGCGCCGGAGTACCTGGAGCGCCTGGCGCGCACGTACTGGCGCTTTCTCTCGCGCGTGACGCTCGGCCTGATCCACGTCGCCTACAGCGAGGACGGCCGCGCGATCGTGCTGCTGGCGGCGCCGCTGAAGCTGCTCACCTTCCAGGCGCCCGAATACGAGATGGACCGCGATCACGGCCTGGTGCGCTGGCGCATCGCGCGCGGCCTGCTCGTGGCCGGACGCGGCCGGGACGGCGGCGGCTACCTGCAGATCGAGGTCCGTCGCGGCGAGCCGGCGGAGAACGGGCAGGCGCGGCTGCACGTGGCCGTCGAGGTGGCCAACTTCTACCCGTCGATCGCCTCGCGCCTCGGGCGCAGGTTCTACGACGTGACGCAGTCGCGCATCCACGTGATCGTGACCAACCGCTTCCTGCGCTCGCTCGTGCGTCTCGACCTGGCCGAGTCGCGCATCGGGCGCTACCGCTCCTAGGCGAGCGGCTCGGCCTTGCGCGGCGGCAGCGGCGCCCGAGCAGCAACGCCGGCCTGCCCCGCGCCCGATCCGTTGGCAGCCTCCTGCGCCTCGGGGGACGATGAGCCGGGCGCCGCCTCGAGATCGCGCTCAGCGCCTGGCTCGCCCGGTCCCAGCACCTGGACAGGGGCGTTGACGACGGTGCTCCCAGCCGGTACGTCGCGGCTGACGACCGCGCCGGCGCCGATGCGCGCGCCGCGACCGATGCGCAGATCGCCGCGATGAGGAGAGATCACGACAGCGTTGGCGCCGATCTTCACGTCGTCCTCGATCACGATCCGGTACGGCGACTTCGACCCGGCGCGCGTGGCGATCGTGACGTTGTGCCAGATCTTCACGCGGCGCCCGATCACGACGTTTGGGTGCACGACGATGCCGAGGCCGTGATGGCCGAGCTCGATGTCCGGGCTCACCGACGCCCCCGGCGGCAGGGAGTTGTGGTGGAGCGCCGAGTTGACGTTGCGCACGAGCGTGGCCAAGCGGCGGTGGCCCCGCTGCTGTAGCGAGATCGAGAGCAGCCACAGCCTCTCGGGACTAACCATCCACCCCACCCCACGCGCGAGCGCTGTCGGCCTCGTCCACCACGCCGACATTGTTGCAGCAGCCCGGCGGGCGCTCGGGCGAGCCGGCGCTCAGAACCGCTCGCCGCCGACCGCGCGCAGCTTCGAGCGATCGTGCGTGGCCCCGATGCGCCGGATCGTGCCCGAGCGCGTGCGCATCACGAGCGACTCTGTCGTCGCGCCGCCGGCGCTCGGATAGCGCACGCCCTGCAGTACGTCGCCGTCGGTGATGCCGGTCGCCGAGAAGAACACGTCGTCGCCCTTGATCAGATCGTCGCGGGTGAGCACGCGCTCGAGGTCATAGCCTGCCGCAAGCGCCGCCTCGCGCTCCTGCTCGTCGCGCGGCCACAGGCGCCCGAGCAACTGTCCGCCGAGACACTTCACGGCGGCCGCGGAGATCACACCCTCGGGCGTCCCGCCGATGCCCCACAGCAGATCGACCGGCGAGCGCTCGGTCACGGCCAGCAGCGCCGCCGACACATCGCCGTGCGCAATCAGGCGCACGCGCGCGCCGGCCTCGCGGATCTCGCGAATCCCCTGCTCGTGTCGCGGGCGGTCGAGCACGACGACCATCACGTCGCTGATTGGGACACCCCGACGCTCGGCGAGGAGCGCGACGGTCTGACCGAGCGGCCGGTCGAGGTCGAGCAGGTCGGCGACTTCGGGGGCACCGGCCATCTTCTCCATGTACACGCACGGCCCCGGGTCGAACATCGTGCCGCGGGTGGACAGCGCGATCACCGCCAGCGCGCTCGGCATCCCGTGTGCGGCGAGCGTCGTGCCCTCCAGCGGGTCGACGGCTATGTCTACAGCCGGCGGCGAGCCGTCGCCGATCTGCTCGCCGTTGTAGAGCATCGGCGCCTCGTCCTTCTCGCCCTCGCCGATCACGACGACGCCGTCCATCTGGATCGACTGCAGCATGTAGCGCATGCCGTCGACCGCCGCCTGGTCGGCCGCCTCCTTGTCGCCCAGCCCGACGAGCGGCGCCGCCGCGAGCGCGGCCGCCTCGGTTACGCGCACGAGCTCGAGCGCGAGGTTCCGGTCGGGTCGTTGATGCGTGGGGTCTGGGTTCATGGCTGCTCGCGAGACGTGGGCCATCGCCTGAACGCCCCTACGCTGCGCAGTCAGCTCTCTGGCGCCGTGGCCGAGGAGCGGTCGCTGAAACCTATCTCAGCACCGCCGGCCTCCGGCTGCTCCTTGAGCAGGACCCGTGAGGGCGGACTGACGACGGTAGCTCCCGGCGGGACGCTCTCGGTGACGATCGCCCCGGCGCCGACCCTGGCGCCGCGCCCGATCGACAGCGTCTCTCCGCGCGGGGCGATGATCACCGCGTTGGTGCCGATTTTGACGTCGTCCTCGATCACGATCTTCGACAGCTCGCGCGCCGACCCAGCCTCGCCGCCGCGCGCCGGGCGGCCGGCCGTGAGCGTGACGTTGTGCCAGATTTTCACGCGCCGGCCGATCTCCACGTTGCGGTTGACGACAACCCCATGGCTGTAGTGCCCGAGCGAGATGTCGGGGCTCACGCTCGCGCCGGGAGCGAGCGAGTTGTGGTACAGGATCGTGTTGAGCTGCTTGACCGCGAAGGCCACGATCCACAGGCCGCGACGCTGCAGCGCGATCGAGATCAGCCACAGTTTTTCCGGGCTGATCAGCCAAAGTTTCGTCAACCTGCGCCGAAGCGCCCCGAGGCCCTGCGCGCTCATCAGACCTCCGCTTTAGTGTGAGTCTCCCGACACCCGTCTCAGCCGCCGGCCGAGCCGTCCTCGTCGCGCCGATCGTAGCCGACAGCGCACGCCTTCAACCTCGCCGATGCCGCTGTACGATCACCGGGTGAGCGACGCCGCCCCCACCGTCGAGGCCCGTATACCTGCCTCGACGAGGGACGCGATCGCCGCGCAGCTGAAGCGCGCTGCGCAGGCGCGCGTGGCCGAGCGCGTGCGCCAGGGCGACGCGACTTTGTGGGGTCCCGCGGGCGCGCCAGAGATCGCCAACCGCCTCGGCTGGCTGACGATCGCCGAGCGCATGCTCGCCGAGACCGACGCGCTGAGCGAGTTCGCCGATCGCGTACGCGATGATGGGCTGAGCGACGTCGTGCTGCTCGGCATGGGCGGCTCATCGCTGGCGCCGGAGGTGCTGCGCCGCTCCTTCAACTCAGCTCCGGGCCGCCCGCGCCTGCACGTGCTCGACTCGACCGACGCGGCATGGGTGCGCGCGGTCGGCGAGGGCGTCGATCCACAGAGCACGCTGTTCCTCGTCTCCTCCAAGTCGGGGGGCACGATCGAGCCGTTCTCGCTGTTCGCGCACTTCTGGTCGCTCGTGCCGAACGGCGCCAACTTCGCGGCGATCACCGACCCCGGGTCGGGTCTGGAAAAGGTTGCACACGAGCACGGCTTCCGCCACGTTTTCGCCGGCGACCCGGACATCGGCGGGCGCTACAGCGCGCTGTCGGCGTTTGGCATGGTCCCGGCGGCGCTGATCGGCGTCGACATCCGCGGCCTGCTTCAGGGCGCGGCCGGCGCGTGGCAGACCGAACTCGACCCCGGTTCCTCCGGCCGCGGGGACAATGCAGACCTGTCCCCCGGCGCGGATCTGGCGGGCGTATGGATCGGTGCAGCCCTCAGCGCCCTCGCGCAGGCCGGGCGCGACAAGCTCACGTTCGTGATCGATGAGTCGCTGCCCGGCCTCGGGCTGTGGCTCGAGCAGCTCGTGGCCGAGTCGACGGGCAAGCAGGGCACGGGGATCCTGCCGGTCGCCGAGGAGCCGCTGGGCGACCCATCCGCCTACGGCGAGGACCGCGTGTTCGCCTACCTGCACGACCTGGACGCGCCCGACGCGGCGCTCCAGCAGCGCGTGGAGGCGCTCGCCGAGGCTGGTCATCCGTTGCTGCGCGTGCCCACGCATGGGCCGCGCGATCTCGGTCGCGTGTTCATGCTGTGGGAGATCGCCGTCGCCGTGGCCGGCTGGGGGCTCGCCATCAACCCATTCGACCAGCCCAACGTGCAGCACGCCAAGGACGCAACCAAGCAGGTGCTCGCGGGCTACGAATCCAGCCACGAGCTGCCGAGCGGGCAGAGCGCCGACGCGGATGCCCTGCGGGCGCTACTCGGTCCCGCCGCGCCGCCGAGCTATGTGGCGATCATGGGCTACGTACAGCCCTCAGACAAGTTCGACGCAGCCGTCGCTGCGTTGCGCGAACTCGTGCGCGCCCACGGCAAGGCGACGACGACTTTCGGCTACGGCCCGCGCTTCCTGCATTCGACCGGGCAGTTCCACAAGGGCGGGCCGAAGGTCGGTCGCTTCCTGCAACTTCTGTGGGACGGACCCGAGGACATCGAGATACCGGGCGCGGCGTACACGTTCACGACGCTCAAGAACGCCGAGGCGATCGGCGACTTCGACACGTTGCGCGAGGTCGGACTGCCGGCCGAGCGCGTGCGGCTGCTGGGCGCCGATCCGGCGGCGGCGCTGCGTGAATTGACCAAGCGGATCAAGGAGGCCTTGTGACACAGATCGGGTTCGTCGGGCTGGGCAAGATGGGCGGCAACATGGTGCACCGCGTCCGGCGCGACTCCGAGCACGAGGTGGTCGCGTTCGACTTCGACGGCAAGGCCGTCAAGCAGGCGGTCAGCAACGGCGCCGCGGGAGCGGGCTCGCTGAAAGAGCTCGTCAAGCAGCTTCAGCCGCCGCGGATGGTGTGGATCATGGTGCCCGCCGGCGCGCCGACACAGGAGACGGTCGACAAGCTGGCAAAGCTGCTCGACCGCGGCGACACGATCATCGACGGCGGCAACTCGCGCTGGACCGACGACAAGCGCCGCTCCAAAGAGCTCAAGCGGCTGGGGATCGAGTACGTCGACGTCGGCGTCTCGGGCGGCGTCTGGGGCCTTGAAGTGGGCTACTGCATGATGGTCGGCGGACCGCCGAAAGCGGTCAGACGGCTGGCGCCGATCCTCGACGTGCTGGCGCCCGAGACCAGCGAGCAGAGCGTCGCCGCGATCGGCGCGCGCGGCTGGATGCACTTCGGCCCCTCCGGTGCGGGGCACTACGTGAAGATGGTCCACAACGGCGTCGAGTACGGGCTGATGCAGGCCTACGCGGAGGGCTTCGACCTGTTCGACAAGTGCGAGTACGAGCTCGACAACGCGAAGATCGCCCACCTCTGGGGACAGGGCTCGGTCGTGCGCTCGTGGCTGTGCGAACTGGCGGCGCGCGCCTTCGAGGCCGACGGCAACGAACTACAGGCGATCGAGGGCTACACCGAGGACTCCGGCGAGGGTCGCTGGACGATCGCCGACGCGACCGCGCACGACGTGCCGACGCCGGTGATCACGGCTTCGCTGTACGCGCGCTTTCGCTCGCGCGGCGACGGCGACTTCGCCGACCGCGTGCTCGCCGCGCTGCGCAACCAGTTCGGCGGTCACGCCGTCAAGAGCGCGCCCAAGCGCGGAGCCCGCTGAGCGGTGGCGGCCCAGCCCGGTCAGCCGACCGCCGAGCCGCAGCCGGAGAACCCGCTGACGGCCGGCCTCGAGCGCCTGCCGGTAGCGCCGACGACGCTCGTCATCTTCGGCGCCACCGGCGATCTGGCCAGGCGCAAACTGCTGCCGGCGCTGTACAACCTCGCCCACGACGGGGCGCTGCCCGAGCGCTTCCACCTCGTCGGCGTCTCGCGCCGGGAAAAAGAGCACGAGGACTACCGCGCGGAGTGCGAGGAAGCGATCCGCCGGTTCTCGCGGCGCACGCCGAAGGAGGACGTGCTGGAGGCGCTACTCGAGGAGGTCAAGTACGTCCCGGGCGTGTTCGACGACGACTCCGTCTACACCGAGCTCGGCAGGGTGCTCGACTCGTTCGACGCACACGCCGGCGAACCACTCAACCGCGCCTTCTACCTCTCGACGGCGCCCGACTTCTTCCCGGTGATCGTCGAGCAGCTCGGCCGCTCCGAGCTGGCACGACACGAGGGCGCCGAGGTGCGCGTGATCATCGAGAAGCCATTCGGCACGACGCTGCAGGAGGCACGCGAGCTCAACCGCCGCGTGCTGGCGATCTTCGAGGAGCAGCAGGTCTTCCGCATCGATCACTACCTCGGCAAGGAGACCGTGCAGAACATGCTGGCGTTCCGCTTCGCCAACGGCATGTTCGAGCCGCTGTGGAATCGCAACTACATCGACAACGTGCAGATCACGGCCGCCGAGGACCTCGGCATCGGCACGCGCGCCGGCTACTACGACCACGCGGGCGCGCTGCGCGACCTGATCCAGAACCACATGCTGCAACTGCTCTGTCACGTCGCGATGGAGCCACCGGTCAGCTTCACCGCCGAAGAGGTGCGCAACGAGAAGGTCAAGGTGTTGCAGTCGATCCCCGAGCCGACGCCGGTCGAGATCCCGCAGATGGCGCTACGGGCGCAGTACGCCAAGGGTCACGCCGGCGGCGAGGACGTCGCGGGCTACCTCGAAGAGGACGGCGTCGCGCCCCACTCGACGACCGAGACCTACGCGGCGCTGCGCCTGGAAGTCGACAACTGGCGCTGGGCCGGTGTGCCCTTCTACATCCGCACAGGCAAGCGCCTGGCGCGCAAGATCACCGAGATCGCGGTCACGCTGAAGCCGGTCCCCCACCTCGCCTTCTCGCAGACGGGCTCGCTCGGGGTGCAGCCCAACCAGCTCGTGCTCGCGCTGCAGCCCAACGAGGGCGTCTCGCTGCGGCTCGGCGCGAAGATCCCGGGAACGCGCATGATCATCCGCCCGGTCAACATGGAGTTCCTCTACGGCACCTCGTTCCTATCGCAGTCGCCGGAGGCCTACGAGCGGCTGATCACCGACGCGATGCGCGGCGATGCGACGCTGTTCACGCGTAACGACGAGGTCGAGGCGCAGTGGCGCATCTGTGATCCGATCGTCGGCACGTGGGCGGAGCAGCCGGGCCCGCCGGCGCAGTACGAAGCAGGCTCGCAGGGGCCGGCCGAGGCGGAGGAGCTGCTGCTCGACGGACACCACTGGCGCGCGATCTGATGGGCGCGAGCGGCTGAGATGAGCACCAGCGACGCGGTCTGGAGCGAGCAGGGCACGACGCCGGACAGGATCGAAGCGGCGCTGCGCAAGCTACTGGCCGAACGCCACGCAGAAAGCGGCAGCTACGCGCCGGCGCGCGTGCTCAACATGATCGTCTTCGTCGACGACGAGTGGAGCGGGGAAATCGCCAACCGCCTGCGCGGCGTAGGGCGCTACGCGGCCTCCCGCCTGATCGTCCTCTCCTATGAGCCGGGGCGCGAACGGCTCGACGCGCAGGCGAGCATCGCCTCCGATGCGGACCCCGCGCCGGGCGAGCCGGCGCTGCTGCGCGAGACGGTGATCGTCAAGCTCGGCGAACGCCACCTCGACGATCTCGACACGATCGCCGACCCGCTCGTCGTCACCGACCTGCCGACGCTGCTGTGGTCGCCGCACGGACATCCCGAGGCCGTCGACGCGCTGCTCAGCCTCGCACAGGCGAGCTTGATCGACTCGATCGACGAGCCCGTGTGGCGCGACGCGCTCGACCGCGCGTGCAAGCTCGCCGAGCAGCTGTACGTCGTCGACCTCGCCTGGCTGCGCTCGACGCCGTGGCGCGAGCGCGTCGCGGCAGCCTTCGACCCGCCCACGATGCGCGCCGAGCTGGACGGGCTCAACACAGTCACGGTGCGCCACCACCCCGACTCGACCGTCGCCGCGATGCTGCTGCTCGGCTGGCTGGCCTCGCGCCTGCACTGGAAGCTCGGTCACGCCGAGATCGTCAGCAGCCACAGGCTCGAGGGCGTGCTCGGCGGCACGGCGCGTTCGGGCGGGCACGAGGTCAAGCTCGAGCTGAGGGCCGATCCCGGCCTCAGCGTTCCCGGCCTCGCGGGCCTTGATCTGCGCAGCGCCTCGGGTTTTGGCCTGCGCCTCGACCGCGGCCCGGGCGGCCTGCACGCGCGCCGTCGCGGCAGCGACGGGCAGAAGCGCGAGTGGACGCTGCTCGGCGCCTCGCGGGGGGAGGGCGGCATCCTCGGCGAGGGCATCCGCCAGGCTCTGCTGCGCGATCCAACCTACGGACCGGCGCTCGCGGCCGCGCAGGAGATGCTGCCCGACGCGCAGACGCTCGTGGCCGAGGGCGGCGAGCAGTGACGAGCCTGACGACGTGCGCTGATGCCGAGGCCGCCGCCGAGCGTGCCGCCGCCGAGGTCTTGCGCAGGCTTCAGAGCGCGCGGCGCGAGCGCGGCGTGGCGCACCTCGCGCTGAGCGGCGGCACGACACCGGCGCGCACCTACGAGCTGCTCGCTGCGGAGCTCGAGGACTGGCGCGCAATCGAGATCTGGTTCGCCGACGAGCGCTGCGTCGGCCCCGAGGACGCCGAGAGCAACTACAGACTCGCGCGCGAGACACTGCTCGACGCGGCAGAGGGGCTGGAGCAGCGGCTGGTGCACCGCATGGAGGGCGAGCTCGGCCCAGGACCCGGCGCCGAGCGCTACGCGAGCGCGCTGCGCGAGCGCGCGCCGGTCGAGCAAGGCGTCGCCGTGCTTGATGTGATCGTGCTCGGCATCGGCCCCGACGGCCATGTCGCCTCGCTGTTCCCGGGCGCGTCGACGCTCGACGTGCAGGCGCCGGCTTTGTGCCTCGGCGTGCACGACTCGCCCAAGCCGCCGCCTGAGCGGATCACGCTGTCGCTGCCCGTGCTGCGCGCCGCACACCGCTGCGTGCTGCTCGCAACGGGCGCGGCCAAGGCCGATGCGGTCGACGCGATGCTCGGCGAGCCGAGCAGTCACGTCCCCGCGAGTCTCTTGCGGCGTGGGCGGCTGAGCGTGATCGTCGACGACGCGGCCTCGCCGGAACCGCCCATCGAGTCCGGGCAGGGCGACTGAGCTCACGCGGGAGCCCGCGCCGAGCTCCTACAGTGAGAGCGCGCAGCGATGGCCACCCACGCATCACAAAGCAGTCGCGCCTCCGCCGTGGTGGCGCAGGCGTCCAAGGCCTCCGCCGGGGCGGCGCAGGCCTTGGACGGCCTCGAGTACGCACGCGCGCAGACGTTCGCGCTGATCGCGCACCTCGAGGACGAGCAGCTCGAGCGCGTCTACTCGCCGATCATGAGCCCGCTGGTGTGGGACCTCGGCCACATCGCCGCCTACGAGGACCTCTGGCTCGCCCATCGCCTCGGCGGGCAGGAGCTGCTGCGCCCCGAGCTCGCGGCGCTGTACGACGCCTTCGAGACCCCACGGGCGATCCGCGGCGAGATCGACACGCTCGGCCCGGGCGACGCGCGCGACTATCTCGCCGAGGTGCGCGCGCGCAGCCTCGCCACGCTCAGCCGGCGCGGCGTCGACGACGGCGTGATCTGCGAGATGGTCGTCCGCCATGAGCTTCAGCACGGCGAGACGATGCGTCAGGCGATGGTCATCGCCGGTCTGCTCAGCGACGCCGATACGGCCCGGAGAGACCGGCCGCTGAGCGACGGCGATGACGGCAGAGCGGCAAGCTCGGCGGCACCGTCGCGCGACGGGGACTGGCTCGACGTGCCGGCGGGATGCTTCGCGATGGGTGCGTCGGGCGACGGCTTCGCCTACGACAACGAGCGCCCCCGCCACGAGCGCGAGACGGCAGGGTTCCAGATCGCCCGCCGCCCGGCCACGAACGCCGACTGGCTGCGCTTCTCAGAGCAGGGCGGCTATGAGCGAGAGGAGCTGTGGTCCCAGGCCGGCCGGGCATGGCTCGACGAGCAGCACCGCCGGCATCAGGCCGCCATGCACCCGGCGATCGCGGCGGGTCATCCGCAGGCGCCTGCCTGCCATCTGAGCTGGTTCGAGGCGCAGGCCTTCGCCCGTGCCGGCGATGCACGTCTGCCGAGCGAGGCCGAGTGGGAGAAGGCCGCGACGCTGCAAGGATCGGAGCTGGAGGGAGTCGGCAGGGTATGGGAATGGACCGAGAGTACGTTCGGCGGCTACCCGGGCTTCGTCGCACACCCCTATCGCGAGTACTCGGAGGTGTTCTTCGGCGAGGACTATCGCGTGCTGCGCGGCGGCTCGTGGGCGACCGACGAGCGCGTCGCCGGACCCCGCTTTCGCAACTGGGATTTGCCCCAGCGCAGGCAGATCTTCGCCGGCGTGCGGCTCGCGCGCGACGGCGGCTGAGGCCCGACGTGCGACGCGTGCGGGACGGCGCGATGATGTGCGATAGCGTTCGGCTCACCGGGACCTTCTGATGGCGTCGCATACCCCACCGGAGCCCGCCGTCGAGGCGGTAATCCGCATCGACTCCCATCTCGACGGCGCGCGCGACCGCTCGCTCGCCGACGACGTGCTCGACGGGCTCACGCGCCCGTTCAAGGAACTGCCACCCAAGCATTTCTACGACGCCCGCGGCGCCGAGTTGTTCGACCGGATCTGCGAGCTGCCCGAGTACTACCCGACGCGCGCCGAGCGCGCGATCCTCGAGCGCGACGCGGCCGAGCTGGCGGCACTGACGGAGGCGGCGGAGCTCGTCGAGCTCGGCTCGGGCACGGCGAGCAAGACGCGGGTGCTGCTTGACGCGCTCGAGCAGATCGGCACGCTCGAGCGCTACATCCCGGTCGACGTGACCGAGAGCATGGTGCGCGAATGCGCGGCGCAGCTGACCGAGGAGTATCCGGGCCTGCAGGTACACGGCGTGATCGGCGACTTCGAGCGCCACCTGGGCGAGGTGCCAGAGGCGATCGGACCACGCATCGTCGCCTTCCTCGGCGGCACGATCGGCAACTTCCAACCCGGCAGCCGCCGCCGTGTGCTGCGCGAGATCTCGCGCCTGTTGGGCTCAGAGGACTACCTGTTGCTCGGCACCGACCTCGTCAAGGATCCGGCGGTGCTACAGGCGGCCTACGACGACACGCAGGGCGTCACGGCCGAGTTCAACCGCAACGTGCTGCGCGTGCTCAACCGCGAGCTCGACGCCGACTTCGAGCCGGAGGATTTCGAGCACGTGGCGCTGTTCGACCCCGAACACGAGTGGATCGAGATGCGCCTGCGCGCGCGGCGCGAGCACACGACGCTGGTGCGCGAGCTCGACCTACCCGTGCACTTCGACGCCGGCGAGGAGATGCGCACGGAGATCAGCGCCAAGTTCACCTCGGAGCGGATCGCGGGCGACCTGGCGGCGGCCGGCCTCGAGCTGGTGCGCCTGTTCACGGACCCCGACGAGCTGTTCGCGCTGACGCTCGCGCGCGTCGAGCGGGCGAGCTCGACCCGGCCGTAGAGACGCCCGCGGGCGTCGCCCGCCGGGCTCGAAGCGTTGGGATAGAGTCCGGCGCCGTGGAGATCGTCGGCAGCTCAGCACTCGTCGCAGGCGGCGCCTCGGGACTCGGCGAGGCGACCGTGCGCGCGCTGCACGAGCGCGGCGCGGTCGTGACGATCGCCGATGTCAACGCCGAGAAGGGCAAGGCGCTGGCCGACGAGCTCGGGCTCGAGTTCGTCTCCTGCGACGTGCGCGAGGAGGAGCAGGTGCAGGCGGCCGTGAGCAAGGCGGCAGCGGCCGACGGCGGCCTGCGCATCTCGATCTGCTGCGCCGGCACCGGCTGGGCGCAGAAGATCGCCGGCTCGAAGGGACCTCACCCGCTGATGCCGTTCGAGACGATCATCCAGATCAACCTGATCGGCACCTTCAACGTGCTGCGCTTCGCTGCCGCGGCGATGATCGCCGGCGAGCCGGGTGAGGACGGCGAACGCGGCGTGTGCGTGAACACGGCCTCGATCGCCGCCTTCGACGGGCAGGTCGGGCAGGTCGCCTACTCGGCCTCCAAGGGCGGCGTCGTCGGCATGACGCTCCCCACCGCCCGTGACCTCGCGCAGTATGGGATTCGCGTCAACACGATCGCCCCCGGCCTGTTCGACACGCCGCTGCTCGCAGCGCTGCCCGAGGAGGCGCGCCAGGCGCTCGGAGCCGGCATCCCCTTCCCGCAACGCCTCGGCATGCCCGCCGAGTACGCGCAGCTCGCCTGCCAGATCGTCGAGAACCGGATGCTCAACGGTGAGACGATCCGGCTCGACGGCGCGCTGCGGATGCCGCCGCGCTAACGGGCCGTAGGCCGCGGGTGCCCTAGAAGAGCAGCCCGCGGCCATCTCGGGCCGCCACCGGGCGGCCCTCATCAAGACGATCTCAGCGGCGGATCAGTTCAGCCGCTCGACGAGCATCGCCATGCCCATGCCACCGGCGGCGCACATCGACTCGATCCCGTACGTCTTGTCGAGCGTCTCGAGGTCGTTGAGCAGCGTCGTCATGATCCGCGCACCGGTCATCCCGAAGGGGTGGCCGAGCGCGATCGCGCCGCCGAACGGGTTGAGCTTGTCGTCGTCGATGCCGAGGTCCTCCTTGCACGGCACGATCTGCGCGGCGAACGCCTCGTTGATCTCGACGACGTCGATGTCGCTCATCGTCATCTTCGTCGCCGCCAGCAGTTTCTCGATCGCCGGAATCGGACCGAGGCCCATGATCTCCGGACGCAGGCCGGCGACCGTGGAAGCGACGATCCGCGCACGCGGCTTCATCCCGAGCTCCTTGGCGCGCTCGGCCGACATGATCAAGAGCGCCGCCGCGCCGTCGTTGAGCGGGCAGGCGTTGCCCGCCGTCACCGTGCCGCCCTCTTTGAACACCGGCTGCAATGAGGAGAGCTTCTCCATCGTCGTGCCCGGGCGCGGCCCGTCGTCGTTGGAGACGACCGTCTCGGGCACGTCGATCTCGTTGCCCTCCTTGTCGACATCCTTGTGCGCCGGCACCGTGACCGGCACGATCTCCTTCGCGAAGTGCCCGCTCGCGACCGCCTCGACAGCGCGGTTCTGGGAGATCACGGCCCACTCGTCCTGGGACTCGCGGCTGACTTTGCAGCGATCGGCGACGTTCTCGGCGGTCATCCCCATCGGGATGTACACGTCATAGGCCGAACCCTCCGAGCCGTCGACGGCGTGGTTGAACTCGAACGGCGCGCCGCCGCCGGCGCGCGAGACGGCCTCGACGCCGGCCGCGATGTAGGTGTCGCCCTCGCCGGCCTCGATCGCGTGGGCGGCCATCCGCGCGGTCTGCAGCGAGGAGGCGCAGAAGCGGTTGACGGTCGTCGCCGGCACGTGGTGGTCGATGCCCGAGAGCAGCCCCGCGACGCGGCCGATGTTGTAGCCCTGCTCGCCCTCGCAGAAGCCGCAACCCATCATGATGTCGACGATCGTGCCCGGGTCGAGCTCCGGGTTGCGCTCGACCAGCGCGCGCAAGGGGATCGCGGCGAGATCGTCCGCTCGAACGCTCTTCAGCGAACCCTTTCCGGCGCGGCCGATGGGCGTGCGAATGGCGTCGACGATCACTGCTTCGGGCATCTCGGAAGGTCTCCTTGGTCGTGGGCGCTGCGTGCGGTTTGGCTGCTCAGCTTATGCGGTCATAGCCCCAGAGCGTCACCAGATCGCGTCCGAGGTAGTCGCCGGCGGCCTGCACCTCGCCCTTGAAGCGACGGCGCAGCTCGAGCATCAGCTGCTCGTCGGCGGGGCGCTGCGGGCCGTAGGTGATGCGGCGAAAGGCCGCCGAGAGCGAATCGCTGCGCAGCGGCTTGGGCGCCACCGCGTCGAGCGCGCGCGCGAGCTTGCCTTCGGCCGCCGGATTGAGCCCGACACGGCGGATCTGGCGGCGCAGGCGGTGCAGCGTGGAGGAGCGCACGCCCTTCAGCGGCTTGGTCTCGACCTGCTCCAGCGGCACGCTCGGGTCGGCGCCGAGGAAGCTCAGCACCTCACGGACCGTCGCCAGGTTGTCCTTGCGGAAGTCGTCGTAGATCAGCACGAGCACCTGCTCGGGCCCAAAGGCCTCGTGCAGACGGCGCAGCTGCTCGGTGTAGCGGATGTGGTCGGAGTAGAGCAGCGAGGGCGGCGAGACCGAACGCCGCGGGATCCGCTTGCCCTCGCGCCGCTTGGGCTCCAGCGCGATCGCCCTGGCGAAGTCCTTCTCGGACTCGATGTGCGTGGCCAGCAGCTGCATGTGCAGCGAGCGCAGGAAGCTCGCCGGCTCGCGCAGGATCGCCACGATCCGCGCGTCCGGTCGCAGGGCGGCGATTTCGCCCGCCGCCGGCTGCGAGCGGATCGTCTGCGGCGAGGCCTCGCCGACGAGCTGGCCGGGGGCGGCGTCGGCGAACAGCGAGACGTACTGCTCGAGCGTGCTCGGGCGGCTGTGCGTACCGGCCTGCGGCGAGCGCGGGCGTAGCTCGCGCCCGAAGAACCACGGCTCCTTGACCTCGCGCGGCATGAATATCTGCGGATGCTCGCTGAGCATCAGATACAGCGCCGTGGTGCCGCACTTCTGGTGGCCGACGATGAAGAAGTCGGGCACCGATCCAGCGATTGCTCGGTCGGGCGCTGCGGCCGCAGCGGCGCCACCGGCGCTCGAGCCCGTGCTTGCGCCCGCGGGCGAGGATGGCTTTGTCGGCGCCGTCATCGCGCCTGAGTCTAATGAGGTCTAAAGGTCAAGCCGGCTCACGCCGAGCTCGTCGAAGCCGACGTGATGGGCGAGCTCGTGGCGCACCGTGCGCGTGACCTGGTCGCGCAGCAGCTCGGGGTCGTGGCCGAAGTCGCGCCGCAGCGTGTCGCGGAAGATCACGATCCGGTCGTGCGTGTCGTCGCGCGTGGCGCCGTCGCCCTGGTAGAGCCCGTATGCCCCCGCGCGGCGTCCGCCGTCGGAGATCACGACGGCGACGTGCCGCAGCGCGTTGCGCAGCAGGTCGGGCAGGTCGTCGAGCGCGTCGCGCACGAGCTCCTCGAAGTCCTCGTCGTCGAGCGGATCGAGCTCCATGAACTCGCTTTCGTCGGGATCGACGACGAGCCCCTCGCGCGCCAGATGCTCGGAATGGCGCACGATCTCGTCGAACTCGCTCTCGGACTCCGGGTCGCGCCAGCCGGCCATGCGCACGGCGACGAACGCGGCCGCTCCCATCAGCACGGCCGCCACGATCACGCCGAGCGCGAGGTCCTCGAGCGCGCGCACGGCGCCGATCGTGCTGAAGCCCTGGCCGACGACGATCGTCACGAGGCCCAGCGAGAGCGCGATCAGCGCGGCTACGCCGACGCGGCGGAGGTGACCGGAGGCACTCGCTGGCGGCCTCGACGAGCGCATCCGCTCCCCTATTTGAGCGTGCGGCCGATCACGAGCCGCTGGATCTCGTTGGTGCCCTCGTAGATCTGGGTGATCTTGGCGTCTCGCATCATGCGCTCCACTGGGTACTCCTTGACGTAACCGTAGCCGCCCAGCACCTGCACCGCCTCGATCGTCACGGCCATCGCCGTGTCCGAGCAGAAGACCTTGGCCATCGACGAGTACTTGGCGCGCTGCGGATGCCCCTGATCGGCCATCGCACATGCCTTGTAGAGCAGCTCGCGCGCGGCGGCCGTGCGTGTTTCCATGTCGGCCAGCTTGAACTGGATCCCCTGGAACTCGTTGATGGCCTTGCCGAACTGCTTGCGCTCGCGCGCGTAGCCGACCGCGTAGTCGGTCGCCCCCTGCGCGATCCCCACCGCCTGCGCCGCCGCACCGAGGCGCGTGCGCTCGAGCGTTCCGAGCGCGACCGACAGCCCCTTGCCGACCTCGCCGATCACGTTCTCCTCGGGCACGCGCACTTCGTCGAAGATCGGCTGGCCCGTCGGCGAGGCGCGAATGCCGAGCTTGTGCTCGAGCTTGCCCACGCTGAAGCCCGGCCGGTCGGCCTCGACGACGAATGCCGTCAGCCGCCGTGTCTCGCGATCACTGACGGCGAAGACGATGTAGAAGTCGGCCACACCGAGGTTCGAGATCCAGTTCTTGGTCCCGTTGACCACCCACTCCGAGCCGTCCTTGGTGGCCGTCGTGATCATCCCCGCCGGATCGGAGCCCGCCTCGGGCTCGGACAGCGCGAACGCCGGCGAGAGCTCGCCGGTCGCGCACCTCGGCAGGAAGCGCTCCTTCAGCTCATCCGAGCCGAACAGCTGGATCGGCAGCGTGCCGAGCTCCTGCACCATCAGGATCAGCGCGCACGAGGCGTCGACCTTGGCGATCTCCTCGACGGCCATGTTCAGCATCAACGTGCCCGTGCCGGTGCCGCCGTACTCGGTCGGGAAGGGAAGGCCGAGCACGTCCTGCTCAGAGAGCAATTTGCGCACGTCCCACGGGTACTCCGCCCGCTCGTCGATCTCGGCCGAGCGCGGCGCGATCCGCTCGCGCGCGATCTTGCCGATCGTCTCGCAGAAGTCCAGGTTCTCCTGGGGGATTGTGTAGACCTCGCCGACTGCCTCCATCGTCGCTGATCCTAGTGATCGTGCGCCGTCTGCGGCGCAGCAGGCGGACGAGCGTTGCCGCGCCCCGGACGACGGCGAGCCGCCGGGGCGCTGATAGCTTGGATCGCGTGAGCCCGGCACCGAGCACCGAGATCGGCATCGCCCCGGAGCGTGTGGCCGAGTGGCTCGCCGAGGACGAGGACCTGCAGGTCGTGGACGTGCGCGAGCCATACGAGCGCGAGGCGGGACACATCGCCGGCACGCGCCACATCGAGCTGACCAAGTTGAGCGAGCAGGCGGCCGTCCTCGATGCCTCGCGTCCGGTCGTCTTCTACTGCCGCGTCGGCTCGCGTTCGACGATGGCCGCGCAGGCGCTGCGCGCGGCCGGCTACGAGGCCTACTCGATGGACGGCGGGCTCGTGCGCTGGGCCGCGGAGCAGCGGCCGCTCGCGCCCGAGGGCGGCCACGTGGCGCAGCACTGAAGGCTGCGCGCCCCGGCGACTGAGGCGCCGCGCCCCGCGAGCGACGGCACGCGCAGCGCGAGGATGCAAAGCTCTCTCGCAGAGCAGCACAGATCCGACACAGGAGGCGCAGATGGAGACTTCGACCGAGTACCCGGGCGTGACCGAGGGCGAGGGCTATGCAGTTGGCAGTCTCGACGATCTCGGCGATGCGCCGGGCTTTCGCAAGGTTCGCAAGGGCTTGGGCGTGACGGCGTTCGGCGTCAACGCGATCGTGATGCCGCCGGGCATCGACAGCGGCTTTCACTACCACGACACGCAGGAGGAGCTCTACTTCGTCCACCGCGGCGCGATCGAGATGGAGTTCGGCGACGGCTCGGTGCACACGCTCGGCGAGGGCGGCATGGCGCGCGTCGACGCGGCGACCCTGCGCAAGGTCCGCAACGTGGGCGACGTCGACGCCGTGTACCTGTGCGCCGGCGGCAAGGACGGCTACGTCGGCCGTGACGGCCGCGTGCCCGAGGGCGAAGAGCAGCGCGTGCGCGGCCTGCACGACCTGCGCGGCGAGCAGTCGCAGTAGCCGGGCGACGGCCGACATTCGGCACTGCGCGAGGCTGAGAGGAACGCGGTGAGCGAGGCCGAGCCCACGGCTGGGCGACTGCGGGTCAACGAGCGCCTGGCGATCCCGCTGGGCGAGGTGCTCGTGCGCGCGAGTCGCTCCTCGGGCCCGGGCGGCCAGCACGCCAACGTGACGGCCTCGCGCGTTGAAGCGAGCTTCGACGTGCTCGCTTCGGAGTCGCTCAGCGAGACCCAGCGCCGGCGACTGCTCAGCCGCGCCGGACCGCGCGTCGTCGCCGTCGCACAGGACGCCCGCTCGCAGTCGCGCAACCGCGAGCTCGCGCTGACGCGGTTGGCCGAGCGGATCGCCAAGGCGCTGCTCGTGCCCAAGCGCCGGCGCGCGACCAAACCGACGGCCGCCTCGCGCGAGCGGCGCCTGCAGGCCAAGCGTCGCGCGACGCAGCGCAAGCGCGAGCGGCGCCCCCCAAGTGACGGCGACTAGCACGCGATCGCGACGACGAAGGCGAAGGCGAAGGCGCTTTCCCACGAGCGATAGCCATGGCATATACGCGCTGTACATACCATCGCTATCGCTGCCCGAATTTCGCAGATCACCTTCCGCCCAGCGACGCCAAATAACGCGCCGGCTCGCCTCTAGTTCAGCAGCTCCTTGACGTAGCGCTGGTGCAGTCGCCCAAGTGAGGTTTTCTCGGGGTGGAAGTGGATCGCGTTCCACAGCTGCCCCGAGGCGGGCGCCCAGGCGAGGATCAGGTAGGCACCGAGCACGAGCGCCGCTCGGCGCAGGCGCACCGAGCTCGACAGGGCGGCCATCGGCAGCACCCACAGCACGTACCACGGCAGCACCCAGCTGAGCGTCACGAGCAGTGCCACGCTCGACCAGCCGGCGGCGGTGATCGGCGAGCGCCGCCGCCACGCCTGTGCGCAGCACAGCGCGACGGCGAGGATCAGCGTGGCGCTGAGCAGCGTGTGCAGCCAGTCGGTCTCGCCGCCCTGTCCGAGCGCGAGCCCGATCAGGTTGGGCACGCTGACGCTCGTGACGAGGCGACTCTGCGTGCTCAGGTCGGGCACGTGCAGGCCGAAGGCGAGCAGGCTCGCCACGGCGATCGCGGCGGTGGTCGCGGCCATCCCGAGCAGCACCTGCACCAGGCGCCGCGGCATCCGCAGCAGCGCGGCGAGCACGACGGGGATCAGCACAGCGCCGGACGCCTTCACGGCGACGGCCGCGACGAACGCGGTGCCGGCGCCGATCTCGGGCCAGGACAGCGGCAGCAACCACTCGCGCAGGCGCTCACGCAGCGGCAGCCCGGCGACGACCGCGCGCACGGCGGCGAGCGAGGACGGCAGCGCGGGCGGCGGCGCGGGCGCGAAGGGGCCGTCGACGCGATCGACCCCGTCCTCGCCGAGCGCCTCGTGATCGCGTTGGCGGGCGCGCAGCAGCAGGTAGAAGCCGAGCACCACGAGGAACACCATCAGGAAGTCGTTGTGGTCGCCGCCGAGGCCCCACACGAGCACCACCGGGTTGAGCCCGACGAGCACGATCGCTTTGACGGGGTCGCGTCCGAGCAGGCGCGCGCACTTCCACACGAGCAGCAACGTGGCGAGGCCGGCGAGCGCGAGGAAGCCCTTGAGCACCCAGAAGGTCACGGCGACGCCGAGCGGCACGACGACGAACGTGAAGATCGTGAACAGCGGGCCGTAGGGGCTCAGCAGCTGATGCCAGTTGGAGAGGTCGTAGCTCGGGTCGTTGTGCGGCTCGAGGATCGGGATCGTCGTATACGGGTTGAGGTGGTGGACGATCTCCATGCGTCCGTAGTTGATGTAGTTGAAGATGTCCGTGAGCGCCAGCGGCGGCGAGAGGAAGAAGACGAAGTGCACGGCGACGACCGTCGCAATCGCCCAGCGCGCACGCAGGCGCGGCACGTAGGAGAGGCCGGCCACGTAGCTGACGTACATCGCCACGATCGCGCCGGAGAAGAGGTACTTGAGCGTGACCGTGCTGCGCGTAAGCCATGGTAAGAGGCCGCCGAGCGGGCCGGTCATCCAGTGGGGGAAGTAGTTGGCGTGCGAAGTCGCCGACAGCACGCTCGGGCGGTTGGCCGCCATCAGCACGACGATCAGGCTGCACAGCACGATCACGACGAGGCACACGGCACCGGGCCAGGTGGCCTCGCCGACGCGCGCGAGCGTGCCCACGCGGCCGCGCAGCCCGCGCTTGACCGCCGGGCCGCCAACCTGCGCATCGCGCAGGGGGAGTGTGCTCGCGTCGCTCGACATGAAAGAGGGCCCGCCGAAGCGAGCCCTCTGAAGGTTAGACCGCTGCGGCCGCGGCGAACGCCACCGCGGGTTCAGCGTGCGCGACTAGATCGTCGTGACGTTGACGGCCTTCGGGCCCTTGTCACCCTGCTCGGGGTCATAGGACACCTTGGCGCCCTCCTGCAGCGAGCGGTAGCCCTCGCCGTTGATCCCGGTGTGATGAACGAACAGGTCCTTGTCGCCGTCGTCGGGGGTGATGAAACCGAACCCCTTGTCGTCGCTGAACCACTTCACGGTGCCAGTAGGCATGTGGGTACTCCTCCACGGTATGTGCGTGCTGCACGCGGAGGATGCTTCATGAAGCTTCGACCTGCGAGCGCTTGCACTGCTTTCGCCGGTCTATGCGCCGGCCAGTCTGCGTGACCGTAGCACGTACTCGCGCGCCCGTGTTGTCAAATTTTTAAGATCGGACGATCGATTTATCTTCCTGCTCAGGCCCAGGTTTTCCGGGCGGTCGGGCAACTGCGAGCTACACCGCGGGACGGCTAGGGTGGGTCGATGAGCGCTCCGCCCAACCAAGCCGAGTCCGCTGAGCAGTCGACCGAAACGGCCACCCGATTCGCGCCGCTGCTGCCGCCCGGCGCCACGGCCGACGCGCGCGAGATCGTCGAGGGGCTCGGCTTCACCGGGCGTGCGCAGGCCCGCGCGGCGGGCGAGCAGGATCGCCCCTACCTCGTGCTCAACATGGCCAGCACGCTCGACGGCCGTGCGAGCATCGACGGGCGCTCGGGCGCGATCGGCAACCGCGCGGATCGCGAGCTGTTCCATGCGCTGCGCGGCGGCGTCGACGCGGTGATGGCGGGGGCCGGCACGGTGCGCGTCGAGCGCTACGGGCGAATCGTCGCCAACGAGTCGGTCAGGCGGGCGCGCGTGGAGCGCGGGCTGAGCGCCGAGCCGCTGGCGTGCATCGTCTCGGGGCGGCTGGCGCTGCCGCTCGACATGCCGCTGTTGGGCGAGCCCGACACACGCGTGGTGATCGTCACCTCCTCGGCCGCCAGCCTGCCGGACACGGCGGCGCAGGTCGAGTACATCCGCGCCTCGCACGACGGCGCGCTCGACCTGCCGGCGGCGATGCGCGAGCTGCGCGAGCGCTTCGGCGTGCAGACGCTGCTGTGCGAGGGCGGACCGCATCTGAACGCCCAACTGCTGCTCGCAGGACTTGTCGACGAGCTGTTCCTCTCGCTCGCACCCAAGCTCGCCGGCGGCGAGGACGGAACGGGCGAGGCGCTGCGGATCCTCGCGGGCGCCTCCTTCGCCGCGCCCGTGGAGCTCGAGCTGCTGGGGGCGCTCGAGAACGAGTCGCACCTGTTTCTGCGCTATGCCGTGTGCTCGTCGGCGCCTGAGCGCGCCTGAGCGCTGCCACCTTCGTCGCTGTCACCTTCGTCGCTGTCGCGATCGGCGCCGGCGCGGGTCTCGCGCGAGACGATGCCGAGCAGCTCGCTGGCCAGCTGGCGCCCTTCGGCGGCGACCCGCGGCGTGGCGGCGATGCGCACGACGACCTCCTCGCCGTCGAGCTCCTCGAGCGTGATCCGTGGCGGGTCGCGCAGCGGCGTCCGCAGCGAGGACTCGAGCAGCTCCTGCAGATCGCTCGGCGTCATCCCCTGGCGCAGGCGTGCGCGCAGATTGACGGCCTCGGGCTCCCGCCGCGGGATCACGGCACTGTTAAGCACGACGCTGTTGGGCACCATGATCGAGTCCTCGCCTTTGGCGAGCGTCGTGTACAGCAGCCCGAGCGAGGACACCGTGCCCTCAAGCTGCCCGCCGAGCGGGCCGCCCTGCAGGCGCACGCGGTCGCCGACGCGGAACGGGCGGGCGCTCAGCAGCACCGTGCCGGCGATCACGTTGCCGAGCGTCTGCTGCGCGGCGAGGCCGAAGATCACGGCCGTGAAGGCGCCGCCCAGCGCGAGCGTGCGCGGTTCGATCCCCGCCACGCGCAGCGCGACGAGCAGCGCGAGGACGATCGTCAGCAGCCGGATCAGAAAGCCCGTCGTGCCGGCCGTCGCCGGGTCCAGCCGGCGGAACAGCGGCGGCCCCACGCTGCGCCCGATGTCGCGCGCGATCGCCCAGCCGAGGATCACGAGCACGATCACGGTGACCACGGTCACCGGGGCTTCGAGCGCCGGTTCGAGCTCTTTGGCGGCCTTGCCGTGGCGCCCGGCGGCGCCGAGCAGGCTGACGCGATTGTCGTAGAAGACGACGACGGCGACGAACAGCGGCACGAGCACGAGCGCCTCCAGGCGCGCGCGCTTGACCACGCGTGGGCTTATCTGGCGCAGCAGCCCGACTTCGCGCCAGGCCTGGCTGCGGGTCTCGAACATCTTCGAGGGGGTTCGCGGGACGGGCATCCGATCAATGATGGACTACGAGCTAAACATCGCCTGAACGGTCTGTCCCAGTGGGGCCCGGCCGAGCCCGGTGGGCTGACGCGAAGTTATCTGCATCGGGAGCTTCAGACGCGCCGGCAGCCTCTCATCACGGCCCGCACCGTACCCGATACATGAGAGACATTCGCCGGGTTTCCTTGACTGCGCAAAGTCGTCCTTGCTAAATCAGACCACACACCGGCACACCGCAGGGGACCAACGATGAAACCGAACCGGCGCCCCGGTCGAGCACGTCAAGAGCCCGACTGAGCCCGCCGGCCTCTCCGCCCGGCGAGGCGCGCACAGCCACCCGACGCACGTCAAATCCGAGGTTCGCCTCGGCCGATCCCGCGAGGACGCTCCGCGAAGTGTGCGCGCGCCGGAGCTTTGCCAGTTACTTCACAAATCAAGGGGGTATCGACATGAAACTCATCAAGATCGCAGCAGCGTGGATCGCTGTCGGCAGCACCCTGGGCGCAGTCTCGGCGGCAGCCTCCGCTGAGCCGACCCCGGGAGGTCAACCGCCCTATGTGAGCCCGCTGCTCGCCAAGGAGCTCGCCGTACTCACGGACCGCGGCGTCTCGCCCGCGCGGGCGTGGCAGGCAATTCACGTGCAGAACGTGACCGCCCAGGCCAACCTCGTCGGCGACGCCGAAGCCGCGCTGGCGGGCGGCTTCGGCGGCGCCTGGTTCGATGCCGCGGCCGCGCAACTGCACATCGGCGTGACGTCGTCCGCGAGCCGGCACACAGCCGAGCGCCTGGTCGCCCAAACAGGCCTTTCAAGCGACGTGACGCTCACGCCCGTTCGCAGCTCCTGGGCTCAGCTGCTCGCAACGCAGGAACGCTGGGATCGCAAACTCGCGAAGCCATTCGCCGCCGGAGCGGCCCAGACCGGGCTCGACCCCGGACGCAACGCTGTGATCGTGACCGTCGCTCCATCCCTACCGGCGTCCGAACGCGCCGCGCTTGCACGCGACGCAGCCGCCGATGCCGTGACCGTGGTTCTGAAGATTGCCTCGAGCGCACCCCTCAAGCCCACGCTCATGGCGGAAACCAAATGCAACAAATTCGTCGCCAACGAAGCCCGCTGCGAACGGTCGATCACGTCCGGTGTCTCGATCGAAAAACCGGTCAAAATCACTGCGAAAGACAAAGGCAACTCCCACAAAAACACCACGCTCGACAACTTCAAAGAAGAAACGATCGAAAAAATCGAAGTGGGCGACTCCGTAGAAGGTCCGGGCATACCCGCCAAAACGTTCGTTTATGCCAAGCCGACGACGAAAAGCGTCACCATCAGCAACGCCGCCACCGCGGCAGAAGTAGGAGTCGAATTCACCTTCAGAGCGAGCAGCTTATGCAGCGCCGGCCCCCAAGCGATCCCCAAGGCCAACAAAACCCAGAGGGATCTGCTGACTGCCGGTCACTGCATGCGCCGGGAAGCGGAGAGCTGGTCTGCCTACAACACCAAAGGCGAACGCGGCGTGATCGGCCCGACGGGCGCATTCGCCAACGGATCGAAAGTCGGCGAAGAAGGCGCCACCTACTGCAACGGCAAATGCGACGGTGGGGATTATGGCGCGATCCTGATCGAACCCGAACCCGGCGGCGTGTGGCAAACCGGAAAAGCCAACGACCCCGTCTTCGCCGTCACCGCCGAGTGGGGGAAAGGCACCGAAAAATCGTACCCCGTGAAGGGGTCGCGCAAACCGATGGCCGGCCAGATGAATTGCCACGAGGGTCAGACCTCTGGCGAGTCATGCGGCAAAACCACCGAAGAAGTCAACAGGACGATCACGTTCGGGGCAGCACCCGAACCGGTCATCGTCGTCAAAGGGCTGGTCGAAGACAAAGGACCAGAACTGATCTCTTTAGGCGGGGACAGCGGCGGCCCCTTCATGTTCATCGAAGAAAACAACGAAGTGCTGATGGAAGGCACGCTGACGGGCAGCGTGGTGCCACCGGCATTCAACAACCCAGTGTGGTACTACCCGCTGGAAAAAACGCTCGAACGACTCGAAATGGTGCTGCTAACCACCGACAATGAAGTCATCGGGAAAGAAGGACCGTTCTACAAGGTAGAAGGAAAACGGCTCGAAGCTGCCAATGAAGCGGCAACGACGAAATCTAAAGGCAACTTCGTTCTCAAAGGCGTCGGCATCTCGGTTACTTGCAAAAAAGTCGTCGCCAAAGCCGGTGCCACGATCAACGCCTCGAAAGGAGCCAACTCGGCCACCAGCAGCGAGACGCTCGAACTCTCCGAATGCGCCGTGGAAGGGAACGGCGTCCCCTGCGAACCGGAAGGGGCGAAAATAACGACGAATGCCCTTACGAACACGCTTGCCTACGACGAAAAAGAACGCACAGGCCACATCGACGTGCTGTTCAAACCTACCGAAGGCACGCAAATCGCGAACATCAAATTCGCAGGCGCCGGCTGTAAAATCAAAGAAACCGCCCTGGAAGGATCGCTTGCGGGCGACAGCTTCGTCGAAGGCAACGACGCCAAACTGGGCGCCGGCAAAGAAGTGAAAGTCAACGAAATCAGGTTCCCCTCGAAAGAGAAAGAAGTGTTCGTAGAAACGGCAGGCAAAGAAGAAGCGAAAGCACCGAGCCTGAAAGCGTTTGGCATCGCCGTGACGCTGGAAGGCACCGCGGAAGTGGAAGTCGGCGGCAAAAAATGGACGGCGGCCACCGAATAGCAAGCATCTAGGCGAAGCGCGCGTGGGGCCCTCGATCGCGGAGCCCCACGCGCCGAGCCGCGAGCGGGCGTCTGCGGCGGCCGCGCGATTCGTCGGTTGCGCGATGTCGTTCGAGCTTCTCGAGCCAGTCGGAGCGCGGCGACTCGAGCCCGCGAGCGCCGGCCGGCGGCCGATCGGCTCAGCTGACCGTGTAGATCAGCATCGCAAAGCCGAACAGCAGGCAGTAGATGCCGAACGGCACGAGCGTGCGGGTCTTGAAGTATTTGACGAGGAAAGCGACCGTGAAGACGGCCGTGATTGCCGCAACGACCATCGCCACGACCGCCTGGCCGCGGATGCCGTCGCCGAGGTGACCCAGCAGGTCCGGCATCTTGAAGATGCCGGCCGCGAGGATGATCGGCGTCGCCAGCAGGAAGGCAAAGCGCGCCGAGTCGGAGTGGTCCAGCCCGCGCGCGAGCCCCGTGCCCATCGTCACGCCGTCGCGGCTGATGCCGGCGACGAGCGCGGTCGACTGCGCGAAGCCGACGACCAGCGCCTCGCGGTACTCGAGCGTCTCGAGCTCGCGCGCGCCGTCGGGCTTGGCGCCCTCGCGTTCGGCCAGTTCGCGCACCTCGGCACGTTTGCGCACGCGCTCGAAGCCGAACAGCACGAGGCCGTTGACCATCAAGAAGATCGCCGCCACCTCGGGCTTGGCCGTGAGCGTGCGCAGCTGTTTCTCGAAGGCCAGGCCGAGCAAGCCGGCGGGGATGCTGGCGACGATGATCAGCCACGCCAGGCGCTCGGTGCTCGTGTCGGCGCGGCGCTTGCCGAGCGTGCGGAAGAACGCCGCGACGATCTGCACCCAGTCGCGCCGGTAGTAGATCAGCAGGCCGATCGCACTGCCGACGTGCAGCATCACGACGAAGGCCAGCCAGAAGGACTCCTTCTGCGACTGCGCGTGCACGAGGTCGTTCCAGCCGAACAGCGTCGGGAACAGCACCGTGTGGCCGAGGCTCGAAATCGGAAACAGCTCGGTGATGCCCTGCAACACGCCGAGCACGATCGCCTGGAAGTAGCTGATCGCCGAGGCGACCGGCGCGAGCAGGAATGCAGGCATCCGGCGAGAGCTTAGAGCGTCGACAGTCAGGAGCGCGCATGAGGATCTTCACAGCGACTTCACACGATCATTTCCCGCTGGTCACAAAAAACGGTGTTTTGCAGGCGAATCTGATTGATATGAACGGTCAGGAAACGACTGCACGGAGCATTGCGGAGGTTTGTCGAGCCGACCTGCACTGCCACTCGACGGCCTCACAGGAGTCGAGGCTCGGCGTACAGCGGGCGGCGGGCCTGCCCGAGTGCGCGACGCCGCCGGAGGAGGTCTACGAGCTGGCCAAGCGCCGCGGCATGGATTTCGTGACGATCACCGATCACGACACTATCTCCGGCGTGCTGGAGATCGCCGATCGCCCCGACGTGTTCGTCTCCGAGGAGCTGACCGCCTACTTCCGCGGCGAGCCCCAGGCCGTTCACGTGCTGTGCTTCGGCATCGACGGCGAGGACCACGAGTGGCTGCAGGCCAACGGCGGCGACGTCGAGCTGTGCGCGGCGTACATGTACGAGCGCGACATCGCCTGCGCGCTGGCGCACCCCTACTACCACGTCGGCGCGCCGCTCACAGCGCGCCACCGCCGCCGCCTGGCGCAGCTGTTCGACGTGTGGGAGGTGCGCAACGGCGCGCGTGCGCGCGAGCTCAACCGGCCGGCGGCGACATACGTGGCGACGCTCGACGGCGCCGGCGTCGGCGGCTCCGACGACCACGCCGGCGTCGACATCGGCCGCACCTGGACGGCGACCCCGCCGGCGCCCACGCCGCAGGAGTTCCTCGCCCACGTGCGTGGCGGTCGCGTCGCCGCCGGCGGCGCACAGGGCAGCGCGGCCAAGTGGGCGCACGCCGCGATCGCGCTCGCCGCTCGGGCGCTGGGGCGCGGCGGGCACGAGGCGCCGCCGCAGAGACTCGACCCGATGGCCGTGCTGAACATGGCCAGGCGTCTGCTCGACGAGGGCGACGCGCGCCACGGCGCGATCGACGGTGGAGGCGCAGTTACGCCGGCCGACGCGCGCTGCCTGCTGCACGCCTGGCTGGCCGCGGTCGAGCTCGACCACCTCGACGAGCCTGGCCTGATCGCCTACATGCAGGAGGACGGCTTCAGCCACTCAGACCTCTACCGTCGCGCCTGCCGTGCGCACGAGCGCAAGCTGCGCGTCGCGATCGAGCAGATGCTGGCCGCCGCACGAGGCGAGCGCGACGTGGCCGGCGCCGCGGGCGAGCTGTTTCAGAGCTGCACGGCCGCGATCCCGTACGCCCCGGCGACGGCGTTCCTCGCCAACGAGCGCGCCAAGCTCGACACGCGCCGCGAGGACGGCGAGACCCCGCGCGTGGCGATCCTCGCCGACGGCATCGGCTCGACGCACGGCGTCACGCGCGCCGTCGAGGAGATTCGCGCGCGCGGCGTGCGCGGCTTCGAGATCGAGGTGCTCGGCACCGATCCCGAAGTCGACCGCCGGCTCTCGGCGGTGGCCGAGTTCGAGGTGCCCTACTACCCGGGCCTGCAGATCGGCGTGCCGAGCCTCTCGGCCGCCGTGCAGACGATCGCCGACGGCAGCTTCGACCTGATCCACGTCTGCTCGCCCGGCCCGGTCGGCATCGTCGGCGCGCTCGTCAGTCGCGGCCTCGGCGTGCCGCTGCTCGGCAGCTACCACACCGAGCTCACGGCCTACGCCGGTCTGCGTTCCGGTGAGCAGCGCGTCGCGCAGGCGATGGCGCTCGGCGTATCGACCTTCTACGGCGCGTGCGACCTCGTGCTCTCCCCCAGCCCCGCCTCCGACGCGACGCTCGCCGGCATCGGCGTGCCGGCGAAGAAGGTCGCGCGCTGGGACCGCGGCGTCGATACCGACAGATTCGACCCTGGGCTGCGCGAGGCCGGCCTGCGCGAGCTGGCCGCGCGCGGCGAAGCCAAGCCGGACGAGTCGATCGACGTGCTCTACGCCGGGCGGATCACGCGCGAGAAGGGCGCCGACCTGCTCGCCGACGCGTTCCTTCAGGCCCGCGCGCGCGACCCGCGCCTGCGCCTGGTGCTCGTCGGCGGCGGACCCGAGCAGGAGCGCCTGCGCGAGCGCGTCGGCGAGGGCGCCGTGTTCCGCGGCTGGCTCGACGGCGAGCGCCTCGCCCGCGCCTATGCCTGCGCCGATGTCTTCCTCTTCCCCAGCCGCACCGACACCTTCGGCCAGGTCGTGCTCGAGGCGCAGGCCAGCGGGCTGCCGGTCATCGCCGTCGCCGAGGGCGGACCGCTGTCGCTGATCGAACAGCGCACGAGCGGCTTGCTGTGCGCGCCCGACGCGCGTGCGCTCGCCGAGGCCGTGCTCGAGCTCGCAGGCGCGCCCGAGCTGCGCCGACGGCTCGCGCGCGGCGGCCTGGCGGCCGTGCGCGAGCGCACCTGGGAGCGAGCGCTACAGCGACTCGGCGACGGCTACCGGCAGCTGTTGGCCGCCGGCGAGCCGGGGAGGCTGGCGCGTGCCGCCTAGGTTCCCCGCGCGCCGTGGCGGCAGCGCCGCGCGCCATGCTTCGAGCGCCCCGCGCAGGATCGCGGTGGCGCTGCACGATGTCGAGCCGGCGACGTTCGAGCGCTGCGCGCTGATCCGCGACTGGCTCGACGACCATGGCGTCGACCGCGTCACGCTGCTTGTGATCCCCGCACGCGACCTGCACCCGCTGGGCGAGCGCTCGCCGGAGATGACGAGCTGGCTGGCAGAACGGCGCCGCGCCGGCGACTCGATCGCCCAGCACGGCTTTCAGCACGAGCGCACGCGCCGCGGCGGCACACTCGCGGGATCGCTGCTGGCGGCGCCCGCCCGGCGCACGGGCGAGTTCGTCGGCCTCGACGAGGCCGAGACGCAGCGCGCCGTCAACGCCGGCTGGCGCCTGTTGAAGCTCGCCGGGATCGAGCCTGACGGCTTCGTCGCCCCCGCCTACGCCTACACGCCGGCGCTGCGCAGCGTGCTGCCCCGCCGCTTTCGCTGGTGGGCGGGCCTACTCGGCGTGCACCGCCAGGTGCCGGTCAGCAGCGAGCAGCGCACGCGCCTGCTGGCGCCCGTGTGGGGCCTCGGCGGCGACGGCGCGTTGCAGCGCGCCCTCTCCCCCGCGCTGATCCGCGCCGGCGGCCTGCTCGGCGGGCGCACGATGCGCGTCGACCTGCACCCCGCCGACCTGCAACACCCGCGCCAGATGCTCGCGCTGGACCACGTGCTCGACCGCGTCGGGCGCCGGCGCGAAGCGATCACCTACGACGAGCTCGCGGCGCTTGGCGCGAACGCCACGCCCGCCCCGTTCGCGGCGGTGCGCTACGAGCCGTCCGGCGCTCGCGCCCCGGCGGGCGCGGCGACGCCGCCGCCCGCAGCCTGAGCTTCGACGTCTCAGCAACCCGCGACCTTGAGCGATGCTCCGCGCGGACGTGCGCAGGCGAGTCCTTCACGGCGTTGTCGACCGGTTTCGGCCGGTAATTTGCGCATCGCGGCCGGGCACAGTCGCGAAGTCGGTCGGGTCGGAAATGCCCGATTTCCTGCGCTTATGACGCGACTACCGGAACTCGATCTACATATCGTCGTGGTAGCGGTCGATCTACGATCAAAAATTCACCATAAGCGTCGGCTATGCTGTTAGCGATACGTTACGCAAGGTTTTTCGACTTTTGCAGGGCCTTATCACGATGATATTGCCTTTAGAGACGCGGAATGACCGCTACCACACGTTTTTCGCTTGAGGATCAGGGAGAGGCCTTCTTCAGCTCGACGGCAACGTCGCGGCAAGTGCGGGCGCTTCTGCGCGCTGGACGCGTCAGGCATGTTTCTGGTCGTATCTATACGAAGAATCTGGACGAGCCGCTGGAGACGGTCGTCCGGCGCCGCTGGTCGGAAATCGCCGCCGGAATGTTCCCGGGCGCAGTAATCGTGGACCGCACGGCGTTTGAGGCGCGCCCAGCGGGACCCGAGGGTTCCATCTTTCTTTGCTCAGACACGGCTCGTGTCGTGAGGCTGCCTGGTCTGGTGCTGAACTGCCGCCGCGGGACCGGCCCGGCACGAGATGACGCGCCGTTCCTCGGCGGGCCGTTGTATTTGAGCTCGTGGGCCCGGCGTTTCTTGGACAACATGCGTCCTTCGCGTGCCCGATCGGGAACCCGGCGCACCTTGAGCCGCCAAGAGCTCGAGGTGCAGCTTGAGATGCTGCTGGCCAACCAGGGCGAGGACGAGCTCAACAAGTTGCGCGACTCCGCGCGAGACGTGGCTGAGGAAGTTGATCGTGAGCCGGAGTTTGAGCAACTCACGGCCCTGATCGGCGCGCTCTTGAACACGCGGGACTCACCGTTGGCGAGCCCGCTCGCAAAGGCGACGCGAGCGAGTGAAGGATGGGACGACGTCCGGATGGGGTTGTTCGACGCACTTTTCGCTGCGCTGCACGTGGAGGTTCCATTGAGCCGGCCTGCACGCGGCGAAGGCCCGACGTTCTCGTTCTATGAGGCGTACTTCTCGAACTTCATCGAGGGAACCGAGTTCACGATCGGGGAGGCCGAAGCGATTGTGTTCGAGGGCGCGATGCCTGCGGACCGTCCGAGAGACGCGCATGACGTGCTCGGCACGTTCGACCTGGTCAGCGACCCCACATTGAGCTCGAGACCGCCGTCGAGCGCAGATGACCTGTTGGCGCTCTTGAAAACATCTCACGCGCGAATCATGGCGATGCGCCCGGAAGAGCGGCCCGGCGAATTCAAGACGATCGCAAACAGGGCGGGGAATATGGAGTTCGTGTCTCCGCGGCGGGTGCGTGGCACCTTGCAGCGCGGCTATGGGCACTACGCTTCGTTGGCACCGGGGTTCCAGCGCGCCGTGTTCTTGATGTTCCTGATCGCTGAGGTTCATCCGTTCGGTGACGGCAACGGACGTGTCGCCCGGGCACTCGCGAATGCCGAGTTGAGTGCCGCCGGCCAGCAGCGCCTCATCATCCCGATTGTCTACCGCGACGACTACCTGCAGGCACTACGGGCGCTTTCGCGCAGCGGCACGGCTGCACCGCTAATCAGAGTGCTGGCTCGTGCGCAGGCATGGTCAGGCGAAGTGAACTGGGAAAGCATGGACTCGGCCCGGGTAGATCTGCAGCGCACGAACGCACTGTTGACACCAGCCGAAGCGGAGGATGAAGGGGTCATCCTGCGCCGGCCGAGCGAACTGACCACTGACTGAATCGGATGGAGCAGGCGGCCCAGCGCTGGGAAGGCCGCTGGTGGACTCCATCAAAGACTCACGCCATCCCAACATAAAGGAGCTTCGCCCCCGCGGCGGGCACATGCGCTTTTCGCCTTCGACCCGCGCCGCCTGGCCATCCTCCTAATAGGCGGAGACAAGAGCCACAAATGGAGCAGCTGGTACGCAGAGGCGATCCCCACGGCAGACGAGCTGTACGACGAACACCTCCAAGAGCTTCGTGACGAAGGAGCAATCCCCGACCGGCTAGACGTCACACAGGAGATGTGTCCCAGATCGAGCGCGGCGAGGCCAACGTGCGCCTCTCCACACTTAAGCCATTTTTCCGCGTTCTGCGGTCCATTTGCGGTCTCGATCCCTCTCCGGTCCGCATCGCGAGCCGGCGACCGGTCTCCCCTACTCCGATGCGCCTCTCTTGCCCCATCGGGCGATGATCCAGACGCCCCTTGGCTCTTGTTGCATGTTGCGCAACACGCTACGCTTGTCTCATGCTACGACCAACGGATCTGTACGTGTTGATCGGTGCGATCGCGTCGCGGGGGCGCAAGGGATCGCTTCGCGATCTCGCCTCGCGTCTGGCGGTCGACCACACGGTCGTGCACCGTTCGCTAAAGAACGCCGAGGCGGCCGGTCTGTATCGGGCCGACGAACGGCGCGTGAACCTGGCGAGCTTTGAAGACTTGGCCGTCCATGCTGCGCGCTTTATCGCACCCGCACCACTGGGCGCCGTGACGCGGGGGGTCCCGGCAGCGTGGGCCGCCAAGCCTATCTCTGGGCAGATCCGCCAGAGCAAAAATGAGCTGCCTCCGGTATGGCCGACCGTCGATGGCAAAATGCGTGGCCAGGCGCTTAGGCCGCTTCACCCCTCCGCCGTCAAGGCGGCCGAGGACCGGCGCCTGGCCCGACTGCTGGCTATCGTCGACTCATTGCGCGCGGGTGACGTACGCGTGCGCGACGTGGCTTCATCGGCTCTTGCAAAGGAGCTGCGAGAAGCCTCGTGAGCACCGAGCTGCTCGAGCAGGCCGAGGGCGCTCTGGGTCCGCTGGGCGAGGAGGTCGTCTTCCTCGGCGGGGCGAGCATCGCGCTGTGGGTCTCAGACCTCGCGGCGCCAGCGACGCGGGCGACTGACGACGTGGACGTCATCGCCGATGTCACGAGCCTGACCGCCTACTACGCGCTGGGCGAGCGCCTGCGTGCACAGGGCTTTCAAGAGGACGCCGGCTCCAAGGTAATCTGCCGCTGGCGCCACGAAAGCGGCCTGATCGTCGACGTGATGCTAGACGACGAGGAGATCCTCGGCTTCTCAAACCCATGGTATGAGCATGCGATAAGGACGTCCGCCGAGCGTGAGCTGCCCAACGGCAGGCTGATCCGAGCGGCCAGGCCGCCGAGCATCATCGCCACCAAGCTCGCGGCCTGGCATGGACGCGGCAAAGGTGACATGCTCAGAAGCCTCGACCTGCACGATGTGTTGGTGCTGATCGACGGTCGCGAGGAGCTGCTCGCGGAAATCCAGGCTTAACCCGAGGCGGTCAGCTCGTACATCTCAGCGGAGCTGACCACGCTCCGCGAGGACCCCTTTTTTGACTATCTCATTGAGAGTGCGCTTCATGGGTATGGCGAGTTGACGGCGGCGCGCGGGCGAGATCTGCAGGGCCGGATAGACGCGTTGGTGGATGGGCCGTAGAGCGTCCACCTAGTTCGGCACGCGCACTTAGGCGTCCTCGAAAGCTCGCGAACGCCCTGCAAACCCAGCGGTTTCACCCCCTACTCTTCAGATACCCGCATTCAAGCAAGAACAGACGCATACTGTAAGAGCGCCTATCGAGCGCCGGCAGGACTTGGGATTCGCGCAAGGACTTGGGATTCGCGCAATATTCAGTCCCTCGGCGTGCCGCTCATGCGGGCTCCCTCGCCTCGGCGTTTAGCGCTCCGGATGGAGCGCTACTCTTCCGAATCCTCCCCGAAGCCGAATCAGACAGGAATCCATAGGCCTTGTGCGTCTCCCCCAACCGAGCTGACCTGTAAGACGTCCGGCAACTTGCGAGTCCTCCAAACACTCCTCGCGTTTACCGGCAACGCGCAGCCGCAGCTCGCGGTGACCCGGCAGCTCGTAGAGCGCGGGCACGAGGTGCGAGTGCTGGCGCATCGCGCGGCACGCGAGCGGGTACAAGCAACCGGCGCCGAGTTCGTCGCCTTTCAGCGGGCGCTTCCCGACCTCGACTTCTCGCGGCGCGAGAGCGACACGCTGCGCGACTGGCAGGCACGGACGAGGATCGGCGCAGGGCTGCGCGTGCTCCGCAACGGCGTCTTCGCGTTCGTGCTCGACGTTAGCCGCGACTGCGCCGAGCAGCTTGCGGAGTGGCCGGCCGATGTAGTCGCCTACGACTGGATGCTGACCGGCGCCGGCGTCGCGGCCGAGAGCGCTCGCGTGCCGGCGGTCGCACTCGTTCATTGCCCCTACCCGTTCCCGGTGCCGGGTGTGCCGCCGTTGTTCACCGGCCTTCGGCCGATGCACGGACGGTTCGGCGCGGGGCGCGACCGTCTGCTCGGCAACGTCGCTGGGCGGATGCTGGCGACCGGGCTGCCGCTCCTGAACAAGGCGCGCGCCGAGCATGGGCTCGCTCCACTTGATCGGTGGGAGCAGCAGTTGCTCGCCGCCCACGCGATCTACATGATGAGCGCGCCGGAGCTTGATTTCACGAGTCGCGGTCAGATGCCGCCAAACGTGCGCTTCGTCGGCCCGGCCTTTGAGCCCTACCCTCGCGAATGGCGCTCGCCGTGGCCCGAGGAGAACGACGATCCGCTCGTCGTGATTAGCCTCAGCACGAGCTACATGAACCAGCAGGCACTCGCCCAACGCATCCTAGACGCCGTTGGCGACCTGCCCGTGAGGGCGCTGTTGACGGCGGGTCCAGCGCTCGACATTGGAGCGCTTCGGATACCGGCGAACACGCGAAGCATCGAGTACGTACCTCACAGAAGCGTCTTTCCTCACGCGGCCCTCGTCATCACGCACGCCGGCTGGCAGACGATCAACGCGGCGCTTGCCGACGGCGTTCCGTTGCTGTGTATTCCTGACGGGCGCGACCAACCCGACAACGCTGCGCGCGTGCTTGTCGCGGGAGCGGGTCTCCGCGCGAGCAAGAACGCGCCGTCGCGCAAGCTGCGCAGTGCGATCACACGCTCACTCGGCGACCCCATGCTGAAGCAGGGCGCCGAAGTGATAGCGACTGCCCTCGCCCGCAGCGATGGCGGCGAGACGATCGTCGCCGAGTTGGAGAAGCTCTGACCGCGCGCACGCCTGCCCTGAGCGGTCGCTGCTGTCCCCGGGTCGCTGAGGGCCCGCGTCCGCCATCATGCAGCGGCAGGCATCCACGACGGTGGTGCCGCCCCACCGTGTCGGCCGGCGCTCGGCGGAAGCGAGACGTGAACGGTGCGGGTAGTAAGGTTCGGCTTGGCTTTCCTAAGCCACTTTCACGCCATCGGCGGTCTTTTTGCGGTCTCGATCACGGGCGTATGCCATCGAGTACGCGTGTATGCTGATCGAGTCCACGGGACGAGCGGTTCAGCTCGGCTTTGTGATGCGGATTCTGCGTCTCTGCGGTCTTTCTCCGGTCGCAAGTCACGACCTTCCTTCGTGCGTCGGTCGCCTAGGCTTCGGGCCCTCCTCACGCTATGAAGGTCGTTCTGGGGTCGTTTCGGTACGCCGCCAACGCTTGGCTACGTTCGACTCGTGCCCGGGTCACGGCGAGAGCAGCGCACGCCACACGAGTCCTGGGCGACGATCAGCAGCCAAGCCCTGCCGGATCCACCGTGTCGCGCGTTTCGACCACGCCGCCTTCGCCACCGCAGTTGAGTTCTTTGTCTGCTAGCGCCGGACTCTCGCGGGCGTAGAGCTTGTCGAAGCCGCCGCCGCCGAGCAGCGTGTCGACGCCGGTCCCGCCGTGAACCCCATCGTTGCCCTTTTCGCCTTCGACTATGTCGTTGCCGCCGGCGCCGAACAGTTCGTCATCGCCTTCCCGGCCCCAGATCGTGTTGTTCGCTTCGTTGCCGACGAGTTCGTCGTTGAACCTCGTGCCCTCGAGCACCTCGAGGTCCCCGCCAACGCTCGCTTTCGCGCCGCCGGCGCATACGTTGCCGTTTTTGGTCGAGTTGAAGAGATAGGCGCCGCCGTATGTGGAACCTTCACCGAGCCACGCGTCGATGCCGTTCACGCCGCCGTTCGCCGGCGCTCCGTTTTCGCCGGGCACCGTGCGCGCGAAGCCCGCGATGTCGGTGTCTTCGCCGCCCGAGAACAGCACCCCTTCGCAGGGGTTGTTCGTGACGAGCTGGTCGTTGCCGCTTTCGCCGTAGAGCTGGTCGGCCCCCGTGCCTTCGGAGATCAATGCGTCCGAGCCAGCGCCGCCATGCATCACGTCGTTGCCGCTGTTGCCCGAGAAGAAGTCCTCCCCGCTCGAGTTGCCGGTCAGCGTGTCGCTGCCCTCGCCGCCGTCGATGTCGACGCTCATCCCTTCGGGAAAGCCGTTCGTGACGGTGATCGCGTCGCCGCCTTCGCCGCCGAACACCGCCGCGCCGCCGCCTACCGGCTTCGGCGAGAGCGAGCAGTTCACTTCGCCTTCGCTCACGCCGTGGCTACAAGGGCCAGTGGTCGCAAGCGGCTCGGTTAGGCCAGAGACGCTCGCGGTCGCCTGGAAGCCGCCGGAGGTGTTCGTGAGCCCGAGCGACTCCGACGAGGCGCCGCCGACAACGACGAACGACGGGTCGGGCGTCGGCGTGCCGCCGGAAAAGGGCGAATAGAGGTCGAGATAGGCAAACGGCGCGGTGAGCTTGCTCGCCGGTTCTTCGCACGGGCCCGGTGTGCATTCGTTGGTACCCATGCCGCCGTAGAGATGCTGGTTGGGCCGGCCGGAGCCGACGATCACGTCGTTGAACGGCGAGCCGACGACGCTCTCGATCCCTTTGACTTCGTCATTGCCCTCGCCGCGTGCTTCGTGAGCCAGGACGCCGGCCTGCGTTTCGCCGGAGAGGTTGACGACGACGCCGTTGACCCCACCCGCATGGCTGCCGCTCGGCGTCGCGGTGACGAAGCTCGCGACATCGTTGTCGTTTTCGTTCGTGCCTCCGTCGTAGACGTCCTTGTTCGTGCCGCCGCGCAGCCAGTCGTTGCCTTCTTCGCCGAACATTTCATCGACGCCGTGACCACCCACGAGCAGGTCCCGGCCGGAGCCGCCGTGCAGCTTGTCGTCCTGCAGTTCGCCGAACAGCTCGTCGTTGCCGGCTTCGCCGTAGAGGTAGTCGTCAAGACCGCCGCCGTAGACGATGTCTTCGCCGGCGCCCGCGCAGACAGTGTCTTTGCCGTACTTGGCGCGGATCGTGTCGTTGCCGGAGCTTCCGATGATGAAGTCGTCGCCGTTCGTGCCTTCGATCGTGCCCGAGCCGCGGACGACGTGGCGGCCTTCGTAGGTTTCGGTTCCCGGTTGCGGGATGGTTTCGCAGTTTGTGGCGGAGGCCGAGGCACCAGGCGCTAGCGCCAAGCCGACCACGGCGGCGGGATAAGAGTCACCAGCACCCGCCGGAGGACGCTCCGAGTTAGGGCGTAGGGCGTATGCATCGGAGCGCCTCCCAGTCGCCTAGATCGTGAATTCGTGATAACCCGACATCGAGCCCAAGTATTCGCCTTGTTCTGGGAAGACCACACGCACACGCCAAGAACCGGCGCCGACGCCCCAGTTCGAGACTACGTAGTGGCCGTTACTGAGCCCGGGCTGGGCGGTGCTCATGGTCTGCCAAGCGCTGCCGTTCCACTTCTCGAAGTTGACGTTGACGTAGCCGGGCACACCCTGGCCGTTGTGGAGCACGTTGCCCCGAGGAGTGTTAGTAACTCGTCACCGGACCGGGCGGATCGTCGGGGAGGCCATCGAGAAGCGCTTCAAGCTCGGGTCGCGATAGCGGAAGATCCTGCTCGTGCGGGGATCGCTCGTGCTCGGTATACCGCTCGAGCTCCAACTCGGACACGTGCTGGCGGTAGAAGGGACCAGCTTCCCATCGGCCCGATCCGGGCGCAGTTTCGAACAGGAACACGAGCGAGCCATCGAGGTCGCGCACTACGGCGAAGTCGTTGTGCGCCTCGCCACAGAGATTCACCAATGGATGTTCGGCATCGTCGAGTCCCGCGAAGCCGGCACGCCCGAACTCTTCTGCATCCTGCTCCTCTACCGACAGATCGCTGAAAGCGTTCAGTCGGTCGAGGATCGCCTTGCTGTCGTATCGGTGGCGATCGATGCGATCGAGCAGTTGCTGGAAGTCGTCCACCCCGCGGTGCCTACATAGGGGCCGGGACCCGGGGGTACCAACGGTGTAGCTTCGCGAACTCGTCCATATCCCTCTTGGCCATCCACGGCAGCGCGGGCGCTTTCTTGCTGCCGCCCATTTTCTGCTCGAGGGCCAGGACCTCACGCGCGGTCAGGACCGGCACCCTGATCAAGTCGGCTTTGTCCCCCGTGGCGACGTGTGGGAGATTGCGGAATTCGGCCGCCCTGAAGCAGGCCTCGGTGCCAGCGTCCACGAAGACTCCACCCAGGGTCTGCATCCGGCTGGTGTCGCGGTAGTGAATGTTGATGAGCTGCTCGAAACGCGGACCGTTGCCTCGACGGCCCAGCCCGGCCCTGAGCTCGTCGAGGAGTATGCGCCGATGGACAGCGGCCGTTCCCCATCCGTCGAGGTGGCGCTCGTCGGCGATGTCCATCGGTATCCGTTCGCTCGTGACGCGGTGTTCCAAGTTTGCGAGACGTTCACCGTCTGGGACGGTATCTGCGTTCACACTGACCAACAGCATGCTCCCAGCGTTGAGCTTTTCACCTAGAAGACGAACGTCCTGCAAGACGTTCTTGTTCAGGGGACAGCAATAATCGAGCCAGACGATGAGCGGTCCATCGAGGGCCAAGGTCGGGAGTCGCTCGTTCGTCGATCCCCACTCGATGTCTACCTCAGAGAACGGGCGGTTGAACTCGTATCGCTCGAACTTCCCCCGGTCCTCGATCGAGGTCATGCGCCTGATTCCCAACGCACGGTAGACGAGGTCGAAATCCACGAACTCATACCCTCCCAGGCCGACGTAGCGATAGTCGCTGAGCGGGCGGAACGCGCTCAGGCGCCTCATCACCTCGACACACATGAGGCGCTGTATCTGCTTGTTCGGACGAAACTGCCAGCCCTGCACTATTCGACCTCTCGGCGGTAGTAATAGGCAAAGGTCTCTCGCCCGACATCCGCCGCACTGCTCACCTCGAGCGCTTCCGCGACCTCGTCGAATTCGTCGATCGCTACCTCGTAGGTGATCCTCTTCGTAGTGGGCGGGCTTTTCGGCGGACGAGGCGGAACCGTGATCTCCGGGTTCTCGTCTAGCTCGGCGAGTCTCGTCGGATGGGAGGCTTTCAGCATTGCGGTGATCGGCCGAGCGTTCTCCTCGTTGTTCTGTACCTCGCTCTTGATGCGGTTCATGACGCTTCGTGCATCGCGGAGCGCGTCGACGATGTGGGTGCGGACGGCACGCCAAACCGCACTGTCCTCGTCGACGGTCGTCTTCGCCGTGTTCCAGGGCATGGCCGACGAGTTTCCAGTGAGGAAGACGTAGCCCCGGAAGCGCCGATATTGCGGATGGTAGTCCGCTACCTCGAGGCCCCATCCGGTCAGCCTCGACCTGTCGGCAAAGAGGAGCATCCGCCCGTTGCAGATGAGATACCACCCGGCTTGATTGCCGCCCGAGAACTCGTCTGGGTCGTCCGTGTCGGCGTTCTCGTCCTGGAGGTCGACGAACCCGGCGTAGAGCTTCATCTCGACGCTTTCGCCGTTCGTACCGATGGTCTCGCTGACGACGCGCGGCAGAATTTCCGGACCGCTCAACAGGGCGGGCGCGCGGCCTTTGAGCCGGTAGCCGTTGAGGGTGACCTTCAGTCCCTCTTCGATCGCCGTGTTGTGGCGGAACTCGATCTGGTCCCGCAGGCGCTGGACGAACGAATCCTCGTCGAATTCGCCGGCGACCGACGGCAGCAGGTCTGTGACTCGTATCGTGGTTCCGAGACCCTGCCCCCGCTTCCGGGGGCCCGATGTCGTCAGTGGGAACGTCCAGTCGCTCTTCTTCTTCAGCCAGTCCTCGACGTCTACGTCGACCTTGAATTCGCTGTCCTTCGCCACCGAGGCGACGCTGAACGATTGTCCGATCTTGAAGAGGGCACGCTTCATTCCTACGCCGAACTGGCCGACCTCTCCTTCCAAGGGCGCGACGTCTTCGGGTCGGCCGAAGCGAAAGGCGTAGTTCACGGCGTTGTCTAGGCTTATCCCCCCGCAGTCGTCCTTGATCTCGAAGGCCGTCCCGTCAAGGGCGATGTCGACGCTGTATTTCGCCAGCGGCCTGCTCGGCCTTGCCGATTGACGGCCTGATCGCTTCGCATCCATCTGGCCCTTGACCTCGCGTCGAGCGCCGTCGACGCAGTTGTCGACGAGGTCGACGATCGCGGGGACGAGCTCGATGTCGCGGACGAGCATGCGGACGAAGAACCGCTTCGTTGGTTCCGCATCGAGACGTGTCGGAGGGCCTTGCTTAGCCTTGCCTGCCATGCATCCAGTCGGTTAGATGGAACGATTCGCTCGGCGGAGAATAGCGAGGGGGGTTCATGGGCGCCCTCCGGCCGGATGCCCTCTGGCCGCCGAGCGCCCTCAGTCGGCCGACGGACGTCCTATCGCGGAGAGCACCGTGTCCGCCATCGCCTCCAGCGGTTCGTGTCCCCAGAGGCGGACGACCCTCCAGCCGCTTGCCTGCAGCGCCTCGTCGTTACGACGATCGCGCTCAACGTTCCCACGGAGCTTCGCCGCCCACCACTCGCCGTTCGCTTTGGCGGATGTCCCATGGAGTGGGCAGCTGTGCCAAAAGCAACCATCGACGAATACGGCGACTCGGTCACGGGTGAAGACGATGTCCGGCCTGCACCGCACTCCCGGCAGCACCGCGAGGTGCTTGCGGAATCGCAACCCCCGGCGATGCAGCTCGCTGCGGAGCGCCTGCTCCAGGCGACTGTCCGACCGGTTGCCCTGCATCACCTTCCGAGCCGTCGCCGACGACGCCCGTGGAGCCGGCGGTAGCCGTCTCGGAGCGAGCTCGCCAGCAGGACGCGCTCCTCGCACCTCTCCACCTCGGACTGGACCCGCGGAACTCATGCGACCGCGGCGCTGCGCCTCTGCCGCCTGCCCGCACCAGACGCGACCAGCAGGAGGGAGGGGTCTCCGAGGCGGACCGGTCCGTCGACTGGGACGAGCGGCGCGTCCAGGGCTTCTCTCGTCGCCACCGCGACGGCACGGGCGAGGGGGGGCGGCACCGCGTTGCCCACCTGGCGAAACCCGTGCCACTTGGCGGCGGTGAAGCGGAACCAATCCGGAAACCCGTGCAAACGGGCGGCCTCTCGCACCGATATCACTCGGTCGAGCGTCGGGTGGATCGGCCTGGGAGCGCTGAACGACCCGCGATCCGGGGCGCTTCCGGCTCGTAGGGTGCCACTCAGCCCGTCGCGATGCAGGCGATAGAACCTGCTGGTGGGCTCGAACTCGCCCATCTCGGTTCGGGCGAATCGCGCGACCGTCCGTGGCTCGTGTTGCGTGCGAAGCGAACTCGTGAGAATCGCTGGATCCCAGACCCTCGGTGCCGAGAGATCGTTCGCATCGCTCGAGTCCCCCGCGAGGGTCGCTGCATAAGACGAGCGGAGCGCGCGGGAGAGGACCAGTTGGTCGTCGTCCATCCGGATCGAATCGGCCTCGAGCAGGGCATCGAACGAGTCCAGGTCGGGGAGGTCCGCGATCGCTTGGCCCACCGTAGGCCCTGGGGGCAGGTCGGGCGTCGAGGGGTGGCCGACCTCCCCAGGGCGAGGCGACGCGCCCGGTCGCTTCGGAATTGCGGCGGTGGCGGGCTCGGGGAGGACGGGCAACGACTCGTCGCGCAGGGCGCCGACGATCAGGAGCCGGCGTCGATCCTGAGGGACGCCGTGGCGGCTCGCGTTCAGGACGTCCGCAGGTCGCACGTCGTACCCGGCCTTGGCCAGCCGGCGGGTGAGCCAGTCCGGTACCGGATAGCTGCATCCCGGAAGGATTCGGGTTGCCATCGCCGGCACGTTCTCGAGCACGAACGCGCGCGGACGGACTTCCTCGACCAGTCGAACGAACCGCTCGACCAGCCGGTTGCGCGGGTCGGCGGCGTCGAGCTGTCCTCCCACGGAGAATCCTTGGCACGGCGGTCCACCGAACAGCACGTCGACGTCTTGTCGCCCTCTCGGCGACCGGCCGTGCAGGCGAAGGCCGCGCTTCACGGCTTCGGACACCTCGGACCCAGCCAGGTGCCCTGCGTCCGCCTGGAGGACCTCGCAGCGGGGGAAATTGAAGCGATGCGCAGCAGCATGGGCGGGATCTCGCTCGATCGCCACGACCACGTCGAACCCCGCCTGCTCGAAGCCCAGCGACATTCCGCCCACCCCCGCAAAGGCGTCGATCGCGATCGGACGCATCCGATCAGTCTCCGCGAGAGTCTGCGTGCCGAATCGGCAGAGGGTCTATCGCGCACGAAAGTCCGCCAGCACCGAGCACGCTGCTGGATTCTGCCCTATCGCCTGGACGGAAGCGCTCTGGGTGCGAGCCAGCCGGTCGGCGCGGCGGGCGATGGCGAAGCGGGGAGAATCGTCCCAGATGGTGCGAGGCGCGGACCATCAGCCGTCTTGTGGGACGACTCTGTAGAAGTGAGCCAGCGACTGCAGATCGGGGGCCGGCAGATCCCCCGAAGGGACACGGGCGAGCTCTCCGGATGCGTCGAGCGCCTCCAGCAGTTGGCCGGGCGTCATGGCGGCCAGGCTGAACCGAGCGAGATCCTGCGCGCGACGCAATACGTGTCGGTCGGCGCTGAGGAATACGTGCACGCCAGCAGTGAGCGCTGCCCTGACGAGGACTCCGTCCATTCGCTTGGGCAACGCCGCCACGAGGGAGGCCGCCACTCTCTCGGCGCCACGAGGTCCATGCCGGTGTCGAGCTGCTCGCCGTCGTCCCACGAGGAGGAGCGCTCGAAGCCGCCTCGTTGCCAGAAGTCCTCAGAGAATGCGTCCAGGATGCTCTGCCGGGAGCGCTCTCGGTCCGCCGTAAGCTCGCCGTCGTCCATCTGCTCCGGAGGAACGAACAGCCGCACGTCGCGCCAGCACCAGAGCAAGAAGATGTCGTGGAGCGCCCGGACCGGGTCGTCCCAAACCTCCGGCATGAAGCCGTGACCGTCGAAGCCGAAGGACCCGCCGACCTCCTCGAGGTTCTGAGCCAGATGAATCAGCAGGTCGGTGTCCAGCGAGACGATCAGCGGACCCCAACCGGTCCGTCCGAAGAACACGGACGGCGTAGCCGGATAGAAGAACTGCTCGTGGCCCATGCCGCCACGTGGCGTCTCGGCAAAGTCGGCCATGGGACGACTCTAGGCAATAGCGGGTGGGCTGATCGCTCGTGCTGCGTTCTTGGCCCGCAGCCCAGGCTCACGTCGACGACTCGTTGGTGCCTCCGCCGTGCTCTCAAGCAGATAGGCTTCAAGCGCGGTGTATCGTGGCCAGCCCGACCTAGCGGGCGGTCTGCGGCCCAGTCGCAGAACCGTACCGGTCACTGAGATATGCCAGAGCACACAGCACGAACGTACGCCGCTGCCATGCGAGTCTGCTCGCCGATCGTACGCCGATGGGGCCGGCTCGAAGTCGTCGGCTTGGAGTCCTTGCCTGAGGATGGTCCGGTCCTGCTGACTTGCAACCACGACAGCTACTGGGATCCAGTCGTGGTCGGGGTCGCGGCGCTGGGTCGTCGGCAGATCCGCGCGCTGGCCAAGGCATCGATGTGGAAGATCAAAGGCCTCGATCGCCTCCTTGACGGGATGGGGCAAATCCCGATCGAGCGTGGGCGCGGAGACGCGGGGGCCCTTGCTCGCGCTATCGAGGAGCTTCGCGCCGGCGCTTGCATCGGCATCTTTCCGGAGGGCACGCGGAGTCTCGGCCGTGAGCTGCGTGCGCGAAGCGGATTCGTTCGTCTCGCTGAAGCCGTGCCGGAGGCGCGGATCGTGTGTTGCGCCGTTGTGGGGTCTACCGACATCCCGCGCTTTCCCAGGCGTCCACGCGTACGAGCGCACTTCTTCACCCCGAGCAGCGAGAGGGCTGCCGGTGAATCGCCCTCTGACTTCGCGGCGCGCCTGCTCGCCGAGATCCGCGAGGAGGCACCGATCAGCGTCGCCGGCAGGCGTGCGGGTCGCGGAGCGTAGAACCGGACCCATGACCCCGCCCAACGGGGGCGGCCTCGTATACGCTCCGTCGCCGTGAGCACCGTTCCAATAGACGGTCAGCGGCCTCCGCTGGATCGCCTTACTCGCCACCCGGTCCTCGAGCTCATGCGAGCGCGCAAGGAGGCGGGCACAAGGCCAGGGAATCACGAGGACGGAGCGATCCTCGCAGTCGCGATCGAGGGGGGTGGGATGCGCGGAATAGTCTCGGCCGGAATGGCGGCGGGACTCGAGTGCCTCGGTCTACGCGACACGATCGATCGCGTGTACGGCTCCTCGGCTGGCTCGCTGAACGGCGCGTTTCTGATAGCCGGGCAAGCACTTTGGGGCTGTTCCATATACTATAACGATTTGGTGGGCCGAAAATTCATCAACTACGCTCGCTTCTTGAGCCCTCGGCCGGTCGTCAACATGGACTACGTCATTCACGACTTGTACGTGCACGAACGGCCACTCGACTACCGGAGCGTGGCGTCGAGCGATATCGAATTCCACTGCCTCGCCACGAATGTCGCTACCGCCGCGATCGACGATCTGACCGAACTTCGCTCCGTCGAAGACGTAAAGCAGGCGTTGCTCGCCAGTACTCGAATCCCGATGCTTGCCGGGTCTCCCGTGCCGTTTCGCGGCCAGCGATATCTCGATGCGACCCTTACCGAGTCGATCCCGCTGACTACGGTGCTCGAACACGGGGTTACCCATTTGCTGGTGCTGCAGAGTCGGCCATACGGCGAGCAACTCACCGGGAAGCGGAAAAGCGACAAGTTCGTGGCGCGCCAGTTGTCCCGAGTCGATCCGGCCTTGGCGTCGATCCACGCAGGCCGTCCCGAACGCTACGCCGCGTCGCTAGCGACGATCGGCGAGAAGGCCGAGTCCCACAGCCTCGATCCTGCGATCTGCCCAATCCGCCCCGTGTCCGCGGCACGTCGTGTCGGGCAGCTCGAGCAGAAGCGCTCGAATCTGCTTGCCGGCGCCATGAGCGGCATGCAGTCGGTGTACGAAGTATGGACGGGCGAGCCCTACGAAGTGCGTGAGCTAATGCACGCAATGCCGACTTCAGACTTCCAGCGGTGGGCGGCCGGCGCCCAATAGTGTCCTTGTGGGCACCGTCGTCGGAAAGTCTGGCACGTCTCGAAAAGGTCGCAGAAGACCCGTTCACAAAGAACGCCGACTTCGCCGCCGCGGTCGACGACTGCCTTGCGAGCCCCCCCGCGCCGGCAAGCGATGCGGACAACAACGTCGGTCGGGCAGGCTATCTCCTGCTCGCCCGGCTGCTGGAAGTGCACGCTGGAGCTGCTCCACGGAGCGCCGATGAAGAGATGTCCCAGCCAACGAGCGTCTTGGAAGCCGCACACCGCTTCTGTGCGAGCGTAACGACCAGCTCTTCGCTCGCCAAACACGATATCCCGGGCATGGTCGATACGCTGCTCGGCATCGGCGCGGTCGAGGGGGTCTTCCGCCAACGTTACGAACTTCCGGCCAAGCTGGAACTCGGTAGCTGCCATCTCCATCGCACCGGTACGACATCCGCGATCTTCCGGTGTCGGTGGGGAGGGGGCGAGGACGTCGCTCTCAAGGTCACCCTCTCGAGGTATTTGTCAGTCGATGCGCTGTCGTTGGCATTTCGGGACTACAGCACTGACTTCCGGACTCCTCTCGACATCAGCCCTCAGGTCTATGAGAGCGCCTCGCACTTCATCGTCCTCGGGTTCGTCGAAGGCGAGACCCTCGAAGAACGACTTGCGAGATTCGGAGGCGCGAACTCCGACGAACGGACCGTCGAGACAAGGGTCGGCGAAGCCTTCGCCGTAATGTTGGCGCTGACGACGGCACTGGACAAGCTCGCCCACTCCAGTGAAAAGCTGACATCGAGACACCACCTCGACCTTACGCCCAACAATGTCATAGTTCCGGGCGATGGCGACTTCGCAGCGCTCAAGCTGATCGATTTCGGCCAAAACCAGCTATTGGTGGAGCCGATCGCCGCGTCGTCGGCTGCAGTAGCGAAAGCGGCGCACTACGTATCGAGGGAGATACGCGAGGGAACGATTGAGGAATCCGAGCAGGCCTACTCGGCGGCGGACGCGTATTCGGCAGGGCTCCTCGCCCTCGAAACCTTTGCTCCCGGAGAAAGCCAGTCCGTGAACAACAAGCTCGACGAACTGTGGCAAAGAGGCGCCGGGCTTGCCGCCATCATCGAGGATGTCCTCGTCGATAGTCCCCAGAAACGACTCCTTCTCATTCCGTCGGCAAAGCGGGCCACGCCATTCTCCGAGCTCGTAAAGAGACTCAACAAAGAGATCGAAGTGCAGAAGGAGTTCGCTACGGAGCTTGCTCCCGCGGGTTTCGTCGGCAATGCGCTGCGTCTGATCGGACGGCCGCAGCAGATCGTCCGCATGTACAAAGTCAGCCGGAAATTCATCGGCCAGGAGACGGGCTACCGGCGGTATCGCGGTCTAGCGTTGTGGAACGCCCTCGCAATGCTGGCATGGCTCACGATCTGGGCGACCGTGCTCGGTCTGGTCATGTATCACGTAGGCAAGTCACTGCACCTCGGATGGCTTGAAGGCCGCGGCAACGAACTGGGAGAAGTGCTCTTCCAGGACTTTGGCAGCGAGAAGTTTCCGCAGGATCTCTGGGGCCGCGTTGTCGCCTTCAGCTTTGGCTTGATGGCCTTCACGTATTACACGAACATATATGCGACGATCACCTTCTCGCATACAGATCTGCCGCGTCTCAAGCGACGGGCGCGGCTCGCAAACGGCATGGCCCGAAGTCTCGCCTTTGTGACGCCGGCGCCATGTATCGCCGGAGCCGTAATCGACCCCAGCATTTGGCCATGGGCGACGATCTTCGGCGTCTGCTGGGCTGCGGCGAGCAACTGGGCGATGACGATGCTACAGCTTGAGGTGTGGAGGGAGACCAAAGACATGGTCGGGGCCGACACCGACCCGACCGGTCAGACGCGACACGTGTTCAACGAGTGGGCGCTTCAGATGTCGATCTACGCTGGAGGGGTCGCGATTTTGGCCCTGGCGCTCCAGTTCTTGAAGCACTCCACGAACTTTCCTGTGAATAACACGGGGGCGTACGTCACCGTGCTTACCTTCCTCAACCTGTTCTTCATCGTCCGTCTCAATTGCATTCAGCAGGCACCACTCATGCGGGGGTACCTGCAGCGTACGGCTTTCAATCTACGTCGTCTCACCTTGAGTCGTGGGGCCCCATAGACGATCCAATACATCGCAGAGCTTCGGCAGGGCAGCTTTGGAAGAGCCGGTTCAAGTCGGATGCCGACAGGCCCCCGGCGCTGTGTGCGTCGTCTGCGCCTCTGCACGATACTTGGGGGATCGACTGGGTAGGAAGGCAGGCAATCCGGCTTGAGCCAACGGATCGATCAGGCCACGCCACCCGTCCTCTCACGCCAATGGACGGGGGTGTCTTGGGAGGAGTGGTGCCTCGATGTGCTCGAGCGGGTGTATGGCGAGCGGTTCCAACATGTGCCGGCTGAGCGTCGAGGAGATCTTGGCATTGATGGATTTCTGGACGACGGGTCCGTGTATCAATGTTATGCGCCACTGGAGCCACTCTCGGTAATCGACCGATACGAGAAGCAACGGGACAAGCTTACGAGAGAGCTCCGCAAGCTCGCGAAGAATCTCGGCGAGGTTGAGGAAGTCCTCGGGCGGCCGCTGGAAACGTATGTGATGCTTGTGCCGCGGTTCGACGGGCCTGAGCTTATGGTTCACGCGACTGCGAAGGCTAACTGGCTCCGCGAGCAGCCTTCATTGTCGATCAGCCCGTCGTTCAACATTCGCGTCTTTGACCGCCGCCGCCTCGAACGCCGCCTACGGGCGCAGGGGCTTGGATTGCTTAGCGAGGACGCTGCCCTTACTCCCGATACGTTCGTAGTCCGGGAACAGCCGGGAACACGCGGGAAAACCCGCGAAAACACTGGGGCTCGTGGTCGGCTGTTCTCGCCTGTTCCCGGCTGTTCCCGGCACTCGGGACCGCAAAAGGACCGCAGGAAAGTCGCT
>JBIOEW010000018.1:0-71014 GCA_044446425.1 Solirubrobacterales bacterium | reverse complement strand
CGTCGGCGCCAGGTAGATGCTCAGCTTGCTCAGCGAGCCCGCCGCCGTGAGCGCATAGCGGTTGACCCGCTTGCGATCGGCCAGGAAGCTGTCCGAGGAGCCGCCGACGCTGGTCTTGCCGAAGGTGCTCGGCGGCGGCGGTGGGGGCGATCCGGTGCCGCTGAACGACACTTCGTGCAGCCCGCTCGCGTCTTCGCCGTTGATCGTCCACGTGCCGCTCGCCGGGCCCGTCGCGGTGGGCGTGAACGCGACCGTCTCGGTGAGCGTTTCGCCGGCGACGATCGTGGTGCCCTCGGGCAGCGACGTCGTGGCGGCGAACTCGCCGCCGCTCGGCGGCTTGGACTTGGTGATCGTGACGCTCGTGCCACCCGTGTTGGCGATCGTGAACGAGCGCGTCGCCGTCTTGCCGACTTCGACTGTGCCGAGGCTGTTCTGTTCGCTTGTGATCTGAATGACGCCCGGCGCCCCCGCGCTCCCCGACAGCCCGACCGCCCCGTTGCCGCCGCTCGTTTCGAGGCCGATTTCGCCGGTGAAGTTGCCCGTCGCCGTCGGTTCGAAGGTGACGTTGATCGACAGCGAGCCGCCCGGCGCGATCGTGCTGCCGACCGCCGGCGCTCCCGTCGCGCCGAACGGCGCCGCCGGGAGCTCGACCGCGTTGATCGTCAGCGGCGCCGCGCCGACGTTGCGGAACGTCGCCGCCGCCGAGAGATGTCCCCCGACGGTCGTGCCGCCGAACGAGAGGACGGTCGGCGTCACTTCGAGCTGCGCGCTCGCCGCCTGCCCGGTGCCCGACAGCGCGAAGGAGACCGTGCCCTTGCTCGTTTCGGCCGTCAGCGACGCCCCGAGGAGCCCCGTCTGTGTCGGCGTGAACGTCACCGGAACCTGGATCTTCTGACCGGCCGTGAGCTGCGCCGGCAGCGCCGGCGTCGGCGAGCCGATCTGGTACTGCGACGAGCTCGATTTCAGGCCGGTCACCGTCAGCGTGTTCGTCGCCGTGAGCGTCACCGTCTTCTGGCTGCTGCTCGCGATCGTCGTCGTCGGGAAGCTCGTCGCCGAGCCGGTCAAGAGCGGCGTCACCGGCGAGCCGAACGCGAGCACCTTTCCTTCGCGCGTACCCACGAAGACCCGTCCCGCGCCGATGCCCGGGGTGGCGAACTTCGAGGACGTCCCGATCGGCGCGCTCCAGCGCAGTACCGGCTTGCCTTCGACCGGCAGCGGGTCATACGCGCGCAGCTGCGCGCCCGCGCCGCTGCCGTTGGGAGCCCACACGACCCACACCAGCGCCGAGCCCGACGCCGTCCCTTCGGAGGTGATCACGGGCGCGCTGGAGCTGAAGCCGAACGCGTCGGAGGACGTCGCCGCCAGTGACAGCGTCGGCTGGCCGGTGCCCGACAGCCCGTATCGGTACACGCGCAGGAAACCCGAAGAGCCCCCGGCGGTGTTGCCGCCCGAGGCCGTGGGTATGTAGACCCAGCCGCCGTCGCCCGGCCACACGCCGGGCCGCGACCACACACCGCCGTAGGGGCCGATCCGTTGGACGACCTTGTCCGCTGCCCCGGCGCCCTGCTGAAAGCCGCCGAGTTCGCTGCGGTTCAGTAGGTACACATAACCGTCCTTGCCGACTGCGACCGCCAGATGGGGGATCGACGGCGTGCCGAAGTACTGGTCGTTGAGGCCCGTTACGCCGCCCGAGGCGAAGTCCGCGTCCCACGTGTCCAGCTGCACGGCGTCGAACGGCGCGAAGAAGTCGACCGCCTTGAGCGAGCCGTCGGATTGAACGGCCAGGCGCACGATCGACTCGCCGAGGTCTCCCGGCGGCGAGCTGCCGGGTGCGGGCGTCGAGGGCGCGCCACCGTTGCCCGTGCTGATCATCAGCGTGCCCGAGCCGTCCGATGTGAGCCCGGCCCCCGATTGCCAGATCCCGGCCCCGTCGCCCGAGGTCCGGTCGACCCAGCGGGCCTTGATCTGCCCGCCCGTGGAGACGCCGAACACCCAGCCCTGCCAGGGCGAGAAGTCGCAGTCGGAGCCGAAAGCTGCGTAGACGACGCCGTTCAACAGCAGCAGGCCGGGGCGCTGGAGCTCGTTGGTCGGCTTGAACGTCTCGCTCGGTTGGTTCTGCGCGGCGCCGCCGAGCGTGACCGGGAAGCCGGGCTGCTCGGCGCCGGTCGTGAGGTTGATCGCGTCCATCAGCCAGCGGGCCGGTCCCGATGTGCCCGACACGTAGTTCTTGTGCGTGAGGTACGCCGTGTTGGTCGCTGGATCGATTACCGGCGTGGCTGTGACGCCGATGTTGGGTGCGAGGTCGCCGCAGCCGATGTCCGCGGCCTTCCACGGTTCCCCGAGGTTGAGCGGCGCCGCCCAGCGCAGCGCGCCCGTCGCCGGGTCCAGGCCGTAGACCTTGTTGTTCTCCGTGGCCACGAGCAGCGTGCCGTTTGCCAGCAAGGGCTGCGCGTAGACCTGGCCTTCGACCGACGCCGACCACAGCTGCCCGAAGGTGCCGCCGCTGACGAGCTGCGGCGTGAGCGATGATTCTTCCGGGTACCAGCCGTCGCGCAGGTCGTCGCCGGAGTTGGTGATGCCTTCCGCGAGCGCCTGACAGGCGAATACGAGCAGGACGAGCGCGCTCAGCGAGCAGAGCAGCGCGAACAGGCGCGCCCGCCGCTCGGCCAAGGGTCTCACCGCCGAGGACCTGCTCGGCGGGCGATCGCGTTTTTTGCGGCGCCGGCGCATCCCTGCCAGTTCCAGTCCCCTGGTTCGCTTTCTCCTCGGACCCCCGCGAACTCGGCGATCCGCCCGAGCTCGCGAGCATACGCCATCCTTCGCGCAACTCACAGCGCACGCTTGCCCGACGGGCAGGCCGACCGCTATGGTGCCTCGCCACGCCGGCACGAGGCCGCGCGTTCGTGACGTCGATTTTGGCAATGAGGCATAGATGATCAGCTGGGAGGAGGGCGTCCGGGCGACGGCGGGACGCGCGACCACGCTGGCGTCCGTACGCGGCCGTCTGTACCTGTTCTCGGCGAGCGCCGTGTACGGCGCGCTGCTCGTCCTGCTGCGCGGGCGGCCGAGCCTGAAATCAGACGCCGGCGTGTTCCTCAGCGTCGCCGGGAGCATGCTGCACGGCGACCGGCTGTACGTCGGCGTGCTCGACAACAAGGATCCGCTGTTCTACTACGCGCACGCGGGCGCGCTCGCGGCATTCGGCTGGACGGGGCCGTTCCTGCTCGACATCCTCTGGCTGGCGATCGCCGCCGGCTCGACGCTGTTGTTGCTGCGGGCGATCGGCTCGTCCTGGACGGCGGCCGCAGTCGGCTTCGTCGCCTATCCGCTGCTGCTCACCGGGGCCTGGTACCTCTCGGGCTACTCGCTGCTCGCGGCGCTGTCCTTCGCCCCCCTGATCGGCTTGCTCTGGCTGCGCGGTAGCTTCGTCGCCGCCGGTGCGCTGCTCGCGCTCGGCGTGCTGTTCAAGGTGAACCTCGGCCTCGTGCTCGCGAGCGTGCCGCTGGCGGCGCTCGTGCTCGCCCCGCGCGGGCTGCGTGTCCAGCTCGCGAAGGCCGCCGGCGGATTCGTCGCGCTCGCCGGCGCCGGCGCGGGCGCGCTCGCCGTGCGCGGCGAACTGCACGGCTACATCGAGAACTTCAAAGACAACATCAGCTACTCGCGCAACGTGCTGAGCGCGACCGGCAGCGTGACCGGAATACCAGGGCACATCAAGATCGCCGCGTGGGCGGCGAGCCGGCCGGGGCACATCCTCGGCGCGCCCGTCGGCAAACCGCTGCACCTCGCCGTCGTGGTTGCTGTCTTCCTGCTGGTGGGGGCGCTCGCCGTGCGCACGCTGCGCCGACGCCCTGCGACGCCCCCCGGCGCGGCGACGCCCGCGGCCGCCACGAGGTTCCTCGCGGCGGCGTTCCTCTGCGCGACTGCCACGACGGCGCTGACGCTCGCGCTGACGGCGGCCTGGTCGCCGCACGACCAGATGCTTGCTTTTCCCGAGCTGCTCCTGATTGCGTTCGTGGTCGCCTGGATCGTCTCGGCCAGGCCCGAGCTCGCCTCCGGCCTGCGCGGGATCGCGGCCGTCTGCGCGGTCGCGGCGCTCGGCGTCGTGCTGCTCGGCGGCACGGCCGCGGCGCCCTACGCGCGCGCCGGCGGGGTCTCCTACTGGTTCGACTCCGGCCGCAGCGAAACCGCCGAGGAGCTCGAACAGGCGGCCGCGAGTCGCTTCCCGGCGGCGCGCAGGATCACGTACGCGCATCTCGGCCAGAACGACGAAGAAGCGGTCGCGGCGTTCCTCGACGACAGGTTCGCGCTCGCCTGCCCGGCGATCGCCCAATACGTCTTCACCCCGCACCTCGACGGCGTGTTGCGGTGCGTCGAGGACAGGCGGCCCGAGCTCGTGCTGGTCACGCAGAAATTCCGGCGCGAACCACATGCGCCGGCGGAATGGGACCGGTTCGTCGCCGACGGCACACGATTGCTCGATCGCGAATACGAACGCGTCTCGACTCGCCGGACACCTGCCGGGGCGGCCTCGGTCTGGGCGCTCGCTCGGGCTCGCGCCGACGCTGCGCCGTAGCCGAGCAGCGTGTTCGTGAGGCACCGGCTGGAAAGCGCGCCCGTGAGCGTCCCCGGCTGTTCGTAGCATGGGCCCGCGAATGGTCCCGGCCGCCTCCTCCGATCGTCAGCCGAGTCGGGTGCGTGTGGTCACGTTCGTCGATTTCCTCAGCTGCTTCGGTGGGGCCGAGCACCTCGCGCTGCTGATCGCGACGAGGCTCGACCCGGACCGCTTCGACTCGATCCTGTGCGTCAGCCGCTGGCCGCTGACGGGCCGGTGGAAGGACGACCCATCCGCCCGGCCGGCGCTCGACGTGCTCGAGGCCTCGCCCGCGCGCTTGCTGGCGCTGAAGCGTCGGCGCAGAGTCGACATTGCCGCGCTCGCGCGGCTGGAGCGCTTCTTGCGGCGCGAACGGGTCGACGTGCTGCACGCGCACAAGTTCGGCTCGAACGTCTGGGGGACGCTGGTCGGGCGGATCGCGCGCGTGCCGGTCGTGCTCGCCCACGAGCACACGTGGTCATACGAGGGCCAGCCGCTGCGGCGCTTGCTCGATCGCGAGCTGATCGCGCGCGGCGCGACCCGTTTCATCGCCGTCTCACGCGAGGACCGGCGGCGGATGAGCGAGGTCGAGGGGATCGACCCGGCCCGCACGTTGTTCATCCCCAACGGCGTTCTCTCCTCGCCCGCGCCGAGCGGACGCGACGTGCGTGCAGAGCTCGGCATCGCCCACGACGCACCCGTGATCGGCGCTGTCGGCGTGCTTCGCGCGCAGAAGGCGCTGCACGTGCTGCTGCGCGCACTCGCCCAGCTGCGTGGGCGCTGGCCGGAGATACGGCTGCTGATCGTCGGCGACGGCCCGGAGCGCGCCGCCCTCGAGGCGCTCGCAACGGAGCTTGGGATCGCCGACGCCGTCCTCTTCATGGGCCACCGCGGCGACGTGCCCGACGTGCTGCGCGCGATCGACGTCGCCGTATCGTGCTCCGACTTCGAGGGCAGCCCGCTTGCGGTGATGGAGTACATGGACGCGGCGCTGCCGATCGTCGCGACGGCCGTCGGCGGCGTCCCCGACCTGATCGAGCCCGGCGTCCACGGCCTGCTCGTGGCGCGCGGGGAGCCGGAGGCGCTCGCCGGCGCGATCGCGCAGGCGCTGACCGAGCCCGAGCACTCGCGCGAGATGGGCGTGCGGGCCCGCGCGCGCCGCCGCAGCGAGTTCGACATCGACACGCTGGTGCGACGGTTGGAAGCGCTCTACCTGGAGCTGCTCGCCGAGCGCGGCGTCAGTAGCTCGGCGCGGGGCTGAGCTCCGCCGGCTCGGACTCCGACGGCGTCGTCTCGGCGGCACCCTCGCGACGCGCGATCGCGTACATCGCCGGCCCGAGCGCGAGCAGCACCCACAGCAGCTTGCTGTACATCACCGAGATGAACACGTCCGCCACGAGCATGCCGCACAGCCCGAGGAACATCGCGCGTGCGAGCGCCTCCATCGTCCGATCGCCGCGCCGCTCCCAGATGCGCGCGGCCTTCAGCGCCCAGCCCATGCATGAGCCGATGATGCCGAGGAACAGCAGCAGCCCAGGGATCCCGGTCTCGGCCATGATCTGCAGGTAGGTGTTGTGCGTGACGAACGGCTGCTGGTTGAAGATCAGATCAGTTCGCTGGATCACTCCCGGACGCAGCGTGTACTGGGCCGAGGAGTTGGGGAAGTTGCCGACGCCGACGCCGTCGACGGGGTGCGCCTGCACCATCCGCCAGGCGACCGTCCAGAGATCGGTTCGCCCCGTCCCGCCCTTGGCTGCGCTGACGCGTTCGCGCGCGGGCAGCGGCGCGAGCTGCGTGAAGTAGACAACGCCGCCCACCGCGACGAGCGTGAGCATGATCGTGATCGCCATCCGCCAGCGTCCGGCGAAGATCGTGCCGGCGAGCATCAGTGCGCCAAGCGCGACGAGACCGCCGCGCGAGAGGCTGAGGAAGATGCCGGCGGCACACAGCGGAACGGCCAACGCCGCGACCAGCCGCAGCGATGGCAGGCGTGTGCGCCCGATCGCAAATCCGGCGCCGAGCGCGAGCCCCACCAGCAGCACCGACGCGAGTTCGTTGGGATCGCCGATCGTTCCCGTCGCTCGCGCGCTTTCCTCGACGATTTCCGGGTTCGGCGGCTGGAGCACCGCGAACGCTGCCGCGATCATCGCACCGAGGATGATCGCCCCGACCACGATCGTCAGGTCTCGCCGCGTGCGCACCGCCGTGTAGGCGATCGGGATCAGCAGGATGTTCGGCGCGTAGCGCGTCAGCGCCCCCGTGCCGGCGCTCGTGCTCGGCGCCCACAGCAGCGACAGCGTCGCCCAGCCGAAGAACGCGACCAGGGTCCACGTCAGGTGCGAGTGATCGGCGAAGAAGTCGCGTTCGGAGTGTTCTGAGCCGATGCTGAAGCGAGCCAGCCATGCGACCGCGACGAGCAGCCCGACGGCCTTCGCCGGGCTCAGCGAGCCCGAGGTCGGCAGCGTGTCGACGAAGCTGAGGAACGCGAGCACGGCGAACCCGATTGCGAGATCGGAGAACGCGACGTAGGCGAGCACCAGGCCGCCGGCGCCCGCGAGTGCGAGCGCGGGTTGCAGCGCGGCGAGCACGCCGAGGATCGCCGCCATCGCGAGGATGCCCGTCGGCAGCAGCCCGAACGCGCGCCCCCGGGCGTGCATGGCGGCGCTAGGCCCCGATGGCCGGGATGTGCTCGCGCAGCTTGCCGCGACGGCTCGAAGAGGTCGGCGTCGGCGCGTAGTAACCGCTGCCCTGCGCGAAGTCGTCGCTGACGACGACCAGGCCCGACGGGCGCACGCCTTGGCGCGAGAGCATTTCGCCGAGGTTGACGAGTTGATCGGTGCGGCTGTAACCGAGACGCGCCACGATCAGCACGTCGTCCACGTGCTGGCTGAGCGGCAGCGCGTCGCTGACCTCGGTCACCGGCGGCGCGTCGAAGACGATGAAGTCGGCAAGCGCGCGGCCCTGCTCGACGATCTCGTCGGCCGAGGCGAGCAGGCCGTCGGCGAGGTAGGGCACCGACTGCTCGACGAGCAGGACGTCGAGGTTGTCGCTCAGCTCGGTCACCGGGACGAGTGCGTCCTTCAGCGAGATTTCGCCCATCAGCACGCCCGCCGTACCACGTTTGCCGCGCTTCACTCGCAGGTCGAGGGCGCCGCCGAGCGACGGCCGGCGCAGATCGGCCTCGACGAGGATCACGCTGTGGCCGGAGAAGGCCAACGTCGCGGCGAGGTTCAGCGCGACCGTCGACTTGCCCTCCGAGCGCGTCGAGCCGGTGACCATGATCGAGCGTGTGCCGGTCTGGTGGCTGCGCGCGCCGAGCGCCACACGGAGCATGCGGTAGCTCTCCTGGGCGGCCGGCGAGATTTCGCCGGGGCGCATCGGCAGGCGCGATGCCGGGCGGCGTTCGCGGGGAATGCGGGCCAGTACGGGAAGTCGGAAGATCCGCCGCAGGGTCTCCTCGCGACGCACGCGTGGATCGAGGTTCTCGAGCGCGAACGCGCCGCCCACGCCGATCACGAGGCCGATCAGGAAGCCGGCGATCACGCTCAGCTTCGTGCGCGGCCAGCTCGGCGAGCTCGGGAGCTGGGCGAGCGACTCGACCGAGACGGTCGGATCGGGCCCTGCCAGCAGCGTCTGCAGCGTGGAGAGCTTTTCGCCGAGCGAACCCTGGCCCGTGCGTTGGGCGGGCGGGAGCGCCGCGATCTGATCCTTGATCGTCGGGATGATCGCTTCGAGCTGGCGGTGAAGCGTGCGCGTGCGGCTGTTGACGGTCGCCGTCGCGAAGGCGTTGGCGACCGCCTGCGCGCGCGCCGCGGTCGAGGCCGTCGCCGTGATCGCGACGACGTTGCTCTGAGCGACCGGCACCGCCGAGACCTGGCCGAGTATCGCGCGACCCGTCGTGTGTCCGAGGTTGATCGCCGCCAGGGCTGCGACCTCGGAGGTCGTCACGAGGCTCGCGGCCGTCGAGACGTCACCCGTCGGATTGCCCGAGCTCTGGATCAGGCCGAGGCCGATCAGGTTGCTTTCGCCGTTGACCGGCGTGATCAAAAGGTGCGATTCGGCCTTCCACGTCGTCGGCGCGAGCTTGGCATACGCGCCCGCGACGAGTGTCACGATCACCACACACGCGAGGATCAGTTTGCGGCGGTCGCGGATCACCTCCACGTAGTGGCCCAAGCCCTCGCGTGGCCCGGGCGGCGCGAGCCAATCGGCGGAGCGTGATGGGTCGCTAGAGCGTGGCATGGAGGGGGGGCCGCGGCGCCGGAGCGCGGCCTTCAACAAAGGTAGCGACTATCGCCACGGAGCGATCCGCGTGCGAATGGCGCATTGGACGTTCGTAGGAGCGCGAGAGCGTTCCGGTCAGCAGGCGCCGTCGGGGGTCGATGAACCGCATGTTCACCGCACTTACCGGAGGTCTCGCCGCCGATGCTTAGCCGTGCAAGCCACGTTTCACCGGATTTCCTCTCCGCGCAGGATCGCGACGACCGTGGGCGGCGGCCGATCCGCAGCTGCGCGCGCGTGCTCGGCGCGTCGCTTGCGCTCTGTGCTCTGCTCTCGCTCACCGGGTCGATCTCACTTCTTGCGGTGCTGCCCGCGGGCGCCGAATCGCTACCGGCGCGCTGTGACAAGGTCGCCGCGCCGACCGGCTCCGACAGCGCCAATGGCTCCCCGGCCACGCCGCTGCGGACCGTGGGTGCGCTCGCCAACGGGCTTGCTCCCGGCCAGGTCGGCTGCCTGCGCGCGGGCGTCTACGGCGGCGGCCTGCGCGTCAACCACGGCGGCGGCGCCGGCGCGCCGATCGGCCTGCGCAGCTACCCCGGTGAACACGCGACGATCACCGGGCGCATCTACGTCCCCGCCGGATCCAACTACGTCACCTTCGAAGGTCTCTCGCTCGACGGCAACTACCAGTCCGGCGAACGGCTTCCGAGTCCGACGGTCAACGCCAATCACGTGACGTTCGAATCCGACGACGTCACCAACGACCACACCGGAATCTGCTTCGACATCGGCAGCGCGACGTGGGGCTTCGCCGACGCGACCGTGATCGCACACAACCGCATTCACGACTGCGGCGTGCTGCCGTCGACCAACCAGCAGCACGGCATCTACGTACAGGACGCGACGAACACACAGATCACGGGCAACGTGATCGTCAACAACGTCGACCGCGGCATCCAGCTCTACCCGAACTCGACCGGCGCCGTGATCACGGGCAACGTGATCGCGAACAACGGCGAGGGCGTGATCTTCTCCGGCGAAGGCGCGAGCTCCAACGGCAACCTGCTCGAACACAACCTGATCGTCAACTCGCGGATCCGCCGCGACGTCGAATCGTGGTACCCCAGCGGCACGCCGCGCGGCGTCGGCAACCTCGTGCGCGCCAACTGCGTTTCCACGCGCGGGATCGACACGAGCGCGGGCGGCTTCAGCGTGCAGAGCAACGTGACCGCCTCTGCGAGCGAACTGGTCGCGACCGGCGAAGGCGGCTACTCGGCCGCGCCGGGCTCGGCCTGCGCCGATGTGCTCGGCGCCGTCGCCGGGGCGGGCGCTCCCGAAGCGGTCCCGCCGGTGGGAAAAGAAGAAGCGGCCACCGCAGCGGTGGCGCAGCAGCAAGTGGACCCGGCGGCGCCCATCGAGGCCGCTACGCCCGCAGCGCCCGCCGCTGGCTCCGTCCCGGCGCAGGCCGCGATCGACACCGCTTCACACGCTTCGCGCCCGCGCGCAGCCCGCGCCCGGGGCGCTCGGCACGCCAAGCACAGGTATGCCGAGCACAAGCGCAGCAAGCACCGCTCCAGCGCGACCGGTCACGGCCCGCACGGGCAGCACGGCTGAGTTGGCGTCAGCCTTGGGGCGCGGGCGCTCGCCGGTCGCGCAGCGCCCGCAGCGCATCCCATACGCCCGTCTGGCGCAGCGCGCGCAGTGGGCGGGAGACCTTCATGCGAAAACGGCGCCCGTCATCGGCGCGGTAGACGCCGATGCGCGGCCAGCGCAGCTTCTCCTCCGCGTGCAGCCGCCCCGGCAGCGCCGCGGCAACGGTATAACCGCTGCGCGCGGTTGCCGCCACGACGCGATCGTCGACATCGCCGTATGGATAGGCGAGCGAGGTGCAGGGCGCGTGCAGCTCCCGTTCGCACGCTGCCTTCGAGCGCGTCAGCTCGGAGTCGAGCGTTTCGTCGTCGATCTGCGTGAGGTGTGGGTGCGAACCGGTGTGCGAGCCGATCTCCCAACCGTGCTCGGCGAGCGCGCGCAGTTCCTGCCACGACATCGGCGTCAGCTCGGACTCGTGTGGACCGCCGATCCAGCGATCGATCCCGGGCCAGTGCAGCGGGCCCTCGATGCCGATCTGATCGGTTGGGGCGAAGACCGTCGCCGGCAGCTCCAAGCGGTCGAGGATCGGACGGGCGAGCCGCTGCACGGAACGGTAGGCGTCGTCGAAGGTCACGCAAACGACTCGCTCTGCCGGCGGCGCTGTGACGGCTTCGGTGAACGTCGCGCCACGGTAGCCGCGTCGAACGAGCGTCGACAGCTGTCGCTCGAAGAGCTGTGGCGTGGTCGAGAGCGCCGCGTCCCAGGTGGGGCTCAACGCGTGGTAGCAGAGGACGATTACGTCGGTCACGTTGCAGAGCCCGGCTCCGGCGGTAGCGGACAGCATAATGAACGCGCGTGAGCGCTCTTCCAGCATCGAGCTCGCCCGACCGGCTGCAGGACGATCGCGTCGACGTCAGCGTGCTCGTACCCGTGCTCAACGAGGAGCGCCGCATCCGCGAGACGGTCGCCGCGATGCAGGCGCAGCGCTTCGATGGGACGATCGAGCTGCTGTTCGCCGACGGCGGCTCTGACGATCGCACGCGCGAGATCCTGCTCGAGCTGGCAGCGCAGGATCCGCGGATTCGTCTGCTGGACAATCCCCGCCGGCAGACGGCCAGCGGACTCAACGTCTGCTTGCGCGAGGCGCGCGGCGAGTTCGTCGCCAGGATGGACGCCCACACCTACTACGGCGATCGCTATCTCGCGGCGGGCGTCGAGCGCCTGCGCCGCGGTGACACCGATTGGGTCAGCGGCCCCGCGATCCCACGCGGGGTGGGTCCGATCTCCCGCGCCGTCGCGCTCGCGCTGGCGTCGTGGCTCGGCCGAGGCGGCTCGCGCAAGTGGAGCGAGGATCTCGCAGGCGACGAGGAGCGCGACCTGGACACGGGCGTGTTCGGCGGCGTGTGGCGGCGCGAGCGCGTGCTCGAGGCGGGCGGATGGGACGAGCGCTGGCCGATCAACCAGGACTCGGAGATGGCCTCGCGCTTCCTGCGCCGCGGCGCGCGACTGGTGTGCCTGCCCGAGATGGCCGGCTACTACGTGCCGCGGGACTCGGTCGAGGGGCTCGCGCGTCAGTACTTCCGCTACGGCTTCTACCGAGCGCGCACGTTCCGCCGCCATCCGCAGAGCATGCGCCGCTCGCACTTGATCGCGCCGGCGCTGGCGCTCACGCCGCTCGCCGCGGTGGTCTTGCCGAGGCAGCCGCGCCGGGCGGCGCGCGCCGGTCTGCTCGTGTACGCGAGCGCCCTCCTCGTGACCGCATGCAGCGCGGCACGCGGCCCCGGGCGCCGGCGCGATGCGCTGCTGCTGCTCGTCGTGCTGCCCGCGATGCACCTCGGATGGGGGGTCGGCACGCTTGCCGGGATGTGCCGCTTCGGGCCGCCGCTCGCGGCGTTCGCGCGCGTGCTGGGCGACGGGCGCTCGCTGGAGTGGGAGTCGGACGATGACGTCTACGCCCCCTCGTTGCACGCCGGGGACGCCTGAAGTTGCGGCTCGCCGTGTACACCGACTACGAGTATCGCTCCGACGGCGCCCGGCGCTACGGGCAGCGGGCGTTCGTCGTCTTCCTCGAGGCGCTGCGCGAGCGCGTCGAGCGGCTCGTGCTCGTCGGTCGCCTCGACCCCAAGCCGGGAAGCTCGCACTACCCGCTGCACGAGCACACCGAGCTCGTCGGGCTGCCGCACTACGAGAGCCTGGGGCATCCACTCGCGGTGGCGCGCTCGCTGCTGGTCTCGGTCAAGCGCTTCTGGCGTCTGCTCGACGAGGTCGACACCGTCTGGGTGCTCGGCCCCTATCCCCACTCGCTGTTGCTCGCGCTGCTGACCATCGCGCGCCGGCGCCGGCTCGTGCTGGGGGTCCGCCAGGACATGCCGCTGTACGTTCGCAGCCGCCGCCCCGACCGCCGCTGGATGCACTGGGCCGCAGACCTGCTTGAGGCGATCTGGCGGCTACTGGCGCGTCGCTACCCGGTCGTCGTCGTCGGCCCGGAGCTCGAGCGCAAGTATCGCGAGGGTCACGCGCGCAGCGTGCTCGCGACGGCCGTCTCGCTCGTCTCCGAGAGCGACCTCGCCGAGGCAGCAGCCGCCATCTCCGGCCGCGACTACTCAGGCGAGCTGACGCTGCTGACCGTCGGGCGCCTGGACGCGGAGAAGAATCCGTTGCTGCTGGCCGAGATCGCGGCGCTGCTCGTGGCCGGTGGGCGCCGCTGGCGCCTGCTCGTCTGCGGCGACGGGCCGATGCGCGAGCAGCTGCAGCAGCGGGTCGAGCAGCTCGGGCTGCACCGGGACTTCGAGCTGCTCGGCTACGTGCCGATCGACGGCGGTCTGCTCGACCTCTACCGCAACAGCCACGCGTTCCTTCACGTCTCCTGGACCGAGGGCTTTCCACAGGTGCTCGTCGAGGCCTTCGCCAGCGGGCTGCCGACCGTCGCGACGGCGGTCGGCGGGGTGCCGGCGGCCGCCGAAGGAGCCGCGCTGCTGGTCGAGCCCGACGACGCCGCCGCCGCGGCCGCGGCGCTCGAACGGATCGCAGCCGAGCCGCAGTTGCGCGACGAGCTGATCGCCGCCGGTCTTCAGCGCGCCCGCGGGGGCACGCTGGAGGCGGCTACGGAGCGGCTCGCGGCGTATCTGGAGAACGCCCGCTGAGCGGCCGACGCCCGCTGGGCGTCGCTCAGGAGCGCGCGGCGCGCACGCGTCGCAGCGCCTGGTAGACGGGCGGGCTGACGCGCTTGGCGAGCTTCTTCGCGTTCCACTCGAGCCACAGTCGCCCGCACGCGAGGCGATCGCCTTCGGCGTAAGCCGCGGCGATGCGCGGCGGCGTCGAGGCCCAGATCGTGTAGCGGCCGCGCAGCTCGAGGCCGCGCTGCGCGACGCGCGCGCTGGGCTCTGAGGTGAACAGCAGCTCGTAGCCGCAGGCAGCCGCCGCCGCGATCACGGCTGCGGAGAGGAAGCCGCCCGGCACCGAGGCCGTCCGCGGAGCGTCGCCGAGCGTGTCGGCGAGCAGGTCGCGGCTGCGCGACCACTCCTCGTCGAGCTGCGCGCGCGTCAGGCGGCCCATGTATGTCGGGTGCGTGTGCGAGTGGCTGCCGATCACGTGCCCGCGCGCGCTCAACGCGCGCAGCTGATCGGCCGTCATGAAGCCCGGCGTGTCGATTCGCGAGGACGTGACGAAGAACTGTCCGCGCCAGCCGCGCCGCTCCAGCGCCTCGGCCGCGAGCGGCGCCGAGCAGCCGCCGTCGTCGAATGTCAGCGCGACGGCCGGCGCGGAGCCGGCGCCGGCGCCGGCTCCGTCGCCGTCAAGCGTGCCGACGGTCAACCCCGTCGCCGCGACCGCGTCGAGGTGTGCCTCGAACACCGCGGGCTCGAGCTTGTAGCGCGCTGCCAGCGGCCCGGGGAAGCCGGCCGCGTCGCGCTGGTCGCGGGGCGCGATGTCGTGGTACATGAGCGTGTGCATGGGTCGCGCGGCGGACCGCCGCCTGAAGCCTAATAGGGCCTCGCCGCGCGGGACACCCGCCGATCGTCCGCGCCCGGGTCTTGGCAGGCGATGCGCCGGATAGTCTCAGCCGAATGCCTGTGCGGGCCTTCTCGATCGCCGAGCTCCGCGACGTCCTGCGTGAGAGCCCGGCCACGGTCCCCGCGCTGGGGGCGCTCGCGCTGTTGATCTGGTGGGCGTCCGACCAGGCCGGCTATCCGCTGACGCGCTGGGCGCCGGGCGCGCTGATCGTGCTCGCGCTGTTGACGATCGCGCTGTTCACCATCCCGCTTCGCCTGCCGAGCATCTCGCTGCCGCTGCGGGTCGCGCTGATCTGCCTCGGCCTGTACACGGCGCTCAGCTATCTCTCGATCCTCTGGGCGGACGTCCCGGGCGACGCCTGGGAAGGGGCGAACCGCATGCTGCTCTACCTGCTCGTGTTCGCGCTGTTCTCGCTGTGGGCGCGAAGCGGCGCCGGCGCGGCGATCCTGCTCGGCACGTGGGCGGTCGCGATGATCGCCCTCGCCGTGTTCGTGCTGCTGCACGTAGACGGCGCGGCGCACCCTGCACAGCTGTTCGGCGAAGGACGTCTGAAGTACCCGGCCGGTTATGAAAACGCGAGCGCGGCGACGTGGGCGATGGTCGTCTGGCCGGCCCTGCTGCTCGCCGCCTGCGGACGCCTGCCGTGGGCTTTGCGCGGGCTGCTCGGCGGCGGCGCCGTGCTGCTCGCCGACCTCGCGCTGCTGAGCCAGAGCCGCGGCTCGCTCTACGCCACCGTCGCGATGCTGATCCTCGTCTTCGCGCTGCTGCCCGTTCGCCTGCGCACGTTCCTCGTGCTCGTGCCGATCGCGATCGGCATCGGCGCCACCACGCCGACGGTCCTGCGCGTCGGCGACCGGCTCTCGAACGGCGGCGACGTCGAGGGCGCGCTGCACGCGGCGATCGCCGCCGTGCTCGCCGCTGCCGTCCTGGTCGGCTTGGCGGTCGCAGCGGCGAGCGCGCTCGAGCGCCGACGCCCCTTCTCCGAGCGCACCGCCTCACTACTGCACAGGGCGATCGCGGCGAGCGCGATAGCGGTGCTCGTCGCAGCAATCGCCGGTGGCCTGGTGGCGGCCGGCGACCCGATCGCCCGCGTCGAACACGGATGGCAGACCTTCAAGGGCGGCTACGCCGCCAATCGCGGCGGCGGCAGTCGCCTGACCGGCGGCCTCGGCAGCAATCGCTACGACTTCTACCGCGTCGCGCTGGACGAATTCAGCGCCCACCCGCTGGTCGGTATCGGGGTCGACAACTTCCAGCAGCAGTACCTCGTGCACGGGCGCAGCGGTGAGACGCCGCACTATCCGCACAGCGTCGAGCTGCGCACGCTGACGGAGACCGGCGTGCTCGGGCTCGTGCTCGCCGTACTCGGTCTTGGCGCCGCGCTCCTCGCAAGCTCGCGGGCGTGGTTCTCCGCAGCCGCCCGTCGCGCCGACCCGCTGGGAGCGTGGGTCGCGATGGCCGCGCTGTCCGGGTTCGCCTATTGGCTCGTGCATGGCTCGGTCGACTGGTTCTGGGAGTTCGCCGGGCTCGGCGCGCCGGCGTTCGCCCTGCTCGGGCTGTCGTGTTCGCTCGCGCCCGCGCGAGGGTCCCTGAGCGACACCACAACCCCCGGCGCCGAGGGCAACGGAGCGAAGCGTGCGTTCGCGGGACGCGCCAGGACCTTGCGCGTCGCGATGATCGCCGGCTTTGTCGCGATCGCGCTCGCCGCGTGTCTTTCGCTCGCCGCGCCATGGCTCTCCGAACTACAGGTCCAGAGCGCGGCGCGAATCTGGACGACGGCGCCGCGGAAGGCGTATTCGACGCTGGAAGATGCGGCGAGCCTCGACCCGCTGAGCGACGAGCCGTATCTGGTGGCAGGCACGATCGCACTTCGCTTCGGCGACCTCGCGCGCGCCGACCGCGACTTCTCCAAGGCGCTCGATCGGACCCCCGGCGACGCCTACGCGACGCTCGAGCGAGGGGCGATCGCCTCCTCGGCAGGCCGGCACGAGGAAGCGCTCCGGCTGCTCGGCAGGGCTGTGCGGCTGGCACCACGCGACGAACTCGCGCACGAAGCGTTGGCGCTCGTCCGACAGGGGAAGCGAATCGATCTCGAAACGCTGAACCGCTCAATTCTGCTCAAAGCTCAGAAATTCTCATGAACGCTTGTCGCGATATCGAAATAGGGTGAAATCTTCTCGACACGTCAGTCCGCCTCCGGTAGCGTAAGTACAGTCACAAGGTCGCCGGGCCACGTCCCGCACCTCGCTTCGGTGATCCGGGCGCGACGGCGGGTGCGAAGACCAGACAAGAACATGGCACGGAGCGTCGGAGTCAGGCGAGACCGCAGGCAAGGAAGCATGACAAGGCATCGCACGATCATCCTCATAGTCGGCTGGCTCGTGGCGTTCGGCACGGCATCCTCGGACGCCGCGTTGGCGAGCTCGCTGCTGAGCGGTTACGGGGGCCCCGGGCAGGGCAATCAGGCGATTCTGGGCTCTGCGCTGCTGAACCGCCCCGGCGGGGGCTCCGGTTCGAGTGGCAGCGGCTCGGGTGACTCAAGCTCGCTCGCGAGCAGCCCAGGCGGCTCGACGACGAGCTCCGAAGCCGCTGCCTCGAGCGGCACGGGGTCGACCACCCGGTCCGCAGCCGGCCACGAGGCGTCGGGCGCGCAAGCAAGCGGCGCCCATGGCGGCTCGCAGGCTCACCGCTCGGCGACCCGGCCGGCGAGCCCCCCCGGCATCGCCGACGTCTACGCCGCCGCCGAACGCAACCGCTCGGCCCCGTCGACGCCCGCGCTCGGGCTGTCCGGGGTCGACCTGCTGCTGATCGTGCTGGTGCTTGGCATGCTCGCGCTGATCGGCGTGCTCAGCCGTCGGCTGACGCGCGCGCCTGCGCCCGTGAGCTCGCGGGGCGCAGGCGGCGGCGGCTAAAGGGATGCGACGCATCTACCGACTAACCGGGTAGGACACAGACCCGATGCCGCGCAACCCCGTGACCCAACAGACCACGACCACGCTTCCGCTCCGCGGAGAGCTGGGACGCGCCGCGCCGCTGCCGCGCTCGCTCCGCGCTGGAACCTTCGCGGGCAAGCTGCAATGGGCGCTCGAGGGGCCCGGCTGGCGCGTGCTGCGCCCGGCCGTCGACCTCGTGCTGCTCTGCGTGGCGGTCGTGATCGCGCAGGGAGGGATCCACGCGACGCTCCACGTCAGCGCCAATCGTGCGCCGATACTGGCGCTGCCCCCGATCGTGATGCTGCTGTTCTACCTGCGCGGGCTCTATCGGACGCGATTGCGCGCACTCGTGCTCGACGGCGTCGTGCCGGTCGTCAGCGCAGTCTCGGTGGGGGCGATGACCGTCGCCGTGCTCGGCCTGTTCATGAACGAACACGCGCCGCCGCAGTCCGAGACGGTGCGCGCCTGGCTGTTTGCGCTGATCGCCGTCGGCATCGGGCGTATCGCCCTGTCCGGCGCCCAACGCGTCGCGCGCGCGCGACGCCTCGTCGGCAAGCCCGTGCTGATCATGGGCGCGGGCGTGGTCGGAGCGCAGGTCGCCCGACGTCTGGAGGCCCACCCCGACTACGGACTGGCCCCGGTCGGGTTCCTCGACGAGGACCCACGCTCGATCGCCGAGGTCGGCGGGCGCGATCTGCCCGTGCTTGGGACCGTCGAGGACCTCGACGCTACCGTGGCCTCGACGGGGGTGCGCCACCTGATCGTCGCCTTCTCGTCAGTCGCCGACGAGCGGGTGAGCCGGTTGATCCAGCGCTGCCAGGAGCTTGGCATCGAGGTGTCGGTCGTGCCGCGCATGTTCGACACGATCAACAACCGGGTCGGCTATGACACGGTCGGCGGCCTGCCTTTGATGTCGTTCACGAGGGTCGATCCACGTGGCCTTCAGTTCGCGATCAAGCACGCGCTCGATCGCGTGCTGGCGCTCGTATTCCTGCTGCTGCTCTCGCCGATCATCCTTTCCTCGGCGATCGCCGTTCGCCTGAGCTCGCGCGGTCCCGTGCTGTTCAGCCAGCGCCGCGTCGGGCGTGACGGCAACGCGTTCGACCTGTACAAGTTCCGCTCGATGCTCCTCGAGCCGGGGCGGGCCGACTCCGAGGAGGAGGCCGCGCCCGAGCCGCTGGAGTTCCTGATCGCCGGCGACATCGCCCCCGGTGGCGTCGAGGGCCCCGACCGGCGCACGGCCGTCGGGCGCTTCCTGCGTCGCACCTCGCTCGACGAGCTGCCGCAGCTGCTGAACGTTCTGCGCGGCGAGATGAGCCTGATCGGGCCGCGCCCCGAGCGTCCCGAGTTCGTTGTGCTGCTCAACCAGGACATCGTCCGCTACGACGACCGCCACCGCGTCAAGTCGGGTATCACCGGCTGGGCGCAGGTGCACGGGCTGCGAGGACAGACTTCGCTGGCCGAGCGGGTCGAGTGGGACAACTACTACATCGCCAACTGGTCGATCGGCCTCGATCTGAAGATCCTGATGCTGACGTTCGTCGCGCTGTTCCGCAACGCCGAGTGAGCAGTCACGCGCCGGCCCGGGAGACCGTGCCGACGCGGATCAGATGCTCTTGGTCGCGCCCCGGGCGACGCCGCTCCAGCGCTGCCAGACCTTCACCTTCAGGCCATGGCGGCCGAGTACCCGGGGCAACGTCAGCGAGTAGCGGTTGAAGCGGTCGAGCCCGAACAACGCGCGAAAGCGCGGCACGCCCTGCTGCAGGACTTCCAGCTGCATGTAGTCGCCGACCGGGCCCGAGCCGCTTGCGACGACCCGTCCGCGGCGCGCGGCGAGCTTCAGCGTCACCGGGCTCGGCCTGCCGAGCGGCGAGACGAACAGTCGCGAGACGGTTGCGAACGACGGCTTGTGCGCGCCGCGAGCGTTGAGCACGCCGAAGTTCTCGTCGCTGGAGTCCTGCAGCTTGAAGAACACGGCGGCGGCGACGTAGGAGGTCCTCGCCAGCGAACGGAACAGATCGCTGAAGTTGCTCGCCTGCGTCTTGGCGGTCACGCATGCCTGTTCCTGCTGGATCCGCTGCCGTGGCCAGCAACTGCTCCAGCCGAACTCGTCGAGCCACAGTGGCGTGCTGTCGCCGTTGGCCAGCTGCACCTGGTGAATTTCGCGCAGCGCGGCGAGCGTCAGCGTGTAGAAGTGAACTGCGAGGCCGTCGTAGTAGCCCTTGATCCCGGCGGCGTACAGCGCTCGCAGGAACACGCCGCTTGAGCCGACGAGTGACCCGCCGAGCACTCTCACGCTTGGGTCTGCCTGCTTGATCGCCGGATAGGCGGAGCGCAGCAGTTCGGCGTAGCGCTGGGCCTTGTGCGGTCCGGCGAAATACAGTTCGTTGGCCTGGTCGGGCTCGTTCCAGACTTCGATCGCGGCCAGAGGAGCGCCGTAGCGCTTCGCCAGGAAGGCGACGAACGTGGCGTACGCCGACGGTTGAGCCGGCGGCCAGGAGTTGGCCTCGCTCGAGCTTCCCGGCACGCATTTGGAGAGCAGCGGTTCGGGCGCCGAGGAGGCCCAGCAGGGGGTACCGTCGACGAGCATGATCACGCGCATCCCGTTCGCCCTCGCGGCCGCCACGATGCGATCGGTCAGGGCCAGCGCCGAGGGTTCGATCTGCCCGGACGCGAGCGGCTCGAAGTCCGACCAGGTCACCTCGATCCGCACGAGCTTCGAGTGCAGCGCGTGCGCCTTGGTCACCTCTTCGTCGGCGTGTGAGAGCTGCGGGCCGAACCCTCCCAGGTTCACGCCGACGAGCGGACGAGCGGAGGCGAGCGACGCGGTGACGGCGAGGGCGCCGAGGCAGAGTGCGAGGGCGGCCGCCAAGTGAGAGCTTCTGCGCAAGCAGCTGACCTTAGTCGATGCCGTTCGCGGCGGAGGCACCCAAGCAGCTAGGCTCGACCGGCAATGTCGCCGACATGGATCTGGATGCAGATCGCGATCGTCGTGTTCGTGCTGATCGGCATGGTGATCGCGATCACGAGGCTTGCTTGAGCAACCCTCGCCGCCACCATCTGCGTGGCCGCGGTGGCCTGGCGGCGCGGATCGTCACGTGCGGGCGGGGCGGAATCCCCTCCGCGCCCGAGAGGATCGCGGCGGGCACGTCCTGCGCCAGCCAGCTCGTAAGGGCGGCGAAGCCGGCCTGCTCGAGCTCGGCCGCCATCCCCGGCTGCCGGCGCTCGAGGTCGTGGGCGTCGGAGGCCACGTTGTGCACCAGTTCGGCCTCCATCAATTCGTTTGCGAAACGGGCGACCGTCCCGCCGAAGCGCCCGATCAGCGACCCTGCTGTGATCGACGTAAGGACTCCGGCGCGCACGAGCGACTCGAGCACGATGGGATCGCTCGCGAATGCCGGACAGCGCTCGGGGTGGGCCAGCACGACACCGTAGCCCTCGTCCTGCAGATCCAGCGCGAGTGAGTCGAGGCCGGCGATGGACGAGCTGAACGGACACTCGAGCAGCAGCCAACGCCCGCCGCCCAAGGTCAGCTTCGCGAGCTCCTCGTCGCGGAGGTCGACCGCTCGCGTCATCGCGATCTCAGCGCCGGCGACGACGCTCACGCCCACGCCGGCTGCGTCGAACGCGGCGTTCGTCTGCGCCACCAGCCGGGCGATCGTCTCGGCGCCGTTGTCGTAGTGCCAGCTGACGTGCGGCGTGGCGACGATCGTCTCGATGCCGCGGTCACGCGCGCAGCGTGCGAGCGCGACCGAGTCCTCGACCGTTGCGGCGCCGTCGTCGATGCCCGCGAGGACGTGGCAGTGCAGGTCGATCATCGTCGTTAGACCTTACGTGGACCGGCACGCGGTCTCGCCACCCGGATATGATCCGCGCATCGTTGTACAGGCGTCTAGATAGGCGAGGAGACACATGTTCCGGTCGATCGTGGTTGGCACCGATGGGTCTGACACCGCCGCCCAGGCGGTGCGCCAGGCGGTCGATCTGGCCGGCGCCGTCGGCGCCAAGCTGGAGCTGGTGAGCGCATACTCGCCGGTCTCCGAGCAGCGGCTGAGCGAGGAACGCCGCCAAGCGCCGGAGGATCTACAGTGGGCGATCAACCCGCGCGAGGATGTCGACGCGACGCTCGAGGCGGCGGCGAGCATCGCGCGTGATGCGGGCGTCGAGGTGGAGGTGCACCCGCGCCAGGGAGATCCGGCCGACGCGATCCTCGACGTCGCCGAGGAGCGCGAGGCCGACCTGATCATCGTCGGCAACAAGGGAATGACCGGCGCCAAGCGGTTCCTGCTGGGATCCGTGCCGAACAAGGTCTCTCACCATGCACCCTGTTCGGTACTGATCATCCGCACCACCTAAGACGCCTCCGACAGCACGTCGTCGAGCGCGCGCCGCAGTTCGAGGTCGAGCGCCCGATCGAGCGCTTGGTGCGCGCTCGCCTGTGCTTCGGCCGAGCGCAGCGTATGGATGTTGCCGGCGATCAGCTCGACGCTCATGTTCGGCCATTTCTCGAGGCGGTCAAGGCGACCTTCGCTCTCGAGCTCTTCATAAAGCGGCTCGCCCGAGGAGAACATCAACTCGATCTGCTTGCCCTCGTCGCGCAGCTGGTCGAATGCGAGATCCAGCCGATCGCCGCCCCGAGTCTGCCGTGCCGCGCGCCGAGCCACGCGTGCGACCGCACGCCGGGCGAACACGCCGGGCGTGTGATACGCCAGCCCGGCCATCCGCTCCACCGGGATTTCGCCGCGCAGCACCCTGCGCCATGCGGACGAACGCAGGACCGCTTTCCTCACCTCGCGAGTCACGTCCAACGTCGGATCCCAGAACAGCGCGCGCGGGTTGAGCAGGTACGCCGCGACCACTCGCTCGTCGGTGAGCGCCGCGTGGAAGGCCCAGAAGGCGCCCGAGCAGAGGCCGGCGAGCAAGAAGCGCGGGCCGTAGCCGAGCGCAGCGAGTCGGTCGAGCGCGCCGCGCAGCTGATCGACGAGCTCGGGAACGTAGAGTCCGGCCATCTCGCCGAACGCGCCGCTGTCTCCGTCGGCATCGCCGATTCCCTCGAGATCGAGTCGCACGGTCGGCATCCCGAGCGCCGACCAGCGGCGCGCCGCCTCCACCCACATTCGGTTGGGCCCGATCCGCCTGATCGCGCCGGCGTTGAGCAGCACCGCGCACGTGTCGCCGTCAGACCCGCCCAGCGGCTCGGCGAGCACGCCGAACAGCTCGCCGAAGGGCTGTGCGATCGTGATCGGAGTCTCGCGGATGCGCGCGCCGTCGATCTCGAGCTCGATCGAGTTCGAGGTACGCGTCTGGTGCGCCGGGTGCGTGTGGTGCGCCGGGTACGTCTGGGGTGCCGGATGCGTCTGGGGTGCGGGCGGTGCAGGCGCCGGGGGGGCCTGCACCCGCGTCGCGGTCTGCTCGCGCGGCTGCTCGGGCGCCGTGGGCGGCTCCGTCGTCGACGTGTTCGCCTTCAGCCACTGCGAGACTTCTGCGAACACGGCGACCGGGGAGAGAGCATCGTGTGGGCGAGCCATCATCTCGCCGTAGCCGTCGCCCGCAGAGAGCGTCACGCTCGCGCCCGCCGCCTCCATCCGCTCGCGCAGTCGCTTGTCGACGGCGATCCCGTCTCTGCCGAGCAGCAGGGCGCGACGGGGCAGGCCGTCGGGGAGCGTCAGCTTGCTGACGTCGAGCCCTTCCAGCGCCTCGGCCGTCTCGGGCGTCAGCACGAATCCGCCTACCCACACCTCGCCCTCCGCCGTCACCGAGGGGGTCAGCGCTTCGTCCGAAGGCGGCACGAGCTCGGAGTCTTCGAGGCTCGCGAACGTGCGCAGCTCGCGCAGCAACGTGCGCCCGCGCCCCGGCGTCGCCCACAGCACGACATCCTCGATCGCCGCTCCGTGGGAGATCGCGTCGCAGATCAGCAGGCCGCCCAAACCGATGCCGATCGCGGCCACGCGTGTGCAGCCGGTGATCGCGCGCAGCTCGGCGACGGCGGAGTCGACGGCGTCCGTCCACGTCGCGAGCCGCCGCTCGTCGTGCGCAGAGCCGCCGCTGTCGCCGGTGCCGGGCAGGTCGATGCGCAGGCAGGGGAAGCCTTCGTCGGCGAGCCGCCGCGCCCAGTCGCGCCGGCTGCGGTAGGAGCAGGTCTCGTCCCAGCCGAACGGTGGACAGATCAGCACCGCCGTGTCGCCGCTGCCCTGCGCGGGCGCGTGGAAGATGCCGAACACGGGGTCGCGCCCGTCGTGCAGGTAGAGCGGTACGGCGGCCGGGGCGGAGGCGGAGCTCATCCCGAGTCGTCCTGCGTCTGGATGCGCAGGCGCCCCTCGAGGTTCAGCGCTGTCAGCGCTCCGCCGGAGTAGTCGCCGGCGAGCTCGCGCGGGCGCAGCCGCACGATTCGCTCGCCCTGCGGCTCGATCGAGAATGCATCGTCATCCGCGATGAAGCCCGGTGCGTGGACACGCACCCCGTAGGCGAAACGACGGCTCTGCACGCGTACGCGCACGGTGGCGTCGGCAAGCGTCTCGGCCACTGCGGCGAGGCCGAGACGCTCAGCGCTCTCGCTCGCCACGGGCCGCCCCGCCGGGAAGCGGACGGACTGCGAGACGAGCTCGTCGCCCTGCTCGCCCTGGCGTTCGAGGCTGGCCACCAGCAGGTCGTGCGGGGGCGGACCGAAGCGGTACGCCCACGAGGCGTCGACGAAGTGACCGAGCAGCTGCTCGACGTCGTACGCCGCCTGCGAGCGCCCAGGCAGCTCGATCGTCTCGGAGGCCTCGTGCACCTGCAGCTCCAGGTCGCGGTACAGGCTCACGCGAAGGCGCGCGCTCAGTGGCTCGGGCAGATCGTTCGCGACGTGGGCGCCGACGCCGTTGAGCCCCTCGTCGGTCATCCACACGGCGAGCGGCGCCAGCGCGCGGCGCAGGTGGTGATAGGCGACCTTCGGCTCGCCGCGGTGATCGACGACGCCCCAGCCGGCACCGGCCGCGAGGTCGCGCAGCCAAAGCACGAGACCGCCGCCACACGGTGAGGCCGCCCGCCGCCACTCGCCGAACACCTCGGCCATCACCTCGCCGCTGACCGCCCGCGAGAGCTCGAGGTAGCGCTCGTGATCGACGCGACGTAGTTGCACCGGGTCGAGCTCGAACAGCAGCTGCAGGTAATGATCGCGAACGTCCTCGAAGTCCCAGCCGCTGCCGGAGTCCCGCGGAACGCCCTGCTTCCAACGCGGATGGTGCACGACCAGCTGCCGAGGTGCGTCGGGGAGCATCTCTTCGACCGCTGCCTCGTCGGGGACGTTCGAGAACGCCAGGCACTCTGCCGCGAATCGGACCTGCGCGCGTCGCGCGTCCTGCAGCGGGCGCATGTAGCCGCCCACGCCGTAGTAGTTGCTGACGCCGCGATCGGTCCTGAACGGCCGATCTCCGCCGCACGGCGCCGACGGCACGTAGATCGCGTCGATACCGCTCTCTCGCACGAGCGCCGGGAGCAGCTCGCCGAACAGCTCGCCGCGCCCAAGCGACGGCTCGAGCCCGAGCATGGCGACCTGCTGCTCGATCTCGCTGTTGCCGCAGAGCACCGCGAGGCTCGGCCTCCCGGCCAGGTCGGTCAGCCTTTCGCGGAGCTCGTGCGTGACGGTCTCGCGGAAGGCGGGGTCGGCGATCGGATAGTCGAGGTTGGCGAACATGAAGTCCTGCCACACGAGCAGACCCAACTCGTCACAGAGGTCGTGGAAGGCGGCGCTCTCATACGCACTCGTGCCGGGGATTCGCAGGAGGTTCATGCCGGCGTCGCGAACCTGCTGCAACGCCGCGCGCAGCTGCGCCGGCGATGGCGCGAGGCCGACGGCGTCGATCGGCGTCCACACGCATCCGCGCGCGAATACGCGCGTGCCGTTGAGGTGCAGGTCGAGCCCGCGCTCGAGCACGTCGTGGTCGGGAGTCGGTCCCGGGGCGAGTTCGCGAAACCCGACACGCCCGGCGTCGACTGAGATCCGCTCCTTTCCGTCGCCGAGCAGCAGCCGTGTCTGATACGTCGCCGGCTCGCCGTGTGTATGCGGCCACCACAGCGCGACGTCGGGCACCTTCAGCTCGCCCACGCAGCGGACTGCTCCGTCGTCCTCGGCGACGGCCAGCGGGGCACGCCAACTCTGTGACCCGCGCGAGAGCTCGAGCTCCACGCTCGTCGGTTGCGGTGCGTGCTCGAGACGCCGCAGGCTAGCCTCGACGATGAGGCGGCCGTCGGCGCGATCGACGCTCGGGCGCAGCGACAGCGCGTCGACTACGACGCGCCGGCGGCGCTCCAGCGAAACCTCGCGCCAGGGCCCGACTGCGGCCGGACCGGGCGCGAAGCCCGGGGCACGGCCGAGCAGCATCGTGCGAAAGAAGCGCAGGTTGCCGTCGGCGACCAGGCGCGTGCGCCACCGCGCGCGCGGGCGCCGGCGGACGCGCAGGCGCGGCCCGAGGCCGCGGCAGCAGATCGTCAGCTCGTTCGATCGCCGCAACAGCGAGCCGACGTCGAGCGCGTGCGCGGCGAACATCGACTCGCTGTCGAGCACGCGCTCGCCGTTCAGATAGACCTCGGCGACCGTCGCGATCCCCTCGAGCAGAAGCACGACCTCCTCGCCGGGATCGGCCGGCTCGGCCTCGAAGCTCGTACGAAACCACCAGTCCTCGGCGTCGAAGTCGTGCGGCTCGCCCGGCTGCCACGCGCTCGCTTGCGACAGCGCGTCGGCTGCCGTGCCGGGTACCCGCGCGGGCCACCAGGTCGCCGACTCGGGCGACTCCACAGCCGCCTCGGCCGGCGTCGCCGCGGCCTGCCAGCCGTGCGTGAGCGCACGGCGCTCGTGTCCCTCGACGCGGACTCGCGCCGGCGCGGCCCCGATGCGCCTGTTCTCAGCGATCGAGCTCATCGAGCCTGATCATCGCCTCGTCCCAAGCTGCGGCCAATCCGGCGAGCGCTTCCTCGGGCTCGAAGCTGCGCCGCCGCGCGAGGCGGAAGGAGAGCGCCTTGCAACCTTCGACGATCCGCCCCAGCGCGTCTTGAGCGGACGCCCCGGCTTCGCCGAACAGCCAGTCGACGTGCGAGCGCGTGGCCTCGAAAGCGGAGCCCGCCATGCGCACGGTGGCGAACGAATAGGCGTGGTAATCGTTGGCATCGCCCGCGAGCAGCCCTGGCAGGTCTTCCTCCAGTCGCGCGCCGAAGCGCACGAACGGGTTGCTGCTCGGACGTCGCTTTAGCCGGACGTGCAGCAGCTCCAGTGCCGCCTCGCGCAGGGCGGCGTCGCCCAACGGGACGCCGGCGTCGAAGCGGACCAGCTCCATGTACGGAGGCAGATCGTCTGGCCTATGCGTATCGAGACGGAAGACGCCGCGGTAGTCCTCGCCGGCGAGCTCGTACAGCCCCGTGGCATGGAAGTAGCGGAGGATCTGGGCATCGCGATCGATCGCCTCCGGGACGACCGAGCTCTTGACGTGTTCGGCGCGATAGCTCGTCGCGGCCGTGTCGGGCAGGTACCACGAATCGAGCTCGACCGTGATCGTGCGCCCACCGGCGATCTGCTCGGCGATCTGGTCGGGCAGCGCGCGGTAGGGCTGCATCTCGTGGATGTCGAGCCCGTAGAGTCGCTCGAGGTCCTCGGCCGCGGGCTTGAAGAACGTCCATTGGTCGCCCTCGAAGTCCATCTGCACGGTCGCTCCCATCATCGCGAGCGGCTCGAGCCCGCGCGCGTGCAGCAGCTCGATCACGATGTCCGCGTAGCAGTTGATCTCCATGTAGGTTCGCTGCGGCGCATGCAGCGGGTGTGATCGGTAGCTGGCCGGGTCGAGTTCCAGCAGGCTGACCATGCGAGTGCTCGTCGCGCTCACCCCCACAGCTCGCTCCGCGTCGGCCCCGGCCAGGCGGCCACCTCCAGGCCGTGGGCGCGGAACAGGGCGAGCGTGATCCGCTCCAGGCCGAAGCCGAGACAGGCCGTGTGCGCTCCGCTTCCGTCGGCCATCTCGATCCCGTAGGCCGCGGCGAAGTGGTCTTGGTGATAGTTGAACGAGGCGACCGCGGTCGGCTCGGGCCCGGCGATCGGCACCGAGACCTCGAACTTCAGCTCCTGCTCGCGCTGGCTCGCCGCGAGCATGCGGCCGCTGCGCCCGAAGAACGGATCGGTTGCGACGTCGAGCTTCGCGTCCAGCCCGATCCCGCACAGCATCTCGACCGCGCGATTGCGCCACCGCTCGCGCCAGTCGGCGACCTGCTCGGGCTCGCCGATGCGCACGATCTCACGCTGGTGGAACATCTGCATGCGAGCCGGATCGCCCGACGGCTCGTGGCGGAAGACGTAGGCGCTGCCGGCGTCGACCGTGACGCCGCCCGGCGCCAGCCGGCCGCGCGCGGCGATCGCCGGGTACACGGGATAGCAAGCAGCGGGGGTCAGCACGAGGTCGGTCATCGACTGGAACTCGCTCCAGTCCTCGTGGCGGCAGGCCCGGCCGTACTGCTCGGCTGCCTGCTCTTCGCTGCCGTCGAACGCGAACACGCTCCCGGCGAGGTGAGGGAAGGATTTCAGATACCCGACGGTCTCGAGATCGTGGCGAGGCAACAGCGGCGGGAAGCGAAGCTGCTCGGGATCCTCGGCAGTGCCCCGGCGAGTAACGAGCGCGGCGATCGCTTCGCGCACTTCCTCGAAGTCGCCGCCGCGTCCATAGACGCCGGGAACGCCCGTCTCGAGGAGCAGGCCGCGCTCGACGAGCTCGGCGCTGAACTCGGCCTGCTCGACCGTGGCCGGGCGCAGCTCGGCCATCAGACGTCCTTGGCGATCAGCAGCAGGCTCGCGTTGGTCTGATGGATGCGTTCGTTGGCGACCATCAGGCAGGCGGACATGGTGTCGCGCAGGTGGCGTCCGACGCTGAACGGCGTGTCGTTCTTGAAGCCCATGATCCCGCAGACGCCCATCGCGCCCTGACAGACGCGCGGCGCCTGCTCGGAGGCGGCGATCTTCAGGTTGTTGAAACGCAACTGTGAGGCCATCGTCGAGAGGCTCTCGCGGTCGGGCTCCGCCGATGCCTCGACGAACCCGCGCAGCCCCGAGCCGACCTCGGCGCGCAGCAGCGAGAGCTCGCTCATCAGGTGTGACAGGCGCACGGCCGTCGGCGGTGGCTGGCCCGGCTTCTGCTTGGCCGCGGCGCGCACGAAGGCGCGGGCACGATCGAAAGCGTCGGTCGCGATGCCGAGCCAGAGGTGCGACCAGAGGATGTGCGAAACGGGCACCATCGACTCGACGGACACCTTCGGGAATGGCGTAGTGAGCACCTGCTCGGGCTGGAATGTGGCACGCACGACGTAGCCCGGAGAGCACGTGCCGCGCATGCCGAGCGGGTCCCACGTGCCGGTCGGCTCGAGCTCGATCTGCTCGCGGCGGCTGAGCACGAGGACCTGGTCGCTCGGCTCCGCGTCGGGAGTGCGCCGCAAAGTGGTGAGCAGATCGTCGGCGTACGCCCCGTAGCTCACGGTCGGCGCCTTCTTCTCGAACGTGAGGGTGCCGTCGCTCGCCGGCGTGACCGCGGCAACCGAGCGCCCCATGTCGCCGCCGGTGCCGATCTCGGACGTCACCGAGGCGACCAGACGCTGCTCATCGGCGACGTTGCGCAGATAGTCCTCGAACCACGGCGCCTGCTCCAGATGCCGCGCGATCGTGACGATCTGGATCTGGTGCATCGCAAAGACCATCGCGCTCGCGCCGCAGCGGCGTCCGAGCGCGAAGCAGGCGGAGGCGATCGCCTCGAACGACACGCCGGCGCCGCCGAGCTCGGTGGGAACGAAGGCGGACAGCGCGCGCGCGTCGCGCAGCGCCTGGATCGTCTCCTCGGGAAAGCGCGCCTCACGGTCGACATCGCCGGCATGCACAGCGGCGACGTCGTCGGCGATGCGCTCGACCGCATCGAGGAAAGTCGTGTCGGGATCGACGGAGACCGTCATACCGCGGCTTCCACGCGCAGCTCCTCCAGCGCGGCCGCGATCGAGGAGATGCTCTCGAACACGCTGCGCTTGAGCATACGGTCGGGGAACTCGACGTCGAAGTGGTCCTCCAGCGCGAGCATCACGTTGACGCTTGCGTGCGAGGTCATGCCGGCCTGGTAGAGGTCGGCGTCCGGCGTCAGCTCTTCGGCGTCGCCCGGCAGCCTGGCATGGTCGTTGATTATCTGTCGGATCTGCTCGAGCATGGTCATCCATCGGTGCGAGGGCCCGCTTCCTTAAGCGCAAGTTGCAATCACCACCGCAGCCGCGAACCCGTCCTCGTGCGTCAGACTCAACGTTAGCTCCGAAATACCCGCATCGCCGGCCAGCGAAGCGGCGGGCCCGTCCAGCTCCAGCGCGACCGCTCCATCGGGACCGCGGACTACCTCGATCGCCGTCAGCGGCAGGCCGACCTCGCCGGGCCGGAGCACCTTCAGCGTCGCCTCCTTCGCCGCGAAGCGGGCGGCGAGTCGCTCCGGCTCGGGCCGGCCGTCCGCGCCGGTCGCGCAGTCGCTCAGCTCGCGGGCGGTGTACACACGTTCTAGATAGCGATCGCCGTGCGTCTCGATCGCGTCTCGCACCAGCTCGACCGACGCCAAGTCGATTCCCACTCGCAGCGGCATTATGAGAATTCTCTCAGAGAAGGCCGTCGGATGCCCGGAGACCCATCGCGAGCCCCGGCGCCCTTGCGCTACCCTGACCACTCGGGGCGGGGGCCTCGGGATGCACTTCACGTTGTGGAACCGATCCGAGAGGTTGGATGATCGCAGTGCTCGACGACGAACAGACGGCCCTCAACGAGGAGGTCTGGTCGAAGGGTGAATTCGTCAAGAACTACGCCAGGCGGCAACTGCGCCCGGTGGAGGAGACCATGCTCGAGCGCTATCGCGAAGCGCTCGCCGGCCGCGTGCTCGAGCTGGGGTCCGGCGCCGGGCGTCTGACGGGCCATCTGATCGAACTTGGCGGCGACGTCCATGGTCTCGACTTGGCGCCCGCGATGGTCGCCTACTGTCGCGAGACCTATCCAGGAGGCACGTTCAGCGTCGGCGACCTGCGCGACCTCAGCGGTTTCGACGAGGGCTCGCTCGACGCCGTCGTGGGAACCTTCAACGTGATCGACGTGCTCGGCGACGCCGAGCGGCGCCGAGTGTTCGGCGAAGTCCGCCGCGTGCTCGCGCCCGGCGGTCTGTTCATCGTCTCCTCGCACAACCGCGGCTATGTGCCGCGCACGAGCGTCGCGATGCGCGTGCTGAGCGGCGGTACGAGGCGTCCCTGGCGCAGCGCCAAAGGCCTGCCCCGGCGCCTGCGCAACCGGCGCAAGTTCCGCCCGCTCGAGCGCGAGGAGCCCGGCTACGCGCTGATCAACGACGAGGCGCACGACTTCGCCGTGCTCCATTACTACATCTCACGCGACGCGCAGTTCCAGCAGCTCGCCGAGGAGGGCTTCGAGACGATCGAGTGCCTCGACCTCGACGGCCTCGCGGTTCCGGCGGGGGCCGTGGCGGCGCATTGCTCGGAGCTGCACTACATCGCGCGTCCGCTCGGTTGAGCCGGGTCCGTTGAGCCGGGTGGGGAGCCGCGCGGCGCTTGCCGTGGCTGCGCTCGCCGCGCTGGCGGCGCTGGTCGCGTTCGGATGCTCGGCCGGCGTGGGGACGCAGAGCGCCTCCTCGGACACCGGCGCCGCGGTCGCAGCGTCCTCCTCCGCTCCGCGGTTGACGAGCGGTCGCGCCGTTCACCACTACGAGTACGTGTTCCCCGACGGGTCGATGTACGTGTACGACATAGACGCTCACCAACGCCTCGTGCAGCGTGTCGCGCTGCCGATGGCGAAAGGGATCAGGGGCGTCGTCGCGAGCCCCGTCACGCACACCCTGTACATCAGCTACGGCGGCGACGGCGGCTCGAACGGGAGCGGATCGCTGCTCGCCTACGACCTGCTCGGCGAACGCGTGCTGTGGCAACGCTCCTATCGCAGCGGGATCGACAGCATGGCGATCAGCCCTGACGGGGCGCGCATCTACATGCCGACCGGCGAGCTCGACGACAGCGGCGTCTGGGAAGTCCTCGACGCGCGCGACGGCAGGCCGATCGCGAGCATCCAGGGAGGCTCGGGCGCGCACAACACGGTGATGAGCCTCGACGGCCGCCGGGTCTACCTCGGCGGGCGCGAACACGACTACCTGGAGGTCGCCGACACTGCGACCAACCGCGTGGTCCAGAACGTCGGCCCGCTGCGCAGCGGCGTGCGGCCGTTCACGATCAACGGCCGCCAGACGCTCGCGTTCACCACGGCCACGGGGTTCCTCGGCTTCCAGGTCAGCAGCATCGCTTCCGGCCGGGTGCTCTACACGCAGTCGTTCCCCGGCTTCAGCTGGAGCCCGGCGAGCTTCGCTCCGAGCGCTCCGAGTCATGGGATCTCGCTCTCGCCCAACGAGCGGCAGCTCTGGGTGATGGACGCGCCGAATGGGTATGTGCACGCGTTCGATGTCTCTGCGCTGCCTCGCCGGGGACCGCGCCTGCTGCGCAACATCCGACTCTCGCATCCGATGAGCGGCGAAGAGAGCCCCTGCAGCTACGACTGTGCCCGCGACGGCTGGATCCAGCACAGCCTCGACGGTCGCTTCGTCTACGTCGGCGACTCAGGCGACGTGTTCGACACGCGCACGTTCCGGCGGGTCGCCTACCTGGGGCCGCTTCGCAACACGCGCAAGATGCTCGAGATCGACTGGCGCGGCGGGGTGCCCGTCGCAACCAGCTCTCGTCAGGGCCTCGGCCACGTGCGCTGAGCCTCCGGCTGATCTACCGCCCCGCGCCCTGCCCCGGCGGCGAGGCCCCGAGCGAGGCGAGCCTTGCCTGACAGGAAATAGCCCCCGCTTGCAGCAAGCTGCGGCATTTTCATCAGCCCGTGCGGACCCGCGGGCGCGGGCACGGGGACTAGCCCGGAAGGTAAGTCGCGTACAGCGAACTCTGCTCGCTGTCGGTCGTGACGGCGCCGAAGGGATTGGACGGGCCCGCCGTGAAGGTGTTGCTGTTGTAGTCGCGCGAGCCGGAGACGTTGTCGTAGCGGAATCCCGCGACGCCGCTGCTGGCACCCGTGATAACGCCGATCCAGTAGCTGCCGGCGGCGAGTTTCAGCGGCGAGGAGAACTTGAGGTCGTACCAGCCGGCGGCGCTTTTCGCTTTGAACGTCAGCGTTTCGGTACCGCCCAGCAGGACGGCCGGTTTCCCGGAGGAGTCCGAGTAGACGATCCCCTGCAGCGCCTGGCTGCCCGACGAGGCCGCCGGGGTCAGGTAGACGCTCAGCTTGGTCACCGAGGCGTTGCCGGCAAGCGCGTAGCGGTTGACCCGCTTGCGGTTGGCCGAGAACGTGTCTGAAGAGGAGCCGACGTTCGTCTTGCCGAAGGTCGCCGTGCTCTGTTCTGCCTGCTGTACGACGGCGGTCTGCGCCGAGCTCGTCGGCGCCGAGCTGCCGGCCGAGTTGGAGGCCGCGATGGCGACGCGGATCGTCGTGTTCAGGTCGGCTGCCGAGAGCGTGTACGTCTGCGCCGTCGCGCCCGCCACCGCCGAGCAGCTCGCGCCGGTCGCGTCGCAGCGCTGCCACTGATCGGCATAGCCGCTCGGGCTTTCGCTCCAGGAGCCGAGGCCGGCGGTCAGCGTCTGCCCGACCTGGGCGGTCCCGGAGATCGTCGGCGGCGACGTGTTCGCCGGTGGGGAGAGCTGTGGGGCGCTCGTGCTGTAGGTCGCGTAGATCGACGCCTGCTCGGAGTCCTTCGTGGCAGTGCCGAAGGGGTTCGTCGGTCCGTTGGCGAACGGGTTCGTGTTGTAGGCGCGGCTGTTGGCGACGGTGTCATAGCGGTAGCCCAGGCCCTCGGTCGTCGTGCCGGTGATGAAGCCGAGCCAGTAGGTGCCCGGCGAGAGCGCGACCGGGGTCGCGAGGGGAAGTTCAAACCAGCCTGACCCGTTGACGGACCCCTGGTAGGTGACTTCGGGCCCGGTGGCGAGCAGCGCTCCGGGCGATCCGCCCGAGTCGCTGTAGATCACGGCGCGCAGCGCCTGCGGGCTGGGCGAGTTGATGCCCGGAACCGCGTACAGGCTGAGCTTCGTCACCGAGCCGGTGGTCGGCAGCGTTGCGGTGTGCACGACCTTGTAGCCGGAGAAGATGCCGCCGTCCGTTGAGGCGCCGACCGTCGTCTTGCCGAACGTGCCCGTCGGCGGAGGCTGTTCGGTGGAGCAGCCGGGGAGCGCCTTGCATACGTCCAGGCGCCCGCCGGTGATGACCTTGCCCGACAGCGCCGGCAGCGGGTCGACGTTCGCCGTGATGTCTGCCTTCAGTTCGCTCGCCGACAGCGACGGGTTGGCGGAGAGGATCAGGGCAGCGGCGCCGGCGACCTGCGGTGAGGCCATCGAGCCGCCCGAAAGGTAGCCATAGGCGCCTTTGCGCAGCGTCGAGTAGATGCTCACGCCGGGCGCCGCGAGATCGACCGTGTGAGGGCCGTAGTTGCCCCATTTGGGCAGCTGGTCGTTGTTGTTCGTGGCTGTCACGCAAAGCTCGGTCGGGCGGTCATAGCCGCACGGGTAGCGCCTGACTTTTTCTTCGTCGTTGTTGTTGCCGGTGTTGCCGGCAGCCGTCACGAACAGGATGTTGTTCGCGCCGAGCGTGTCGATCTCGTTGGAGAGCGCCTGCGAGAAGGCGGTGCCGACGAAGGTCGCCGAGTCGTTGACGACACGTATGTTCACGCCGGCTTGCTTGGCCGCGACGAGCCACTGCAGCGCTTCGATCAGGCCGCTCGTTTCTCCCGACGCGGAGGAGCTGAGCCACTTCACCGGGAGGATCGAGGTCTGCCAGTTGATTCCCGCGACGCCGGTGCCGTTGCTGCCGACGGCGCCCATGATGCCCGCAACGTGCGTGCCGTGTCCGCCGTAGATCGTGTCGTCGTCCATCGGTTCGCACGTGTGCGTGCGGACGTTGTAGCCGTGCGTCCCGCTTGCGCAGCCGCCGATCCCGCCTGGGTTGCTCCAGATGTTGGCCGCCAGGTCGGGGTGGTTGTAGTCGACGCCCGTGTCGGTCTCGCCGATCACGATCGAGCGGCTGCCGGTGCTCACGCCCCAGGCCGCGAGCGCGCGATCGTCGGCGCCTGGTGTCCCTTTCGCTTCCGGTCCGAGCACCTCTTCGGATTCTTGGGTCGGGATCGGCTGCCCGGTGTTGCTGTCGCCCCACTGGAGCGAGAAGGAAGGATCGTTCGGCGCGGCGCTCGCGCTCATCAGGTAGTCCGGCTCGGCGTAGGCGACCGCGTGACTGCGCCGCAGCCGTCGGATCACGGCTGGCACGTCGCCGGGGTGAACGCGGAGCCTCAGCGGCGAGAGGTACTGCGCGCCGGTGGCGGCGACGGCGCCGCGAGCCGCGGGTGCGATTGCCGGGCCAAGGTGCGCCGCGCCCTCGCCGCCCGCCGCGCGCTCGATCGCGTAGCGCTTGCCGGTCGACACGCCCGAGCGGAACCCGACGAGCACGACATCCGCGCGGAAGGGGTTGGGCGACGGAGGGAGCACGGGACCGGCTGCGCCTACCAGTCCCTGCGAGCCTTCGACGAGCGCGGCCGGCGCGACGGTCAAGGGCGTCGGAGCCGGTGCGGCGCTCGCGCCGGGCCCCGCCGCGGCCACGCCGGCGGCAGCCAGCACAGCGATCAGCGCCGGTGCGGTGATCCGGCTCGACCTGCGAGTTCCCGACGTGCGTCCGTGCTCGTGGGGGTTGCGCTCCACTGGGTGTCCTCCTGGTCGGCGCACTGCGTCTCGCGCGTCCCGTGGCGCGCTGCTCCGAGTCTAACGACTTTAACCTCGCGCGCGAGGATCGACGAATGTTCGAGCGAGCCTAGTCGCTGGACTTCTTCGCGCCACGCGCGCGCGTGAGAAGGTGCACGCCCTTGGTCGCGGCGCGGCCGGCGCCCGGTCCCGAGGGGAGGATCGTGAGCAGCGCATCGAGTCGTGCCGGCGCGGCCGGCAGCAGCGCCCGTCCGCTCGCGTTGAGCGTGAGTACGACCGACTTGCTCTGGCCGGCGCGCAGCGAGTAGACGGCCCGGCCGATCGTCTGGATCCTCGTCGTGGCGGCCTTGCCGGGCGAGCGCGTGAGCTGCTTGACCGCGATCGTCAGCTTGCCGCCGCACGATTGCGCGCCGACGCAGCGCAGCTTGACGGCGACGCTGTTTCGCTGGATCGCCAGCGTCGTGGTTAGGAGCACGACGACGCTTGCGCGGTCGCTGGCGCCCAGCACCGAGGACTGCCCGGCAGAGGGAGCCGCCGTTTCCGTCGTAGCTTGGGCGGCGGCTGCGGGACCGGGCGTCGGGCCCGGCGTCGGGGCGGGCGGAGGTGGTTGCGCTTCGGCTATGTAGGTGAAGCGGTCCCCGGTCACAGTTGGGCTTGTGCCACCTGGGGTCGCCACCGTCACATCCACGGCTCCGGCTCCGGCGGGAGCCTGGGCGGTGATCGAGCTCGGCGACTCAACGGTGAAGCTGGTGGCGTTGGCGGAGCCAAACCTGACCGCGGTGGCTCCGTCGAGATGCGCTCCCGTGATCGTGACCGCCGTGCCTCCGTGCGCCGGGCCGCTGTTCGGGCTCACGCCGGTGACGACTGCCGGTTCGCAGCCCGGAAGGGCCTTGCAGATGTCCAGGCGACCGCCGGACGCGACCTTCCCGGAGAGCGAGAAGAGCGGATCGACGTTGTCGAGGATGTCCTGCTTCAGCGCAGCGGGAGAGAGCGACTGATTGGTCGAGAGGATCAGGGCCGCAGCGCCGGAGACCTGCGCGGCGGCCATCGAGCCGCCACTGAGGTAGCCGTATTTCCCTTCGCGCAGCGTCGAGTAGATGCTCACTCCGGGAGCCGCCAGATCGACCGTGTGCGCGCCGAAGTTGGCCCAGCTCGGCAGTTCGTCTTCGTCGTTGGTGGCCGTTACGCAGATCTCGTTGGCGAGGTCGAGCCTGCACGGGTAGCGACCCGATTCAGCATCGTTGTCTTCGGCCGTGTTGCCGGCCGCGGTCACGAACAGGATGCCCTCGGCGCCGAGTTCTTCGATCGCTTCGGTCTCTTCTTCGATCTGCTGCGCCGACGGTGTTCCTTCGAACGTCGGCGAGTCATTCACCACGCGGATGTCGACGCCTTCGCGAGCGGCTTTCGCGAACCATCTGAGCGCTTCGATCAGCTTGCCGACGCCGAGGTCTTCGTCGGCCGCTCGCAGCCACCTCACGGGCAGCACCGTCGCCTGCCAGTTGATCCCGGCGACGCCGGTCGAGTTGTTTCCGACGGCGGCCATGATCCCGGCGACGTGCGTGCCGTGGCCGCCGAACCGGCCATTGCTGTAGTTGAACGCTTCGGCGTCCATCGGTTCACAAGTCTTGTTGACCACGCTGTAGCCGTGCGTACCAGCGGGGCAGCCGGCGATTCCGCCGGGGTTGCTCCAGACGTTGGCGGCGAGATCGGGCTGTGTGTAGTCGACGCCGGTGTCGGCCTCGCCGATCACGATCGAGCGGCTTCCCGTGGAGACCTTCCACGCCTGCAGGGCGCGATCGTCGGCGCCGGGCGCGCCGGCCTTGGGTTCGCCGAATTTCTCGTTGCCTTCGTCGATCGGCACCGGCTGCCCGGTGTTGTGCGCGCCCCATTGCCTGGCGAAGAATTCGTCGTTTGGCGGGATCGCCGCCGATGCCGCCGGGACGCACAGCCCCAGCGCCGCCGCCGTCAGCGAGGCGGCCGCAAGCTGTCGCCCGCGAGCGAGCCGGCGAAAGCTCTCCTCAGCCCAGTGGTGTACGGCGTGGCGAAACAAACATTCTCCTCGGACGGCCTCCGTGCCTGATGGCCCCTCACGCCCCCACCCGTGCTGGATCTGCAATCTAGAGGAGGATCCCCTCGCGGGCAAGTTCGCTTCTCTCCAGAGCGCTAATCCATTCGGCGAACGCGGCCGATACAGGCTTCTATGATGCCTATGGTGATGAGGCGCGGGCGATGGTAGGAGCCGAGCACCCGTCGGCCACCGAGCGCTACCTGGAGCAGATCGGAGTCCGGCCGACGCCCCGGGCGACCTGCCCTTTCGACCCGGGCTATGACCCTGTCACGGTGCAGGCTCACATCCGTCAGAGCGCTCATCTGATGGGCACGCTGAAGATCTCGATGGCCTGCTGGATGGTCGCCGAGGAAGGCGCCACGCGCAGCAAGATCCAGGCGGCTCGCGAAGCCGGCGTGCCGACGGTCGCCGGCGGTGGCCCGTTCGAGACGGCCGTCGCCCAGCGCGCGCTCCCTGCATACCTCGACCTGTGCGCCGAGGTCGGCCTCTCGCGGATCGAGTGCGGGGAAGGGTTCACGGACCCGTCGCTGGCGCCGGCCGAGATCGTCCGCCAAGCGGGCGAGCGTGGGCTGGAGGTCGAGTTCGAGCTGGGAGAGAAGCACGGCGGACGCTTCACCGACGAGCAGACCGAGGAGCTGATCGCAACCGGGACCAGCTGGCTGGAGGCGGGCGCGGTGCGCCTCGTCGTCGAGGCGCGCGAGAGCGCCCAGGACGTCGGCCTGTTCACGGCGCCGGGCGAGTTCGATCCCGCCCAGGCCGAGCGAATCGCCGACGCGTTCGGGCTGGAGACGGTGCTGTTCGAGGCGCCCAACAAGGCCAGCCAGTTCGCGATGATCGACCACTTCGGGCCCGAGGTCCAGCTCGGCAACGTTCGCCTCGAGGAGGTGCTGCGCGTGGAGATCTACCGCCGCGGTCTGCACTCCGATGCCTTCGGGCGCGAGAACCTGCGACCAGCCCCGCCGGCCGGCGATCGAGTCTGAGCGCGGGCGCCGACTGAGATGCCGAACGTAGCGATCGACTGCTTTCACGAGCACCTCGCGCCACTCGAAGGCGAGGAGGTGATCGTCGCCGTGGACGTGATTCGCGCGACGACGACCGCCGTGACGGCTGCCGCGATCGGAAGGCAGGTCTATCCGGCGGGCTCGATCGAGGCCGCCGTGCGCCTCGCGGCCGACCTCGATCGGCCGATCCTCGCGGGCGAGCTCGGCGGCGTGCAGCCCTACGGCTTCGACCTGCAGAACAGCCCGACGCAGATGGAGGCGTTGGAGGGGTCCGAGCGGCCGATCATCTTGCTCTCGACGTCCGGCACGCGCTTGATGGCCGAGGCGATGCGCCGCGCGCGGACCTTCCCGGGCTGTCTGCGCAACGTGACCGCGCTCGCCGGCCACCTGGCCGAGCAGGGGTGCGACGTGCGCGTCCTCGGCGCCGACAGCAGAGGTGAATTCCGCGAGGAGGATCAGCTTTGCGCGGCCCGCGTCGGCCGCGCGCTCGCGCAGGCCGGCTACACGGTGGCCGACCGGTTGACCGAGGAGGTGATCGATCGCTGGGGCGAGGCGCCGGTCGAGGCGATCCTCGACGGCGCGAGCGCGAGATACCTGCGCGACACCGACCAGCACGAGGACCTCTCGTTCGTGCTCGAGCGGATCGACGATCTCGACTCGGTCTTTGTGATCGAGCAGGACGAGGTCCGCCCGCTCGCAGTTCGCGCCTAGCTGCGCGCGCCACGCCCGCTGCTGCGGCGCAGCGGCCTAACGACGCGAGAGCAGTCGCCGGGGCAGCCAGTACAGCGCAAGCCCGGCCCACAGGGCGAGGAACGGCAACGGATCGTCGGCGGCGAACCACGCGTCCTCGCGTACGTGGCGCAGCGAGCGCAGCCACTCGCCAAGCGTGATGTCCCCACGCCGCCGGTAGGTGAGCGACGACGCCAGGTCCCATGGCTCGACGATCCACCGGCGGCCCTCGGAGAGCGTCGTCGAAGGCACCTCCTGCCCGGTGAGGTCGAGGTACATCGTGCGCAGCACGTCGAGTCCGTTCTCGCCGACGAACAGCCTGAAGGTGCCGCCGATGCGGGGATTGACGTCGAGCAGCTTGTACTGGCCGTCGCGCTGATCTAAGCGGTAGCCGATGTCGAGGATGCCCTGGTAGCCGACGGCCGCCATCAGGCGCACGGTCGCGTCTTCGACGGTCGGGTTCGGCAGGCAGACGCCGAGCGTCGTCGCGCCCGTGTACGGCGGCGTCTGCCTGATCTTCTTGCCCGTGAAGCCCACCCGGCATGCCGATTGCCCATCGAAGTAGCCGTTGAACATCCAGATCGTTTCGGGCTTGCCCGGGACGTATTCCTGGATCATCAGATTTGGACCGCCGGGCGACTCCATCCGGCGGTAGGCGGCGAGCAGCTGATCGCGGTCCTCGACGATCGCCACACGCGGGGCGCTGGGCGGGGCGTCGCCGGCGTTGATGCACTTCAACACGGTGGGAAAGTCGCCACGCCCGGCGTACTCCAAGAGCTCGGCTTCTGACTTGGGGAACGCCGAGGCCGGAGTCGGAATCCCGTGCTCCATGCACAGCTCATACATTTCACGCTTGCTCGAGAGGGCCTGGGCCAGGCCGGCCGGTTGACGGGGAAACAGGAAGTCGGACTCGAGTGCCTGGGCGTGCTCGTCGACGAACACGCTCGCCGCGTCATCGATCGGAATCAGCAGCGCCCGGCCGACGCTGCTGCTGCGCTCGTGCAGGAACTGGAGGATCTCGGCAGTGCTCGCGCCGTCCGGTATGCGAGACCAGCCTCGGCTGTAACGCGACAGGCGGGCCGGCGCCGATCGCTCGCGCGCGATCCGGTGCACCGGGATCCCGAGCCTGCCCGCCGAGCGCGCGATGCCGAGCGCACCGTGGTGAAAGATGCCACGACTCAGGCCGAAGATGACGATCGGCGTCGCAGTGTTCACTGCATCTCCAGCCGGTGTGCGACGAACGCGGGTCCTACATGCGTGCGCTGTCGGTGCCGGACGCTAGACTCGATGCGCGACGCTCCGGCGCAGCGAGCTTCGTGCTTAATCCGGTGCAAACCTACCTACTCGGCGAACGGTGGAATATGGGCAGTCCGGACAGTGACAGTGAGATCGAGCGGCAGGCTGGTGAAACGGCGCCTGCGGGCATTCAGAAAAACGTTAACACGCACTTCGATTCGACCGTAGCATACTGGGATGAGGTCTACCGCGAAGAAGGCGTGCAGGGTCGTATCTACCGCAATCGCCAGGCCGCCGTGCTCTCCTATATCGACGCGGCAGCCTTGCCCGCCGGGGCGCGCGTGTTGGAGATCGGCTGTGGCGCCGGTCATCTGACGATGCAACTCGCCGAGCGCGGGCTGCTGCTCGAGGCGATCGACGCCAGTCCGGGGATGGTCGAGCTGACCGCCGAGCGCGCGCGCCGAGCGGGCTTCGCCGAGTCGGTGCACGTCGCAGTCGCCGACGTGCACGCACTGCCCTTCCCCGACGGGACGTTCGAGCTCGTCGTCGCAGTCGGCGTGCTGCCATGGCTGCACACGCCGGCATCGGCCGTGCGCGAGATGGCACGGGTGCTGGGTGAGAACGGCCAGCTCGTTGTCACCGCAGACAACGGCGCCCGCCTGACCTCGTTCACCGACCCGCGCGAAATCCTCGCACGGACGCCGCTGCGCAGGCTCTACCACAAGCTGCGCAAGCGCCCGGGGGTGGCGATGTCCCGGCTGGACTTCCCCGCCCGGATCGAGCGGCTGCTGGGCGAGGGCGGGATGCGCACGATCGAACGCAGGACGGTCGGCTTCGGCCCGATCTCCTTCCTCGGCAAGGAGATCTTCGCCGAGCAACGGGGCATGCGTATCGACGAACGCCTGCAACGACTCGCCGATCGCGGCGTGCCGGTCCTGCAGTGGACGGGCTGGCATTATGTCGTTCGTGCAAGGAAGCCGTAGGGGTGAAGTGCTTCGCGGGCCTGATGAGCGGGATCTCGAAAATAATTATCTCGATGGGTATGAGACAGCGACTGGGAAAGTCCGCCGCGTTGGTCCACTCGTAAATACGGTCAGACCGTTTACTGTGAACGGCGCGAGCGCGCCCGCGTTCACCACTACGACCGAATCCGTCGGGTTTCAGGTTTCGAGTATCTCCGCCGGGAACGTGCAATTCACCGTTTGCTTCGGCGACTCGCTCGCGTACCGCGCCTGCTGTTCGCCTCGACGGTTGTGACCGGTGACGCCGGCGGGGCGCTGCTCACCGAGCAGACGCCGCTGCCGGCACAGACGGCCCTCAAAGCTCGCCGGCGAGCAGCTCGTGCTTCAGTGGCGCGCCTGCGTGCGGTCGCGTAGGCGCGCCGCAGACGCTCCAACGACGGCGCAGTCGCCGATCGGCGTCGGGTCGATCAGAAGTGGGCCAGCGGGGTCGCGGCGGCGAGGTAGCCGGCACAGCGGTTGCCCTGCGGAATCGAGAAGTTGCCGACGGCCGGGTTCGCGTATTGCGGGTCGACCGCTTTGTTGAGCGTCGCCATATAGCCCTTTTGACTGCCGATCGTGCCCTGAGCGCCGCCGAACACGCAGTTGTTCCTGACGATGTTGTTGGTGCCTGGAGGCGTGCCGTTCGGGTAGTAGCTTTCGACGTCGTAGCGGAGCTTGGAGTTGGTTATCAGGTTGAACTCGACGCGCGTGTTGCTCGACGTGGCCCCGTCGCCGGAGAACAGGACGCCCTCGCCGTTGCCGTCGATCACGTTGTGTTCGATCACGGTGCCCTGGGCGTCGGGGAACAGCTGGATGCCACGATCGACATTTCTGAAGATGACGTTGTCGGTGATCCTCACGCCGTCGGACGCGGACAGGTAGATCCCGTGGTCCTGGTTGTGCGACGGTTCGATGCCGCAGTCGTGAATCCGGTTGCCGTCGATGGTCGTCCGCTCGGCGCGACCGTAGCTGTTGGAGCCGAGGATGAAGCAGATCCCCGTGTGTTCGTTGGTGACGTCGTCGCGGCTGAATACGGCGTCTTCGCTGTCGACCGTGGGCGACGGGAGCTTCGAGCCGTTGCGCCCGTTGAGGTTCATCTGCGCGATCGTCACGTGGCTCGAGCCCTGGGGGATGTAGATGCGCCCGACCAGCGTCGCGCGTTCGCCGCCGTAGCTCTCGATCGTCAGCCTCTTGGCGGCGCTGCGGCCGCCGTGGTTGATCCTCAGTTCTTCCTGGTAGACGCCGCCACGGACGCATCCGAGCTGGCCCGACTTGAGCTTGTCGGCCAGCCGCTGCACCGTCCGCAGCGGCTGCGCGAGCGTGCCCTTGTTGCGGTCCGAGCCGCTCGTCGCCGCCACCAGACGGCACGGCGCGGCGGAGGCGCTCGCGTAGGCCATGCAGGCGTACGCCGGCACGAGCGCGAAGAGCGCTCCGGCGAAGCGCCTAGACATGGCCACGCTCGGCCGTCGGGTGGACGTCGTGCTCGAGTCGCTCGGCGAGACGATCGACGACGTTGCTCCAGCGCCCTTCCGCGAGTACCTCGGCATGAGCAGCGCGCCCGATCGTCTCAGCCCCGGCCGGATCGGAGAGCAGCTCGATCAGCGCCGCCGCGAGCGCCTGCGGCTCGCCGATCGGCACGATCCGGCCGGTCCTGCCGTCCTCGATGATCTCCGGTATCGCGCAGCAGTCCGTGCCTACGCACGGCAGGCCGTAGCCCATCGCCTCACGGAACACGTTGGGACACGGATCGAAGGTCGAGGGCAGCACGAACGCCGAGGCGGACCGATACAGCTCAGCGAGCCCCGCGCGGTCGACCCATCCGATCCAGTCGACGCCGGGCGGCAGTGCCTCCGGGGGCCGATCTCGCGGCCCCGCGATGAGCAGCTCGGCGTCGGGCAGGCGCTCGCGTACGCGTCGCCAGGCGTCGAGTAGCACCGCGCCGCCCTTGCGCTCGAAGTCGACCCCGACGAACAATGCGCGGCCGGAGGAGTAGTCCTTCTGGCCCAGCTCATCGAGCCACTGGTTGGCGCCGGCGCCGATCGCCGTCACGTGCTCGGGCGAGTCGCCGTAGTCGTCGATCACCGATCGCCGGGCGAACTCGCTGAAGGTGAACACGGCCTCGGCCGAACGACAGACCTGCGCCTCGTAATGCATCCACCACTCGGCGCGGCGCGGCGAGAGCGCTGCCCAGGCCGGGTAGTAGCGCTGGGTCAGCGCCATCGTGTTGTCGGTGTAGATGACGTATGGCACGCCGTCTCGCTCCGAGCCCGGCCCGCATACGGTCTGCACCTGAACGATCAAATCGAAGCGCCCGCGATGGCGCTCGAGCGCCCGCTCGACGGCCTGGGTCCGCTTCGTCGCGACCGACTCGTTGAAGCCGGCGGTCGCTTTCCAGCGCTTCTTGTCCGGGTTGAAGGTGCGGGCGAAGTTGACATAGCGCTGCACATCGGAGAGCTCCGGACGGACTACGTCGATCAACGCGAAACGCTCTGCGAGGGCGGCGAAGAACAACGACCACTGACCCTGCGGCGTGGGCTCGCGCCAGTCGCTGACATCGGGCACCGATACGCCCAGCACGCGAAGACCGGCAGCCGATGCCACCGCGCGAAGGCTAACACCTGCACCGCTCACCGGCGCCCGCCGGGCGCTCTCACGCTCCCAGCGCGAGCGTGCGCTCGGCCTGCTCGCATATGTGCCGAGCGATCGCCAGCGACGCCGTTGCGGCCGGCGAGGGCGCGTTGCGCACGTGCAGCGCCCGTGCGCCGACCGTGAAGGCGAAGTCGTCCAGCAGGCGCCCATCGCGCGCGAGCGCTTGCGCGCGCACCCCGGCGAAGCTGCTCCGCGGCTCGAAATCCTCGAGCGCGAGCGCCGGGACGAGGCGGCGCGCGGCTGCGACGAGCGCGCCGCGCGAGACCGAGCGGCGCAGCTCGCCCAGCGCCGCCGGCCAGGTGCGAGCGAGCATCCGCCATGTCCCGGGCCATGCGAGCGTGTCGTGCAGATCCTCGCGCCGCAGCTTGCGCAGGTCGTATGCGTCGCGCGCACCCACGACAAGCGCCGTCGGGCCGATCGTCACGTCGCCGTCGAGATGCCTCGTCAGGTGCACCCCGAGGAACGGCAGCGAGGGGTGCGGCGTCGGATAGATCAGCGAGCGAACCAGCTCGCGACGCTCGGGCAGCAGCCGCAGGTAGGCGCCGCGAAAGGGGACGATGCGGGGATCGGCGCCCGCGCCGGCCGCGATCGCGAGCCGGTCAGACCACGCTCCGGCGCAGAAGATCGCGTTCCTTGCTTCGGTCTGGCCGCCGGCATGGGACAGGCGCAGCGCTCGTGCTCGCACGTCCACCGCCGTCACGCCGCAGCCGAGCGCGACCGATCCGCCCGCTTCGGCCACGTCGTCTGCATACGCGTGTGCGACGGCGCGGAAGTCGACCACTCCCGTGTCCGGCGAGTGCAGCGCGGCGAGCGCGCGCGCGTGCGGCTCGACCTGCTCCAGCTCGGCGCCGTCCAGCCGGCGCAAGCCGGCCACGCCGTTGGCTCGCCCGCGCCGCGCGAGCTCGTCGAGTGCAGCCAGCTGCGAGGCGTCGGTCGCGAGGACCAGCTTGCCGCAGCGCTCGTGCGCGATCCCGCGCTCTTCGCAGTACGCGTACAGCGCGCGCGCTCCGTCGACGCACAGCCGCGCCTTCAGTGAGCCCGGGCGGTAGTAGATGCCGGCGTGGATCACGCCCGAGCTGTGGCCGCTCTGGTGCGTCGCCAGCCGCTGTTCGCGCTCGAGCACGCAAAGCGAGGCGCGTGGATGGCGGCGTGCCAGCTCGCGCGCTACCGCGAGTCCGACGATGCCGCCGCCGATCACGGCCAGGTCGCATCGCGCGGGTGCCGGGTCGGACACGCTCGCCGTCCGCTATCGCGGCACGGCGCCCGGTCCACCAGGTGCCGTTGCCGCGGCCGCGTCGACGAGCCCGGCGCCGTACAGCGCTTCGTCGCCGCCGCCGCCGAGCTTGCGCGCCGTTGCGCGCAGCCGCGCGACGATCTGCGCCGGCGTGGGGTGTCGGCCGAGCACGCCACTGGCGATGATCAGCGCGGCCGTAGCCGAGACGTGCGGCGCCGCCATCGAGGTCCCTTCGTAGCCGCCGGGCATGCCGAAGCGCCGCGGCGAGGCGCCTGTGAAGGTCACCTGGAAGACGTCGCGTCCGGGCGGGCCTTCGGGACGGCAGTTCGGGTCGCCGGGCAGGTTGGCGTCGGCACCGCCGCCGGGCGCGACCAGCGTCAGCCCCGAGCCGTCGTTGGAGTAGTCGGCGAGGCAGCCGTGTTCCGTCGTCGCACCGACGGCGATCACGTCCGACGCGCGGGCTGGATAGGCGATCGCGGTGTGTGCCTCGTTGCCGGCCGCGGCGACGACGAGTACGCCACGGCGGCGCGCGTAGCGCAGCGCTTCGATCAGCTCCGGTATGTCGGCGGCGGTGACGTTGCTTGAGAACTCGAGGCTGAGATTGATCACCTGCGCGCCGTGCTTGACCGCGTAGCGGACTCCTTCGGCGATCGTCGAGGCTTCGCCTTCGCCCTGGCTGTCGAGCACGCGCACCGGCATGATCCGCGCCGCGAACGCCAGTCCCGTCAATCCGTAGTGGTTGTCGGTGGCCTCGGCGATCGTCCCCGCGACGAACGTCCCGTGGCCGTTGCGATCGTTGGGGAAGCGGTTGTCGGCGATGAAGTCATAGCCGCCCGTGAAGCCGTACCGGGAGAAGTCGGGCGAGCGCGGGAAGCGCCCGTGCGTCGCGTAGGCCACGCCGGTGTCGAGCACGGCGACGACGACCCCTTTGCCGCCGGGCGCGCCGTCAGCGGCGACGTTCGACCACGCCTGTGGCGCGTTGACGCCGAACGGACCTGAGAAGTTCCACTGCAGCTGCTGCCAGTCTCCCGGTTGCGTGCCGCCGCCGACATCGTTGGGGATCAGCCCGGCCGCGTGCGCGCGGTAGTCGGGCACCGCCCAGGCGATGTCGGAGCGTCTGCGCAGCGCGCGCAGCGCGACGCCGACGCTGACGCCGGGGGCGAGCCGCAAGAGGCGCGTGTGCGGGGCGGTCACGCTCCAGGCGCCGGCGCCCGCCCCGTGCGCGGCGGTCGCGCGGGCGCGGGCCGGGGTCGCGGTCGCGTACTTGACGAGGATCCGGTCGGGGGCGTAGGAGGCGGAGGCGGCGCGTGCCGAGGCGACCGGCAGCACGGCGACCATCGCGCAGCATGCGAATGCGAACCCCCGCGCGCGGGCTCGGGTGGAGGTAGAGGTGGGGAGCATTTGTACCCGTAGAGTCATCGGCCGCTTCTCGGATAATGATGATGCTGGCGAGTTCCGCAGGCGGCAGCACTGTCGCAGGGGCTCCGGCGAGATCGATGACCGATCCCCTCTTTCCAGACGAGGACTACTTCATGCGCCTCGCCTTGCGCGAGGCCGAGCAGGCACGTACACACGAGGATGTTCCGATCGGCGCCGTCGTCGTGCGCGACGGCGAGTTGCTGGCGGCAGCCCACAACGAGCGAGAGCTGCGCCAGGACCCGACGGCGCACGCCGAGATCCTCGCGCTACGCGAGGCGGCGCGCGCGCTCGGTAGCTGGCGCGTGCTCGACGCGACGCTGTACGTCACGCTCGAGCCGTGCGCCATGTGCGCCGGGGCGATCGTGCTCGCGCGGGTGCCGCGCGTCGTCTACGGCGCGACAGATCCCAAGGCGGGTGCCTGCGGCAGCGTGCTCGACGTGCCCGCCGAGGCCCGGCTGAACCACCGCCCCGAAGTGCTCTCCGGGCTGCTCGCCCCCGAGTGCGGCCGGCTGCTGAGCGACTTCTTCGCCTCGCGCCGTCGCTGAGCAGCGCCGCCGGTGCCCGCGCGCGATCTCGCAGTTCGCCGACGCCGCCCCCGGAGCGTTACGCCGCTCGACTAAGATCACGCGCCTGTCCTCCGCGCGAGGTCGTGGAGGGGTGGCAGAGCGGTTGAATGCGGCGGTCTCGAAAACCGTTTCGGGGGAGATTCCTCCGACGAGGGTTCGAATCCCTCCCCCTCCGTACACGTCGGGCCTCACCCGTCCTGGCCACAGCCCGTCCCCGGTTGCGGCCCTCTCCGTCGCGATCCGATCCGTCAGCGCTCGCGCCGGCATCCTCACCTGAAGCCCCCGGGGGGCAAGCTCCCGGGGGCCTCTGGCGGGACCGGCTCGGCGCCGGCACTCTCGTGCAGGCGCTTCGCTCGGCCGGTGCACGTGACCATCTGTGGGGATGATTTGTGCAATGAAGGAGGATACCTGTCTTGACGTCCTAGGACTAAAACCCCTGGACATTGACCCCAACTGTCAGCGATGTTTCTTATGTGCATGAACCAGCGGACCCATTTCTGGCGGCCCAGCTCAAACGACTTCGCGAGGATCGCGAGATGACGCAGGAAGAGCTTGCGTTCGACGCCGGCATCACCTCGTCGGCGCTGTCGCGTATCGAGCGGGGCCTGAACAGCCCCGGCTGGACCACTGTAAGGCGTATCGCGGACGCACTGGAAGTGAGCGTCGCCGACCTGGCGGCCGAAGTCGAAGACCTCGAGGAAGACCTCGAAGGCTGAGCACCCGGTCGCGCTCTACTGCGCTTGGCCGAGCCGCATCGAGAGCACGTCGAGACAGCCCGAAGCGCCAAACGGGCGCCGCCGGCAGTCGGATTGCAGTTGCAGTGTGGCGGGCGTGGCGACGCGCCATCGCCCATCCACCCGCGCGAGCTGCCAGTGACGCACGAGCCCCGGAGATCCGGGGCCGACCGAGTCCGCTGTCGCCCGATCGCCGTACCGGTGGATGCTCGTCACCGTCACACGTCCGGGCAAGAGCAGGCTGTGCGAGGGCAGATATTCGGTCTCGCTGGAGCTGCGGTGGAACAGCTGCTCGACACGCGCCGCGCAACTGCGCCCCCTCGCCGTCAGATCCGCGGCGACGGCGGGGATGAAGTCCCCACACAGCGCTCGGGCATCATGCCGGCGGAGATCCTGGAACGGCGCTCGCACGGCATGTTGGATCGCGCTGCGTTCGTTGGTGGCGCCGTGAATCCCGATGAGCTGAATTACCAGACCGAGCCCAGATAGCCCAACGATCCCCCATATCAGCAAGCGCATCTCGGGCGCATCGTTGCAGACGGAGCAGCGACCAGACGATCGAATGAACCAAGTCGGATGATCGGATTAACTAAGCTAAAAGATGCTCTTGAAGAATTTCACGGCGATGCTTCCGAGGAAGATCACCGAGGCGACGCCGAGCACGCCGATCGCGGCGCCGGCGGCGCTGATTGCGACGTCGGTCATCAGATAGCCGAGCGCGAGCACGACGAGGCCAATGGACGGCAGCGTGTCGAGGCCGGAGAAGGGTGGGGCCAGGAACGCGGTCAGTGCGAGACCGAGCGCGACCAAGCCGAACACGACGCCGCTCAGGCGATGACCGAACAGCCAGCGCGCGCGGGGGCGCGAGATTCGCTCGAGCGAGCGGATCCGCCGTAGCAGGGCATCGATGAACTTCTCTTTGCTCTCGCCGCCGAGTTGCAGCGCCCGCCAGCGCGCGGGCAACCAGATCGTGCGGCGCCCGACGATCAACTCAAGCGCGAGCAGCATCGTGATCACCTCGAACACGTGCGTGACGCCGCCCGTGGGCAGCGGCAGCGCCGGTACCGCCATCAGCAGCACGAACACGATCGCAAAGCTGCGCTCGCCGAACACGTCGATCAGGCTGCCGAGTGTCTTCGGCTGATCGCCTCTCAGCCAGCGCTCGAGCTCGTCGCTGACGAGCACGGGCGCGAGCTGCTGCTCGGTTGCCATGTCTCCATTGTCGCGCTCCGCGTCGGTGGGTGACTCAGGCTGCCACCGCGACGGTGCTCGCCGAGCGACTGCTCGCCTCGGCGAGCAGCTCAGCGAGGATCTCACCGAGCGCCAGCGTCTGCTCGCGCTCGGCCAGCGCGCCGTCGGCGGCGAATGCGCTCCCGGCGTCCGCGACGGGCAGTTCGCGGTCGATCACACGCGCGCCTGCGGCGGCGAGCGACTTGCGCAGCTCGGCCTGCGCCCAGACGGCGCCGAACATGCCCGTGCTCGCGCCGATCACGGCGGCCGGCTTGTTGCGCAGCGCGGCCGTGGCGAACGGGCGCGAGGCCCAGTCGACGGCGTTCTTCAGTGCACCCGGGATCGAGTGGTTGTACTCGGGCGTGGCGAACAGCAGCGCGTCGGCCAGCTCGAGCTCCTCGCGCCAGCGCTCGACGGCCGCGCCAGGCGCCGTCTCGTCGTCCTCGTCGAACGGCGGGATCGCCTTCAGGCCGTCGAAGCGCACGAACTCCACCTCGGGCGCCAGCAGCCCTGCCGCCGCCCGAAGCAGACGTCCGTTGTGCGAATCGCTGCGCAGGGAGCCCGCTATACCCAAGACCCGCATGGCCGTGCTACTCGCCGTCCCGCGCGAGCTCGAGCTCGACGGTCAGCTTGACGTCGTTGGCCAGGGCGAAGCCGCCCTTCGGCAGCGGCGCGTTCCACTCCAGGCCGAACTGCGTGCGGTCGATCACGGTCTCGAGCGTCACGCCGATCTTGACCGCGCCGCCGAGCGTCTCGTGCGGGCCGGTGATCGTGCCGCGCGCCTCCACGGCGTGCGTGCGGCCCTTGATCGTCAGCTCTCCGTCGACGATCAGCTCCTCGCCGTCGCGGCGGATCGCCTTGGAGGCGAAGCGCAGCTCGGGGTAGCGCTCGGTGTCGAAGAAGTCGGGCGAGCCGAGGTGGGCCTGCAGGTTCTCGTCCTTGACGACGATCGAGCCGGCGTCGACCGTGCCGAGCAGCTGTCCGGCGCCGTCCTCGCCGACTTTCAGCGTGGCGTCGATGTTCTCGAAGCGCCCGCGGAAGGTCGCGACGACCATGTGCTTGACGGCGAAGCTGGCTGAGGAATGCGTCGGATCGAGCTTCCACGTACCGAGCGGAAGCTGCGTCTGGGTGGCTGTTGCTGTGGCTGACATGGGGGCTCCTTGAAGGTCTTGGTTTGCGTTTTCCGGGGTTGCTCTGCGAGCGGCCCTGCCTGCCCCGGATCATCCGGACTGTGGTCCGTATAGGGATACAATAACACAAATGGACTGTAGTCCGGTAATCGCGCAAGATAGGATCTCCCGCTTGGAGGGCGATGTCGCGCAACGGGGGTTGCCGATGCTCGAGCCTGTTCGGCACGAGCGGGTCGATGCTGCGCGCAACCGGGCGACGATCCTTGCTGCCGCCGAAGCGCTCGTCGCCGAGCACGGCGCCCAATGCGTGACGATGGATCAGGTCGCACGCGCGGCAGGCGTCGGCAAGGGAACGCTGTTCCGCCACTTCGGCGATCGCTGCGGCCTGATGCGCGGGCTGCTCGACGAGCGCGAGCGCGCCCTGCAGGAGGGCTTCATCCGTGGGCCGGCGCCGCTCGGGCCGGGGCCGCCGCCGCGCGAGCGCCTCGTCGCCTTCGGCGAGCGCATGCTCGAGCACATCGAGATCCAGGGCGACCTGCTCGTGGCCGCCGAAAACGGCGCGCCCGGCGATCGGCTGCGCCACAGCGTCTACGCCGCCTACCGTGCGCACGTCGCGGCGCTGGTTTCAGGGAGCGGCTATGAGGGCGAGGTCGGCTACCTCGCCGACGTGCTGCTCGGCACGCTCGTCGGCGAACTCGTGCTCTTCCAACGCCGCGAGTTGGGCATGTCCCAGGCGCAGCTGAAGCACTGCTGGGGCGAGCTCGTGCGCAGCCTGCTGCCGGCCGGCTGAAGGCCCGAGCGAGGCCCGACCGCCAAGCACACCGCTCCCCGCGTTTCGCATCGGGCATAGTGGAGATTGGAGAAAGCATGAGCGCCCCCGCACAGCAGATTCCCGAGCTCCCGATCGCGCCGAACGAGCGGATCCCGCAACTGGGCTTCGGTGTCTTCCAGGTCCCGCCCAAGGAGACCGCGGTGGCGGTTGCCGAGGCGCTGTCGGCGGGCTACCGGCAGATCGACACGGCAGCCGCCTATCGCAACGAGGGCGGCGTCGGCGAGGCGCTGCACGCCTCCGGCCTCGATCGCGATGAGCTGTTCGTCACGACGAAGTGCTGGAACGACGACCAGGGCTATGAGCAGGCCAAGCGCGCCTGCCGCGCAAGCCTGGAGCGGCTCGAGCTGAGCCATCTCGACCTCTATCTGATTCATTGGCCGGTGCCGGCGCATGACCTCTACGTGGAGACATGGACGGCATTCGTCGAGCTGCAGCAGGAAGGCCTCGTGCGCTCGATCGGCGTGTCGAACTTCGAACCGGAGCAGCTCGAACGGGTGATCGGTGAGACTGGCGTGACGCCGGCGATCAACCAGGTCGAGCTGCATCCCTATTTCCAGCAGCTCGGCCTGCGCCGCGAGCACGAGCGGCTGGGCATCCTGACCGAGTCCTGGAGCCCGCTCGGACAGGGGCTCGAGTTGGAGGACCCGGTGATCGTGGAGGTCGCGCAAGCGCACGGCAAGACGCCGGCGCAGGCGATCATCCGCTGGCACCTGCAGATCGGCAACGTGGTGATCCCGAAGTCGGTCACGCCGTCGCGCATCCGCGAGAACATCGACGTGTTCGACTTCGAGCTGAGCGAGCATGAGCTCGGGTCGATCGCGGCGCTCGACGCGGGCAGGCGGATCGGCCCGGACCCGAGCACCTTCGTACGCCCTTGAGATAGCACGCACATGCAGGAGGCCGTGCCCGAGCACGGCGATGAGGACTTGGGCGTGACGTTTCTGACGAGCGCACCCTGCCGTTGAGGCGCGCGGCAACGCTCTGTCGACAGGAACGTCAGACACGACCATCCGCTCGGCAAACGCTCCCCGAATTTCCGACTCAGGACACCAGCTTCGCGTAGGGTAGTGAGGCTTTGGGTAAGGGAGGGTGCATGGGAGCGGCTGCGTGGATGTGGTCGCCGCAACGGCAAAGGAAGGAATCCTCATCGCGGCTTTCCAGCAGGCGAATGCCAACGGCAACGGCGATCGACGTGGCGCCGGGGGACTGCGCCCGTCGAGACATCGCAGGGGTGCGCTGCCGGCAGCGATGCTTGCCCTGATCGCGCTCGGCGTCTCGCTCGTGCCGGACGCGTCACTTGCCGAGCGCCCGACGCCGGTGAACCTTCAGCTGACGCCGGCGCCAGGCTCGCTGTCGGCATCGTGGGAGGTGTCGAGCACGGCTGGACTGAGCGGCTTTCGCATCCGCTGGCGAGCGGTCGGCGGGGGCGGGGGCGTGGAAGTGTCGCGCCGGACCCGCTCATACACGATCTCGCAGCTGCCGAACGTGCCCTACGAAGTGCGCGTGCGCGCGCTCTACCGTGACACGCCCGGCCCGGTCGCGATCGCCGAAGCGACGCCGCTTGCCGGCCTCGACCTCGAAGAACCGCTCGACGGCGAACCGCTCGACGAACAGCCCTCGGGTCGCGATCAAGAAGAAGCGCCTGGGGAGGGATCGCCGCCAGAAGGATCGACTGAAGGCGAACCGCCAGAAGGGGAATCGCCCGAAGCGCAACCGGCGCAAGGCGAAGAAGGAGTCTCGGTCGCCGAAGAAGCTCCGCGCGAAGCCGGGCTGCAGGAAGCGCGGGCGCAGAAAGCGCTCGTCGGCGCGACGCCGACGGGGCCGCCGACGCCGGCCGGAGGTTGGTCGGTGGTCTACGCCGACGGCTTCGGTGCGCCGATCGGCAACGGGCCGGGCCAGGACAACACATGGTTTCCGAACAACTGCACGCTCACGAGCAATTGCCCGGGCTTCAACAAAGATGAGATGGAGGTGATGAACCCGAGCGCGGTGAGCGAGACGGCGGAAGGCCTGAAGCTGACGTGCACTCGCACGACGGTGCAGATGCCCGGCAAAAAGCACTACGTCTGCGGCACGCTGCGCGCGCAGACCGAAGCCAAGCCGGCTGGCTACCGCTACTTCAAATGGTCGCCGGGCAAAGGCCAGACGCTCGTCTTCCAGGCGGTCGCGAAGCTGCCACCGAACACGGGCGAGGCGGATCCCGGCTGGTGGTCCAACGGGCCGCCATGGAACGGCACGGAGGTCGACTTCTTCGAGGGCGGCGGAGCAAGCCCCGAACACACGACGGGCTGGAGCACGGACCCGCTCTACACGGCGTGGTTCGCCACGCCGCACCCGACGGCGACCAAACGGGGATTCCCGGTCGACCCGTCGCTGGCGTTCCACACCTACACGTTCGAGATCAAGCCCGACAACACGTACAGCATCTGGATCGACGGCGCGCTGCAGTCGTGGGCGACGAACGTGGGCCCCGCCAAACCGGATCTGACGGAGAAGGCGACGCTGATCCTCAGCTATGCGCTGCGCCGTTGCGGCTGCACGACGGGCTTCAAAAGCGGCACGCGTGAGTTCGACGTCAAATCGGTGTCGGTCTACGAGGACAAAGCCCATGCGGGCGTGGGCGTCGAAAACACAGGTCTCGCCCCGGGCACGACGATCGGCTGACGGCGCGAGCTAGCCTCGTCGGGGTGGGAAGCGATCTCCTCGGCGCCGGCACGGATGCCCCGCCGCAACGCCGCAGGCGCCGGCGGCGTGCTGGTCCGTTCTCGGCCAGGGCCGTCGCGTCGTTGCCGGCGCTGGGCCTGGCCGCCGTGGCCCTGCTCGGCTGCTCCTCCACCAATCGCGAGCAGGGCGCGGCGAGCCTGCACGCGGTCAGCCGTACGCCGACGGGGCCGGCGACACCGGCCGGAGGCTGGTCGGTCGTCTATGCCGACGGGTTCGCCGCGCCGATCGGCAACGGGCCGGGCCAGGACAACACGTGGTTCCCGAACAACTGTGCGCTCAGGAGCAACTGCCCGGGGTTCAACACGGACGAGATGGAGGTGATGAACCCGAGCGCTGTGTCCACGACGCCGCAAGGTCTGCGGCTCTCGTGCACGCACACGACGGAGGCGCAGTCGCCGGGCGCGAAGCACTACGTGTGCGGGGCGCTGCGCGGGCAGAACGACGGCGTGCGGGGCTACAGGTTCTTCACGTGGTCGCCGGGCAAAGATCAGACGCTCGTGTTCGAGGCGGTGGCGAAGTTCCCGCCGAACACGGGCGAGGCCGATCCGGGCTGGTGGTCGAACGGGCCCCCGTGGGAAGGCACGGAGGTCGACTTCTTCGAGGGCGGTGGCGCAAGCGAAAAGCACACGACGGGTTGGAGCACGGACGGTCTGTACACGGCGTGGTTCGCGCCGCCGATGCCGACGGCCGACAAATGGGGCTTTGCCGAGGACCCGTCACTGGCATTTCACACGTACACGTTCGAGATCAAGCCCGACAACACCTACAGCGTGTGGATCGACGGCGAGCTGCAGCCGTGGGCGACGAACGTGGGGCCGGCCCGACCGGTCCACTCGGCGCGCACGACGCTGATCCTCAGCTACGCGCTACGCGAATGCCACTGCACGAGCGGCTTCAAAAGCGCCACGCGCGAGTTCGACGTCAAATCGGTGGTCGTCTACGAGGACAGCGCGCACCGCGGCGTGGGCATCGAGAACGGCGGCCTCGCGCCCGGGACGGCCCTCGGCTGAGCGGCGTCAGCCTTCGCTCATGCCGCGCCGCATGCGGTGCACCCGGCGCAGCTCCTGCACGGCCTCGTCGACGCCGCCTAGCACGCCGGGCGCGCCATCGCCGAGCAGCTCGGGCTCGAGCCGCTTGCGCACGAGCTCGCCGGCGACCTGGTCGACGCGCTGCGCGCCGGCGCCGGGGCGCGAGCTGACGACGCGTGACATCTGCAGGCCGCAGAACAGCAGCCCGACGCCGTCATCGAGCGCCCAGCCGCCGGGCAGCGTGCCGTCGCGCACGGCGGCGAGCCACACGGGCAGCCGCTCAGGCTCGCCGTCTGCGTGCACGGTCAGCGAGCCCTCGAGCAGGCCGAGCCCGGGGAGCGGTTCGGGCGGTCCGCTCGAGCGCGTAACGCCGCCCTGGAACCAGCACATGGCGCCGGCACTGAGGCCGGCAAGCACGGTGCCGGCGCGCCAGGCTCGCACGAGCAACTCGTCGAGCCCGTGCGCCTGCCAGATCGCGAGCAGGTTGCGCATGGAGCCGCCGCCGACATAGATGATGTCCTGCTCGAGCACGGTCTCCTGCAGCGGGTGTCGCGCCTCGGAGAGGCGAAACAGAGAAAGATGTTCGTGCTTGCACCAGCGGTCGGCGAAGCGCGCCTGGAATGCGTTGATCTGCGCGGTCGTGTCGCCGGAGGCGGTCGGCAGGAACAGCACGCGCGGCTCCGTGGCCACGCTCAGCGAGAGCACGAAGTCGTCGAGCAGCGGGTTGGTCGGCTCCATCGTGAAGCCGCCACCGCCCATCGCGAAGATCTGCCGCTGCTGCAACGGCACCTCGACGGGCGCGGCCTCCGTGCTCATCCTCCGAGCCTACTGCTCACGCAGGGACCGGCTCGGGCGCGACCGGCAGCAGCTCGGCTTTGGCGGACGACGTCGAGCGCCGCGTGCCGTGCCTGCGCGGACGGCGTGACTTGGTCGGCTGCGCGACCGGCGCGGCGGGCTCGGCCGCCTGCGCCCGCGAGACCTCGGCGCTCGTCTCCGGCGCGCCGTCGGCGCCGAGGCCGAGGTAGGCGACCTCGAGCGGCGTCTCGACGACGCCGTCGCGGGTGTGCTCGACGCGGTAGGCACAGCCGTCGGCGCGCGAGCTGACGGCGTGCTTCAGGCGCGTGCGGCGGAAGTGCAGCGCGACGCCGTCGTCGGCGGCGAAGCCGGGGCGCATGCCGTCGCCGACGAAGCGGTGGTACTCGGCGCGGCGCTGCGGCTCGGCGTCGTAGTGCACGCAGTTGGAGTAGGGCAGCAGGCCGAGGCCGCGCACGCCACGGGGCGCCCCGTGGAAGGCGCTCAGCGCCTCATCGAACCAGCACAGCGAGCCGGCGGAGGGGCCGCACAGCACGATGCCCTTGCGCCAGGCCTTGCGCAGCACGTCGTCGAGCCCGTGCGCGCGCCAGGCGCCGAGCATGCTGACGACGTTGCCGCCGCCGACGTAGATCAGATCCTGGGAGAGCAGGTGGCTGGCGAGGTCGTCCTCGACGCCGCCGGTGCCCTGGTCGCGGCGGAACAACGAGACGTGGCTGGCGTCGCAGCTCGCGGCGAAGCGCCGGTAGAAGCGCACGACGTAGTGGTCGGCGTCGCCGGAGGCGGTCGGCAGGAAGCAGACGCGCGGCCGCTGCGCGTCGGTGAGCGACAGCACGTAGTCGTCGAGCAGAGAGCTGTCGCGCTCCATCGAGAAGCCGCCGCCACCGAGCGCGACGATCTGGGGTGTTCTTCTTCGCATGGTCTCGTCTCCGCGCTCGCTTTGGTCGCTTTGAGTGACTCGGGTGCTGGGCGTGGCTCGAACAGCGTTGCGTCAGATTGCCCGAGCGGCGGCGCGCTCAATATGGACCGTCGTCGGAGATTCGAGCGCGGGCGCTGGACATCTGCCCTCCACGCCGAACGCTCGGCGGCGGTGGCGAAACGTCTGCTGCGGCATCTCTCTTGCGCCGAGCGATAGCTGGCGTATATACGCGGCGCAGAGGCGCGGCCGGCGTATATGCCATTGCTATCGGAGTTCGTGTGTCGCGAACTCCCCGCCGCCTACTGCCCGCCCGCCTAGAGTGTCGAGGCGATGGCAGAGGAGCCCGACGAGCACCTTTCATACACGCCGGTCGGGCACGGGGCTGTCTCGCCGCACGGCGACGCGGCGATCTCGCTGCGCGGCGTGGTCAAGCGCTTCCCCCATTCGGGGACAGGCGGGGCGATCGTGGCGGTCGACGGTCTCGACCTGAACGTCCCGAGCGGCGTGTGCTTCGGCCTGCTCGGGCCCAACGGCGCGGGCAAGTCGACGACGATGCGCATGTTGACTGCGCAGGCGCTGGCCGACGAGGGCGAGCTTCAGGTGCTCGGCTACGAGCTCCCGCGCGAATCGAAGCAGGCGCGGATGGAGATGGGCGTGGTGCCGCAATTGGACAACCTCGACGTGGAGCTGACGTGCCGGCAGATCCTGACCGTGTTCGCGCGCCTCTACCGCGTGCCGGCGTCCGAGCGCGAGGCGGCTGTGCAGGCGGCGCTCGAGCTGGCCAACCTGGTGCCGCGAGCGGACACGATCGTCAGGGAGCTGTCGGGTGGCATGCGCAGGCGCCTGCTGGTGGCGCGCGGGCTGATCCACGAACCGCGGCTGGTGCTGCTGGACGAGCCGACGGTGGGGCTCGATCCGCAGGTGCGCCAGGAGCTGTGGTCGCTGATCGACGGCCTGCGCACGGGCGGCGTGACGGTGCTGATGTCGACGCACTACATCGAGGAGGCGGAGCGCCTCGCGGACGTGGTGGCGGTGATGTCGCGGGGGAAGATCGTGGCCCAGGGCACGCCGTCAGAGCTTGTGCGTGCGCACGCGGGCGAGCAGGTGATCGAGGTCTATGGCCCGCCGGAGCAGCTGGCGGAGCTGGGCGAGCTGGCGGCGAGCAAGAGCTGGCAGAGCCGGCGCTCGGGACCGGCGCTGGCGATCATGCGCGCGGAGGAGCTCGACGGAGAGGCGCCGGAGGGCGTGCGCCGTCCAGCCAATTTGGAGGACGCGTTCGTGGCGCTGACGGGTGAGGAGATCGAATGATGAAGACGATGATCGGTGGGCTGCCCGGATGAGCGTACGGGCGCAAGCTGCGGGCGCGCAACCGCGTGCGCGTCGCGTGGGACGGCTGGAACCGGCTGCGCTGGCGGGCGTGATGAGTCGCGACGTCGTGATCTTCAAGCGCTATTGGAAGGCGACGACGTTCTCCTCGGTCGTGCAGCCCACGATCTACCTGCTTGCGTTCGGGCTCGGCTTCGGAACGCTCGTCAAATACATCGGGACGGTGAAGACGATCGAGTACGTCGCGACGGGGACGGTCGCGACGGCGGTGCTGTTCTCCTCAGCCTTCCCTGGGATGTTCAACACGTTCATCCGCTGGCAGTTCCAGCGCACGTACGACGCGATGCTGGCGGCGCCGGTCGACGTGGAAGAGCTGATCACGGCGGAGGTTCTATGGATCTCGCTGCGGGCGGGCGTGTATGGGATGGCGCCGCTGCTCGTCGGGCTCGCGTTCGGGCTGGCTCCGGAATGGGGGATGCTGCTCGTCCCGGCGATCGGCGTCGTGACGGGCTTCGGCTTCGCCGCATTCGGCGTGCTGATCGCGGCGGTGGCGAAAACGATCGACAACTTCAACTACGTGACGAGCGCGGTGCTGACGCCGATGTTCCTCGTGGCGGGGACGTTCTTCCCGATCTCGACGCTGCCGGGAGGCGTGCGCCAGGTGGCGCAGGTCAATCCGCTGTACCACTGCGTGCAGCTCGTGCGCGACGCCTCGCTGGGAACGCTGCACCTCGGCGATCTCGGCCATGCGGGCGTGCTGCTGGCCTTCGCGCTGCTGATGTGGCGCCTGGCGATCTGGCAGCTTGGCAGGCGACTGATCGACTGATCGACTGATCGGCTGCCGAGTCGCCGGCTGAGGCGACGCGCTCTCAGGCGCCGGGCGAGAGCGTCCGCAGCCCTGCCAGCCGCGCGGCCGCGGCCTGGCGCTCGTCGTAGCTGACGAAGGCGTCGAGCGGCGAGAGCTCGACGGCGGCGATCACGTGGATCGCGTCGAGTGAGCGCAGCGCGGGCTCGGAGATCGCCCCGGCCGCGCTCAGCAGGTCGCGATCGAGCGGCAGCAGGGCGAGCGCGTCGAGCAGCTCGCCGGCGCGCGTGAGCAGCGTCTCGAGCGGAAGTCGTGGATCGGATACGACGGCCCGGCGGACTGCGCGCGGAAGCTCGACGAGCGCAAGCTCGCTGCAAAGCAGATCGGCGCCAGACAGGAACGAGCGCAGCGGCGCGCTCTGGGGCTCCTCGCGCAGCAGCTTGACGAGCGCCGACGTGTCGGTGTAGACGAGCGCCACGTCAGCGCTCGTTGCGGACCTCGCTCAGCGCACGGCTCAACGCGGCGACGTCGCCATCCAGCTCGAGCGCCTGCGGCAATCCGGTGCGCCGCGGACGCGACACGCGACCCTCGGCAAGCAGCCGATCGAGCCCGGAGCCCGGCGTGGGCGGCGGCCCGAGCTCGGCGACGGGCTTGTTTCGGTCGGTCACGGTGAGTCGCTCGCCGGCTTCGACCCGACGGAGGTAGCGGCTGAGGTTCTGACGCAGCTCGGCTACGCCGACGTCGGTGCTCATGTACATCAAGGTAGCACTTCATGAGCCCAGCACCCGAGCGGTGCGGCCACGCCTCCTGTCCGTTCGCCGAGTGAAGGACTATCGCCCCATACGTCCAAATACTGCCGGTGGATCGCAACTTTTGGGGAATATAGGAGTCATAGGGTTGAAGCCCTGACTCGACTAGGGAGGTCGGTATGAGGTCGTCTGTCCGCTTTTCGTTCCTTGCGCTGCTGGTTGGAGCGCTTCTCGTCGTTTCGGCGCCGGCCGCGATCGGGGCGGAATTCCCGGCGATCGAAAAGTTCGTCGCGACCAATTGCACCGTGGAAACGTGCGGACAGGAAAACGTGCTCGGCCCGTTCTTCGAGCCCAAGGCGAAAGTCACGGTCAAAGAAGCTGAAGAAGAAGGCTTCACACAAGCCGCAGGCCGCGTTCCGTTTGGTGTGACCGACTTCCAGATCGCGACGTTCGAAGAAGGCGAACCGGCGAAAACGCCGGGCGCATACCCGAAAAAGGTCCCGACCTCGATCGTCACGCACCTCAGGACCGACGTGGCGCCTGGGCTCGCGACGAACCCGTTCGCGGTCGAACAGTGCAGCCTCGAAGCCTTCGGCGACAAAGAAGCGATCCCCGGCAGTGGCTTCTACGCGGAACCGAAATGCGGCGCGGAATCGGAAATCGGCAACAACAAAGTGACGGTGTACGCCGGCCCGGTCGCCAAAGACGTGCCGCTCGAAGGCACGGTCTACAACGTCGTACCGGAAGAAGGCCTCGCCTCCGAGTTCGGCGTTGCCTTGAAAATCCCGATCCCGTTGTCCGGCGGTGCGCTCAAAGCGGGCTTCGAAAAAGCCGAAGCGGAAGGCGCCAAACCTGGCGTCGGCGGCTTCCCATCCCTGGCTGAACAGAAATTCATAGAGGAACAGCAGTACTTCGCGCACACGCTGATCAAGGGCAACGTCGAATGGGGCCAGCAGCCCAACGGCACCAACCAGGGCGACTACCACGACTACTTCGAAATCGACGTCTCGCCCGAGCTCCCGCTGATCCGCTCGCGCTTGGTCTTCTTCGGCACGAGCGGCGGTGACTTCATCACCAATGCGACGAGCTGCCCGGGTCACAACACGACCACGCTGAAAATGACCGACGAGGAAAAAACGGTCGTCAAAAACGAATTCACGACGCCGATCGGGCTGAACGGCTGTGGCCTGGTCCCGTTCGACCCGACGTTCGGTCTCAGTGCGGGCGCAGGCGAAAGCGGCTCCGACCAACCCGACGGCATCAGCACTTCGGTCGGCATTCCCAGGAACCCGGCGGCCGCGATCGACTCGTCGCAGTTGAAAACGGCTTCGGTCAAGCTGCCCCCGGGCATGACGTTGAACCCGTCGGCCGCAGCGGGCCTTACCGCCTGCAAACCGGAACAGGCGCGGATCCACAGCTCGACCCCCGGCACCGCCTGTCCGGCCAGCTCGGTGCTCGGCACGGTCAGCCTCAACGTGCCGACGCTGCCCGACGGCTCGCTGACGGGCAACATCTACCTCGGCACACCGCCTGACGGAGGCACGATCACGGGGCCTCCGTACATCATCTACCTGGACGCCGAGTCGACCCGCTACGGGGTGTCGGTGCGCGTGAAAGGCGAAACCGAACCGAACCTCACGACCGGCCAAGTCACGACGGTCTTCAAGGAAAACCCCGAACAGCCGTTCACGACGGCGGTTCTGAACTTCAAGGGCGGCGCGCTCGCGCCGATCGCCAACCCGCTGACGTGTGCCGCGGGGGCGGCCGAAGGCAGCTTCCTGCCGTACACCGAAATCGGCGCCAAAACGATCGTCACGCCGTTCGCTGCAACCGGCTGCGCCGCGACGATCCCGTTCGCGCTCAGCCAGACGACGGCGAACCAGACGGGCAACGCAGGCGGCGTCACGAGCTACACGTTCAGCCTGACGCGCCCCGAGGGCAACCAGTACCTCTCGCAGGTCAAGACGACGCTCCCGGCCGGTCTCGTCGGCCAGATCCCGAAGGCGACGCAGTGCACCGAAGCGCAGGCCTCGACGAACACGTGCCCGGACAGCAGCAAGATCGGCACCGCATCGGCGATCTCGGGCTCCGGCCCGACGCCGTTCACGTTCGGCGGCGGCTCGGTTTACCTGACCGGCCCGTACAAAGGCGCGCCGTTCGGCATGTCGATCGTCGTGCCGGCGGTGGCCGGGCCGTTCGACCTGGGTCCGGTGACGACGCGTGCGGCGATCGACATCGACCCCTACACGGCACGCGTGACGACGACGGCCGATCTGCCGACGATCGTCAAGGGCATCCCGATCCGCCTGCGCGGCGTGACGGTGTCGATCAACAAGCAGGGCTTCCTGCTGAACCCGACGAGCTGCGCTGCGATGGCGACCGAATCGACGGTGACGTCGACGGACGCAGCTACGCAGAAGCTGTCGAGCCCCTTCCAGGTCGGCAACTGCAACCTGTTGAAATTCAAGCCTGGCTTCAAGGCGGTCACGAGCTCGAAGACCTCGAAAGCGAACGGCGCGAGCCTTGAAACGACGCTCAACGAGGTGCCGGGTCAGGCGAACGTCAAGTCGGTCACGGTGCAGCTGCCGAAGGCGCTTCCGTCGCGTCTGACGACGCTGCAGAAAGCGTGCCCGGCGGCGACGTTCGAAGCCAATTACCGCAATTGCCCGGCCGGCTCGTTCGTCGGCGGCTCGCGGGCGAACACGCCGACGCTGCCGGGCAAACTGAGCGGGCCGGCGATCCTCGTCTCGCACGCGGCAGCCGCGTTCCCGGACCTCGACCTGGTGATGGAAGCCAACGGGGTGCGCTCGGTGCTGGTCGGGAACACGGACATCAAAAAAGGCATCACAACGACGACGTTCGCCTCGACTCCTGACGTGCCGGTGTCGAGCATCACGGTGAACCTGCCGATCGGCCCGCACAGCGCGCTGGCGGCGAACGGGAACCTGTGTGCGCAGCCGTTGATCATGCCGACCACGATGACCGGGCAGAACGGCACCGTCGTCAAACAGAACACGACGATCAAAGTCAACACCTGCGGCGTGCGCATCGTCGGCCACAAGGTCGTCGGCAGCACGGCGTACATCACGGTGCAGACCTACGCTGCGGGCCGCATCAGCGGCAAAGGCTCGGGCCTGGCGACGAGGTTCCGCAAGCTCTCCAAGGCGCAGAAAAAGGTGACGATCAAGATCCCCCTCTCGCGTCGCGGTCAGAGCAGGCGCCGCCCGTTCAAGGTCAAGGTTCGCGTCGGCTTCGTGCCGAAGGCCAAAGGCGCTCCGAGCTCGGTCTCGTTCGTGACGGTCCGCTTCTAGCGGCTCGGCCGATCTGGACACTCTTCGGGGGCGGCCGATCGGCCGCCCCCGCTGTTTGTGCGCGCGACTCGCCGTACGCAGAACGCCGTCTCAGCGGCTCGCAGATCGCGCCCGCCGGTTGTCTCCGGTGGACCGATGCCCTAGATTCTGGGTAATGGACGTTGTGACAGGTACGGATACCGCAACGTCGCCGGGGGTCGAATCGGTGCTTGCCGGTGTACGTCGGTTGACGCTGCTCGCCGACGCGGCGACCGACGTCGACGCCGTCTACCGTGCACTCGCCCGCGAGCTGCTCGCCTCGCCTGGGGCCGAGGAGGTGCACGTGCACCATCTCAGTGGCGAGCAGTCGGCCGATGAGCTCGTGACGGTCTACATGTACGGCGGCGACGGGCGCCTGAGCTACATGCAGCCGTGCGCCGAGCGCCCGCCGGGCGTCAGCTGGGTCCTCTACACAGGGCGCAGCGTGCTGATCGCCAATCAGCGCAAGCTCTCCGAGAGCGTTCCGCGCGTGACGGCCACGGGGCCGGCCAGCTGCGCGCTGCTGTTGCCGCTGATCGAGCGCGGCGAGGTCGAGGCCGTCGTGATGCTCGTACGCCGCTCCTCACCTGCCTTCGACGAGCGCGCCGTCGATCTCGCACGCACGCTCGTCGACCAGGCGGCGGCCGCGCTCGCGCTCGTGCGGGCGCGCGCCGAGGCCGGCACGGATGCCGTCGCCGGCTGCATGAACCACCGCGCCATGCGGCGGCGCCTGGAAGAGGAGATCGACCGCGCCTCGCGCGCCGGCAGCCCGCTGTCATCCATCCTGATCGACCTCGACGATTTCAAGCGCGTCAACGACGAGCATGGACACCAGGCGGGCGACACGGTGCTGCGTCAGGTCGTGCAGGCGCTCGTCGGCGAGTTCCGCGCCTTCGACCGCGTGGCTCGCTACGGCGGCGACGAGTTCGTCGTGATCCTGCCCAACGCCGATCTGCGCAGCGCCGCAGCCGCGGCCACCCGCGCGCTCGAGCGCATGCGGGCCGTGCCGGCCGTCGGCTCGGAGTCGGGCATCTCCGCCTCGATTGGTGTCGCGCAGTGGCATGCCCCGATGGGCGTCGATGAGCTGCTCGAGGCCTGCGATCAGGCCTTGCTGCGCTCCAAGCGCGAGGGCAAGGGGCGCGTGACGCGCGCCTACGAGCCGATCGTCTGACCACGCCGGCGGCGCTCAGGAGGGGCCTTCGTAGTCGGTTCGCGGGCCGGGCCTACGCGCGCGACTCTGCGAGACTGAGGACATGCCCGCAGCGAGAGCCACCACGCCCTGGGAGGTGCGATGACGAAGAACAGCTTCGGCGCCAAGGGCACGCTCGAGGCGGGTGGCAGCAGCTATGAGATCTTCCGCCTCGACGCCCTGCAGCAGCGCTTCGACGTGGCGCGGCTGCCCTTCTCGCTGAAGGTGCTTCTGGAGAATCTGCTGCGCACCGAGGGCAACGGCTCGGTCGACGCCGCCGACGTCGAGGCGCTCGCTTCGTGGGATGCCAAGGCTCAACCGAGCAAGGAGATCGCTTTCACGCCGGCGCGGGTGCTGATGCAGGACTTCACCGGCGTTCCCGCCGTCGTCGACCTCGCGGCGATGCGCGACGCGATCGCCGAGATGGGAGGAGATGCGGCGCAGATCAACCCGCTCGTCCCTGCCGAGCTCGTGATCGACCACTCCGTGCAGGTCGACGCGTTCGGCACGCGCGACGCGTTCCGCGTCAACGCCGAGCGCGAGTTCGAGCGAAACCAGGAGCGCTACTCGTTCCTGCGCTGGGGACAGGGTGCCTTTGACGACTTCGCGGTCGTGCCGCCCGACACGGGCATCGTGCACCAGGTCAACCTCGAGTACCTCGCGCGCGTCGTCTTTCCGAACGAGAAGACGGGGCAGGCCTACCCGGACACGCTGGTCGGCACCGACTCGCATACGACGATGGTCAACGGGCTCGGCGTGCTCGGCTGGGGCGTCGGCGGGATCGAGGCCGAGGCGGCGATGCTCGGCCAGCCGATGTCGATGCTGATCCCGCAGGTGCTCGGCTTCCGCCTGCACGGTGAGCTGCCCGAGGGCGCCACCGCGACCGACCTCGTCCTGACCGTCACCGAGATGCTGCGCGAGCGCGGCGTCGTGGGCATGTTCGTCGAGTTCTACGGCGCCGGGCTGGCCGGGCTGCCGCTGGCCGACCGCGCGACGATCGGCAACATGTCGCCTGAGTTCGGCTCGACCTGCGCAATCTTCCCGATCGACGCAGAGACGCTCACTTATCTCGAGCTGTCCGGCCGCGCGCCCGAGCAGATCGCGCTCGTCGAGGCATACGCCAAGGAGCAGGGCCTGTGGCACGACGAGTCATCGGAGCAGCCGACCTTCTCTGATCGGGTCGAGCTCGACCTCGCGAGCGTCGAGCCGAGCCTCGCCGGTCCCAAGCGCCCGCAGGACCGCGTCTCGCTGAGCTCCTCGCAGGTGGTCTTCCAGGAAGCCTTGCGCGACTACGTGCCGAGCGACGGCGACCAGGCCGATGCGCAGGACGAGGCCGTCGCCGAGTCCTACCCCGCGTCGGATCCGCCGGCCAACGAGCCGGGCCGGGCGCCGGCCCTCGGCGTATCCCAGCCGCAGCTGCCGGAGGGCGGGACTGCGACCTTGCCCCACAACGGCACCGCGCGGGGCGTGACGGTCGACGGCGAGACGTTCGAGCTCGACCACGGGCACGTCGTGATCGCTGCGATCACGAGCTGCACGAACACGTCGAATCCGTCGGTGATGGTCGGTGCGGGGATCCTCGCGCGCAACGCGCTGGCGCGTGGACTGAAGAGCAAGCCGTGGGTGAAGACCTCGCTCGCGCCCGGCTCGAAGGTCGTCACCGAATACCTCGATCGCGCCGAGCTGACCGAGCCGCTCGAGCAGCTCGGCTTCAACCTCGTCGGCTACGGCTGCACGACATGCATCGGCAACTCCGGTCCGCTCTCCCAGGAGATCTCAGACGCCGTCGCCGAGGCCGACCTGGCGGTCGTCTCGGTGCTCTCGGGCAATCGCAACTTCGAGGGCAGGATCAACCCCGACGTGAAGATGAACTACCTCGCCTCGCCGCCGCTGTGCGTCGCCTACGCGCTCGTTGGCACGATGGACATCGACCTCCTGCACGAGCCGCTCGGCCAGGACGAGCAGGGCGATGATGTCTATCTGCGCGACATCTGGCCGTCGGAGCAGGAGATCGCCAAGACCGTCGGCGAGGCCGTGCAGGCCGACATGTTCCGCAAGAGCTACGGCGGGGTGTTCGCCGGCGATGAGCGCTGGAACGGGCTCGACGTGCCCGAGGGCGAGCGCTTCGCCTGGGATGAGCAGTCGACCTATGTGCGTCTGCCGCCCTACTTCCAGGACATGCCCGTCGAGCCGCCGGCGGTCTCCGAGCTGACGGGCGCGCGTGTGCTCGCGCTGCTCGGCGACAGCGTCACCACCGACCACATCTCGCCCGCCGGCGCGATCAAGCGCGACGGGCCCGCCGGCGCCTACCTGCAGGAGCAGGGGGTAACGCCGCGCGACTTCAACTCATACGGCTCGCGTCGCGGCAACCACGAGGTGATGATGCGCGGTACGTTCGCCAACATCCGCCTGCGCAACCAGCTCGCGCCGGGCACCGAGGGCGGTGTTACGCGACACCTGCCCGAGGGGGAGCAGATGTCGATCTACGACGCCGCGATGCGCTACGCCGAGGAAGGCGTCCCGCTCGTCGTGCTCGCCGGCAAGGAGTACGGCTCGGGCTCCTCGCGCGACTGGGCCGCCAAGGGCACCAAGCTGCTCGGCGTGCGGGCCGTGATCGCCGAGAGCTTCGAGCGCATCCACCGCTCCAATCTCGTCGGCATGGGCGTGCTGCCGTTGCAGTTCCCCGACGGCGAGAGCGCCTCCTCGCTGGGCCTGAGCGGCGAGGAGGCCTTCTCGCTCGACGGTATCGCCGACGCCGCCGGCGCCGTCGAGGGCGGCACGGGCGGCGGGCAAGTCGTGCACGTGCGAGCCGAGCGCGATGGCGCCGATGCAATCGAGTTCGACGCGCGCGTACGCATCGACACGCCGCGCGAGGCCGAGTACTTCCGCCATGGCGGGATCCTGCAATACGTACTCAGAACGCTGCTGGCGCGATGAGCGAGTCTCCCGGGCCGCGCCCGGCGGACTCCTCGCCGGGCCTTCCACCGATCCTGCGCAAGCTGCTGCTCGCGCCCGGCCCATCCGGCTATGAGCAGCTGCCGAGCGCCGTGTGGCGCGAGGCCGCCGGCAGCTTTGCGGAGGTCAGCACCGATACGATCGGCACGCCGCTGGCGCTGGTCGCCGCGAAGGGTGCCGGCGAGCCGGCGGATGCAGGTCGGCGGCCGCGTCGACTGCTCGTGATGGGACACATCGACGAGATCGGGCTGATCGTCACGCACATCGACGACGACGGCTATCTGTGGTTCGCCGAAGTCGGCGGCTGGGACCCGCAGATCCTCGTCGGCCAGCGTGTCGTGCTGGAGACGAAGGATGGCTCGATCAGAGGGGTGGTGGGGAAGAAGCCGATCCACCTGCTGCATGGCGATGAGCGCAAGAAGGTCGCCGAGATCCGCGAGCTGCACATCGACATCGGCGCCGCCGACGGCGGCCAGGCGCGCGAGCACGTGCGCGTCGGCGACGTCGCCGTGATCGATGCCGAGCCGACCGAGCTGCTCGACCGGCGGCTCACCTCGCGCGCGCTGGACAACCGGATCGGATCCTACGTTGCGCTGGAGGCAGCGCGGCTGGTGGCCGAGGCCGGCGGCGCGGAGTGGGAGTTCGCTGCGGTCGCGGCGACGCAGGAGGAGACGACGTTCGGCGGCTCGCGCACGAGCGCCTTCTCGCTGGCCCCGGACGCCGCGATCGTGCTCGACGTCACCCACGCGACCGACGCTCCGGGGATCGAGGTCAAGGAGATGGGTAAGCATCCGCTCGGCTCGGGTCCCGTGATCTGTCGTGGCTCGACGCTCAACCCGCGCGTGTTCGAGCTGCTGCACGAGACCGCCGAGGCCGAGCAGATCCCCTTCACGATCGAGGCCACCGGGCGCGCGACGGGTACCGACGCCGATGCCGTGCACCTCAGTCGCGGCGGCGTGCCGACGGGGCTCGTCTCGATCCCGCTGCGCTACATGCACTCGCCGGTCGAGCTCGTCCAGCTCGAGGACGTCGAGAACGCCGCCCGGCTCGTCGCCGCGTTCGCGCTGGCGCTGCGGGCAGGCAGCTCCTTCGCGCGCTGAACCGCGCGCCGGCCCGTCGGCCGGTATCGTCCCGAAACCCGGGAGATAAGGAGAAGGAGACCGCCGCGATGGTACGGAGATCGATGCGCTGGAGGCGCTTCTCGGCCCGGTGGGCGATGGCGCTCGGCGTGAGCGCGTTTTGCTCTGCGCTGCTGCTCGCGCTCGCCGCTGACGCAGGCGCGGCGATCGTCACCGGGGGTGGCGATGAGTTGCGCACGGGCTGGTATCCGGAAAGCTCCTCGATCTCGCCGCAGGTGGTCAGCGGCGGCTCGTTCGGGCAGATGTGGTCGGCCGGCGTGGAAGGGCAGGTCTACGCGCAGCCGCTGCTCGCCGACGGAACGCTGCTGGTGGCGACCGAGAAGGACAACCTCTACGGGCTCGACCCCTCGACCGGCGCGCAGAAATGGTCCAAATCGCTGGGTACGCCGTGGAACCCGGCCGACATCGGCTGCGCCGACCTGACGCCGTCGATCGGCGTGACCTCGACGCCTGTGATCGACACGGCGACGAACACCGCCTACCTGACGCACAAGACCTACGCCTCGGGCACCAGCGGGCCGGCCCGCTGGTACATGGACGCGATCGCCCTGGCGAGCGGCGCCGAGCAGCCGGGCTTCCCGGTCGAGCTGGCAGGCGCCGCGCAGAACGCGCCGAGCCGCACGTTCGCGCCGACGACTCAGCTACAGCGCCCCGGACTGTTGCTGATGGGCGGCGTCGTGTACGCGGCGTTCGGCGCGCACTGCGACGTCAAACCCTGGCAGGGCTGGATCTTCGGCGTCTCGACCGCTGGCAAAGTGACGGCGCGCTACGTCGACGACACGACGGCCGAAGGCGCCGGCATCTGGCAGTCCGGCTCGGGGCTGACCTCGGATGGGCCCGATACGATCCTGTTCGCTACCGGCAATGGTGGGGCCCCTTCCAAACCGGCCGCCGGCACGAGCCCGCCGGCGAATCTCGGCGAGTCGGTCGTACGGGTGCACGTCCAGGGGGACGGCTCGCTTGCGCCGGTCGACTTCTTCGCGCCGTTCAACGCCCCGTCGCTGGACGAATATGACGCCGACTTCGCCTCCGGTGGGGTGACGGGACTGCCGAGCGAATACTTCGGCACCTCAGCGCTGCCGCATCTGGCTGTGGCCGACGGCAAGCAGGGGTATGTCTACCTGCTCAACCGCGACTCGCTCGGCGGCATCGGCCAGGGGGCGGGCGGCTCGGACAACGTCGTGCAGCGGCTCGGGCCGCGCGGAGGCGTGTGGTCGCGCCCCGGCGTCTGGCCGGGCGACGGCGGCTACGTGTACATCCCGACCTCCAGCGGCTCGAGCGGCGGCGGCCACCTCGACATCTACAAGTACGGCCTGTCGGGGACAGGCCTGCCCTCGCTGTCGCTGGCCGGCAGCTCCGAAGACGTCTTCGGCTGGGGCTCGGGAGCGCCGGTGATCACCTCCGATGCAACCACCTCCGGCAGCGCGCTCGTGTGGATCATCTGGTCGGCCAACCGCTCCGGCAGCGGCGGGCAGCTGCGGGCGTATGACCCCGTGCCGGTCAACGGCAAGCCGGTGCTGCGCTACAGCAGCCCGATCGGAACGGCGTCGAACTACAGCGTTCCAGGCGTCGGCGCGGGCAAGCTGTTCGTCGGCACGCGCGAAGGCAAGGTGCTCGCCTTCGGCGCCCCCGTCTCACCGCCGCTGACGGGCTCTGCCGTGTCGTTCGGGACCACGACGATCGGCAAGAAAAGCGAAAAGACGCTGACGCTCACAGCCCACGAAACGCTGACGCTGTCGAGCCTCAGCTCGAGCTCCAGCCAGTTCCAGCTCGGCGCACCCTCGCCGGCGCTGCCGGCCAAACTCGCTACCGGCCAGACGATCTCGGTCCCGGTCACGTTCGCGCCGACGCAGTCGGGGCTCATCGGCGGGACCGTCACGGCGAGCACGAGCGACGGCAAAGAAGTGCAGTTCGCGGTCTCGGGGACCGGACAGGCCGAAGCCGCAGAGCTCGTCCTGCTGCCGCCGGTGCTGTCGTTTCAGGCCACGGCGATCGGCGGTGAACGCTCAGAAGCGGCGACGCTCAGCAACGGGGGAAGTGAACCGCTGACGATCGAACAGATCGAAGCGCCGGGGCCGCCGTTCGAAGTGACGGGTCTGCCGAAAGTCAAAACGCAGATCGCGCCCGGCGGCTCGGTCACGATCAGCGTCGTCTTCCATCCCACCGCGGAAGGCATGTTCAACGGAAGGATCGGCCTGACGACGAGCGGCGGCGACGGCGAAATCGGCCTCTCCGGCAGCGCCGGCAGGCCGGGCACGCTCCAGATCGCCCCCGAAACGAGCGACTTCGGCTCCGTGCTGCTCGGCACGACGCTGACCAGGTCGTTCACGGTCACCAACACGGGCGGCACCGCCGTGCCGATCACCAAGTCCAAGCCGCCGCTCGGCGGTGGCTTCGCGCCGGCCAGCTCGCTGCCGGAGGGCACGACGATCCAGGCCGGCGAGAGCGTCACCGAGCAGGTCACGTTCGCCCCCACCGAAGCAGGCCTCGCCGCCGGTGAATGGCTGATCAACGGCGAAGACACGAGCGGCCTGCACCATGTCCTGTTCACGGGCAGCGGCACGAGCGCCGCAGCCGGCGCGCCGCCGGCCGCCGGCCCACTCGGCCTCGTGCCGGCGCAGGGCGTCTCGGGCGTACGCGAAAGCGCGACGCCGCGCGGCCCGCTCGCCACGCTGGCGGGCGCGAGCGTGGCCGAGTCGCGCAGCGGCACCGTCGCCGTGAAGATCAGCTGTCCCGCGTGGGAGCACAGCTGTCTCGGCACGATCACGCTGCGCGCGAGTGTCAAGCGGCGGGCTCGACACGCCTCGCTGCCGAGCAGCGTCGTGCTCACGCTCGCGCGCGGCCCGTTCGCGCTCGCCGGCGGTCAGACGCGCACGCTGACGCTGCGGCTGTCCGCCGCGGCACGAGCCCTGCTCACCCGCCGCCGTCTACTCAGGGCAAGCGCGACGATCGTCAGTCGCGACCCCGCAGGCCTCACGCGCACGACCCGCGCAACAGTCACGATTCGCTCGGCCCGCGCGGAGGGCGGCCCGGGGGGGGGGGGGGGGGCGGACACGGGGCAGGGCGTAGGGGGGATGCAATAGTGGGAGCCGACGCAGGGATTTAGGGGCGCCGG
>JBIOEW010000017.1:0-71327 GCA_044446425.1 Solirubrobacterales bacterium | reverse complement strand
CCCGCCCGCCCGCCGCGAGGTCGGAGCGCGCCCGGCGCCACGCCCGCCGCAGCTCTCCTCGATGATCGCCTCCACTCCGTTGCAGCAGGAGCCGGCGCCGACGATGGTCGGCGAGCGCGTCAACTCGCAGGGCTCGCGCAAGGCCAAGGAGCTGCTGCTCACCGACGACTACGACGGGCTCGTGCAGATCGCCGAAGACCAGGTCGAAGGCGGCGCGCACGTGCTCGACCTGTGCGTGGCGCTGACCGAGCGGGCAGACGAGGACGAACAGATGCGCCTGCTGGCGAAGAAGGTTTCGCTGACACAGCCGGCGCCGATCCAGGTCGACTCGACCGAGCCGGAGGTGATCGAACGCACGCTCGAGCAGATCCCGGGCCGGGCGATCGTCAACTCGGTAAACCTCGAGGCAGGGCGCGAGAAGCTCGATCGCGTCGTGCCGATGGCGCTCGCGCACGGCGCCGCGCTGATCGCGCTGACGATCGACGAGGTCGGCATGGCCAAGACGGCCGAGCGCAAGGTCGAGATCGCCAGGCGGATCCGCGACCTGTGCTGTGAGGAGCACGGCCTGGACCCGCAGCTGTTGATCTTCGACTGCCTCACGTTCACGCTGACGACGGGCGATGAGGAGTGGCGCCCGTCGGCGGTGGAGACGATCGCGGGGATCAAAGCGATCAAGGAAGAGATCCCGCACGTGAAGACCTCGCTGGGCGTCTCGAACGTCTCCTTCGGCGTCTCCCCGGGCGCGCGCGCGGTGCTCAACTCGGTCTTCCTGCACCACTGCGTCGATGCCGGCCTGGACCTGGCGATGGTCAACCCCAACCACATCACGCCCTACTCGGAGATCCCGGACGACGAGCGCGAGCTCGCCGACGACCTCGTATTCAACCGTCGCGAGGATGCGCTCGAGCGCTTCATCGGCCACTTCGAGTCAAAGGGCGAGGAGGAGGGCCCGGCGGGAGCCGCCGACCCGACCGAGGGAATGGAGCCGGAGCAGGCGCTTCACTTCCACATCCTGCGCCGCCGCAAGGACGGCGTGGAGGCGCAGATCGACAAGAGCGTCGAGAAGATCGGCGCGGTGCCGACGCTCAACGAGGTGCTGCTGCCGGCGATGAAGGAGGTCGGCGACAAGTTCGGCGCCGGTGAACTGATCCTGCCGTTCGTGTTGCAGTCGGCCGAGGTGATGAAGAAGGCGGTCGCGCAGCTGGAGAAATACCTCGACAAGATCGAGGGCTACACGAAGGGCACGGTCGTGCTGGCGACGGTGTTCGGCGACGTGCACGACATCGGCAAGTCGCTGGTCAATACGATCCTCACGAACAACGGCTACACGGTCGTCGACCTCGGCAAGCAGGTGCCAATCCAGACGATCGTCGACGCGGCGCAGGAACACGAGGCGACGGCAATCGGCCTCTCGGCGCTGCTCGTGTCGACCTCCAAGCAGATGCCGGCGTGCGTCGAGGAGCTGCACGCCAAGGGCCTCTCCTACCCGGTCCTGATCGGCGGCGCGGCGATCAACCGCGCGTTCAGCTACCGCGCGCTGTATCCGGGCGGCAAGGACTCCGAGGAGATCTACGAGCCGGGCGTCTTCTATTGCAAGGACGCCTTCGAGGGACTGTCGGTGATGGACCAGCTGATCGACTCCGATGCACGCGGCGCGCTGGTGGAGAAGCTGCTGGCGGGCGCGACCGAGTTCCGCGCCAAGGGCGAGCAGCCGCAGGAGGAGCTGAACTTCGCCGACGATTCTGTGCGCTCGGCGGCGCGCACGGACGTGCCGATCCCGACGCCGCCGTTCTGGGGCGTGCAGGAGATCGACGTGGACATGCACGAGGTCTACCGCCACCTCGACACGCACGTGCTGTTCAAGCTGCATTGGGGCGGGCGCGGCGTCAAAGGCGAGGCGTGGCAGAAGCTGCTCGACGAGGACTTCCGCCCGCGCCTGGAGCGGATGTGGAAGGAGGCAATCGAGCGCCCGGAGGGCGATCGTCCGCATCAAGGTGCCGACGGGACGGCGGCGCGAGCACCCTATTTGCACCCGCGCGCGCTGCTCGGCATCTTCCCGTGCTATGCGCTCGGCAACGACATCGTCGTGCTCGATCCCGAGGACCGCGCGACGGAGCTCACGCGCTTCGTCTGTCCGCGCCAGCCGAAGGGCGACCGCATCTGCCTCGCTGACTTCTTCCGCCCGGCCGTCGACGGCAAGCCTCCGGAGGAGCTCGACGTGATTCCGGTGCAGGCGGTCACGGTCGGCTCAGAGGTGACCGAGTTGATGGCCAAGCTCGAGGCCGAAGGCGAATTCGCCGAGCAGCTGTTCGTCCACGGCCTCGGCGTGCAGACGGCCGAGGGTCTGGCCGAGTGGCTGCACTGGCGGGTGCGCCAGATGCTCGGCATCGGCGAGGCGCAGGGGCGTCGCTACTCGTGGGGCTACCCGGCCGTGCCGGAGCAGGCCGAGCATCTGAAGGTGGAGCAGCTGCTCGCGCTCGAGCAAATCGGCATGAAGATCACCGACGGCTACGCGCCCGAACCGGAGCAATCGACGCTTGCGCTGATCGCCCACCACCCGCAGGCGATCTACTTCGGCACACGCCAGGGCCGTCTGCTGCCGGATGGCTCGCCGGATGACCTGATCCGCGGCTCAGCCCGCGACCCTTCGTTGTTCGGCGAGATCGGCGACGACGATCCGCCCGAGGGCGCCGTCGAAGCCGAGGACGAACCGGCGCTGACCTAGTCGTCTTCGCGCGGCGGGGGGCGGAACAGGATCCGCTTGACCTCGGACGCGGTCCCGCCGCCAAGCCGCAGCGCGGTCTGAAAGCCCTCTTCGCCGAGCTCGCCTGCGTCGAGCGCGCGGCGCAGCGCGTTGAGCGTGGGCAGGTCGTCCTCGGAGACCTGGTCGCGCGCGACCTCGAGCAGGATCAGATGGCGTGGTCGTTTCAGTGCGGCGGCGATCCGCACGAGCGGCTCGCGCTCCTGCGCCCCGACGCCGTCGGCGACGAGCACGACCGTCTCCCTATTCTGCAAGCGCTTGGCGACGGCGGCCGCCAGCAGCTCCTGCGCACGGGTCTCTAGCTCCTCCTCGGCGACCTTGCCGCTGAGCAGGCTGCGCACCTTCGGCAGCGAGAGCAGGCTGGCGCGGTCCTCGATCAGGCGCGCCACGAAGCTCTCGCGCTCGGCTGCGGAGGCGGAGACGACCACGACGAGGCTGCCGGGCGAGTAGCGCAGCCGGTCGGCCGGCTTGAGCACCTTGCAGTGCACCGAGATGTTTGCCGGACGCTCGGGCGCACCCTCGCGCCGCGGCCGATCCGAAGACCAGCCGGTGCGCTCGTCGGCGCCGATTTTGACGCTGCGCGAGGTGGGCCGGCTGGCTGAAGGCTGGTCTGCCATACCCCCATCATGCCCTAAGAGCGCCGTCGAGCCCGCCGCCCCGCCGGCCGGGCTGCTCGCTCGGCGATCAGCTCGAGCTTCGTGCGCCGGTCGAGCGCCTTGATCCGTGCCTCCTCGCGCCTGGCGGCCGAGCGGTCCTCCATCGCGACCTCGTAGACGAGCTCGACAGGCAGACGACTGGCCGTGTAGCGACTCGCCGTGCCGGCGTTGTGGCGCTGCAGGCGACGAGCCACATCGGTGCTCCAGCCGGTGTACAGCGAGCCGTCGGCGCAGCGCAGGATGTAGACCCAGGCGTCGCTCATCGGCGTTTCGATACGCCGCGCAGGCGCCGATGCCTGCCGGCCCAGCGGCGAGACTCAGCGACCGGCGACGATTGGTGCGGCCTGGCCCTGCGGCAACGGCCCGAGCCGCACCGGCGCACCGTGCATCGTGCGCAGGCGCACCTCTCGCCAGGTGAGCCCCTCGTTGAGCAGCGCGGGGACGCCCATCAGCACGGCCGTGGCGAGCTCGATCACCTGCAGCACGATGCCATAGGCGATCGCGTCGGCGGTGGAGACGTGGTAGGCGCCGGCGAGCACGGCAACGCAGGCCGCCTGGAAGACGCCGACGTTGGCCGGCGTGGCGGGAAGGATCGCGGTCACGTTGACCGCGAACAGCACGCCGGCGGCAGCCTCGGGGGCAGCGCTGACGTTCAGGCCAAAGGCGATCAGCAGGAGCCAGCACGAGAGCCACTGGAGCGCCCATGCGCCCAGCTGCGCGGACGCTGCCTTGGCCGCCTGGCGAGGAACGGCGAACAGGCGCAGGCCATCGCGCAGGCGCGCGAGGCCGCGACGGACGCCGTCGAGCAGGAGCTGCGCGCTGCGCGCGCGGGGGACCGACGGAGACGGTGCGAGCAGGGGCAGCAGCCTGGTGACCACGAGCGCCACGAGCGGGGCGAGCGCGACGAGTAGCAGGCCCCGATCGTGGCCGTCGAGCACGCGCACGCTCGACAGCGTCACACCGCAGAGGATCGCCAGCGCCAGCAGGTTGAGCATCGCTTGGGAGACGATCGTGCCGAGCACGAGCGGAAGCGTCTCGCGCGTGCGTCCGATGCGCCGAGCGACGATCAGCGCACGCGAGGACTCGCCGAGCCGGGCGGGCAGCGTCGCCGACATGAGCACGCCGATGAACGTGCCCTGCATCGCGTCGCGTCGCCTGGCACGGCGCCACGTGGGCGATGCGGCGAGGATCGCGTGCCAGGAGATCGCACGGGTGAACATCGCGGCGCACATCAGCGCCAGCGCAGCGAGGATCAGGCCGGGCTTGGAGGCGAGCAGGGAGGCGAGAATCCGCGTGACGCCGACGCGTTGTAGCGCGAGCGCACCGAGCGCGCCCCCTGCGAGCGAGGTCAGCGCCACCCCGGCGCGCCGCACGACGCGCGCGCGGCGCTCGCGACCGACGAGCGGCGGTGGCACAGGCGCCAGCGACGGCAACCGCTGCGCGGGCACGCGCGGCTGCAGGTCGGCCGGGACGAAGCCGTGGCGCAGCGCGAAGCGCGTGACAGAGCTGCGGGCGCTGAGCCGGGCAGGGTCGGCAAGCGCGATCGCCCGCTCGTAGCAGTCGTGCACTTCGGCGGCCACGTGCGGCCAGGCGAAGCGCTCGGCGCGCTCGCGCGCTGCCAGCGCCAGCTGGCGCCTACGCGAGGAGTCGAGCGCGAGCCGGCGCAGCGACTCGGCGAGCGCGAGCGGATCGCCTGCCGGTACCAGCCGGCCGTCGATCCCGTCGCGCACGACGTCGCGGTAGCCGGGGATGTCGGAGGCGAGCACGGGCGTCGCCGTCGCAAAGGCCTCGGTGAGGATCATGCCGAAGCTCTCGCCGCCGAGCGAAGGGGCGCACAGCAAGTCGGCACGCGCCAGCTCGTCGAGCTTGCGCTGCTCGGAGACCTTCCCCAGGGCGCGCACGCCGCGCCCGTCGAGCATCATGTGCGAGACCTCCTCGGCGGAGGCCCCGACAAGCGTCAGCGTGGCCGGCACGTGCTCACGCAGGGCCTCGAAGGCGCGCAGCAACACGGGCAGCCCCTTGCGCTCGACAGCAGCACCGATGAAGAGGATGCGCAGCCCCTCCTCGCCGTCCGGGTAAGGCTCTCCTGGGGCGGCAAGCGCGAGCTCTGACCGATCGGGGATGCGCACGCCGTTGGGGACGATCCGGTAGCGCCCGCCGTAGAAGCGCCGCGCAGTCCACGCAGCAGCCTCGGAGACGGCGATGCGCACCTGCAGGCGGTTCATCCGCCGGCGCCCGCCGAGCCCGACGGCGGCGATGCCGTTGGTGAGGGCATTCTCGGAGTAGGTGTGGAAGGTGCCCACGATCGGCAGCTCTCCTGCCGACAGCAGCGCGTCCCAGCCGAGCAGAGGGACGACCGGCTCGTGGACGTGCAGCACGTCATAGCCGCCATCACGCAGCTCGCGCCGCAGCGCGTAGACGGAGCTCGGCGTGATCGCCATGTTGCTGACGGCGCCGTTGGCCGGGATCCCGACGGTGCGTCCCATCGAGACGAACCCCTCGGGCACGGGATGGTGCTGCGGCCGTGCACCACGATGCAGGCGCCGAGTCAGCCCGTCATCGGGGTCGTACGGAGCAAGCACCCGCGCCTCGTGCCCGTCCTCGCGAAGCTCACGCGCGAGCGCTTCGATGTGGCGTGTGACACCACCCGGGTAGGTCCACGAGTACGGCGAAAGCAGCGCTATCCGCACGCGCCCACTCTATCCGCCGGCGCTGTCGTTCGACGCGCGGCTTGCCGGCCGGCGGCTGCGATAATCACGAGCGTGAGCGCCCGCCACTTCGTCAAGTACACATTCGTCAAGCTCGATCCGGCCTGGCGGCGCCTGGATGCAGAGCAGCGCGAGCAGGACAAGCGCGAGTTCATCGCCGCCTGCGAGGACTTCGCCGACGGCCACATGCTGCAGAGCTTCTCGCTCGTCGGCACGCGCGGCGACGTCGAGCTGATGTTGCTCTCGGAGGCCGAGAACCTCGATCGGATCCACGAGTTCCACGTCGTCCTCGCGCAGAGCGGGCTGATGAAGTGGGCGGAGATCCCGCACTCGTTCCTGGGCATGCGCAAGAGCTCGGAGTACTCCGAAGACGAGCGCACGGTGCCGCGCGGCTTCCGCGGCAAGTATGTGTTCGTCTACCCATTCGTCAAGTCGCGCGAGTGGTATGGACTGCCGGCTGAGGAGCGCTGGCGGATCATGCAGGGTCATATCCAGGTCGGGCGTGAATACCCGGGCGTCGACAACCACACGACCTACTCGTTCGGCCTCGACGACCAGGAGTTCGTGGTCGCCTTCGACACCGACGACGTCGGCACCTTCCTCGACCTCGTGCAGCGGCTGCGCACGACCGAGGCCTCGCGCTTCACGGTGCGCGACACGCCCAGCTTCACCTGCCTGGCGATGTCGCTGGAGCGCGCGCTGAACGCGCTCGACGGCGAACGGATCGCGCTGAGCAGCGCACTGCCAGGCGCCTGAGCGGTGCCGCCGCGCAAGGCCGCCCCAGCGCGCAAGGCCGCCTCAGCGAAGACGGGGGCGCGCAAGCCCGCGAAGGGCCGCGTCGTCGAGACCACTGCCGGGGAGGCCGCGCCCCGTCGCAGGGTCTCGCTGACGAAGGCCAGCGAGCAGCTGCGCGCCGCCGATCCGGTGCTCGCCGGCATGATCGACGCCATCGGCAGGCTGCCGAGCGCGCGCTCCGGGCGCCCGGAGCGCGAGGACCACTACGGCGCGCTCGTTCGCTCGATCGTCGGCCAGCAGCTCTCGGTGCTCGCAGCACGCGCGATCTACGGGCGCCTGCTCGAGCGCTTCGGCGGGCGCCCGCCGACGCCGCAGGAGATCATCGCCGACGAGCCCGAAGAGCTGCGAGCGGCAGCCGGCCTGTCGCGCGCGAAGGTCGGCTTCCTGCGCTCGCTCGCCGAACACGTGCTGTCAGGCGAACTGGAGCTCGAGCGTCTCGACCGGCTGCCCGACGAGGAGGTGATCGCCGAGCTCGTCGCTGTCAAGGGACTCGGCGAGTGGACGGCGCACATGTTCTTGATGTTCCACTTGGAGCGCCCCGACGTGCTGGCCGTCGGAGACCTCGGCATACGACGTGCGATCGAGCGCGCCTATCGGCTGAACGAGCTGCCGACACCGGCTGAGGTCGAGCGGATCGGCGAGCCGTGGCGCCCCCACCGGACGCTGGCCTGTCGCTATCTGTGGCGCTCGCTGCAGAACGAGCCGAGCTGAGGATAGGCCGACGACGCCGGAGGTGAGAGCGCGGTACGTACCCGCGCCCTCACCGATCAGCGCCTGCTTCCGGCCTTGAGGAGCCGGCCTCGAGGAGCCGCGCGGACCAGACGCCGCTTCGCTCCGTTCTACTTCGCTTTGATCTCGATCGGTTCTTCGTTGAGGATTTCGATCCGTTTTTCTTTGAACACGGCCTGTTCTGTGGTTGCCCCGAGCCCGGAGATCAGCTGGACGGTCAATGTGTCTTTGCTCCCACCTTCGAAGGATTCGGGAACCTGTTTGCCTTCGGCCGTCTTGTACTGGAGCTTCAGTTCTTCGTGCATCGAGTTGAGCGGCCCGATCTTTGCGATCACAGACCCTTCGACCATACCCGTATCTTCGGGGATTTCTCCGAATTCGCCGCACGTGAAGGCAGTGATCGCGGGCGAGCGCTTGACATCCAGCCCGACCCCCGTTCTCGTGCCCACTTTGATCAGACCGATTTCTCCTTCGAGCGTCCCCGGCGGTTCGATTTCTCCTTCTTTCACCGGGTTGCTCTGACACCTCTTTCCGCTTGCGACGTTCGCGCAGCCGATCAGATCGATCGCCACCGAAGCGGTTTTTGCTCCGGTGTATTCTCCGTTGAAGGTCTCAGCGGCGCAGATGATCGTGAGTTTGGGCATTTCCAAAACCACGACATCGCTGTTTGTGCCTTCGAATTTCGGGTGTTCGCCTGGCCCGGCGACGAAGTTGTACTTGCCCGTGCCACCGGCCGGCTTGATGCAGTGCGCACCCGCGTATTCGCCCGTTTTCGGCGTCGTGACCGGCACGCACCTGCCGAATTCAGGCAGTGATGCCGCCGCATTCGTCGCGAGCGCCATACCCACCGTAACTGCCACGACGAGAAGCGCCGCAGCCATCTTCCTCGACCCCATGTGTCTCCCTTCCCCACATCCGGTATCTGGCGCTTGGCAGCTCGCCCGCCCGCGCCTCTCAAGCAATCCTCGCGCCAGTGCCCTGACGCCTTCCGGCCTACGCTGCTTACCCGTCGCGCAACCCCCTCAAACATTTGACTTGAGATAGTGTTCGCCTTCGTTTCCGGCACTCTAGTCGCATCGGGTCGTGCACGGAAGGAAGGCCGTGTTGCCGTGCGAGAGGAGATCGGCAGGGCCGCGGGCGAGATCGGTTCGTGCTCGAGCTGCACGGGCGAGTCGAGCGGGCCTTCGAAGCCAAACCGAGGGAGGCCCGACGAGCAGGTCGCGAGATTGTTCGCGGCGCCCAGGCCGGCCATCGCGCGGCGTGCCGCTCAAGCATCCCTGCAGCGTCCTGCCGAGCTCACGCCAAGCGCCGCGCGACGACCGTCCGATCGGCCTCCGCGACGATCTCCCAGCCTGGCGTCGCGCCGTCACGCAGGTGGCGCGCGACAACTGCCGTCGGCCCCGGCAATCCCCGCCCGCCTTCGCGATCGGCGCGCGCGTCATGGAAGGCCACGCGGCCGCCTGGGCGGATGAACGAGCGCCAGCGCTCCCAGTCGCACTCGCAGCCGGCCTCTGAGTGGTCGCCGTCGATGAACACCAGGTCGACCTCCTGCGTCCAGCCGGCTGCGACTTCGTGCGAGCGGGCCACGTGCCAGTGCACGGCCGGGGCGCGCATGCCCAGCCTGCGCCCCGCGCGGCCGACGAGCCGCCGCGTAGCGCGCTCGCTGGCCCCCCATCCCCCCGGCAGAGCGTCGGGGTGGCGCCCGAAGGGGTCGACCAGGTGCAACTCCGCCTGCGACCCGAGCTCGCGCTGCAGGGCGAGCGCCGAGGAACCCTCGTAGACGCCGATCTCGACCACGCGGCGGGCGCCGCGCGCGGCCTCGAGCAAAACGCGGGCGTCCTCCTGCGAATGCATCGTGCGCGGCGGGATCAGCCCTGCCCCCACGGCGAGTGCGCGCAAGCGCACGTCGTCGCGCAGGCGCGCCGGCGCCAGGCTGCGCAGGGACTGCGGGACGATCGCCACGGAGGGAGCCTATGTGCAGCTCGCAGCCGGCGGCGGCGCATTGCGAGCGCGGGCCTGCCCATACGCGAGCCACAGCCGGTACGCCGGGTAGGTATGGCGAAGATCGGCGCTCAGCAGCCCCACCGGGAAGGCCGGGTCCTCGCGGAAGCTGTACTGGAAGGTCGCGCCTACCCGCGGATCCTGAGACCAGCGCAGGAGCTGCGCGCCGAGCGCCCTGCAGCCGGCCGTTTCCTCGGCCTGCCCCGGCGGGCGTGGCCTGCCGGGGTGCGGCGCCCCGGCGCCGGCCTCGGTGACCCAGATCTGTGCTCTGGCGGCGCACGACCCGCGTGCGTCGAGCGCTCGCGTCAGCATTTCCACGGGTTCAGCCCCGGGTTGAGCGTTATCCCAGGCCGCGTAGGCATGGATCGACCAGACCTCGCCGAGGCAGAGAACGCGCGCGGGCAGCGCCGCTACGAAGCTCGCGACGCTCGTCCGGTGAACCGAGTCGCTTGCGTACGCGGCGAGCTCGCCGAGCAGCAGGTGGTGCGTGCCGCCGTCGGCAGCCAGCTCGCCGGCCATCGCCCGCGCAAGCTGCGCGTATACGGCCGGCGCCGCCGACGGAGCGCCAGGCGCGCACGACGATCGCTGTGGGCTGAGGAAGTCGGGGTTGTTGGGCTCGTTCCACGGGCTCCACCACTCAAGCGCCACACCCTCCTGCCTGCCGAGCGCGAGCAGCGCGCGGATCAGCGACCTGTAACCGCCCAATCCGGCTTCGCTCAGCGGGCGCGAGAAGGACTTCGTTCCGGGAAGCTCACAACCGCTCGCGGCCGCGGCGGCCCAGGGCGGCACGCCGAAGACGTCGAGCACCACTTCGAAGCCGGCACGGCCTTCGGCTCGCGCAGCGCGCTGCTGCGAGGCGACTGCGGCGAGCTCCTCGCGGATGCCGGCATAGGGAGCGCAGGGGGCGACGGCTCGCGCGCAGCCGTCGACCGGCTCGTCGAGGTTTGCCGGGCGCTCGCCTCGCGGCTGCAGCACGACCCAGTCGACGAGCAGTCGGATGTAGCGCGGATGGATCGCAGTCAGCTGCTCGCGCGCGGACTGTAGCGCAGGGCCGCCGGGCCTCGAGCCCGAGCCCGGATTCCACAGCAGTTCGGCGTTGTCCTCGGTCAGGCCGAGCGCCGGTCCACGACCTTCGGAGGGCGCGAGCGCATGGGGCACCGAATGCGGTGAGCTGCCGGCCTTGCTGCGCGCGCCGCCGCAGCCGGCCAAGATGACCGCGGGCAGCAACAGGCCCGCGAGCAGCCACGGCGTCTTCAGACCGCCGAGACCTGCTCTTCCTCGGCCACGCGGAAGGAGGACCCGCAGCCGCAAGCGGCGACGACGTTGGGGTTGGAGACCTTGAAGCCCGCGCCCTGCAGACTTTCCTCGTAGTCGATCACCGATCCCCGTACGAACGGCAGGCTCTCGTTGTCGACCAGCAGCTTCAGCCCGTGATCCTCGAAGACGAGGTCGTCCTCGCGTTGCTCGTCGAAGGCGAGCTGGTACTGAAAGCCCGAGCAACCGCCTCCGCGAACGCCGACCCGCAGGCCGGCCATGCTCACGTCGGCCTGCTGAGCGGAAAGGAACTCGCGCACCTTCTCCGCGCCCTTGTCGCTGATCGTGATCATCGCTTCGCTCCTCGTTGCCGCCTCAAGACTTTCCAAAGTATAGCGGTGGCTGGGAGGCCCGCCGCGATCCTCTACGCTAGCCCTGTATGCCCTCAGCGGAGGATCTCAAGCAACGTATCGAGGCCTCGATCCCAGGTGCGCGCGCCGAGGTCGAGGACTACACCGGCGGCGGCGACCACTTCCGCGCGACGGTGACGGCGAGCGCCTTCGCCGGGCGCAGCCGGCTCGAGCAGCATCGCCTCGTGTACGAGATCTTCGGCGCCGAGATCGGCGGTCCGATCCACGCGCTGTCGCTGAAGACGCAGCTCCCCCAGCGGGCCGAGGCCGAGAGCGCAGCGGCCCGGACCACCTCCGCCCGCCAGCCGACGACAACCACCTGAGCCAGGAGCCCTTCAATGTCAAGCACCAACCCCACCAGCGAGCTTCCCATGTCCCCCGGCCGGCCCGCCCCGAGCGCGACACCCTCGCCTGCCGGCGAGGCCAACCCGATCCGCGACGCGATCGCCGAGGCGATCTCCGAGCACAAGGTGATCCTGTTCATGAAGGGCACGCCGGAGGCGCCTGCTTGCGGGTTCTCAGCGCGCACCGTAGCCGCCCTGCAGGCACTCGACACGCCGTTCGCGGCCGTCGACATCCTGCCCGACCCACGCATCCGCCAGGAGCTCTCGGCGATCTCCAACTGGCCGACGATCCCGCAGCTGTTCGTCAACGGCGAGCTGCTCGGGGGCTGCGACATCGTGACCGAGATGTACGAGTCCGGAGAGCTCGCCGAGGCGTTGGTGTAGCGTCCCGCGGCGCATGCCCGCCGTAGCCGTAGCCACCGACAGCACCCATTACCTGCCGCGAGAGCTGGCGGCGCGCGAAGGCATCCACCAGATCAGCCTGTATGTCGGCTGGCAGGGCGAGTCCGAACGAGAGCTCGACATGCCGAGCTTCGACGCCTTCTACGAGCGGCTGCGCACCGACCCCGAGCTGCCGAGCACCTCGCAGCCTTCGATCGGCGACTTCCTCGCCGTGTGGGAGCCGCTGATCGAGCAAGGCCACGAGATCGTCTCGATTCATCTCGCCGGCGGTATCTCGGGTACCTGCGAGGCCGCCCGCCAGGCGCACGCCCTGCTCGGCGAGCGTGGGCTCGGCGAGCGCGTCGAGGTGCTCGACGCCGAAAGCGGCTGCGGCGGGGCGGGCCTGCTCGTGCTCGCCGCGTGCGCCGCGGCTCGCGCCGGAGCCGACAAGGACGCAGTCGTCGCTCATGTGCGTGAGACGCGCAAGGCGCTGAAGATCTGGTTCTGCCTGGACACGCTGGAGTACCTGCGCCGCGGCGGGCGAATCGGCAAGGCCCAGGCTTGGCTCGGCGGCACGCTGAAGATCAAGCCGATCCTCTCGCTCGAGTACGAAATCACGCCTGTGGAGCGGGTGCGCACAGCCGGGCGCGCGTTCGAGCGGATGGTCGACTACGCCAAGGAGCTGCGCGAAAGCGGCGCCGACGGCTGGGTCGTGCAGCACATCCAGGCGCCCGACCAGGCACAGCGACTGATCGATCGCTGCCGCGAGATCTTCGACTCAGAGCCCGTCTTCAACTCGGAGGTCGGACCCGTGATCGGCACCTACACCGGGCCCGGGCTGATCGGCGTCGGCGGCGTGCCACGCTCGCTGCTCAGCTGATGCCGCGCGATCAGCGCTCGTTGCGAGCGATCCACTCCGCCAGAAACGGTTCGGCGATCCGATACTCGCCGCGGCCGACGCGGCCGACGAGCTCGGCATCGGTCAGCGCATCGAGCGCAGTCTGCACTGTGGCGGTGCTCGGGAGAGAGTGCCGCCCGCGATAGTCGCTGCCGAGTGGACGACCCGGCTGCTCAGCGGCGAGCGCCAGCAGCACCAGTCGCTGAGCGGCAGCGGCCCTTTCCCAGAGCAGGCTGAAATGGGCATGCTCGGAGCGCAGCAGTGCCTCGAGCGCTCGTTCGAGGCGGTAGGAGTCGGCCGTCTCCTCCGCCGGCGTCTGCTCCCAGAGAAAGTAGAAAGCCTCCTGCGTCGCGTAGGGATGACAGCCGGTTAGCTCGAGCACGCCCGCGGAGGCCTCGGCCGAGAGCCCACGACCGGTCTGCTCGAATCGTCGGCTCGCATAGCCTCCGAACTCCTCCGGCGGAATCACGCCGAGCTCGAACTGCTTCGCGCTGCGCCAAAACGGCTCGTTCTCGTCGTTGAAGATCCGCTGCATCATGTGGCGCTTGCTACCCAGATAGACGTGGGCGACCTCGGGTTGCTCCTGGAAGACCGAGCGCATCAGCTTGGGCAGCCCCGGATCGATCTCGACGACCTCCTGGAACTCGTCGAGCACGAGCACCACGCGGCGGTCACGTTCGGCCGCGAGACGGCCCGGCAGCGCCAGGAGCCCTTCCAGCGTGGCGTCGATGTCCTGCTTGTCTGCGTGCGTCTCGAAGCTGAACGACACCGAGCCGTCGTCGGGATCGACCGTCACGGTTGGTTTGATGCGCAGCCCCGCGAACACGCGGAGGCGCTCGCGGGCGCGAAACAGGCGCGAGGCGACCTCCTCGTGGATCGTCTGCGCGAGCTTCTCGGCGAGCTTCTCCCGCGTCGGCGTGCGCATCAGGTCGACCTGAGCCACGAGCAGTCCCTCGGTGACGAGTTGCTGCGCAACGCGCCAGATCAATGACGACTTGCCATAGCGGCGCGGAGCGAATACGACCACGTCCTGGCCGTTGCGTGCATCCGCGACGAGCTCGTCGACCTCGCTTTCGCGATCGGTGAACGCCTCGTCGAACGCCAGCGCACCGAAGCGAAAGGGGTTGACCACCTGGGCGCCGTCTCGTTCGACCATATGACTATTATGTCAGCCTAGATAATGTCTTTCAACATAAAGTTTTCTATCTATCTAAAGATTATCTTACTTGGCATAATCTCGTTTGTGGCGCTGTCTTGAACCACGGCCCCCCTTGGCCGTGCGGTCGCCGAAGCAATACAAGCGCGGCAAGGACGCGGGAAGCGTGGCGTATTCATCGGCCGGCACGCGGGCACCAAGCGCCGCCTCGCACCGCTCGGCGGCGGCGTGGCGCGCCGCGTTCGCTGCTGAGCTGAGGCGCGGGGGCTAGCGTTCGCGCCGTCGCCGGCGGCGACCGCGGAGGATTTTCACGCCCAGCGCGAGCCCGACGATTGCGGCGCCCGCGGTCAGCTGTTCGCGGTGGCGCTCGACGTGCCCACGCCAGTCGGTGATGTGGGCCACCTCTCCGCGCAGGCGGTCGATCGAGACGGCCAGCTCCATGCGATTGCTCTCGATCGAGCTGCGAATCTCGGCGGGCGTGCGCTGAGCCATCAGCTGCGCAACTCCGAGCTACCGCCGAGGCCGCCCGGTGCGGGTGCCGGTGGCGTGGTCTCCGAGCCCTTGCTCATCGTCTGCTTGATCTTCTGCGCCTCGTCGATCGCCATCGTCGGCATCGGCGGGGCCCCCTTTTTGACCGCTCTGGCGGCGAGCAGACCGGCGAGCGCACCGAGCAGCAGCAGGATCACGGCCATCGCGAAGAAGCCCCAGAAGTACGTGTACTGGTTGCCGGGGAGGTAGTAGTAGAGCAGCCACGCGAAGCCGACGAGCGCGAAGATCAGCGCCATCGCGAAGAAGATCCCGGCGGCAGCGCCGACCACGGCGCCCTTGACGAGCTTGCTCGCCTTCTCGCTGACCTCGGCCTTGGCCAGCTCGATCTCCTCGCGCACGAGCACCTGCGCTCGCTCGGACACTTCGGCGATCGCCGCTGCGATGTTGTGTGGCGCCTCCGGGCCCTGCTGTCCCGGCGGAGGCGTCGAGGTCGCGCTCACTCGGGCGGCTCCTCCGCGAACACACGTCGATAGGCGATCGCCGCGACGCGCTGGGCGGCGATGCTCGCGAGCGCTCCGAACGCGGCCAGGATGCCCGACCAGACCAGCCGCTTGACCATCTCGTTCTCCATCACCGCGGCAGTCTATTGCCCGGGGTGGTCCCATCGGAAACGGGGCGAACCTCGAGACCCCCACAGACGGTCTCGACGACAATCGACTTGGCCTGCTCGAACTCCTCATCGCCCTGCGGCAGCAGAGCGAAGATCCAGCCCGTCAGCAGCTGCTCGATCACGCCGTAGAAGGCCATCGCCGCGAAGCGCGCTTCGATCTCGGGCTTGAAGACGCCTTCGTCCTGCGCCTGCTGGACGATCCCGCCGATCAGCTCATAGGCCTCGCGGATCGTGCCTATGTGGGTGTCGCCGAACGAGTTGGCGGCACGCGTCACCTCGACGATGATCACCTTCATCAGGTCCGGGTCATGGCGATAGCTGTCGATGATGAACGACGCGATCGCGCGCAGCTTCTCCCGTACGGGCAGCGGCTCGGCATCGACCTCGCGGATCAGCTCGAGCATCACCCCCCAACGCTCGAGGAACAGCGTGTCGAGCACCTCGTCCTTGGAGCCGAAGTAGTGGTAGACGAGCCCGTACGCGACGCCGGCCTCGTCGGCGATGTCGGCGACGCGGCAGGCGTGGAAGCCCTGACGCGCGAACACGCGCACGGCCGCGTCGAGGATCAAACGGCGCTTGTCCGGCGCCGCCTTCGCGCCGGGCGCACGCACGCCGGCGCGGGCCGGAGCCGGACTCGCCTCGGAGCTCGGCGTCGTGCCGCCCCCACTGGAGCTCGCAGCGCTCATGCGCGAACCGCCTGCGGCCAGCGGTAGGCCTCCGCGCGCCGGTTGGCCAGCGACGGCAGCTGCGCGCGGATCTCACGCTGGCGCTCGAGGTCGAGCTCAGCGATCGCGTGACCCTCTCCGTCGGGTGCCTGCGCCAACACGATGCCCCACGGGTCGACGATCATCGAGCGCCCGCCCGAGCGGTTGCCGCCGGGGTGCTCGCCGATCTGGTTGGCCGCGACCACGAACGCCTGGTTCTCGATCGCGCGGGCGCGCAGCAGGGTCTCCCAGTGGTCGCGCGTCGTCGCCAGCGTGAAGGCCGCCGGTAGCGGGAACACGCGCGCGCCGCGCACGGCGAGGATCCGGAACAGCTCGGGGAAGCGCAGGTCGTAGCAGATCGACATCCCCAGCCCGAGCCCGTCGGCGGTCTCGGAGAGCACGACCTCCTCACCCGGCTGCTCCAGGTCGGACTCACGATAGGAGCGTCCGCCGACTTCGACGTCGAACATGTGGATCTTGCGGTAGACGGCCTTCAGCTCGCCGTCGGGGCCGACGTGCACGGAGGTGTTGGCGAGCTTCTGCCGATCGGGCATACGCTCGACGATCGAGCCCGCGATCAGCTCGACGGCGAGCTCACGCGCGAGCGAGCGCGCCCAGCTGATCGATCGTCCGTCGAGCGGCTCGGCGGCGGCACGGAGCTGCTCGTCGGAGCCCATCGCGGTCCACTTCTCGGGGAGTACGATCAGCTCTGCGCCGTCGGCCGCCGCCGCGCGCACGAGCCGCTCGGCGACGGTTAGGTTGGCCGCGCTGTCGGCGCCGGCGTTGAGCTGGACTGCGGCGGCCTTCAACTGAGCCCTCCCTGCGCGCTGCGCGCGCACGCACACCAGATACGTGCCCCGATCCCCAAATAGATTGACTGGTCAGTCAAACATGCAAAGCATAACGCCCGACACACACGCGGCCACGGCGAGCGCGTACCCGCCCACCCGCCGGATGGCGTTGCTGCGGGGCGGACGGCCGCTCAAGCGCTGGCGCTACGTGGGCGTGTTCAGCGAGGAGTTGATGGCTTGCGCGGCGCTCGTGCAGGTCGGTCCGGCGCGCCAATCCTTCTGGGCGCTCTACCGGCGCGGCGAGGACGAGCTGTATGAGCGCACGCGACTGCTGCCTCGCCGAGGCGAGCTGCGGTTGGAGCGCGGCCGGCTACTGCTGCGCGATCGCGGCCTCTTGCTCGACCTCGCACTGGACGAAGGCGCGGGCTTCCAGACACGCTGCCCGAACGGCCGCCGACATGTGTGGACGCGCAAGCAGGCCGGCATCGCCGCGCGCGGAACGCTCACCGTCGCCGGACAGCCGCCGCGCTCGGTGCAGGCACGAGCCGTGATCGACGACACGGCCGGCTACCACACGCGCCACACCGAGTGGTGGTGGTCGGCGGGTGTCGGCGAGAGCCCTGAGGGCGAGGCGCTGGCGTGGAACCTCGTCAGCGGCGTCAACGACCCCGAGCGGGGATCGGAGCGAGCCGTATGGATCGCCGGCGAGCCGCACGAGGTCGCGCCCGTTCGCTTCAGCACCGACCTCCGGCGCGTCGACTCGGCCGACGACTCGCTGCTTCGCTTCCACGCCGAGGCCGAGCGCAGCCGCAGCGAGAACCTGCTGATCTTCAAGAGCGACTACCGGGCGCCGTTTGGCACCTTCTCGGGAGCGCTGCCCGGCGGGGTCGCGCTCGCGCACGGGCTCGGCGTGATGGAGCACCACCGGGCGCTGTGGTAGGGCACGGCGAGTCCAGCCTAATTGGCAGCTTCTAAGCGACGGCGCTATGAGGAGCAGCCGGGTTTGGCAAAGCTTCGAGCAGAGTTCGCGGGAGGCGTGTGCTTGCGTCCCAAATCTCGATCGCGACGAGCGAGTGAGACGCTCGGTCGTACTCACGCAGGCCTCCCGGCACACGCTCGCTCACCACGTCGTCGGACTCGCCTGTCGGAAACCAGGCGATGTCTGCCTCCGCATCGTAATAGGCGAACATCGTCTGTCGAGGTTACCGCCTGGCCCAGCGAGAATCACTGTGCACGCCAGGCTGAGACGATACGGGCGGTCGCCTCATCACCGTCAACCGGGTGGTCGTAGACGACTTCGATCCGCGCACCGAGTGCGGTCATGCCGACGACGAGCCAGTCGGCTTGGCCACCGTCATTGACCCGCCGGACTCCGTGACCATGACTTAGCGCGCCCTCGACATCGGAGCGAGTCAACTGACGCTGGCGCAGCCTGAGCAGGGCATGGGACGTCCAGACAAAGCGTTCAACCGTCATCGCACGCGATCGCAGGCCGACGGCCGGGCATCAGTCACTGGATCCCAGCCCTCCAGGCTGCATGCCCACGACGAGTTGCGCAACGTCATTGGGGAGCTCGTATCGAGTGCGTCGGCCGACCCCGTCGGGGGTCTGAGGGTATTCGACTTCATCGAGCCGAATTGGGGCTTCGACCCCCTTCTCCTCGCGCCATTTCTTCGCTGCTCGACCGCTTGTGCGGTGGAAGCTGCGCACCCTCTTGTAATCAAGCCTCAGATCAGTGGCGATGTCCTCCAGCGTGAATCCAGGGCCCCGCCGCTCTTCGATGCGCGCGGCCGAGAGGAAGATCTTGCGGCTGTTGCTGCTCAGATAATGCTGCCAATAGTCGCGCACAGCTTCCCCGGCGCTCATCTCTCGGGCGTCTGTCGCAGATTCGATCCCCTCGACTTTGATCGTGACACCGTCAGGCACTTCGAGAATGAGACGCAGAATGCGAGCCATGTCTGCCTACAAAGGTAGCAAGCACCATCACAGACTGTCTACGTGGTCTACCTTACGACACGACTACAGTTCGCTTGATGAGACCCCGTGGCGAGGAAATGTCTCGAATGCTGACGCGCGCCGTTTGCGCAGCCGTCAGCCCGCGCCGCGCGCCCGCTGACTGCGCAGCTCGGCGAGCAGCAGCTTGGAGTGCATCGCGCCGAGCAGCTCGCGCAGCGGTTCGACCCCGGCGGCGACGATCTCCATCGCCCGCTCCACCTCGACCTCGCCGGCGAGCCGGTCCAACAGCGCGCGCACCTCGGCCTGCACGAGCGGCTCGAGCGCCTCGCGGTAGCGCAGCGTGTCGTACACGGTGAAGCCGAGCGCCTCCTCGTAGCCGCCTGCGCGGAAGCTCGCGATCGCCTCGATGATCTTCACGTCGTCTTGGTCGTAGCCGTTGCGGTTGGGCGTCAGCACGCCGATCTCGGCGAGCCGGTCGAGCACGTTGCGCGGGATCTCGTAACGCTGCTGGACGGCCTTCAGCGACACGCGTCGGGAATCCTCAGCGCCGGCGAGCGCGCGCTCGAGGATGCGGTCCTCGAGCTCGATCAGCGCGTGCACGCGCCCGGGGTCCTCTTCGAGCGTGCCCTTGATCACGCGCAGCGGCATGTAGCGCTTCTCCTGCAGGCGCTTGATCAGCTCGATCCGCTCGACGTACTCGGGCGGGTAGTAGGCCATGTTGCGGGAGGTCCTGACGATGTCCTCGCCCACCCCGAGCAGCCCCTCGCGCAGGTAGTAGCGGATCGTCCCCGCGCTCACGCCCGAGCGCTCGGCGAGCTCGCTCATCTTCAGCAGGCGGCGCTCCTCCGACGCGGCGGGCCCCATCACACCTGGAAGGAGGTGTGATGCGCCTCGCCGGCTGCGCCGGCGACGGCCCCGTCGGCGAGCAGCTCGGCGACCTCCTGCGCGCTGTAGCCGGCCGCCAGCAGCACCTGCTCGGTGTGCTCACCCAGCGCCGGCCCCGGCAGGCGCCCATGATCGCCCGGCGTGCGGCCGAGCTTGACCGGCACCCCGAGCAGCCGCACGGCGCGCTCAGCTCCGGGCTGGTCGATCTCGACGACCATCTCACGCTCGGCGACGAGCTCCGAGCGGAGTGCCTCGTCGAGCTCCAGCACGGGCTCCAGGCAGCAGTCGTTCTCGCGCGCGAACGCCTCCCATTGCTCGCGCGTGCGCGCCTTGAAGATCACCTGCACCTGCTCGTGCGCCGACGAGCCGGGCCGCTCGAACTGCGCCGCGATCAGATCTTCGCGCCCGACGCCGCGACAGAAGCCCTGCCAGAACTTCGGCTCGAGCGCGCCGAGCGTGACCCAACCGTCAGCGCACTCGTACGGCCGGTAGCAGATCAGCGAACCGGCGAGCGGCAGCTCGCCGCGGTACGGCACGTTGCCGTCGGCGAAGTACGTCGCGGCGACCATCGCCAGCCACGACAACGCGCCGTCGGCCATCGAGACGTCGACTATCTGGCCTTCGCCGGAGCCGCGCTGCCCGGCGCAAGCGAGCTGGCCCGGGATGGCCGGCCGGGGTGCGGCGCCGTCGCGCTCGCGCAGTGCGGCGAGGATGCCAAACGCGGCCATCAGCGCGCCGCCGCCGAGGTCGGCGATCTGCCCGGCCGCCTGCACGGGCTCTCCGCCGCGCTCGCCGGTCAGTCCGAGCAGCCCGATCAAGCCGAGGTAGTTCATGTCGTGCCCGGAGGCGCCCCGTTTGGATCCGTCCTGGCCGTAGCCCGAGATCGCGCAGTAGACGATCCCCGGGTTCTCCTCGCGCATCCGCTCGTAGCCGACGCCGAGGCGGTCGAGCACGCCGGGGCGGAAGGACTCGAGCACGACGTCGGATTCGCGCACCAGGCGCAGCAGCGCCTCGCGCCCGCGCTCGTTCTTCAGGTCGAGGCGGATCGAACGCTTGTTGCGGTTGAGCGAGAGGAAGAGCGCCGAGCGCGCGCTCTCGTGCGCGCCCTCGTAGTACGGCGGCGACCAGCGGATGTAATCGCCCATGCCGGTGTCCTCGACCTTCAATACGTCCGCTCCGAAATCGGCGAGCAGCAGCGAGCAGAAGCCCCCGGGCAAGAGGCGCGAGAGGTCGAGCACGCGGATGCCCTGCAGCGGCAGGCTCATGCGGCGGCGCCTTCGGCGGCCGGCGCGCCGGACCCCGACGCGGCATCCGCCCCACGCTGCGGAATGTCGAGCGCGGCGCGCGCCTCCTCAACTGTCGCCGGGCGGCGGCCGACGTCTTCGGTCATCTGCCGCGCCTTGGCGATCAGCTCGCCGTTGGACTTGGCCATCTCGCCGCTCGGCAGATACAGGTTGTCCTCCAGCCCCACGCGGATCGAGCCGCCCAGCGTGAGCGCCGCCGAGACGAGCATCCACTGGTCGCGCGAGACGCCGATCACGCCCCAGTGCGAGTGCGGCACGCCGGGCGCGTTCTCGGGGATGTTCTCGACCATCGCGGCGAGGTTGCGCGCGGTGGGCGGCACGCCGCCGACGACGCCCATCACGCAGTCGACGTGCAGCGGCGTCTTCAGCACGCCCATGTCGATCAGCGGCGCGAGGCTGCCGACATGCCCGAGGTCGAAGCACTCGTGCTCGGGTTTGATACCCAGCTCGTTCATCGCTTCCAGCAGCTCGACGATCTCCTCGAACGGGTTCTGGAAGACCATGCTGAAGACGAAGCCCTTGCGCGAGCGCGAGTACTTGGCGTAGTTCATCGAGCCCATGTTCAGCGCCGCGACCTCCGGCCGGCAGGCGCGCAGGTATTCGATCCGCTTCTGCAGCGGCACGCCGATCGTGCCGGTCGAGTAGTTGATGATCGCCGCGTCGCCAACTTCGGTTCGGATCGCCTCGGTGATCGCCTGGAAGTCCTCGATCTCATAGCTCGGCGTGCCGTCCGGTTTGCGCGCGTGGATGTGGATCATCGTGCCCCCCTCGTCGACGATCCGCCGCGCCTCGGCGGCGTACTCCGCCGGCGTGTACGGGATCGCCGGGCACTGCTCGCGGTTGGCGATCGCGCCGGAGATCGAGCAGGTGATGACGACTGGATCGTCGAGGCTCATACCGGTACCACTCCTTGCTTCTTGTAGGGACGCTCGATCTTCTTGCCCTCGGCCATCTCCAGCGCGCGGCAGATCGTCAGGCGCGTCTCGCGCGGGTCGATCACGTCGTCGATCATGTCGTTGCCGGCGGCGATGTAGACGTCGATGATCTTGCGGTAAGCCTCGATCAGCTCGGCCTTCTTCGCCTCCGGGTCCTCGGCTTCTTCGACCTGTTTGCGCATCACGATCTCGACGGCGCCCTCGGCGCCCATCACGCTGATCTCTGCGCTCGGCCAGGCGACGATCAGGTCGGGCTCGTAGGCGCGGCCGTTCATCACGTAGTAGCCGGCGCCGTAGGCCTTGCGCGTAATCACCGTGACCTTCGGCACGGTCGCGTTGGCGACGGCGTAGAGCATCTTCGCGCCATGGCGGATGATTCCGGCCGCCTCGACCTTCGTGCCGACCATGAAGCCGGGCACGTCCATCAGGAAGAGGAGCGGGATGCCGAAGGCGTTGCAGAGGTTGACGAAGCGCGCGGCCTTGTCGGCCGAGTCGTTGTCGAGGATGCCGCCGAGCTGCTTGGGCTGGTTGGCGACGATGCCCGCCGGGCGTCCCCCGAAGCGCGCGAAGCAGGTGATGATCGTCTTCGCCCACTGCGGCTTCATGTCGAAGTAGAAGCCGTCGTCGGCGATCCGGCGGATCACCTCGTACATGTCATACGGCTTGCGGTTGGATTCGGGCAGCACGTCGAGCAGCTCCTCGTCGCCGCGCTCGATCGGGTCCTCGCTCGCGCGCATCGGCGGCTTCGATTCGCAGTTCTGCGGCATGAACGAGAGGTACTGCTTGATCCGCTCGATGCACTCCTCGTCGTCGGCCACCTCGAGGTCGCCGACGCCGGACTTGCGGCAGTGCACGCGCGAGCCGCCGAGCTCCTCTTGCGTGACGTCCTCGCCGACGGCCGCGCGCACGAGGTGCGGCCCAGCAAGCGCCATCGAGCCGCGTCCCTTGACCATCGGCACGAAGTCGGCCAGCCCGGGGATGTACGCGGTGCCGGCCGCGCAGGGTCCCATCAGCGCGGCGATCTGCGGGATGACGCCGCTCATCACGACCTCCTCGCGGAACAGGTGCCCAGAGCCGGCGAACAGCGAGCCGACGGCCTCCTGGATGCGCGCGCCGGCGGAGTCGAGCAGCCAGATGAAGGGGATGCGCTTGGTCAGCGCCAGCTCGCGCAGGCGCGTCACCTTCAGCTCGCCGGTCATCCCCATCGAGCCGGCCATCACGGTGAAGTCGTACGCGCACACGGCGACCAGGCGGCCGTCGAGCTTGCCGTAGCCGGTGATCACGCCGTCGGCCGGCGCGACCTTGCCCTCCATCGCGCGCTGGGCGAAGTGCGGGCGCCCGTGGATGCCGAGCTCGGTGAACGTGCCCTCGTCGATCAGCAACGCCAGACGCTCGCGTGCGGTCAGCTTCTCAGCGGCGTGCTGGCGGGCGATCTTCTCCTCGCCGCCGCCGAGCTTGATCTGCTCGCGGCGGGCATGCAGGTCCTCGACGAGCGGGCGCAGCAGCGAGCCCTTCGCCGCCGGCTCGCCGGTCCTCTCAGGCGGCTTCTCGGTTGTGCTCATCAGCGTCCTTTCCACTGCGGCTCGCGCTTCTCGAAGAACGCGCTGACGCCCTCGACGATGTCCTCGGTCGACATCGCCAGCGTCAGCTGCGCGCGCAGGTAGTCGAGCGCCTCGTCCAGCGGCATGTCGAGCTGGCGGCGCATGGCCTCCTTGCCGAGGCGCATGATCACGGGCGAGGAGCCGGCCAGCTTGACGGCCCACTCGCGCACGGCCTCCTCGAGCTCGGCGGCCGGCACGACCCTGTTGACGATCCCCGCGGCGAGCGCCTCCTGCGCGCTCCAGCGCTCGCCGAGCAGCAACAGCTCGTTGGCCTTCTTGCGCGGCACGTTGCGGTAGATCAGCGCCATAATCATGAACGGGAAGGTGCCGACGTTGATCTCGGGCGTGCCGAAGCTCGCGTCCTCGGAGGCCACGATCAAGTCGCATGCCAGCGCGATGCCGAGCGCGCCGGCGAGCACGTGGCCGCCGGCGGCCACGACGGTCGGCTTGCCGAGCTCGCCGATCAGCTTGAACAGACCGACGAAGCGCTCGGAGCCGAAGTGGCGCTCTACGAGCGGCGTGTCGGCCGCGAAACCGCCGAGGTTGGCGCCCGAGGAGAACGTCCGCTCGTGCGAGGAGGCGAGCACGACGCAGCGTGCCGCGTCTTCCCCGCGGGCGCGCTCGAAAGCCGCGATCAGGCCGGCGAGCATCTCGGCCGACAGCGCGTTGCGCGTGTCGGGCCGGTTCATCGTGATCGTCGCTACGCCCTGCTCGTCAAGCGCGTAGAGGACCGGGTCATCGGCGGTCATCGGCGCATCCTAACCCGATCTCTGGCGAGTCGGAAGTAGGTAGCTCTACTGTTCACTCTGCATCCGGTCCCGCAGATCGCGGCAGCGCGCACGCGCGAGGGGCTGAGCCCGCGCGAGTCGGAGGTGCTGCGCCTGCTCGCGCGCGGGCGCACGACGCAGTCGATCGCAGCCGAGCTGGGGATCAGCCCGCGTACAGTGCACAAGCACACCGAGCGCATCCACGCAAAGCTCGGCACGCACGATCGAGCGCAGGCGATCGCGACGGCGCTCGCAGCCGAGCAGGAAGTGGGCGAGACGCAGCGTGCGCCCGCCGGCTGACACTTCTCGCCACCGCTTGCACGCTTCGCGCGGGCGACTATTCTGGCGCCGGTGAGGTGGATCAGCGATTCTCGCCGAGCGACGCCCGTCGAGCACACCCGGCTGCCGCTGCCGCCGGCCGAGCTCAGGGGCTGGGTTGGACCAAGGGATGATGAGCGCTACGAAAATCCGACACGTGCGCTCGTCTATCCAGATGTGCCGGCCGAGCTGTACGAGTCCGTGCTCGACTTCGGTTGCGGCTGCGGCCGTGTCGCGCGACAGCTGATCCTCCAGGAGCCTCCCCCTCGGCGCTACGTCGGTCTCGACCTGCACCCGGAGATGATCTCGTGGTGTCAGCAGAACCTCCAGCCCGCGGCGCCGGCCTTCACCTTCCTGCATCACGACGTCAGCGATCCGCTCGTCAACCCCGGGGAGGGCAAGCCCGAGGCGCTTGCGTTGCCCGTCGCAGACGCGAGCGTGACGCTGTTCGAGGCGCTCTCCGTGTTCACCCACATCCTCGAGCGCGACATCTCCTTCTATCTCGGTGAGATGGCGAGGGTGTTGCGAGTGGACGGGATCGCGAACGCGAGCTTCCTGCTCTTCGAGAAGCAGGACTTCCCGCCGCTCGGCGGCGCGCGGAACTCGCTCTACATCGACGCAGACTACCCGCCGGCTGCTGTCTACTACGACCGCAAATGGCTACAGCAGGCGCTCGCCGACGCGGGCCTCGCAGTTGTCGCCATCGCGCAGCCGGCGGAGGTGCGCGGATACCAATGGCGGCTGCACATCGCGCGTAGCGACGCAGGACGCCCTACTGTCGAGCTCCCGCCGGACGATCTCCCGCCGGGCGCCCCGCCGGATCTCGTGATGTAGCCACGGATCGCTACCTGACCCGCGGGCCGACATCTCGCCCTGAGCACCTCACCGCCCGCGCGCCGCTGTACGCGAGGTTGTCCGCGCAGAAAGTAAGAAGCTCTACTGTTTACTTTTCGATCGCGCTGCGTTAGCGTCTACGCGGGCTCACCGCTCGCCCGCGAGCGCCGAGCCGACGCGCCGAACGCACCCCACAGAAACTGCACCGAGACCAGAGACAAGGAGACTTCCCGAGATGGCCGCGACCGCCGAGAGCGTGCTGAAGCCGGACTTCCAGGCAGCACGCAAGCACTTCATCTTCACCGACGAGCACGAACAACTGCGCGAGTCGATCACGAACTTCGCGCTGAAGGAGCTGGCACCGCACGCGGAGGAATGGGAGGAGACGACGTTCCCCGACTCGGTCTTCCAGCGCATGGGCGAGCTCGGCTTTCTCGGCCTGGACAAGCCGGAGAAGTACGGCGGGCAGGGTGGCGACTACTTCTCGGCGATGGTGCTGGCGGAGGCGATCGCCAACGCCAACTGCGGCGGCCTGGCGATGGGCGTGGCGGTGCAGACGGATATGGCGATGCCGCCGATCCTCGCATTTGGCACGGAGGAGCAGAAGCAGGAATGGGCGGTTCCGGCGATCAAGGGCGAGAAGATCCTCTCGCTGGGCATCACCGAGCCGGACGCGGGCTCGGACGTGTCGGGGATCAAGACGCGTGCAATACGCGACGGCGACGAATTCGTGATCAACGGCTCGAAGACGTACATCACCAACGGCCACCGCGCGGACGTGATCGTGCTCGTGACGAAGACCGATCCGGACGCGGGCTACGACGGTTTCACGCTGTTCCTCGTGCCGATGGACGCGCCCGGCGTGATCCGCGAGAAGAAGCTACAGAAGATGGGTATGCACGCCTCGGACACGGCGCTGTTGGCCTTCCAGGATGTGCGCGTGCCGGCGTCGGCGATGCTCGGCGAAGAAGGCAAGGGCTTCTACCACATCATGTGGGAGCTCCAGGGCGAGCGCATGATCGGCTCCGCCGGCTGCGTCGCCGGCGCGCAGAAGTGCTTCGACCGTACGCTCGAATACGCCAAAGAGCGCGAAGCGTTCGGCAAAGCGATCGGCCACTTCCAGGTGATCCGCCACAAGTTCGCCGAGATGGCCACCAAAATCGAGTCGGCGCGGCAGCTCGTGTACGTGACGGCGTGGCGCTTCGCCAACGGCGAGTACCCGGTGCGCGAGATCTCGATGGCCAAGCTGCACGCCGCGCGCGTGGCCTGCGAAGTCGCCGACGAGTGCATCCAGATCCACGGCGGCGCGGGCTACATGAAGGAGTACAACATCGAGCGCGTGTGGCGCGACATGCGCCTGAACCGGATCGGCGCGGGCACCGACGAGATCATGCTCGAGGTGATCGGGCGCTCTTACGGGCTGTAGGCCGATCGCCGAGTGGAACTACTCGATGTAGGAGACGTCGACGCCGATCGCCTCGTAGGCCTCCCGCGCGCGGCGGTCGGCGCTGAGCAGCGTCGCGCCGTGCTCGCGCGCAGTCGCAGCGATCAGCGCGTCGTAGAGCGCGCCGCCGCGCAGGCCGGCGTCGACTGCGCGGCGCAGGCAGGCCCGTTGGCCGTCGGCGTCGAGCGCGAGCCACGAAGCCGGGAAGTCGCGATCAATCGCGTCGCGCACCGCCACCGGAGCCATTCGAAGCCCTTCGGGCATCCGGCTGAGCACCGAAGTCGTCTCGAACGCGACGTGCGAGATCAGCCGTGGCGAGCGGCCTGCCAGCGCCGCGAGGCACCGCTCGTGCCACTCGTAAGTGCTCGCAAGCGCCGGGATCAGCACGCTGGAGTCGGGCGCGATCAACGGCGCGAGCGTTCGATCGCTTCGCGAACCATCTCGGTCGTCAACGTAGGCACGGGCTCATCGGGCACGATCACCGTGAAGCCGTCGCGCTCCTCGAGGTGGGCTTTTATGTACGGCACGGTCAGCTCGAGCGCTCCATCCCGCTCGATCAGCTCGAGCTCCGTGGGCCCGTCGATCCCCAACGCGTCTCGCATCGGCTTCGGGATCACGATCCGCCCCACCCCATCAATGGCAACTCGCATACCATCAGATTACCAATTGGCCTGAGGCTGGATTCCATGAGCCCTCTCACACCCCCCTTCTCCGCCGAGCACGAGCAACTGAGACAGTCGATCCGCGGCTTCATCGATCGCGAGCTGGCGCCGCACGCGGCGCAGTGGGAGCAGGACGAGTGGTTCCCCGACGAGATCTTTCCCAAGCTCGCCAAGCAGGGACTGCTGGGGCTGAAGTACCCGACCGAGTACGGCGGGCAGGGCGGCGACTACCTGCACGAGTCGGTGCTGTGCGAGGAGATGGCGCGGATCGGCTCGGGCGGGACCGCGGCGGGACTCGGCGCGCACACGAACATCGCCACGCCGCCGATCTGGAAGTTCGGCACCGAGGAGCAGAAGCAGCGCTACCTCGTGCCGGCGATCGCCGGCGAGCGGATCGGGGCACTGGGGATCACCGAGCCCGGCGCCGGCTCGGACGTGGCCTCGCTGAGTACGCGCGCTGAGCGCGTCGACGGCGGCTTCCTGCTCAACGGCGAGAAGACGTACATCACCAACGGCGTGCGCGCGCACTTCATCGTGACCGCCGTTGTGACGGGTGCCGGAGGGCGCGAGGGCGGCCACCACGGCATCTCGTTCCTGATCGTCGACCGCGGCGCGGGCGTCAGCTCGTCGAAGCTGCGGAAGCTCGGCTGGCACGCTTCCGACACGGCCACGATCGCCTTCGAGGACGTGTTCGTACCCGAGGAGAACCTGCTCGGCGAGCTCAACGAGGGCTTCAAGCTGATCATGGCCAACTTCCAGTGGGAGCGTCTGGCGATGGCGCTCGGCGCCGTCGGCGCGATGCAGATCGCCTGGGAGCGCACGGCCGAGTTCGCGCGCGAGCGCCAGGCCTTCGGCCGCTCGCTCTCAGGCCATCAGACGATCCGCCACAAGCTCGCCGACATGGCCACCTCGGTCTACACCTGCCGCTGCGTCACCTACGACGCACTGCGCCGCTTCGTCGCCGGCGAGGAGCCGCTGAAGGAGGTCAGCATGGCCAAGCTGCTGACCCAGCGCGCCTGCTATGAGCTGATGGACGAGTGCCTGCAGATCCACGGCGGCGCCGGCTACATGCGCGAGTACTGGGTGCAGCGCGCCGCACGCGACGCCCGCCTCGGCCCGATCGGCGGCGGCACCGACGAGATCATGCGCGAGATCCTCGGGCGCGTGCTCGCGCTCTGAGGCCTGCAAAAACTCGTCCAAGCCACGCAAACCCACTCACGTGAGCCGGCGTCGCCTCCGATACCGGCTGTGTGGCAATTGGTCGCCGAACCTATGACGCCATCCGTCGTCATCTACTGCACGCAGCCGTCGGCGCTGCGCTGCTCACGCTGTGCGTGCTCTGCTGTGCGATCGCCTCGAGCGCCGCGCCTGCTGCCACGCTGAGCGGGCATCATGCTGTCAAAGGCGCGTCCAACCACGCAAGCTCGCCACCCGCGCATGTCCATCGGCGTCGCGGCTGCGCCAGGCGCGCCAGCTTCCACACGGTCGGCACGCCGGGCACGAAAGGCGGCAAACACCGCGTCAGGCGCAACGCCAGATGCCGCCGCCACTCCGCTCGCCGGCACGGCGCGCATCGGCACAAAGCGGCAACTCTCGCACCGGTGCCGCAGAACGGCGTCTGCCCGAACACGCAGCTGTGGCCCTCCAGCCGGGACCTGGCGCTGATCCGCACGGCCACGCTGTGCCTGGTCAACCGCGAACGGCTCAGCCACGGCATGGCCGCACTGGCACCCAACGCGCACCTGGAGCTCGCGGCGCAGGGACACTCGATCGACATGTCGGCGGGCGACTACTTCGAACACGACGGGCGCCACGGCGACACGCCGCTCTCGCGGATGCGCGCGTCGGGCTACATCTTCAGCTCGCGCGTCGGCTACGCAGTCGGTGAGAACATCGCGTGGGCGACGCTGTGGATGGCCACGCCCAAGGCGATCGTGGCGAGCTGGATGGCCTCGCCGGGCCACCGCGCGAACATCCTCGACGCGACCTTCAGCGAAACGGGGATCGGCGTCTCGCCACACCCGCTCGCTTCGCTCGCGCACGGTCAGGCAGGCGCGATCTACACGCAGGACTTCGGCCACATCATCGCTCCTTGACAGGGGCGCTCGGATAACCTCCGGCGCACCTCAAACGACAAGGAGACGGAACGAACATGGGAGTACTCGACGGCAAGTCGGCCATCGTCACGGGCTCGGCGCGCGGGATCGGTCGTGCAACGGCAGAGCTGCTCGTCGCGCAGGGCGCGCAATGCCTGATCAACGACCTCGACGGAGACATCGCCGAGCAGGCTTCCTCGGAGATCGACGGCGAGACGGCCGTCTACGCCGGAGACCTGACCAAGCCGGGTGCCGCCGATGAGCTCGTGCAGAAGGCGGTCGACTCGTTCGGCAAGATCGACATCATCGTCAACAACGCCGGCTACACGCTCGACGCGCCGATCCACAAGATGTCCGACGAGCACTTCCAGGCGATGCTCGACATCCACACGATCGTCCCCTTCCGCGTGATCCGCGCCGCCGCGCCGCACCTGCGCGAGCCGGCCAAGCAAGAGCGCGAGGAAGGCAAGGAGGTGTTCCGCAAGATCGTCAACATCTCCTCGACCTCGGGTACGTTCGGCAACGCCGGCCAAGCCAACTACTCGGCGGGCAAGGCCGGCGTCGTCGGCCTGACCAAAACGGTCGCCAAGGAGTGGGGCCAGTTCAAGGTCAACGTCAACGCCGTCGCCTTCGGCTTCATCGACACGCGCCTGACGCAGGCCAAGGTCGACGAGAACACGATGGAGAAGGACGGCGAGAAGATCCAGCTCGGCATCCCCGAGCAGATGCGCCAGATGGCCTCGATGCTGATCCCGCTCGGGCGTCCGGCCTCGCCCGAGGAGGCCGCCGGTGGCGTGTTCTTCCTCTGCTCGCCATGGTCCAACTACGTGCACGGCCAGACGCTGCACGTGACCGGCGGGCTGTTCGGGGGGATGACCGGCTGATCCGACGCGGGATACGTGAACACGGCGCGTTGGGGGTCCACGAGAATTAAAGAAGCGGGGAGCGATGTGCCTCCAGCGGACTGCGATAGCAATGGTATATACGCGGTACATACCATTGGTATATACGCGGTACATACCATTGCTATCAATGCGCGGAAAAGCTCGCACAGCTCCGCGCTCCGTTAACCTGGGCCTCTGAGGTCGAGCTGGCAGCCGGAGAAGTAGTCGCCGGCGGGCGAGGCGAGGTAGCCAACGACGCCGGCGAGCTCGCCCGGCTTCGTCCGCGGCCCTGGTGCGATCGTGACGGGCGCGATGCCGTAGCGCGCCCACTCGATCGAGAGCGTGCGCGCGAGGTTCTCGAGCCCGGCGCGAGTGGCGTCTGCATGCGCGTCGAGCTCGCGACGATCGCCAACGGCGGAGGTCGGCGGAGCCAGGTAGACGATGCGCCCGCCCGCCTGCCGCGGGATGAAGGCGGCGTTGGCCACAGCGCGCGTCACCCGCCAGCTCGCCTCGAGCGTGGCGATCAGCGCATCCGCGTGCGCGCGAGGCCGATCGCCGCCGGCCACGCCGGGCGCGCCTGCACGATGGCTCGCCTCCGTGGCCGGGCGTGCAAACAGCCCGCTGGCGTCGACCATCAGCATCCGCACCTCCCCCACCCCGGGCGGCATCGCGGCGAGCGCGCGGTCGAGCTCCGCGTCGTCCGCCTCGGGCTGCCCGCTGCAGATCAGCGGCAGCTCATGCACGACCGCGCCGAGCTCCGTGCAGGCGGCGCCCACCGCGAATGCCGCCGACCCGACGGCCGCCGACCCTCCCGAGCCCACCACCCCGCCGTGGGCCAGCGCGATCGCCACGCCGTCGAGCAGTCCGGCACGCAGCACTTCGGTCAGATCGATCTCCGCCATGCTGAGCGCACCCTAATGGGGCGCGCTCGTCAGGAGATCGGCGGCGGGCTTCCGGCGGCGGGGACGTCGGTCGCCGCGCGCTCGCCCGAGACGGCGCGCAGGTCGAAGTACAGCACCGCCGCGGCCAGCGCGGAGACCGGCCCCGTGAGGATGCCGACGATCACGCGCGCGACGATGCCGGCGCCGGTGCCCGCCGAATCGGCTGCGAGCTCGACGCCGGAGCTGACGACGATCACGAGGAAGAACAGCACGAAGATCACGCCGAACACCTGCCAGCCGTTGCCGCGCACGAGCTCGCGGCTGCGAGCGAGCGCGGCGAGCACGCCTGCCGGTCGCTCGAGCACGACGACCGGCGCGGCGACCGACCAGATCGTGATCAGGATCAGGCCGGGCACGACGATCAGGACGAAGCCGATCACGATGCCGATGCCGGCGACGATGCCGACCAGGATCAGCTGCCCGAGCACGGGCGTGGCCGCGCGCAGCAGCTCGCCGGCGCTGTGGTCGCGTCGCCCGTCCTCGATGTCGGACACCAGCTCCACGACCATCCCGGTGAACAGCGTGCCGGCGATCAGGCTGAGCAGCAGCGCGATCAGCGCCAGGCCGGGCGCCGCGGCGACGAGCAGCGCGGAGACGATCCCGGTGATCACGAACACGACGGCGGAGGCGGGCAGCAGCACGGGGTACTGCTCGACGTAGATGTCGAATACGCGGCGGATCACCGCCCCCACGTCGAGTCGATCTGTCACCCGCGCTTGAGCCTACCCGCGCGTTGCGACGGTACCGTCGATGCTGCCGCGCTGTTCGCGCAGCCGCCGCAGGATGCCCTTGCGCCCGTGCGCTTCGAGGCCGGCGTAGAGCTTGCGGATCTCGACGAGGATCTCATCGGCGACCTCCTGCTGCTGCTCGCGCGTGGGGTGCTCGATCGGCTCCCAGCGGATCGGCTCGCCGTACTGCACGGTCACGCGCGGGAACTGCAGGCGCTTCCAGTTGCGCACGCGCGAGGAGCCGTAGATCGCGATCGGCACGACGGGGACGCCGGTCTCGAGCGCGAGGCGTCCGATCCCGCGCTTGGCCTGCTCGGCGACTTTGCCGGTGCGCGAGCGACCGCCCTCGCAGTACATCGTGATCGCGCCGCCGCGGGCGAGGATCGTCTCGGCGGTGATGAAGGTGTCGTCATCGCGTGCGCCGCGGCGCACGGGAAACACGCCGCCGTGGGTGTAGATGAACTGCATCGGCCGTTTGAACAGCTGCGACTTGGCCATGAAGCGCACCTTGCGGCGGATGAAGCAGCCCATCAGGAAGTGGTCCATGAAGGAGAAGTGGTTGGGCGCAAGCAGCACGGCACCGTTGCCGGGCACGTTCTCGCTGGAGATCGAACGCGCGCGCAGGAAGGTGTAGGCGTACAGCGAGGTCAGCACGCGCACCAGCTCGTACACCCAGTCCGGTTCGCGCGTGCGCGCGCGCTCGTGGAAGCGGTCGAAGTACTCCTTGGGGCGCGGGTCGGAATAGACCTGCTCGCGCATCGGGGCGAGATCGCTCATCTGAGCGCTTTACCTCCCATCCCTCGCAAGGTTACGCGCGCGCCCGGCTCAGCGCATCGCCCCATCCGGCCAACAGGCTTGCGCGCTCGTCCTCGCCGATGCGCGGCTCGTACGTCCGCGAGGCGCCGCCGCCGAGACGCCCGTGCCCGCGGCGCAGGTCCTCGATGCTCCACAGCCCGGCGCCGACGCCGGCTAGATAGGCGGCGCCGAGCGCAGTCGCCTCGGCGAGCCGGCCGAGCACGACGGGCACGCCGAGCACGTCGGCCTGGAACTGCATCAGCCAGCCGTTGGCGCTGGCGCCGCCGTCGGCGCGCAGCTCAGACAGCGGCTCGGGCAGGGCGGGCTGCATCGCGCGCACGGCGTCGACGGTCTGGTAGGCGATCGCCTCGAGCGTGGCGCGCGCGAGATGGGCGCGCGAGCTGCCACGCGTGAGCCCGACGATCGTGCCGCGCGCGTGGGCGTCCCAGTGCGGCGAGCCGAGGCCGGTCAGGGCAGGGACGAAGTAGACGCCATCGTTGCCGTGCAGCGAGGCGGCGAGCTGCTCGGTCTGCTCGGCGCGCTCGATGATGCCGAGCCCGTCGCGCAGCCACTGCACGGCGGCGCCGGTGACGAAGATCGAAGCCTCCAGCGCAAAGGCGCGCGACTCACCGACGCCGCAGGCGACGGTGGCGAGCAGCCCACGCGGCGGCTCGGGCGCGGTGAAGCCGGCGTTGACGAGCACGAAGGAGCCGGTGCCGTAGGTGTTCTTGCCCATGCCGGGGTCGAGGCAGGCGTGACCGAACAGCGCGGCCTGCTGGTCGCCGGCGACGCCGCAGACGGGGACGGCGTGCCCGTGCAGGGCGCTTGGGCGCGTCTCGCCGAAGGGGCCTGCGCTTGCCAGCACGCGCGGCAGCGCGCGCTCGGGGATACCGAACAGCTCGAGCAGCTCGGGGTCCCAGCGCCGGGCGGCGATGTCGTAGAGCAGCGTGCGCGAGGCGTTGGTGGCGTCGGTCAGATGCTCACCGGTGAGCTTGAAGATCAGCCATGAGTCGACGGTGCCGAACACGGCGCTGCCGCGCTCGGCGCGCTCGCGCAGGCCGTCGACGTGCTCGAGCAGCCACTGCATCTTGGTGGCCGAGAAGTAGGGGTCGAGCACGAGCCCTGTGCGCGCACGCACGAGCGGCTCGTGACCGTCCGCGCGCAGCTCGTCGCAGCGCCCGGCGGTGCGCCGGTCCTGCCAGACGATCGCGTTGTGCAGCGGCTCGCCGCTGTCGGGGTCCCACACGCAGACGGTCTCGCGCTGGTTGGTGATGCCGAGCGCGTCGAGATCGCCGGGCCGCGCGCCGGCATCGTCGAGCGCACCGGCGACGACGGCGGCGGTCACGTCCCAGATCTCGCGCGGATCGTGCTCGACCCAGCCGGGACGGGGGAAGTGCTGGGTGAGCTCGCTGTAGGCCCGGCCGATCGGCTCGGCCTGCTCGTCGAAGACGATGCTCGTGGTGCCGGTCGTGCCCTGGTCGATTGCGAGGATCATCCGCGCGCGAGCCTACCCGCCACGACGCGACACATACGCGCGCGCGAAGTCGAGCAGCTGGGCGCCGCGGTGGCGGAAGCCGGCGAGCGTGCGGCCGGTCGCGCGATGCTCGAGCTCGAGCTCGAGCTCGCTGAGGCTGTGGCCGGCGCGGACGGCGTCGATCGTCATCCCGACCTCCATGCCGAAGCCGTGCGCGAAGGGAAGCACGTCGGCGAGCGCAGCGGCGCTCAAAGCGCGCTGGCCGGAGATCGGAGCGATCGTGCGCAGACCGCAGCGACGTCGAATGGCCCAGCGGGCGAAGCCGAGCGCGAGGCCGACCCCTCCGCCGAGACGCCGCCTGAATGCGGCGACGGCGAGGTCGGCGTCGCCGCGGACGACGGCCTCGGCCAGCACCGCCAGCTCGCCGGCCGAGCTGCCGAGATCGCCGTCGCAGAGCACGAAGACAGACTCTCGCCCACCTCCCTGCGCACGCGCATTGCTCAGCGCCTCGCGCGCGGCGAGCGTGGCGGCCTCGCCCTTGCCGAGCATCCGCTCGCTGCGCACCACGTGCGCGCCCCGCGCGGCGGCGATGCTCGCGGTCGCGTCGGTCGAGCCGTCGTCGGCGAGCAGCATGCGCCCCTGCGGGAAGGCCCGCGTGAGCGCATCGAGCGTCGCGGCGATCGAGTCGGCCTCGTTGTAGGCGGTGACGATTATGAAGATTTGACGATCGATCACGTGCGGCCTCTCGCGCACGGCGCCACGATCAGCATCGCCGGCCGTCGTACGCGAAGGCTATTGTCCCGGCGGTCAGCGACGATCGGCGATCTGGACGGTCTGGAGGTTCGTGAATGTCTGCAGTGGAGGCGCACATCACCGGCACAGTGTGGAAGATCGAGTGCGCGGTGGGCGACCAGATCGAGGAGGGCGACACGGTCGCGATCCTCGAGTCGATGAAGATGGAGATGCCGGTCGAGGCGGAGGACTCGGGCAAGGTCGCGGAGATCCTCTGCGAGGAGGGCCAAGCGGTCAGCGAGGGCGACACGCTGGTCGTGCTCGAGTAGCTGGTGGCGCTCGAGTAGCTGGTGGCGCTCGGGTAGCGCCCCCTCGCGCGGCTTCGGCCCGCGGGCGAGCAGCCTGAGTCAATAGCCTGTCGGCGCGGTGTCCACGAGCGCGACCTCACGCGAGCTGGCAGACGGCAAGCTCCTGATCGACGAGCCCGGCGAGGGCATCGTCCGTCTGACGATCTCCAACCCGGCCAAGCGCAACGCGCTGGACCACCCGATCCTCGACGCGATCACGGCGACGCTCGCGGAGCTGTCGAGTGCGGACGCGAGCGCGGCGGGCGCACCGCCGGCGCGCTGCCTGCTGCTGACAGGCGCGGGCGGCATGTTCTCGGCGGGGTACGACATCGGCGAGATCCCCGCGGAGGAATTCGAAGAGCGCGCGGAGAAGCTCGTGGCGCATCCTTTCACGGAAGCGATCGACGCGCTCGAGCGCTTCCCCTACCCGACGCTTGCGATGCTGCCGGGGCACACGATCGGCGGCGGGCTGGAGCTGGCGCTGGCGTGCGATCTGCGCGTGGCCCAGGACGGGATCAAGCTGGGGATGCCGCCGGCGAAGCTGGGGCTGGTGTACTCGCACACGGGCCTGCGGCGCTTCATCGACGCGATCGGCGCTGCGCGCACGCGCGAGCTGTTCCTGCTCGGCCGCTACGTCGACGCCTCGACGGCGCTCGCCTGGGGCCTGGTCACGCGCGTGGCGCCGCCCGAGCAGATCGAGAGACTGACGCTGGAGCTGGCTGCGGAGCTGGCCGGGAACGCGCCGCTGTCGCAGCGTGGCAACAAGCGCGTGATCGCAGCGCTACTCGACGCCGAGGGCGAGCTGGCGCCCGACATCGAAGAGGAGCTGATCGAGCTGCGCCGCGCGTCGTTCGCCTCGCAGGACATGCGCGAGGGGATGCGCGCCTTCGCCGAGAAACGCCCGGCGCGCTGGCGCGGCCAGTAGCGTCCGCAAGGCTCCATAACCTGCGGCGCATGCCGCCTCTGATCACCCGCGAGGAGGCCTTCAGGCTGGGCGAGCTGGAGGGCCACGCGCAGATCGAAGCGCTGATCGAGCGCGCCTGGCGCGCCCGCGTGGAGCGCTTCGGCGACTCGACCGACATGTGCTCGCTGGTCAACGCAAAGTCGGGTGGCTGCGCCGAGGACTGCGGCTTCTGCGCGCAGTCGCGCTTCGCCGAGGCCGAGACGCCGCTGCACGCGATGATGGAGCCCGAGCAGATCCTCGAACACGCGCGCGCGGCAGAAGCGGCGGGCGCGCACCGCTTCTGCATGGTCACACAGGGCCAGGGCCTCTCCAAGCGCGACTTCCAGAAGTACCTGCAGGGGGTACGGCTGGTCTCCGAGCACACGAACCTCAAGCGCTGCGCCTCGATCGGCCACATGAGCGTGGCGCGCGCGCAGGAACTGAAGGATGCGGGAGTGCAGCGCGTGCACCACAACGTGGAGACGGCCGAGTCCTACTACGACGAGGTCACGAGCACGGTCCGCTACGAGGGCCGTCTGCGCACGATCGACGCGGTGCGCGAGGCGGGCCTGGAGACTTGCGTCGGCGGCATCCTCAACCTCGGCGAGTCGCGCGAGCAGCGTGTGGAGATGGCCTTCGAGCTGGCCGCGATCGACCCGACGAGCGTGCCGATCAACATGCTCAACCCGCGTCCCGGCACGAAGTTCGGCGACCGCGAGTACATGGACCCGTGGGAGGCGGTCAAGTGGATCGCGATCTTCCGCCTGATCCTGCCGGAGGCGCTGTTCCGCCTGTGTGGCGGGCGCGTGGAGAACCTCGGTGAGCTGCAGCAGGTTGCCGTGCAGGCGGGCATCAACGGCGTGATGATGGGCAACTTCCTGACGACGCTCGGCAACGACCCGGAGACGGATCGAGAGATGTTCGAGGAGCTCGGCCTGAACGTCGCGCGCCAGCCGGACAACGCGTCAAACCCGCGGCCGGACAACCGCTCGGGCTGGCTCGCCGGCGAGACACCTGACGTCGTCGAGCGACTGCTCGACGACGCGGCGGACGCTCCAGGCGAAGCCGCTCCTGAGACAGCCGGCGAGGCGCTGAAGATCCGCCTGTGGGACCCGTCGAGCCAGCTGCGCTTCCGCGCCAAGCGGCTCGTGCCGCCACGCCCGGACGGGGCGCCGAACCGCTCTCGCGACGGGGTGAGCGCACACGGAGGAGGCGCCGGCGACGGCGCCAAGCCTCCGCCCACGACGGTGGCGAGCGGCTGAGCGACCTACGAGCAAGGGGAGGGCACGACGCAATGCATGGGGAGACGGGAACGGCAGAGCTCGAAGACCGCCTGGCCGAGCTCGAGCGCCTCGGCCGAAGCCGCCGCCTGCGTCTGGTCTCGGGTCCGCAGGGCCCGACGGTCCTGCTCGACGGGCAGCCGGTGTTGCTGCTCTGCTCGAACAACTACCTCGGCCTCGCCGACCATCCGCAGGTGCGCGAGGCGGCGGCCGAGGCGGCGATGCGCTGGGGCGTCGGCGCGGGCGCGTCGCGACTGATCTCGGGGACGATGACGGTTCACCGGCGCCTGGAGGAGCGTCTGGCCGACTTCACGGGGCGCCAAGCGTGTCTGCTGTTCGGTTCGGGCTATCTCGCCAACCTTGGCGTGATCGGAGCGCTGGCAGGGCGCGGCGACACGGTCTTCTCGGACGAGCTCAACCACGCCTCGATCGTCGACGGCTGCCGCCTGTCGCGCGCTGAGGTCGTCGTCTATCGCCACCGCGACGTCGAACACCTGCTGTGGAGCATGCGCCACCACGGCGGGCGCCGCGACGGCGATGGCGGGCGCGTGATCGTGACCGACTCGATCTTCTCGATGGACGGCGACGTGGCGCCGCTTGAGGAGATCGTCGAGCTGGCGCAGGCCTCGGGCGCGCGCACGGTGGTTGACGAGGCGCACGCGGTGGGCACGTATGGGCCGGACGGACGCGGCGCGCTGGCGGCGGCCGGGCTGGAGGGCGAGGTCGACGCGATCGTGGGCACGCTCGGCAAGTCGCTCGGCTCCTACGGCGCTTATGTGTGCGGCGATAGGGAGACGTGCCGCTACCTGCTGAACACGGCGCGCTCGTTCATCTTCTCGACGGCGCCTGCGCCGCCGTCGATGGCGGGGGCGCTGGCGGCGCTCGAGCTGCTGCAACAGCGCCCGCACCGCGTCGAGCGCCTGGCGGCCAACGCGCGTGCGCTGCGCCGCTCGCTCGCGAAGGAGGGCTTCCAGGTGCCCGAAGGCGACATGCACATCGTGCCGTTGATCGTCGGCGAGGAGCACGACACGATGCGCCTGTGCCAGGCTGCGATCGAGCAGGGCGTGTTCGCACAGGCGATCCGCCCGCCGACGGTGCCCGCCGGAACTTCGCGCCTGCGCCTGGCGGCGATGGCGTCACACACGGCGAGTGACATGCGCCTGGCGGCGGAAGTGCTGGCGCGCGCGGCGCGCAAGCTCGGCCTCGATCCGAGCGAGCTCGGCTCACCGCCGGAGCCCGAGACGGCGGCCGAGCCGCAGGGGCTGGAACTGGAGCGCGATGATCGCAGCGAGCGTGAGCGGACGACGGCGGCGCGCGGCGGCGAGACCCCGCCCCCGGCGGCGCCGTTCGACATCGAGGCGCCCCGCCCTCGGCGCCCGCCGGCGCCCGCTCAGGCGGACTCGAACGGCGCGAGCGCGCCATTCGACGGCGAGCGCGAGGGCGCCGTCGCACACGCGGCCTGAGCGCTTCGAGTACAAGACGTCAGATGCGCGGTCTGTTCGTCACGGGCACGGACACGGGTGTCGGCAAGACGGCGCTGAGCGCTGCGCTGCTCGCAGCGATGGCCGCCGAAGGCGAGCCGGTCAGGGCGCACAAGCCGGCGGTGACGGGGCTTGCCGAGCCGCCGACAGACGGCGCAGGCTGGCCGGCGGACCACGAGCTGCTGGCGGCAGCAGCAGGGATGGCGGCCGAGCAAGTCGCGCCGCTGCGCTACGGCCCGGCGACCTCACCGCTGCTGGCGGCGGAGATCGAGGGCGAGCCGCTGGAGCGCGAGACGCTGCTGGCGGCGGGCGCCGAGCTGGTGCGTGCGGCCAAGCACGAGGGCACGACGGTGATCGTCGAGGGCGTCGGCGGACTGCTCTCGCCGTTGGCCGAGAACTTCACGGTGTGCGATCTGGCCGTGTCGCTGCGACTGCCGCTGCTGATCGCGGCGCGCCCGGGGCTGGGTACGATCAACCACACGCTGCTGACGCTGCAAACGGCGCGCGCCTACGGGCTGGACGTGCGCGCCGCCGTGATCACGCCCTGGCCGGAGCAGCCCTCGCGCCTGGAGCGGTCCAACCTTGAGACGATCCGGCGCTTCGGCTGCGTCGAGGTCGACACGCTGGCGCGGGCCGAGAGCGCCGAGCTCGCGGAGCTCGCGCGGATCGGCCGCGCGCTTCCATGGCAGCGCTGGCTGGGCCGGCGCGGCGCGGCGCGACAGCCGGCCTGAGCGACCCGACGGACGGGCTTGCGCGGCGGGTGGCCGGAGGGCTATGGTTGAGCGATGGCCGTCAGCGCGCCCGCCAGCGGCGTTCCGCTCGACTTGCGCGACTTCACGGCGCGCTACAAGGCCGCGTGGAACGCGTGCGACACGGCCGCGATCGCCGAGCTCGTGAGCGAGGACGTCGTCTGGGCCGACCCGGCGCTGCCGGCGCCGGCGCGGGGCGTGGCGGAGGTGCAGGAGTTCATGCGCACGAGCTTCCGCGCCTTCCCGGACCTGCGCTTCGGCGAGCCCGATCCTCCGTCGTTCGCCGTTGCAGGCGACGTGGTGTTCTGGTCGTGGTACATGGAAGGCACCCACCGCGGCACGATCGACCCGCCGGGCTTCGCCCCGACGGGCAAGCGCATGCGTGTCGAGGGGATCGACCACTGGACGATGCGCGACGGGCGCATCGTGCTGTACCGCGCTTACTACGACATGAACGACGTCGCCCGCCAGCTCGGCATCGTGCCGCCGCCGGGCAGCACGGCCGAGCGCGGGATGGTCGCGCTCCAGCGCCTGCAGGCCCGGCTCGCCCGGCGATGAGCACGGGCTCGCACGACGAGCACTTCGACGTCGCGATCGTCGGCGCCAGCACGGCCGGGTGCACGGCGGCCCGCCTATACGCCCAGCGCGGCGCGCGCGTGGCGCTGATCGAGCGCAGGCCATCGCCGGAGGCCTACAAGACGGTCTGCACGCACTTCATCCAGTCGAGCGCGACGCCGACGATCGAGCGGCTCGGCCTGGCGCCGCTGCTCGACGAGCGTGGCGCCGTGCACAACGGGGTCGACGTGTGGACGGCGCCGAGCGGCTGGATCAGCACGAGCCCGGACGCCCCGTACGGCTTCAGCGTGACGCGGCGCACGCTCGACCCGCTGCTGCGCAAGCTCGCCGCCCAGACGCCGGGCGTAGAGCTGATCGCGGGCTGGACCGCGACGGGGCTGCTCGGCCGCGCGCGGCCGGCGGGCGTGCAGATCGAAGACCGCTCGCACGCGCGCCGCGAGATCCACTGCAAGCTGGTCGTAGCGGCCGACGGGCGCGACTCCAAAGTGTCGCGCTGGGCGCGCGTCCCCGGCCGGGTCAAGCCGCACGGGCGCTTCTTCTACTGGGGCTACTGGCGCGGCCTGCGCCCGGCGACGGAGCGCTCGAAGATGTGGCTGATCGACCCCGACGCGGCCTACACGTTCCCCAACGAGGACGGGCTGACGGTCGTGCTCGTCGCGCCCCACCGCGACCGCCTGGGAGATTTCCAGGCTGACCTGCACGGCGCCTACAACAGGATGCTGCGCGCGCTGCCCGAAGGCCCGGACATGCGCGAGGCGACGCTCGAGGGAAAGCTGCTCGGCAAGCTCGACCTGCCGAACGTGTACCGACCGGCGGCGCGTCCCGGCGTCGCGTTCGTCGGCGACGCCGCGCTGGCCGGCGACCCGCTGTGGGGCGTCGGCTGCGGCTGGGCCTTCCAGAGCGCCGAGTGGCTCGTCGAGCAGACTGCCGATGCGCTCGACGGCGGTGGTGAGGCACTCGACGCGGCGCTCGAGCGCTACCGCAAGCTGCACCGCAAGCGCCTGCTGCCCCACCACCTGATGATCAGCGACATCTCAAGCGGACGGCCGATCAACGCGATCGAGCGACGGCTGTACCGCGCGGCGGCGCGCGACAGCGTCGTGCGCCAGGCGTTCGAGCGGATCGGCAGCCGCGAACTGCCGCCGGCGAGCATGCTCAGGCTGGGCCTGATCGCGCGAATCGCGCGCTTCGGCTCGGCGCGGCCAGCCTGAGCGGCAAAACCGCTCGCTGCACTAGCCGCTTCGGTTGTCGCGCAGTGAATCGAGCAGCTCCCCGGTGGTGAAGACTTGGACGCCAGCTTCGACGAAGCCCTTTGTCCTGCGACCAGACAGGCATATCCAGCGCGATGGCGAGCGCGAGGGTAAGCCAGTCATCAGGATCTCGAGCGGAGATACGCGTCTCGGCCTCGTCACGAAGATGCTCGTACTCGTCGGCAGCCCGCCAGTCGATCGGCATGACCTGCAAGCGGCGAACAGAAGTGCTTAGTCCAAGAAGCGCTTGATCCAGGTTGCGCTGGCCGCCAGTCGTGGCAGCTGACGTATGTAGCGCTGACCGCGGTTGAATGAAGAGCCTCGCGCCGCGCCTGAACGACGGGCATCCGCCTTTCCAGGGCCGACGACGATCGCGATGTCTCCCGCAAACATCCCTGCAAAACGATCATTTTGACGGCTAAACGATCGACATAGCATGATAACTGCGTTATCGTGCCGTTTTGTCCGATGCATGCAGCAAGATGCTCAAGCAGCGAGACTCGATGGTCGAAGCAAAAGGTCCCGGGAAGGTACCGATGATAGAAAAGCGCTACTACAACGCCGCCGCGATTGAGCGCATCCTTCAGACCTTTGAGCGCGGCTACTCGATTCCCTCGGCGGACTTCTATGCCGAACACGAGATCGATGGTCCGAACGTCCAGTCTGTCCCGATGTTCCACCGGCAGGCATGGGCAGGCTTCTATCGGACGTGGCTTCGGCTTAGCGGCAGCGGCTTCGCCTCGCGCGTCGAGCGCGAGCTTGAGCTTGCCTAATAGCTGACAGGAAATAGCCCCCGCTTCCAGCAAGCTGCGGCATTTTCATCAGCCCGTGCGGGCCCGCGGCGCGGGCACGGGAACCAGACCCTGTAAGCGATCGCAAGGTCCAGTATCTCTTCGACCTCAGCCGTAAGATTGCTTGTGCATGGATGTTTACGAGTACTTCCAGACACGCGAGCGGGAGTTCCACGACTTCTCGCTCGTCCCAGATGGAGACATCTCCGACATGTTCGCCGAGGAGGCCGGCTCAGATGGTGAGAGGGGGATCATGTTCGGTCGTGTCACGCTTGATGAGCGTACCTTTCTGAGCTTCTACGAGTCGATCGTCGTGGTCGGAACCGGGATTCATCGCGAGGAGTACTCCTACTACCTCATCCGCGACGGCCTCGAGGTCTGGGGCTATGACCGCGACCACTCCCACAACCCAGAGGAGCACATGCACAAAGGGGCAGACCACGAGCGGCACGCGACCGGGCGAGTGACCTTCAAGGAAGTGGTCGAGAAAGCCTGGGAGAACGTTTCCCGGGAGGAGGAGCTTGCAGACGCCGAGGTCGACTAGCGGCTACTTCGCCGGCCTGGGCGTGTGTACGAGTAGTTTCGTCAGCGCCCTGAAGCGCTCGAACTCGCGACCGTCGTCCTGCGACTCGGGCTGATGCCCGTTCTCGCCCGACCGCCCACTCTCAGACTCAAGGTGAGTCGTGTATATCAGTGCCACACGCTGCTGGCGCGCGGCCACGACCTCAACCGCTCCTGGCGGCGGCGAGGATCGCGTCGCACACGCGAGCCAGGTCGTGCTCATCGATCACGTACGGCGGCATCGTGTAGATCAGATCGCGAAACGGCCGCAGCCAGACTCCACGTGAGACGGCTGCGTCGGTCGCGGCGGCCATCGCCACGGGATGGTCGAGTTGCACCACGCCGATCGCCCCGAGCACGCGCACGTCGGCGACCCCCGGTAGCTCACGGGCCGGCGTCAGGCCCTCGCGCAGTGCGCGCTCGATCGCCGACACCTGCTCGCGCCAGCTCGCGCCCGACCCCCCGCCGCCACCCCCGCCCGTGTTCGCCTCGGCCGGCTCGGCCATGCTCGCGACCTCGCCGGAGCCGCCCTCGAGCAGCTCGAGCGAGGCCAGCGCGACGGCGCAGGCGAGCGGGTTGGCCATGAACGTGGGCCCGTGCATCAGACCCCCGCCCTCTCCGTCGGATACGGCGTCGGCCACACGGCGCGTGCAGAGCGTCGCGGCGAGCGTCATGTAGCCGCCGGTCAGCGCCTTGCCGACGCACATCACGTCGGGCGAGACGCCGGCGTGCTCGCACGCGAACAGCGCGCCCGTGCGCCCGAAGCCGGTGGCGATCTCGTCGAGCACGAGCAACAGCCCGTGCTCGTCGCACAGCTCGCGCAGCAGCCTCACGCAGGCGGGCGAGTGAAAGCGCATACCGCCGGCCCCCTGCACGACCGGCTCGACGACGATCGCCGCAAGCTCCCCCGCGTGGCGCTCGGCGAGCAGGCGCACGCCCTCCGCCCAACGCTCGTCGAGCGGCGCATCGAAGCCGTCGGGCGGGCGCTCGGCGAAGACGTGCTCGGCGAGCACCCCCGTGAACATGCTGTGCATCCCGCCGACCGGATCGCACACGGCCATCGCGCCGAACGTGTCGCCGTGGTAGCCGCCCCTGACCGTGAGCAGCCGCGTGCGCTCGGGGTGCCCCTGCGCGCGCTGGAACTGCAAGCACAGCTTGATCGCGACCTCGACCGACACCGAGCCGGAGTCGGCGAAGAACACCGCGTCGAGCTGATCCGGTGCGAGCGCGAGCAGCCGCTGTGCAAGCGCCACCGCCGGCTCGTGCGTGAGCCCGCCGAACATCACATGCGCCATCCGCCCGAGCTGACTCGTGACGGCGCCGTCGAGCGCCGGGTGGCGGTAGCCGTGGATCGCGCACCACCACGAGGACATCCCGTCGATCAGCTCGCGCCCGTCGGCCAACTCCAGGCGCACGCCCTGCGCCGAGGCCACCGGGAGCGGAGCCGGCCCCCCCGTGAGCGAGCCATATGGATGCCACACGTGCTCGCGGTCGAACGCGAGCAACTGCGCTGAGCTGCTCAGACCGGCCTAGTCCTCATATGGCACGAACTCACGCTTACGAGCGCCGCACACCGGACAGAACCACGTGTCGGGGATGTCCTCGAAGGCGGTGCCCGCCGGGATGCCGCCGTCGGGGTCGCCTTCGTCGGGATCGTAGATGAAGCCGCAGGACTCGCAGATCCATCGCTGCAGCGTCTTCGTGTCGGTGCTCATGCGCCAAAGACTAGCGGCAGGTAGGGTCAGCGGATGAGCTCGCACGGGGAGAGCGGCCATCGAGGCAGCGACGCGCCTGCCGAGCTGCGCAGCGCGACGAGCGGCGAGGAGTACAACCCGGGGCCGGTGACCGAGCCGCGCCAGGCGGCGACCGTGATCCTGCTGCGCGGCGAGCACGACCTGCTCGAGGTGTTGCTCGTGCGCCGTACGCCCAAGGCCCGCTTCATGGGCGGAGTGTGGGTGTTTCCCGGAGGCGCCGTCGACGCTCACGAGGGCGCCGGCGACCGGGCCCATCGAGCTGCCGCCATCCGCGAGCTGCGCGAGGAGGCGGCGATCGTCCTCGAGCACCCCGACGCGCTCGTCAAGTTCTCGCGCTGGATCACGCCGGCGCAGGTGAAGATCCGCTTCGACACCCACTTCTTCCTCGCCCCGCTGCCCGCCGGCCAGCAGCCGCAGGTCGACGGCGAGGAGGTGATCGACCTCGCCTGGTTCACGCCGCAGCAGGCGCTGCAGGCGCACGGCGAGGGCAGGCTCGAGCTCGTCTTCCCCACGATCAAGCACCTCGAACAGCTCAGCGGCTTCGCCTCCGTGCGCGAGCTGCTCGAGCACGCGCGCCGGCGCGACGTCCAGCCCGTCGAGCCCAAGGTCTTCCTCGAAGGCGAGGTCGCGCGCGTGCTGCTCCCCGGCGATCCCGGCTACTGAGCAGCCGGGATCGGAGCCGCCCGGGGCAGCCCTGCCCCGGCCCACCTACGCTCAGCGCTGCTGCGCCGCGATCACGTGCGTGACCGCGTTGATCAGCGCCAGGTGCGTGAACGCCTGCGGGTAGTTGCCGAGGTGGCGCCCGCTCGAGGCCTCGAGCTCCTCGCCATAGAGCTCGAGCGCCGAGGAGTAGGACAGCAACCGCTCACAGAGGTGTTCGGCCTCGCGGTCCTCGCCGATCTCCGACAGCGCCGAGACCAGCCAGAAGGAGCAGATCAGGAACGTGCCCTCCTTGCCGCTGAGCCCATCGTCGGTCTCTTCGGTGCGATAGCGCATCACGAGCCCGTTTTCCGTGAGCTCGTCGCGGATCGCGCAGACCGTCGCGCGCACGCGTTCGTCATCCGGCGGCAGGAAGCGCAGCAGCGGTATCAGCAACGTCGAGGCGTCGAGCGCGTCGGTGTCGTAGTGCTGGCGAAACACGCCGCGCGAGTCGACGCCGTGCTCGAGCAGATCGGCGCGCACTTCGTCGGCGATGCCCTGGAATTCCTTGGCCTGGTCGTCGTGCCCACGCCGTTCGCCAAGCCGCGCGCCGCGATCGAGCGCGACCCAGCACATCAGCTTCGAGGAGACGTAGTGCTGGGGCTTGCCGCGCGCCTCCCAGATGCCCTGGTCCGGTTCGCGCCACACGGCCGCTGCGCATTCGACCTGGTCGATCAGCACCGGCCACAGCCGCTCCGGGATGTGATCGCGCTGCTTGGAGTGCAGGTAGACCGAGTCGAGCACCGCGCCGAACACGTCGTTCTGGCGCTGGTTGTAGGCGCCGTTGCCGATTCGCACCGGGACGGAGCCGTCGTAGCCCTTCAGGTGCTCGAGCGTCGACTCCTCGAGGTCTTTCTCGCCCCTGACGCCGTACATGATCTGCAGCGAGCCGTCCTCGTTGCGCGGCACTTCCGCGACGTACTCGATGAAGTCGTCGGCCTCCCAGTCGAGTCCCAGCGCGTGCAGCGCCCACAGCGTGAACGAGGCGTCGCGCATCCAGCAGAAGCGGTAGTCCCAGTTGCGCTCGCCGCCCGGCGTCTCCGGCAGCGAGGTCGTCGGCGCGGCCACCAGCGCGCCCGTCGGCATGAACGTCAGCCCCTTGAGCACCAGCGCCGAGCGCTGCAGGTGCTTGCGCCACGGGTGGTCCGGATAGGTGCCTTCGGCCAGCCAGCTGCGCCAGAAGTGTCCCGTGCGTTTGATGATCTCCTGCGCTTCCTGCGCGGTGTGCGGACCGCCCCGCGCCTCCGTCCAGGAGATCGCACAGAAGCGTTTCTCGCCCTCGGCCATCGTGTGGCGCCCATGCGTGCGGTTGCCCTCGATGCCCATGCGGATGTCGCTGTACAGCCTGAACATCGTGCGGCCGTCGGAGGCATCCATCGCGAGCGCGTCGTGTGCATTGGGTGGCTCCTCGGCATCGCTGTGGAGCTCGACCCGCTTCCACTCCGCCGGTGTGGCGCCATAGTCGAGCATCGGCTCGCACACGACCTCGACCTGGACCTGGCCCTGGATGCATTCGATCATCCGCACCAGCAGATGGTCCGCGTCGAAGTCCGTCGGCGGGCGGGTGTGGCTGGAGCCGTGCTCGTTGTCGTGCCATTCGCCCATCGCCAGCGCATCGACGACGCGGATCCAGCCCTGCGGCGTCATCCACGTCGTCTCGATCATGTTCGTGCCCGGGACATAGCGCCGGCCGGCCGGCACGTACACCCCATAAGGACCCACGCGCCAGCTTCCCGCGCCACGATCGAGCAGCGCGCCGAAGACCGACGGCGAGTCGAAGTACGGCATGCACATCCACTCGATCGAGCCGTCGGAGGCAACGAGCGCCCCCGTGTGGCAGTCCGAGAGGAAGCCGTAGTCGGCGATCGGCGGGAACGGAGAGGCTTTGCCGAAGCTCCGCGAGGCCGCTGTGCTCGCGGGCTTCGCCCCGGCTGTCGCGCCGGCGGCGCCGGCGCTGCCGGCGTCAGCTGAGCTGCGCGCACGCCGGGCCGGAGGGGGAACGCGCCGAGACATCTGCGAGAACGGTAGCGGGGTAGGCTGCTGGGTGAGCACCTTGAGCGAGTCGATCTTCACACCGCACCCCGACGACGCGCGCCTGCTGCAAGGCCGCCGCGCGCTCGTCACCGGCGGGGACTCGGGGATCGGCCAGGGCGTCTGCTTCGAGCTCGCCGCACACGGCGCCGCCGTTGCCGTCAACTACCTCGCCGCGCCTGAGGAGGCCGAGCGCATGGTCGGGGAGATCCGCGCCGGCGGCGGCAAAGCGCTCGCCGTGCAGATGGACGTCTCCTCCGAGCAGGACGTGCAGCGCGCCTTCGGCGAAGCCAAGGACGCCTTCGGCGGCGTCGACCTGCTCGTCAACAACGCCGGCCTCGAGCAGCAGCACCTGCTGCTCGAGATGCCGCTCGACGCCTGGCAGAAGGTGATCGACGTCAATCTGACCGGCTCCTTCCTCTGCGCGCGCGAGGCCGCGCGGATGATGCACGCCGAGAAATCGCCCGGGACGATCCTGAACATCTCCAGCGTTCACGAGCGGATCGCCTGGGAGCGCTTCTCGCACTACTGCGCCTCCAAGGGCGGCATGATGATGTTCACCCAGTCGATCGCCAAGGAGCTCGCGCCGCTCGGGATCCGCGTCGTCAGCGTCGGCCCCGGGGCGATCGACACGCCGATCAACCAGTCCGTGCTCGAAGACCCCGCCGAAAGCGCCAAGGTCGTCGGCGAGATCCCGCTCGGCCGCTGGGGCCACGTCAGCGACGTCGCCCGCGCCGTCGCCTGGCTGTCGAGCGATCAGGCCGGCTACATCACCGGCGCGACGCTGTTCGTCGATGGCGGCATGACGCTCTACCCCCGCTTCGTCTAGCCGATCACGGCTTTCACCACTCGTCGAAATCGAAGCTCGGGCGCTGCACGCCGCGCGGCAGGATCTGCTCGTCCTCGAGCTTGTCCAGGTGCGCCGCCAGCGTCGCCGTGGCCGCCGGGCGCAGCTCCTCGGGAACCTCCGGCCAGACCGCCGCGAGCAGGTCCGGCACAGTGCGCAACCCTTCGTTCAGCGCGAGGATCAACCTGTTTTCACGGTCGATGCGGTGGCCGATGTATTCCTCGAGCTTCTCCCGCGCCTGCCACACCACTTCCCCGTGACCCGGGCACAGCACGTTGAAGTCCTCGCGCAGGCGCAGGCCCGTGAGCGCCAGCAGGTAGCCCGACATAGCCCCCGGATGCGGCGAGATCAGGACGCTGCCGTCGCCCAGCACCGCGTCACCCGTGAAGCATGCTCCGTCGGCGATGAACGCGTAGTGATCCGGCGCGTGGCCCGGGGTCGCAACCGCCTCGAACGGACCCACGCGCTTGCCCTCGGCCAGCACGATGTCGGCGTTGCCGCGGCCGGCCGCCAGCGGCGCCGGGTGCACTTCCAAGAGCGTCTCCACCGCCTCGGCGTGGTCTTCGTGGTCGTGCGTCAGCACCACCCCGCCCAATCCGCCGCGCGACTCGATCGCCGACATCAGCTTGCGCACGTGATCGTCGACCAGCGGCCCCGGGTCGACAACCCATGCCGGGCGCCTGCCGACCACCCATGTATTGGTTCCCGTGAGCGTCAGCGGGCCGGGATTCGGCGCACGCAGCCGCAGAATGTCGTAGTCGCGAAGTAAACCCGCGTCCGTGCGTGCCTCATCCTCAGTCCGCGCCTCTCCGAGCTCGGAATCCGGCGGAATCGAACCGTTCACAGACCACGACGTTAGCTGAGACGCCGGGCGCATGAACTGTCGGATCGCCGGAAAATGCGACGCGTAATCGGCTCGTCAAAGCTCAGCAGAGCTGCGCCGAGCTCTTCTTCGGGTTACTACGTATCGGATAAGCCCGCTATTGCAGGTTGGCCATCACGTGCTTGACCACCGTGTAGTCCTCCAGCGAGTACACGCTCAGGTCCTTGCCGTAGCCCGACTCCTTGAAGCCGCCATGGGGCATCTCCGAGACGAGCGGGATGTGGTCGTTGATCCACACGCAGCCGAAGCGCAGCGCGCGCGATACACGCAGCGCGCGCCCCACGTCGCGCGTCCACACCGACGAGGCCAAGCCGTAGCGCGTGCTGTTCGCCCACGCGATCGCCTGCTCCTCATCGGTGAAGCGCTGCACCGTGATCACCGGGCCGAAGATCTCGCGCTGGATCATCTCGTCGTCCTGCTCCAGGCCCGCCACGACCGTCGGTTCGAGGTAGAAGCCCGGGCGCTCCGGCTGCTTGCCGCCCGTGACGATCTCCGCGCGCTCCGGGCGGCGCTCGAGAAAGCCCTCCACTCGGTCGCGCTGGCGCTTCGAGTTGACCGGTCCCAGCGTCGTCTCCGGCGCCAGCGTGTCGCCGATCACGAGACCTTTGGCCTGCTCGGCGAGGCCACCGACGACGTCGTCGTAGATCTTCCCGGCCGCCAGCACGCGCGTCGCCGCCGTGCAGTCCTGCCCCGCGTTGTAGTAGCCCGTCCCCGCGATCGTCTCCAGCGCGCCCTCCAGGCTGACGTCGTCGAACACGACCACCGGCGCCTTGCCGCCGAGCTCGAGGTGCACGCGCTTGAGCGTGTCCGCCGCCGCGCGCGCCAGGTGCTTGCCCGTGTCGACCGAGCCCGTCAGCGCGAGCATGTCCACGTCGGGGTGGGAGATCAGCGCCTCGCCCGTCGGCTGCCCCGGGCCCGTGACCACGTTGAGCACGCCCTTCGGCAGGATCTCCGCCGTCAGCTCGGCGAGCCTGAGCGTCGTGATCGGCGTCGTCTCCGCCGGCTTCAGCACGACCGTGTTGCCCGCCGCCAGCGCCGGCGCGATTTTCCAGATCGCCATCATCAGCGGGTAGTTCCACGGCGTCACCTGGCCGATCACGCCGACCGCCTCGCGCCGGGTGAACGACGTGTAGCCCTCCATGTACTCGCCCGCCGCGCGCCCCTCCAGCACGCGCGCCGCGCCCGCGAAGAAGCGCAAGTTGTCGACCGCCACCGGGATCTCGTCGCTCTTGACCGCCTCGATCGGCTTGCCCGCGTTGAGCGCCTCCAGCCGCGCGATCTCATCGCCATGCTGCTCCAGCGCCGCCGCGATCGCCAAGAGCGCTTCCGAGCGCCACCGCGGCGTGGACTGCGACCAGCCCTCGAACGCGCGCCGCGCCGCGCCGACCGCGCGGTCGACCTCCTGCGCCGAGGAGATCGGCGCGCGCGCCATCTCCTCGCCCGTCGCCGGGTTCAGCACCGCTTCGGTCTCGCCCTCCGCGCCCACCGGCTCGCCGTCGATGAAGTTCTTCAGGGTCTCTACGGTCGTTGCCATCTCGCTGCTCTCCTCGCGTCGTCTGGGCTGTCGCGTCTGGGTCGGTCCGGAGCGTCCAAGCTACAGGCTCACCGCCGGCTCGCCGAGCGCCTCCGCCACGGCTGGATGGGTGATCTCGCCCGCGCGCACGTTGAGGCCCCCGCGCAGCGCGCGGTTCGCGTGCAGCGCGCCTTCCACGCCGAGCTCCGCCAGTTCGATCACGTACGGAAGCGTCGCGTTCGTCAGCGCGTACGTCGAGGTGATCGGCACCGCCCCCGGCATGTTCGTCACGCAGTAGTGGGTGATCTCGTCGACCTCGTACGTCGGATCGGAGTGCGTCGTCGGGCGCGAGGTCTCAAAGCAGCCGCCCTGATCGATCGAGACGTCGACCAGCACCGCGTGGCGCTTCATCAGCTTCAGCTGCTCGCGCGTGACCACGTGCGGTGCGCGCCCGCCGTGCACCAGCACCGCGCCGATCACGAGATCCGCCAGCCCCAGCATCTGCTCGATCGCAAGCGTCGAGGAGTAGACCGTCGAGGCACGACCGCCGAAGGCCACTTCCAGTTCGCGCAGACGATCGATCGAGCGGTCGAACACGAACACGTCCGCCTCCATCCCGATCGCGATCAACGCCGCGTTCATGCCGACCACGCCGCCGCCGATCACGAGCACCGTCGCCGCCGCCACGCCCGGTACGCCGCCGAGCAGGATGCCGCGCCCGCCGAGCGGCTTCTCCAGCATGAACGCGCCCGCCTGCGTCGCGATCTTGCCCGCCACCTCGCTCATCGGCGCAAGCAGCGGCAGCCGCCCCGCCCCGTCCTCGACCGTCTCATAGGCGATGCACGTCGCCCCCGAGCGCTGTAGGCCGCGCGCCAGCTCAGGCTCCGCCGCCAGGTGCAGGTAGGTGAACAGCGTCTGCCCTGCGTGCAGCAGCTCGACCTCCGAGGCCTGCGGCTCCTTCACCTTCAGCACCAGCTCCGCCTCGGAGAACACCGCCGCAGCGTCGGCCACGATGCGCGCGCCCTGCGCCGCGAACTGCCCGTCGTCCATCGCGCTGCCCTCGCCCGCCCCCGCCTGCACGATCACCTCGTGCCCGCGCGAGGCCAGCTCGCGCACGCCCGCCGGCGTGATCGCCACGCGGTACTCGTCCTGCTTGATCTCGCTCGGTACGCCGATTCTCATCGCCGCCGGCTCCGTTTCTCCGTGGTGCCCGGCCGCGCCGGGGCGCTCGGCCGGTTCGTCTTCATCAAAAAGATCATCACCGCGCGAGCTCTCGCCCGCGCAACGCCAGCCAGAACTCGATGCGATCGCGCGCATTGGAGAAGTCGCGGCCCGTCAGCTGCTCCACCCGCCGCACGCGGTAGCGCAGCGTGTGGCGGTGGCAGAACAGCGCCCCCGCCGCCTTCTCCCAGTGGCCGTTGTGTTCGATGAACACGTCCAACGAGCGCAACAGCTCCTCGCCGTAGTCGCCCTCGTCCTGCTCCACCGGGCCGAGCACGCCGCGGCAGTAGGACAAGAGCGCGTCGTCGTCCTGCAGCGAAAGCAACAGCTGGAAGGCGCCCAGGTCGCGGTAGGTCGCCACCTCCGGCGCGGTGCCGTTCTGCAGCCGCACCGCCTCCAGCGCACAGCGCGCCTCGTGGAAGCTCAGCCGCAGCGAGTGCGCCGCACCCGCCCGGCTGGCCGCCGCGCGCACCTCGCCGAAGCGCGCGCACAGCTCACCGCGCAGCTTGCGCGCGAGCTGCTCCGGCTCCACGCCCGTCGCGTCGATCACCGCGCACAACAGGCCCGCCCGGATCGCCACCAGGCTGTGCGTGCGCTCGTGCTCGAGCGCGCGTTCCAGCGGCGCCGCCGCCGCCGTCGGGTCCTCCAGCGCGAACGCCAGCACCGCCGCCTGCTCGCCGATCCCGAACGGCCGCAGCCGCGCCTGCAGATCCTCCGGGTAGAGGTGGCCCGCGAGCGCCTCCGCCAGCACGTCGCCCGCCATGTTGCGCTGGAGCATTTCGTAGCGCTCGTTGACCAGCTGCGCGAACGCCCGCTCCGTGATCGCGATGAACGGCAGCTCATACGGCACCTCGAACAGCGGGAAGCCACGCTTGCGCGCCGCCGTCACGAGCGCCGCCGGCAGCCGCTTGTGCTTGAAGCCCGTGCCGAAGCCGAGGCCCGCGATGCGGTGGTCCGCGAGACGCTCGATCAGCTCACGCTGACTCTTCGGCCCGTTCAGCTGGATGCCCGTCGTCAGCAGCAGCTCGCCGCCGCGCAGCCACGGCGTCGGGTCCTGGAGCTCCGTGCTGTGCACCCAGCGAACGTGGCCATGCGCCGACTCGTGGCCGCTCGCCAGCTCCAGGCCGAGCTCCGCGATCAGGCTCTCGACCGTGAGCTCCACGCCGCCATCCGCTCGCTTGCCTCACTGAGCACCGGCCGCAGCACCGCCACGATCTCCTCGAACTGCTGCTCGCCCGCGATCAGCGGCGGCGAGAGCTGGACGATCGGGTCGCCGCGATCGTCCGTGCGGCAGATCAATCCGCGCTTGTACAGCTCGCCCGAGAGGAAGCCGCGCAGCAGGCGCTCCGATTCCTCCTCGTCGAACGTCTCCTTCGTCTGCTGGTCCTTGACCAGCTCGATCGCGTGGAAGTAGCCCGCGCCGCGCACGTCGCCCACAATCGGCAGATCGCGCAGGCTCTCGAGCATCGCGCGGAACCTGCCCTCGTTCTCACGCACGTTGCCGTTCAGATCCTCGCGCTCCATCAGCTCGATGTTCGCCAGCCCCACCGCGCACGCCACCGGGTGCCCGCCGAACGTGAAGCCGTGCACGAACGACTCCTTGCCGTGCAGGAACGGCTCCGCGATGTGGTCGCCCGCGATCACCGCGCCGAGCGGCGCGTATGCCGAGCTGATCCCCTTCGCCGTCGTGATCATGTCCGGCTGATAGCCGTAGCGTTCGCAGCCGAACCAGTAGCCCAGCCGGCCCCATGCGCAGATCACCTCGTCTGAGATCAAGAGCACGCCGTGGCGGTCGCAGATCTCGCGTACGCGCTGGAAGTAGCCGTCCTGCGGCACGAAGCAGCCGCCGCCGTTCTGCACCGGCTCGAGGATCACCGCCGCCACCGTGTTCGGCCCCTCGAATTCGATCGTCTCCTCGATCGCGTCGGCCGCCCACAGCTCGTCGCGATCCTCGCTCCAGCGGTAGGAGTTCGTGTTCGGCACGTGCGCCCCGCCCGGCGTGAGCGGTTCGAACGGCTCACGCAGCGGCGGCAGTCCCGTCGCCGTCAGCGCGCCCATCGAGGTGCCGTGGTAGGAGAGGTGGCGCGAGATCAGCTTGTGGCGCATCGAGTCGCCGCGCGCCCGGTGGTAGGCCTTCGCGAGCTTCCACGCCGACTCCACCGACTCCGAGCCGCCCGAAGTGAAGAACACCCGGTTGAGGTTGCCCGGCGCCAGCCCCGCGATGCGCGCCGCCAGCTCGATCGCCGGCGGATGCGCGTAGCTCCAGTTCGTGTAGAAGCCGAGCTTCTTGGCCTGCTCGGCCGCCGCTTCGCCGAGCTCCGCGCGGCCGTGACCCGCGTTGACGCAGTACAGCGCCGAGAGGCCGTCCAGGTAGCGCTTGCCGTGCTCGTCGTAGACGTAGCAGCCCTCGCCGCGCACGATCACCGGCACCGCGTGGTGCTCGTCGTAGGAGCCCATCCGCGTGAAGTGCATCCATAGGTTGCGCCGCGCCAACTGCTGCAAGCGGTCGGGGTCTTCGGCCGGCGCCATGCCCGCCGGGCCCGGCGCCCACGACGTCCCCGTCGACTCGCCCTGCCGGTCCGAGTCAGCCGTGCTCGCGCTCGCACCGGCCATCTGATCGAGCTCTGCGGAGTCGCTCATTGCATCCACTCCCTGTGCCGGCGCCGGGTGCGCCCGGCCATCGCCGATAGACACTCAGGACAACCGTACTGCGCCACGTGGCGCCTATCAAGTACGTACCCGGTCAAGAAGCGCCGAGGTCGTTGTACAGAGCGTACAAGGCACCTCGTTCGTTTTGGGACAAGCGCCCATTGCCCGTGACCGGCCGGGGGCATACCTTTCATCATTAGGCAGCAGCCACTCATCCGAAACGACGGAGAGGAGCACACGATGGCGAGCGAAGGTGCCGTCGCAGCGGGGGCCCCCGCAACGGGGCGGGTCGAGAGCAAGGGTCTGAAGAGCAACGCGATCGGCTACGTCTCGAACATCGTCATCGGCGTTGCCTCGACCGCCCCGGCGTACTCACTCGCGGCCACGCTCGGGTTCATCGTCGCCGACCCAGGCGTGACGACGCATGCGCCGGGCGTCCTGTTGGCCGCCTTCGTGCCGATCTTCCTCGTATCGCTCGCCTACCGCTACCTGAACAAGGCCGATCCCGACTCGGGCACGACGTTCGCGTGGACCACGCGCGCGTTCGGCCCCGGCGCCGGCTGGGTCAACGGCTGGGCGATCTTCCTCGCCGACGTGCTCGTGATGGCCTCGCTCGCCTACATCGCCGCCACGTACACCTTCAAGCTGTTCGGTTGGAGCTGGGCCGAAACACACACGGGCGCAGCGCTCGTGGGCTCGATCCTCTGGATCCTGCTGATGACCTGGATCTGCCACCGCGGGATCGAGCTGTCGGCCCGCATCCAGCAGCTGATGCTCAGCTTCGAGGTCGCGATGCTCGCGATCTTCGCGATCGTCGCGCTCGTCGACGTCTACAGCGGTGGCCCCGCGCACGCGATCGAACCGCAGGCTTCCTGGTTCAATCCGTTCGCGATCCCCTTCCACGACCTGATCGTCGCGCTGCTCTTGGGAATCTTCATCTACTGGGGCTGGGACTCCGGCGTCGCCGTCAACGAGGAGTCCGAGGACGCCAACGAGGGCCCTGGACGGGCGGCCGTGATCTCGACGCTGCTGCTCGTGTTGATCTACCTGGTCGTCTCAGCCGGCGCGCAGGCCTACCACGGCACGAGCTTCCTCGCCAACGAAGAAAACGCCAGCGACGTGCTGAACGCGCTCGGCAAGGGCGTGCTCGGCTCGGTCGGCGTCAAGTTCCTGATCGTCGCCGTGCTGACGTCCGCCGCGGCGTCGACGCAGACGACGATCCTCCCGACCGCCCGCACGACCCTGTCGATGGCGCATTGGGGCGCGATCCCCTCGGTGATCGGCAAGATCCATCCCCGCTTCCTCACGCCGACCGTGTCGACCTGGGGCTTCGGGCTGCTCTCGATCGTCGTCGCAGTGCCGCTGATCCTGATCTCCGAAACGGTGCTCGAACTCGCCGTCGTCGCGCTGGGCATCCCGGTGTGCTTCTACTACGGCTCGACCGGCCTGGCCTGCGCGTGGTACTACCGGCGAGAGCTGACCAGTAGCGTCCGCAAGTTCGTGCTCGTCGGGCTGGCCCCGTTCGTCGGCGGGCTGATGTTCTACGGCATCGGCATCTACGCGATCACCTACTACGCCCACAAGGCCAACGCCGAAGGGAAAGTCTACGCCGGGCTGACGCTGCCGATCTGGTTCGGTGGCATCGGCATGATCCTCGGCATCGTCCTGATGGCGCTCTCGCGCCCTCGCTTCCGCCCGTTCTTCTCGCGTCGCACCGAAACGGCGCCGCCCGGCCTGCTCGACGCGCCCGTCGAGCGCGCGCCGACACACCTGATGGGGGCAGAGCACGTCACCCACGGCGTGCACCTGCTGACGCCCGAGGCGGGCGAGGAGCCGCCGCAGGGACCGCCGGGCGGGTGAAACGAGTGGCTATTCAGCCGGCCGGCCGTTGCGCATAAGCGCCGGCCTCACCTCGACATCTCCGCCCGACTCCCTCATTGCTGTGAGATCTCCTTCATCCCATGCGGCGAGCCCAGTTCTGAGAGCCGCTCGAGGAACGGCCCCGGCGGGAAGGCCTCCGGCCCGAGCACGCCGCTGCCCTTCCACACGCCCTCGTCGAGCAGCTCCAGCGCCACGATCGGGTTGACGGCGGTCTGCCAAACGACGGCCTGGCTGCCGTATTCGCGCATCGTGTGCTCGTTGTCAACCACGTGGTAGAGGTACGTCGAACGCGGCTTGCCGTCGACGCCCGTTCCCCTGACCCACGTTCCGGCGCATGTGCGCCCCGTCATCCGCTCGCCCAGCGTCGCCGGGTCCGGCAGCGCCGCAGCGACCACGTCGCGCGGCGCCACCTGCACGTCGCGCACGCGCACCGGCTCGGTCGAGTCGAGCCCTAGCTTGTGCAGCGTGCGCAGGACGTCGATGAACTCGTCGCCGAGACCGTACTTGAACGTCACGCGCTCGCAATCGACCCAGCGGGGTATCAGCACGACCTCCTCGTGCTCGACGTTGACGCACTCGATCTTGCCGATGCCCTCCGGGAACTCGAACACCTCGGGCTCGGAGAACGGCGTCGTCGTGTAGAAGCCGCGCTCGCGCTCCCAGATCAGCGGCGGGTTCAGGCACTCCTCGATCGTCGTCCAGATCGAGAACGTCGGCGCGAAGTCATAGCCCTCGACGACCAGGTCGGCGCCGTCGCGCACGCCCACCTCCTCGACGCTTGAGAACAGCTCCTGCGCGGCGTAGGCGGCGAACACGTCCGACAGGCCCGGCTCCACGCCGATGCCGACGAGCGCCAGCATGCCGGCCTGCTCCCAAGCCTCGTGCGCAGAGAGCTGGTGCTCGCCGAGCAGCTCGCCCGGCAGCTCGTACGGGCGCTGCGCGTGCGGGCGCGACAGCGTCATCGCCATATCCAGGTAGGTCACCTTCGCCTCGAAGCAGGCGTCGAAGATCGGCTCGTTGAAGCGAGGGTCGCACGCGTTCAGCACCGCATCCGGCTGGACGCGGCCGATCAGGTCGAGCACGCTCTGCTCCTCCGACGCGTCCACGCGCTCGGCCGAGAAGCGCCCCGGCTCTCCCCGCGCGGCCACGACCGCCTTCACGCGCTCGGGGGCGATGTCCGCCAATACGACCCGCTCGAACGATGGGCGGCGCTGCGCGATCGCGGCAAACGCCGAACCGACGCCCCCCGCGCCGAGGACCAGGATCTTCATCGAGCGCAGTGTGACGCATATCGACTGATCCGAACGGCAGATTGGCCGCAGGCCCTTGCGCCGGAACGTCTCAGCGACCGATCGCGCCCGCGCCAGGCTCCGTTGTGTCGCTCACCGCTCCCGTATGCTGCGCCGATCCCTCTTGTCGCGAACACGAGCAGACGATGAGCACCGGGGTCCCCGCCCCCTCGCACACGCCGGCTGATTCGCCAGTGCGCCCAGGCAGCGTCGCCACGACCGAAGAGCGCGACGACGACGTCGCGCGCGGCCGTCGCATGGCGCCGCGCGCTGGGCGCTGGGCGCCCTCGCCGCAGCTCGCGCGCAGCGAGATCCTGTGGGCGATGCTCGCCGGCGTCGCGCTCGCCGTGCTCGTCACGTGGCCGCTCGTGCTGCACCTGGCGAGTCGCATCTCCCCGGACCTCGGCGACCCCGTGCGCACCGCCTGGCAGGTCGCCTGGGTCGGCCACGCGATGCTGCACCAGCCGCTGCACCTGTTCGACGCCAACGCCTTCTACCCCCACCCGCTGAGCCTCGCCTTCTCGGACTCGCTGCTCGGTTACGGCCCGGCCGCCTTCTTCGGCTCGGGCACCGTCGCCGCGCTCGTCCGCTACAACCTGCTGTTCCTCTTCGCTTGGTCGCTGGCCTTCCTCGGCTGCTACCTGCTTGCCCGCGAGCTTGGGCTGCGCAAGCTCGGAGCCGCCGCGGCCGCGGCAGCCTTCGCCTACGCGCCCTACCGCGTGACCGAGGCCGGACACCTGCACGTGATCTCCTCCGGCGGGATCGCGCTCGCGCTGTTCCTGCTGCTGCGTGGCTACCGCCGCTCCTCGCGCGGTCTCGTGATCGCCGCCTGGCTCGTCACGGCCTGGCAGATCTCACTCGGCTTCACCTTGGGGCTGCAATTCGCCTACCTGATGGCCGTGCTCGGCGTGCTCGCCGCGATCTACTGGCTGCGCGCCGGACGACCCTCGCTGCCGCGCGATCTGATCGCGATCACCTGCATCGGCGTCCTCCTCGTCGGCGCCGTGACCGCCTACGAGGCGCGCCCCTACCTGAGAATCTCGCACGACTACCCGACCGCCAAGCGCACGCTCAGGGAAGTCAAAACCTACTCCGCCGGTCCCGCCGCTTGGCTGTCGGCGTCCTCGGAGAACCGCGTGTGGGGCGGCTTGACCTCCGGCATGCGCGAACACGTGCACTCCAAGAACGAGCAGGTGCTGTTTCCCGGCGGCTTCATCCTGCTGCTCGGCCTGATCGGGCTGGCCGCCCCCTTCTACACGCGCCGATTGCGCATCGGGCTCGCCGTCGGCTTCGTCGTCTGCGCCGTGCTCGCCGTCGGCCTCGGCCTGACCGGCTACGGCTACCCGTACCGCCTGCTGTTCAACTACGCGCCCGGCTGGGACGGCGTGCGCGTGCCCGGGCGCGTGTTCACGACGGCCACCCTGTTCCTCGCGCTGCTCACCGGCGCCGGCGCGCAGCTGCTCGCCGGCAGGCTCGGCTCGCTCCTCGCCCGCCACGGCGGTCGCCTCGCCGCGCGCGTCTCGCTCGCCGGCGCGACCGCAGCCGTCGGTGTCGTGATCGTGATCGGGATCGTCGGCGAAGGCGCCGGCCACATGGCCCACCCCGTCGTGCCGCAGCCGGCGCGCGCCGAGATCGGCCTGCCCGGGCCGCGCCTGGATCTGCCCACCGACGGCGCCGCCGACCGCGTCTGGCAGTACTTCTCGACCGACGGCTTCTACAAGATCCCGATCGGCAACTCGACGTTCGACATCCCCGCCGTCGACGACCTGCGCGGGGGCATCCACAACTTCCCCGACAAGGCCGGCGTGGAGAAGCTGCGCTACTACGGCATCAAGACCGTCGTGCTGCACCTGACCATGCCCAAGCTCCCCGGGCTCGTCGGCTTCGCCAAGGCCGAGCCGCCGAGACCGGCGGAAAACGCCGCCAAGCCGATCGCCGGCCTCGGCATCACGCGCAAACAGGTCGGCTCGCTCGTGATCTACGAGATCGGGCCCGGGCCGGCGGCGCTGCACGGAAGCGACTGATGCGGGCTCGGCTGAGCGGCAAGCGCCTCGCGCTGGTCGCGATCGTGCTCGTCGGCGTCGCCTACGCGACGATGATCCAGAGCTTCTCCTGGAACCAGACCTCGCACTACGACCTGATCCGCTCGCTCAACGTCGAGCAGACGAACATCGACCAGTTCCAGGAAAACACCGGCGACAAGGTCTTCTACAAGGGTCACTGGTACTCCGCCCGCGCGCCCGGCCTGGCGCTATTCGCGCTGCCCTTCTACGACACGCTCAAAGGCCTCGACGCCGAAAAGTGGACGCGTAGCTCCGAAGCGCTGCGCGGCGAAGACGAGATGGTCTACCTGATCGGCCTGTGGGGCAACGTGCTGCCCGGCCTCTTGCTGCTGCTGCTCGTCTGGCGCGTGGCCGATCGCTTCGAGCCCGGCTACGGCGCGGCCGCCGCCGTCGCGCTGGGGCTCGGCACGCTCGTGCTGCCGCTCTCCACGCTGCTCTTCTCGCACGTCTTCAGCGCCTTCCTCGGCTTCGCCGCCTTCGCGCTGATGCTGCGCGAGCGCGACGGGCCGCCGGCGCCGTCGCTGCTGGCGCTCGCCGGGCTCGCGATCGGCTACGCCGTCGGCTCGGAGTACCCGCTGTTCTTCGTCGGCGCCGTGCTCGGGCTGTACCTGCTCTCGCGCCGCGACGCGTGGCACGTACGCGGCGTGCTCACGCGTGCCGGCGCCTACATCGGCGGCGGCATCGTCGGCATCGTGCCGCTGCTGCTCTACAACCACTACGCGTTCCACTCCTGGACGCACCTGGCCTACTCCGACGTGCCGCGCCAGCAGAAAGGCTTCTTCGGCATCGACCTGCCCAGCCTGAAAGTGCTCGCCACGCTGCTGCTGGACTCGCGCGGCCTGTTGACGATCTCGCCCGTGCTGATCGTCGGCGCGATCGGCGCCGTGTTGCTCTACCGCCGCGGCAAGCGCGCCGAGGCGCTGACGATCGGCGGCGTCTGCCTCTGCTACGTGGGCTACAACTCGGGCTACTACCTGCCCTTCGGCGGCGGCTTCATGGGTCCGCGCTTCTTGACGACGATGCTGCCGTTCCTCGCCGTCCCGCTGGGAATCGCCTTCAAGCGCTTCCCCGGGCCGACGATCGCGCTCGCCGCCGTCTCGATCGCGACAACCGTGATCGCCACGATCACACACCCGCTGATCGGCTACGAGAACGAGGCCGTCGTGTGGACGCGCTACCTCGGCGAGGGCTTCTTCCAGCCGACGATCGCCAGCTCGTTCGGCGCCGGGCGCGGCTGGGGCGGGATCTGGCCGTTCCTGCTCGCCGCCGGCCTCGGCGTGGCGCTCGCCACGCTCGCAACCGCACGCATGCGCCTGACGCTGCGCTCGCTCGGCGCCGGCATGCTCGCGCTGCTTCTCTGGGGCCTGTTCGCCGCGCTCGCGCCGACCGAACTCGGCATCGATCACCAGGGCCTCTTGAGCATCGTCGGCGCCGGCGACCACACGGCGCTGAATCTGAAGCTGCACTCGGGCAGCACGTTCCCGCTGACCAAGCTCGTGCTGATCGCCGCCGCCGCCGGGCTGGCCGCGCTGGCGCTCGCGCGGCTGCTGCGCAATGAACCCTCGCCGCCGGACCCGGCGGGGCGCGCCGGCTCGGGGCGCGAGGTCAAAGACCCAGCCGACACCGACACCGACATCGAGCGGCGTACGGCCACCGGACCCTCGGGCAGCCCCGCCGTCAGTGGTTACTGATGCGCTTGACGTTGCACTTGGCGCCGTGCAGCTTCTTGCAGACCGTCACGTAGCCCGGCCGCGGCACGTGGTGGGTGTCGGTCAGCCCCGCGTCGAAGCGCGTGCTCGCCGTGCCGCCCGTCCAGTCGTAGATATACAGACGCTTGATCCTCGCGTGCGCGTCGGCGACGTTGAACATGTATGCGAGCACCTTCGAAGCGCGTCTCAGTCCCGAGCCGTTCTTGTTGGGGAACGCGCTGCCGAATTTGACGATCCCGCCGGTCTCGGTCAGCCATGTCTGCCCGCCCATCGCCTGCACCAGTTCGCGCGTGCGCCAGCTTTCCAGCCGGTTGATGTCCGAGTAGTTGTGCAGGCCCCAGATCTTCGGCATCACCGTGCGCAGTTTGCCGATTTCGCGCTTGAATTCGGAGATGTATTGCAGCGTCGGCGAGATGTTGTCGGCGTCGAGCGCATCCAGCCCGATCACCGTGCAGCCCTTGCAGACGCGTAGCAGCGCCTGGTAGTACCTCGCCGCGGCCGAGGCCGACGGGCTCGCCAGCACGCCGCGGATGTTGCCGCGGTTGGCCTCGTCCCACGACTGGTACTGCCTGACGTGCGGGAACAGCTTCACGAATTTCTGCACGTCGTGCTGATAGGTCGCGACGCTCGGCATCTTCGTCGGCGTGTACTCGGAGTGGTAGAAGGCGATCAGCACCTGGATGTGCTGCGCTTCGGCCGCCTTGATCCAGATCCGCGCCTGCGTGAGCGAGTAGGGACGGACCGCGGCATCGTAAGGCGCGATGTAGCGGGCGACTTTCGTCTTCAGCTGCTTCCAGTTGGGGTCGGCGAACATCTCCGGCTGCTCGTCGCCGACGCCCGTGAGGTAGGTCGAGGCCGCGTGAGCCCGCGGACTCGGTCCCCGTTTCGCCGCATTCGCGGTGGCTGCGCCGGCCTGGCCGAGCGCGGGCACGGCGAGCACGGCGCAGATCGAGACGAGCGCCACGAGCATCACGGACCGTCGCTGGAGATGAGGTCGAAGATCGGGCATATGCACGCGGGAACAGGGGCGGAGGGACAGGGTTGCGCAGTTGCGAGCGACTGCAACGAGTCTTACGCGGCCTTTAGCCGGCCACCTGCAACCGCCGCTTGATCTTTACGACGGATTTACTCCTCGCGCTCGTCGTGCTCGGCCGGGGGCCGCTCCGCGGCGCGTCCGCTGCGCAGCGTCGGATCGGCCACGATCCGCACGTCGACTCCAGGCAACTCGCGCAACAGGCGCCCGAGCAGCGAGCCGTCGAGCCCGCCGCCGCGCAGTCCAAGGCGGCCGATGCCCCGACGGGAGCTCGGCGTGCCGATCAGCACATACGTCGCCCCCAGCTCGCGCGCCACCGAGACGGCGGCGGCGGCCACGTCCTCGCCCTCCTCGACGCGCAGGCGCGCGCCGAGCATCGCCGTGAGCCGGCGCAGCGCCTCCAAGCGCTCGCGGTCCCCGCGGCTCGGCGGATGCCCCGGCGGGCGCACGAGCAGCACGTCGAGCTCGGCGTCCAGTCGCTGCGCCGAGCGCCACGCCCGGCGCACGACCCGCTCGGAGTGCGGCGCAAGCGTGACGAGCGCGAGCAGCCGCTCGGCGATCGCCTGCGGCTGGGGCTCGTCCGCCACGGCATCGCCCTGCTCGTCGCGGCGCACGAGGAGCCTGGGCTCGCGCACGAGGCGCTTTTCCTCGACGTCCTCGGCGACCTGGCGCAGCGCCGTCTCGCGCAGCGCCGAGAGGTTCTCGATCTTGAAGAAGTTGTTCAGCGCTGCCTGCACGCGCTCGGGGCGGTAGACCTTGCCCGCGCGCAGGCGTGCGATCAGCGCCTGCGGCGTCAGATCGATCAGCACGACCTCGTCCGCAGCCGAGAGCACCTCGTCGGGAATCGTCTCGCGCACGCGCGCGCCGGTGAGCTGGTTGACCTGGTCGTTGAGGCTCTCCAGGTGCTGCACATTGACCGTCGAGTAGACGTCGATCCCGGCTTCGAGCACGTCGCGCACGTCTTCGAAGCGCTTCTCGTGCTCGACCCCCGGCGCGTTGGTGTGCGCCAGCTCGTCGATCAGGCACAGCTCCGGCTCGCGCGCGAGCACCCCCGGCAGGTCCATCTCCTCGAGCGCTTTGCCGCGGTACTCAACGCGCCGGCGCGGGATCAGCTCGAGCCCCTCGGCCTGCGCGAGCGTCTCCGCGCGGCCGTGCGGCTCGAGGTAGCCGACCGCCACCTCGCGCCCGCTGTCGGCTTCCGCCTTGCCCTCCTGCAGCATCCGGTAGGTCTTGCCCACCCCAGGCGCCATGCCGATGAAGACCTTCAGGTGTCCTCGGCCGTCGGGCATGCCTGGATTCTCCCCGACAACGTCACTGCCAGGTCGCCCACTGCCAGGTCGCGCGCTCAGCCGCCGAGCAGGTTGTGCACGATCAGGTCGATCAGCTTGATGCCGATGAACGGCGCGACGATCCCGCCCAGCCCGTAGATCAGCAGATTGCGCCGCAGCAGCGCGCTGGCCCCGATCGCGCGGTAGCGCACGCCGCGCAGCGACAGCGGGATCAGCAGCGGGATCACGAGCGCGTTGAAGATGATCGCCGAGACGATCGCCGAACGGGGCGAGCCGAGACCCATGATGTTGAGCACGTGCAGCGGCCCCCTGCCCCCGGGAGTGACCGCGTATGTCGAGATGAACACGGCCGGCAGGATCGCGAAGTACTTGGCCACGTCGTTGGCGATCGAGAACGTGGTCAGCGCGCCGCGCGTGATCAAGAGCTGCTTGCCGACCTCGACGATCTCGATCAGCTTCGTCGGGTTGGAGTCGAGATCGACCATGTTGCCCGCCTCGCGCGCGGCCTGGGTGCCCGTGTTCATCGCCACGCCGACATCGGCCTGGGCGAGCGCCGGCGCGTCATTGGTGCCATCGCCGGTCATCGCCACGAGCCGGCCGTCCTGCTGCTGCTCGCGGATCAGCGCGAGCTTGCGCTCGGGCGTCGCTTCGGCGAGGAAGTCATCGACGCCCGACTCCTCGGCGATCTTGCCCGCCGTCAGGCGGTTGTCGCCGGTCACCATCACCGTCTTGATGCCCATCGCGCGCAGCTGGTCGAAGCGCGCCTTCATCCCCTCCTTGACGGTGTCCTTCAGGTAGACGACGCCGAGCACCTGGCTGTCGCGTGAGACGGCCAGCGGCGTGCCGCCCTCGTTGCCGATGCGGTCGAGCTGAGCCTGCAGCTCGGGGGGCGGGGAGCCGCCTTCGCGCTTGACGAGCTCGATGATCGCGTCGCCGGCGCCCTTGCGCAGCTGTTGGCCGTCGTAGTCGACGCCGCTCATCCGTGTCTGCGCGGTGAACGGCACGAACTCGGCATTCATCTGCGACATGTCGTGCTCGCGGATGCCGTACTGCTTGGCCAGCACGACGATCGAGCGGCCCTCGGGCGTCTCGTCTGCGAGCGAGGAGAGCTGCGCGGCTTCGGCCAGCTCGGCCTCGGCCACGCCGGGCATCGGCACGAACTCCGACGCGAGGCGATTGCCGATCGTGATCGTGCCGGTCTTGTCGAGCAGCAGCACGTCGATGTCGCCGGAGGCCTCGACCGCGCGGCCGGACAGCGCGAGCACGTTGCGGCGTACGAGCCGGTCCATGCCGGCGATCCCGATCGCGCTCAGCAGCGCGCCGATCGTCGTCGGGATCAGCGCGACGAGCAGCGCGATCAGCGTCGTCTCGGAGATCGACGTGCCCGAGAACAGCCCGAACGGGCGCAGCGTCGCGACGACGATCATGAAGATCAGCGTGAGCGCCGCGAGCAGGATGTTCAGCGCGATCTCGTTCGGCGTCTTGCGCCGCGAGGCGCCCTCAACCAGCGCGATCATGCGGTCGAGGAAGGACTGGCCCGGCTGCTGGGTGATCTCGACGACGATCTCGTCCGAGGTGACGCGCGTGCCGCCGGTCACCGCGCTGCGATCGCCGCCGGACTCGCGGATCACCGGCGCCGACTCGCCCGTGATCGCCGACTCGTCGACCGTCGCGATGCCCTCGATCACCGTGCCGTCGCCGGGGATCAGCTCCCCCGCCGCGACGACCACGACGTCGCCGCGCGCCAGCTCCGATGCAGCCTTTGTGGAGCCATCGCGGAGCTTGGCCACCGTCTCCTTGCGCATCGAGCGAAGCGTGTCCGCCTGGGCGCGCCCGCGTCCCTCGGCGAAGGCCTCGGCCATGTTCGCGAAGACGACCGTCAGCCACAGCCAGACGGCGATCGTGAATGTAAACCAGGCCGGATCGCCTGTGCCCTTCGGGGTATTGCCGCCACCCAGCGGCTTGCCGCCGAACGCCTGGATCAGCCACGTGACGGTCGTGATCACCGAGCCGATCTCGACGACGAACATCACGGGGTTGTGGATCTGCACACGCGGATCGAGCTTCTTGAAGCTGTCGATCAGCGCACGTTTGACGATCTCGCGCTGGAACAGCGAGATCGCTTGGCGCTCGTGCGTTGCGGGCATCGGCGTGGACATCAGGCTTTTCCTCCAGACAGGCGGTCGAGCGCGAGGTTGAGCTCGAGCACGTTGACGCCCGGTTCGCCGGAGAAGCCGAGTCCGCGAGCGTCGGTGTACTTCGACACGAGCCCGTCGACGACGCTCAGCGAGAGCCCGCGCTTGGCCGCGATGCGGTGCGCTTGGATGCGGGCATTCGCGGGTGAGATTTCAGGGTCGAGGTTCGAGGCCGAGGTGTTCACCGCGTCGACCGGGATCTGCGCCGTCGTCAAGCCCGGGTCGTAAGGCTTCTCCAGTTCGAGGTAGGCCTTGACGTTCTCGGCGTCCGCTTCCTCGGTCGCCTTGTCGTTGGGGCCGCGGTTTGAGAACGTGCTCGCGGCCGCGTTGTAGGCGCCCCCTTCGGTCGCCGATGGGCGGCTCTGGAAGTAGCTGGGGTCCGCTTCGGTGACGACTTCTCCTTCTTCTTCCTTCGGCTTACCCCCTCCGGGAAACGTCACCTTCGGCCTATGGAAGCTCTGCCCGATGATCTTCGAGCCGACGAGCTTGCCGTTTACGTAGACCTTCTGGCCGTTCGCGTTGCCGGGGAAGGCGACCTGGCTGACGCCGGTGATCACGAGCGGGTAGACGAGCCCGAGCAGGACGGTGAAGACGACGATGCCGATGATCGAGGTGACGATGTCGCGGCGCATATCAGTAGAGGTGTCCGGTCACGCCCTGGACGACCGGGCCGAGCAGCAGGGCGGGGAAGAAGGTGAGCGCGCCGACGAGGACGATCACGCCGATCAGCAGCACGACGAACGTCGTGTTGTCGGTGCGCATCGTGCCGAGGCCGGCGGGGGTGACCCGCTTGCCGACGAGCGCCCCGGCGACGGCCAGCACGAACACGATCGGACCGAAGCGGGCGAACAGCATCACCAAGCCGCCGAGCACGTCGGCGAAGGTGACTCCGTGCGAGCCGATGTTGCCGGCGCTGGGCTGGATGAAGCCCGTGTAGCCGGCGAAGGCCGAGCCGTTGTTGTTCGCTTGAGAGAGGTAGGCATAGAAGCTCTCGGAGAAGCCCTGCGGACCCTTCCCCAGTTCGGAGATCGACGCACGACCGGCGTGACCGGCGGTGGCAAGCGCCGTGGCGAAGAGCGCTGCCAGCGGCGTGATCAGAATGCCGAGACCGGCGAGCTTGATCTCCTTCGCCTCGAGCTTCTTGCCGAGCCACTCCGGCGTGCGCCCGACCATCAGGCCACCGATGAACACGGCCAGCAGCACGTACAGCAGGATCGAGTAGAGCCCTGTTCCAACGCCGCCGAAGATCGTCTCGCTCGCGGACAGGTTGGCAAACGGCACAGCTCCGCCGATGCCCGTGAAGGACTCGATCGCGCTGTTCACGGCGCCACACGAGGTGACTGTCGTGACGACGTCGAACAGGGCCGAGCCGGCGATGCCGAAGCGCTGCTCCTTGCCTTCCATGTTGCCGCCGCCCGAGCCGGCGATCGCGTGTGTGTGCAGACCGGCCGCATGTTGGGCCGGCGAGCCGTGCGCCTCGGCGATGTAGGCGACGACCACGGCGCCGAGGAACATCACCATCATCGTGCCGTAGATCGCATAGCCCTGGCGGCGATTGCCGGTCATCCGCCCGTAGGCGAACACGAGCGCGGCCGGGATGATCAGCACGAGCAGCATCTCGAAGAAGTTGGTGAACGCCGTCGGGTTCTCGAACGGGTGCGCCGAGTTGACGTTGAAGAAGCCACCGCCGTTGGTGCCGAGCTCCTTGATCGCCTCCTGCGAGGCGACCGGTCCCATCGCGATCGACTGCGTGACGCCGGTGAGCGTGTGCGCCGTCAGGTACGTCGAGAAGTTCTGGATGACGCCCTGGGAGACGAGCACGAGCGCACCGATCACCGAGATCGGTGCGAGCACGTAGAGGACCGTGCGCACGAGGTCCTGCCAGAAGTTGCCGAGGCTCTTGCCGACCCGGCCATCCGGGCCGTGTGCCCGCCCGACGATCCCGCGGATCAGCGCCACCGCCACGACGATGCCCACGCCCGCCGACAGCCAGTTCTGCACGGTCAGCCCGATCATCTGCGAGAGGTAGCTCATCGTCGTGTCGCCGCTGTAGTACTGCCAGTTGGTGTTCGTCACGAACGAGGAGACCGTGTTGAACGTGACGTTCCACGGCGCCGAGTGATAGCCGAGCGGATTCAGCGAGTGAGGCACGAAGAAGGCGTTCTGCGTGCGCAGGATCACGTACAGCAGCAGCCAGCCCGCGAGCGAGAAGATCAAGAGGCTTCTCGCATAGGACTTCCAGTCCTGTCCACGCTCGGGGTCGACCCGCAGGACTTTGTAGAGCAGCCGCTCCGGACCGCAGAACAGCGGCGAGAGGAATACTCGCTCGCCGCCGTACACCTTCGCCATGTAACTGCCGAGCGGCATCGCCAGCGCGCTCAGGACCACGACGAACAGGAAGATCGTCAGCCAGCCGGAGAAGGTCATGCCCCGCGGGGCCTCCAGCCCCTCGTCCCGAGGGTGACGATCGCCCTCCCGGCGCTCGATGTCGGGTCTTCGACCCTCATAGCTTCTCTCCGCGGATCAGTGCGTAGAAGAGGTACGCGATGACGATCACCGAGACGACCAGGCCGAAGAGGTCGGCCCCGCTCACCTGTGCCCCCCGGGTATGTGCGCGATGAACGCGCCGAGAGGTAGTGACACGGTCATATCCGGTCGACCCCCTCGATCATGTAGAGCAGAATCACGAAGGTGACGATCCCGATGACTATCGCGAGAACATCCATGCGATCACTATTGACGCTCGAGTGTCACGCTCGCGTGACGATCCCGACGCGAGGCATAACGATTCTGTGACGAGCGACTCAGCCGGCGAAGCGGTAACCGACGCCGGGGTCGGTCACGATGTAGCGGGGCCCCGCCGATCCCTCGGGCTCGATCTTCGCCCGCAGCCGCGCGATGTGCGTGCGCAGCGGCTGGATGTCCTCGACGTACTCCGGCCCCCACACCTCGACGATCAGCTTGCGGTGCGTCATCAGGCGCCCGCGGTTGCGCAGCAGCACGCGCAGCAGCTCGAACTCGATCGGGGTCAGATGGACGGGCTCGCCGTCGCGCAGCACGACGCGCCCGGCAAGGTCGACCTCGAGGCCTTCGACGACGATGCGCGGCTCCTCCCCCGACGGAACCGCGCGGCGCAGGGCCGCCTGCAGGCGCGCGACCAGCTCGCGTGCACCGAACGGCTTGGTGATGTAGTCGTCGGCGCCCGCCTCGAGCGCTCTCACCTTCTGCTCCTCCTCGCCGACCGCCGAGAGCACGAGGATCGGCATCTCGCTCCATTCGCGCAGCCTGCGCGTCACCTCGACGCCGTCGCCGTCAGGCAGCACGAGGTCGACGATCGCCGCCTCCGGCGGGTGCACGGCCGCGACGTCGAGCGCCTCGGCCGCCGTTTCTGCCGGCACCGCCTCGAAGCCGGCCTCGCGGAGCACCACCTTCAGAGCGCGAACGATCTGCGACTCGTCGTCGACGACCAGCACGCGCGTTGACCGTGCCGTCCTCGGCTCGGTCCCGCTCATGCGCTCTTTGCCCCCGCCGAGGCTCCCTGTGAGACCGCCGCCGGCTCGGCAGCCGCCTGCGGCTCGCCCTCATTCCCGGCAGCGTCCCGAGCGCCCTCGCGCAGCGGCAGCTCGAACACGAACGACGCCCCCTGGCCCGGCAGCGACTCGACATGAAGCGAGCCGGCGCTGGCCTCGGTGAAGCCGCGCGCGATCGCCAGGCCGAGGCCTGAGCCGCGATGCCCGCCCGTGGCGGTGCCCGCCCGGTAGAACGGCTCGAACACGCGCTCGAGCTGCGCCGGTGGGATGCCCGGGCCGCGGTCGACGACACGCACGATCACGCGCCCGCCCGGTAGATGATGCTCCCCACCCGAGTCACGCACAAGCCCGCGCACGGCGCGCGCCCGCACCGATACGGGGTGCCCGCCCGAGTGCCGCCGTGCGTTCTCCAAGACGTTGACGAAGGCGCGCTCCATCTGCACGGGATCGACGCTGACCAGCGGCAATTCGGGGTCGATCGACAGGCTGAACTCCTCCGCACCGGCAGCGAGCTCGGCAAGCGCCGCGCGGATCAGCTCCTCCACCGAGACCCAGTCGCGTCGCGGCTCAGCAGCTCCCGCTTCCAGCCGCGAGAGGTCGAGCAGGTTGTCGACAAGCCGCGACAGCCGCTTTGCCTCCTCGACGATCACCGCCGCCAGCTCGGCGCGCTCGGGCTGTGACAGCGACGGCGAGCCGAGCGCCTCGCCGGCCGCCGAGATCGCCGTCAGCGGCGAGCGCAGATCGTGCGAGACGGCGCGCAGCAGCGCCGTCTTGACCGTGTCGGCACGGCGAAGCGCAGCCGTCTCGACGACACCGCCGAGCAGGCTCTCGCGCTCGAGCGCCGCGCTCAACAGCGCCTCCAGTGCAGGTACGACGCGCTCCTGGAGCCGGCGCAGGCTCGCCTCCGGGGTGTCGACGCCGACGAGCAGCGTGCCCAGCCGCCGCGTCCCGTCGCGCAGCGGAAAGGCGACGGTGCGCTCGTCGCCTTCGACCGCGTCCATCTCGATCGCCGCTGAGGAGAGTTCGAGCGCCTGCGCCAGCCGCGCCGCAGCCGTCGGCAGCTCTGCGGCCAGATCGTCTCCGCGCAGCAGCAGGCGTGCCATCTCGGCGGCCAGATCCGCCTCGCGCCTGCGCGCCTCCGCGTCGCGAGCGCGCGCGCGAGTGACCTCGGCGACTGAGCTTGCCAGGCCGGCGACGACGAGGAAGGCGACCAGCGCGACCCAGTTGCTCGAGTTCCGGATCGCGAACCGCCCGACCGGCTCGAGGTGAAAGAAGTTCAGGGCGGCGGCGCTGAGCACGGCCGTCGCACCGCCCAGCCATCCCCCCCAGATGACCGAGACGACGAGCACGGCGGGCAGGTACACAACCGACAGCGAGACGACTGGCGCCACGTGCTTGAGCGGATACACGACGAGCGTGCACAGGGCAACCAGCAGCGCCGCCACGACCAGGCCGACGCGGCGCGGCGGCGGGTTGGGCGCCAGCAGGAAGCCAAACGACGAGGACATCGCCACTTCAGCCTAGATGAGTAGTGCCACGGCCGAGGGCGGGCTCGTGGTGTTGCAGGGGACATAACGCAGCAGTCGAAGTCGGCGGTGCTCAATACCGACCGCTGACCCAAGGGGGCCTCGATGGACGCCGACCTCGATCTGCTGCTGAT
>JBIOEW010000016.1:0-71744 GCA_044446425.1 Solirubrobacterales bacterium | reverse complement strand
CCGGTCAGGGGCGGCGCGCTCGCGTGGCAGCCGGTGGGCGGCGCCGGATTGCTCGCGCTGGCCGGCGCCGCACCGCTCGCGCTGCCCGGGGCGCACCCGGCGCTCGGCGGGTCGCTGCTCGCGTGGGCGAGCGCGACGCAGATCACGATCGCCGATCGCGCATCGCTTCAGCCGAAGCTGGTGCTCGCGGCGGGCGGCGTCAACGCGCTGAGCGTGTCCGACGGCTGGGTCGTCTACCGCGACGAGGACGCGCAGGGCGAGCACCTGATCGCCGTGTCGCTGACCGACCCGAGCGTGCGCCGCCAGCTCGCGGGCGCGCGCCTGGCGGGCCGGATCGGTCGGCCCTCGCTCGACGGCGCGAGCGTCGTGTTCACGGTCGACACCCCCGAGCGCAGCGCGATCGAGCTGGTCGAACTGGCCGGCGGGCGCCGCCGCACGCTGCGCGCGGCCAGCCGCGGCGCAGCCTTCTTCAACCCGTCGCTGGCTGGGGGGCGCCTGCTCCTCGAGCGGGTCACGCGCTGTGTGCAGCAGCTGCGGCTGGGCGCCGTCGGGCGTCCGGCTCGCGTGGGCTTCCTCGCGCCCTCGCATGTCTCGCGCGCCTCGCACCGATCGCGCCGGGAACGCGTGCTGCTGAGCCTGCCCTCGGCGGTCTCGCGCGATCCGGGCTACCAGCCGGGCTACACCCACGCGTACAACAGCGCGAGCGGCTGCGCCAACCGCCGCCCGGGCCGCGGCGCTGCGACGCAACTCGGCGCGACGGCGCTGGGCGCGGCGAGCGCATACGTGACCAAGCTCGGCCCGGCTCCAGGCAATGTGGAAATCGTCTCGGTCGCGCGCTGAGCGCGGATGCCGTCGGCGTCTCGCGGCGCTTGCGATCATCCTGTGCGGGCTTGTTTGCATGCTCGGCTCGGCGCAGGCGCTCGCGGCGCCGAGCTGGCGCCCAGACGTGCAAGCGGCGATCGCCTACGCACACACACGCGCGGGCGATGTGAGCTTCGCGGTGCGCACGCAGCGCCGCGAATGGGGCTTGAGGGTGACGCGCACGGTGCCGTCGGCGAGCGTGCTGAAGGCGATGCTGCTGGTCGCCTACCTCGACGATCCGCGCGTGCGCAACCGCCCGCTGCGCAGCGTCGATCACGCGTTGATCGACCCGATGATCGAGCGCTCGGACAACGTGGCGGCGACACGCGTGTTGCAATTCGTCGGCGCGTCCGGCGTGTACGGCGTGGCCGAGCGCGCCGGCATGCGCCGCTTCTCGCTCGACGACGAAGTGTGGGGGCTCAGCCGGATCGATGCGGCCGACCAAGCGCGTTTCTTCCTGCACATCGACAGTCACGTGGTGGCCCGCCACCGCGCTGCGGCGATGCAGCTGCTGGCGAGCGTGATTCCGAGCCAGCGTTGGGGGATCGGCCGGCTGCCGCTGCTGGGCTGGCAGCTCTACTTCAAGGGCGGTTGGGGGGCAGGCACGGGCGAAGTCGAGCACCAGGTCGTGCTGTTGCGCCACGGCGCCACGCGCGTGGCGCTGGCAGTGCTGATCACGAGCAGTCCGAGCCACGCCTACGCCAAGCAGACGCTGCAGGGCGTGTTCGCGCGCCTGCTGCGGCACGTGGGGGTGCTGCTCGCGCCTGCCGGCGCCGGTGTCAGAGCGGCTGGCGGCGCCCGGCCCGTGGCCACGCGCCCGGTCGGCTAGCGCCCGAGCAGGCGCACGAGCTCGTGCGCGCTGTGGGGGAGCGGCGCGAGCAGCTCACGCACGTGGCGCAGCCCATCGCGCAACTCGGCGTCGCCGACCTCGACGGGGGCCAGCGAGTCCTGTAGCTCGGAGAGCATCCTGTCCGCGTCGGCGACGGCTTGCGCGGCGTTGTCGATCAGCCCGTGTGCGCCGGTCGAGGGCGTGGCGGCGGGCGCCGGGGCGAACGTGCGCGCGGCCAGCTCGTAACGCTCGGCGAACGCCGTGCAGGTACGCTGCGCGCGGCCGTAGGCGAGCTGGGTCGGTCCGAACAGCTCGCGCTCGAGACGATCGCCGGTCTGTTCGTCGAGCTGCTCGTAGGCCTCGCCGAGCGCGGCGAGGGCAACACCGAGCTGCTCGATCGCGCCCGCTACGGTGTCGAGCAGTCCCTGTTGTGCGTCCGCGGTCGTGTAGGGCATCGATCCAGACTAGTGGCGCAGCCCCGATGCAGCGGAGGTTCGACTGTGCGTCCTCACAAAGCAGCCGTCTTCGTCGTTGTGCAGCGATGACGAAACTCGCTAGAGCACCGGCCTTCTGGCTGCTGGCGAGCACGCTCGCGGGTTTCCTGTTCGCCTCGAGCGCGCCGTCGCCGCTGTACATCGTCTACCAGGCCAAATGGGGCTTCTCGGCGATCGTGCTGACGGGCGTGTTCGCGGTCTACGCGCTCGGCCTGCTGATCGCGCTGATCGTGGCCGGCTCGCTGTCGGACCATCTCGGCAGGCGCCCGACGCTGCTGCTCGCGCTGGCGCTCGAGATCGTCGGCATGCTCCTGTTCGCGCAGGCGCGCAGCGTGCTGTGGCTGTTCGTGGCACGGACGTTGCAGGGCGTCGCCACAGGAATCGCGACGGCTGCGATCAGCGCCGCGCTGATCGATCTGCAGCCGCCGCACCGCCGGCGGCTGGGCGCGCTGCTGGCGGCCTCGGCGCCGATGACCGGCCTTGCGGCAGGCGCGCTGGGCAGCGGCCTGCTCGTCGAATACGCGCCCGAGCCGACGCGCCTGGTCTATTGGCTGCTGCTCGGCGGCTTCGCGCTCGCGGCGCTCGGCGCGCTGGCGATCCCGGAGACGATCGAGCGCAGGCCGACGTGGGCTTCCTCGCTGCGCCCGACGGTGGGCGTGCCGGCGTCGCTGCGGGCGGACTTCCTGGCGACGATTCCGTGCATGACGGCGACGTGGGCGCTCGGTGGGCTGATCCTCTCGCTGGGCCCGTCGCTGACGGCGAAGGTGCTGCACGACTCGAGCCACGTGGCGGGCGGCCTGTGCATCTTCATCATGGCCGGCGTCAGCTCGCTGACCTCGGTCGTGCTACGCGACACGCACGCGCGCTTGGCGGCGCGCGGCGGGCTGAGCGCGCTGATCGTCGGCGTGCTGCTGGTGCTGCTCGCGCTGCATGACGGCTCGACGGCGCTGTTCCTGCTCGCCACAGGGGTCGCCGGGCTCGGCTTCGGGCCGGCCTTCGCGGGGGCCTTCCGCGCGATCACCAACCGCGCGCCGATCGACCAGCGCGCGGAGCTGGTGGCCTCGGTCTACGTGGCGTCCTACCTCGCCTACAGCCTGCCTGCGCTGGCGGCGGGGATCGCGGTGACGCGCTACGGCTTGCACGACACGGCGGACGTCTACGGCGCCGCGCTGATCGTGCTCGCGCTGCTGGCGCTGGCGCTTTCGCATCGCCTGCAGGACCCGGAGTCTCCGCGCTCGCGTGCGGCGCGGGAGGAGCCGCTGACGGTGCTCGACACGCCGGCCCCGCTGCCCGGGCAGGCGCAGTGCGCGGGCGAGCGAATCCATTAGGGTTGCAGCGGTTCAGGCCGCAGAGGCAGAGGTTCGACGTCCGGGGGATCGAAGATGGCTGGGCTCAAGCTGGGACTCAACACGGGCTACTGGGCCGGCGGGCCGCCGCCGGGCGTGACGGAGTCCGTGGCGGAGGCAGAGCGCCTCGGCTTCGATTCGATGTGGACGGCCGAGGCGTACGGCTCGGACTGCCTCACGCCGCTGGCATGGTGGGGGGCGTCGACGGGCAAGATCAAGCTCGGCACGGCGATCGTGCAGATGTCGGCGCGCCAGCCTGCGGCGACGGCGATGGCGGCGATGACGATGGATCTCCTCTCGGGAGGGCGATTCATTCTCGGGCTGGGCGTGTCGGGGCCGCAGGTGGTCGAGGGCTGGTACGGCATGCCGTTCGCCAAGCCGCTGGCGCGCACGCGCGAGTACATCGGCATCCTGCGCGACATCTGGGCGCGCAAGGGCCCGGTGACGGCGGACGGCGAGCACTACAAGCTGCCGCTGCGCGGCGGAACGGGGCTGGCGAAGCCGTTGAAGTCCTCGATCCACCCGCTGCGCGAGGAGATCCCGATCTACCTCGGCGCCGAGGGACCGAAGAACATCGCGCTATGCGCCGAGCTGTGCGACGGCTGGCTGTCGATGCTGTTCGCGCCGGAGCACCAGCAGATCTACGTGGATGCGCTCAGCGAGGGCTTCGCGCGGCCGGGCGCGCGCCACACGGCGGATACGTTCCAGGTCAACGCGACGGTGCCGCTGATCGTCTCGGCGGAGATCGATGCGGCGGCCGACGCGCTGCGCCCCTTCTACGCGCTGTACTTCGGCGGGATGGGGGCTAAAGGCAAGAACTTCCACGCCAATGTGGCGATTCGCATGGGCTATGAGGCGGAGGTCGAGGAGATCGCCTCGCTCTATCTCGAAGGCAAGAAGGACGAGGCCGGCGCGAAGGTGCCGCGCAAGCTGATCGAGGACATGTCGCTGATCGGGCCCAAGGAGAAGATCCGCGACGACCTCGCGAAGTGGCGCGAGTCGGTCGTCGACACGCTGCTGATCTCGGGCGATGTGGCGACGCTGCGCAACGCTGCCGAGCTCGTACTCGGCTGAGCGCTCGTACGTTGGTCGAGCGCGGCCGTGCTTCGCGCCGCAAGGCAGCGCTCCGCGGACCTGAACGCCTGTGGGCTGACGGCGCGGGGCTCGGCTGACCTCGTAAGGTTGGACCTGTGCGTTCGGAGCTCGCAGCGGGGGCTCGGCGATCGACGGGCAGGCTGCCCGTGCTGCGTCCCGCGCCAAGTCTCGCTGCTCGCCGCAGGCTGGCGTCGCTGGCGGCAATCGCCTCGATTGCGCTGGCCGTGGGCGGCGCTCTCGCCTGCGGGTCGAGCGGCGGCGCGCTCCGTCAGCGAGCGCAGATCGAACCGCTGCGGCTGGTCGCGCCGATCGTCGGGTCCGCGCCGAAGCCGGCGGGCAGGCTTTACCGCGTGGTCGGCTGCCGCAGTCATGGGTCGAGCCTGTACCGCAGCGGCCCGAGCCGGCGCGAAGTGGCGATCGGCTTCGACGACGGCCCTTACACGGACACGCCGGCGTTCGTGCGGATGCTCGAACGCAGTCATGCGACGGCGACGTTCTTCATGATCGGGCGCCAGGTCACCTCGACCTACCGCGAAACGATGCTGCACGAGCTGCGCGCGGGCGACGATCTCGGCGATCACACGTTCACGCATCCGGACATGACGCGCACGAGCGATCCGCGCGGGCAGCTGCGGCGCACGCTCTCGGTGATCCGCGCGCAGACGGGCTACACGCCGTGCGTGTTCCGACCGCCCTACGGCGACGTCAACGCATCGGTGGTCCGCCTCGCCTCCTCGCTCGGGATGGCGACGGTCGGCTGGAACGTCGATCCGAGCGACTACACCCAGCCGGGCACGAGAGCGATCGTGGCGCGCGTGCTCGCGCAGGTGCGGCCGGGCTCGATCATCATCTCCCACGACGGCGGCGGCCCGCGGGGGCAGACGCTGGCGGCGTACCCGCGCATCATCGCGACGCTGCACCGTCGCGGCTACCGCGTGGTCAATATCCCCGAGCTGCTGGGCTTCCGGCCTGTGTATGAGCCGTGTGTGCGCCTATGTGACGGGATCGGCGTGCCACGCGGCGAGGTGCCGCGCAACGCGCTTTTGCAGCAGGCGCCCTAGCTTTCGCCGCGCCGCCCGCGCGCCGCCCGCCGCCGCCCGCGCGTCGACTTCTCGCCTACTCGAACCCGGGCTCGACCCACCAGGGCATGATCTCGGGCAGGCCGTCGCTGACGCGGTCTGTGAAGTGCGCGGGGCGCTTCTCCAGGAACGAGGTGATTCCCTCGGTGGCATCGGCTGATTGCCCGCGCGCGAGCATCGCGCGCGAGTCGGCGCGGTGGGCGAGCATCGGGTGCTCGGCGCCGAGCATCCGCCACATCATCTGCCGCGCGAGCGCGACCGACACGGGCGCCGTGCTCTCGGCGATCTCGCGGGCGAGCGCTCGGGCAGCGGGGAGCAGCTCCTCGCTCGAATGCAGGCTGCGCAAGAGCCCTGCGTCGAGCCCCTCCTGCGCGGAGAAGACGCGGCCGGTCGAGACCCACTCCATCGCGCGGCTGATGCCGACGACGCGCGGCAAAAACCAGCTGGAGCAGGCCTCGGGCACGATCCCACGCCGGGCGAAGACGAAGCCGATGCGCGCGTCGTCTGAGGCCAGGCGGACGTCCATCGGCAGCGTCATCGTCGCGCCGACGCCGACGGCGGGCCCGTTGATCGCGCCGATCACCGGCTTGGTGCAGGAGAAGATGCGCAGCGTGAACTGGCCTCCGTTGTCGCGCGGCACGCCGTCGACGGGCTCCGTCAGCAGCGAGCCCTCGGCCGCGCGCGCGGCGTAGTCGAACGTCTGGCCGCCGGCGGCGAGGTCGGCGCCGGCGCAGTATCCGCGCCCGGCGCCGGTCATCACGATCGCGCGAACCTCGTCGTCGGCGTCGGCTTGGTCGAAGGCTTCGATCAGCTCGCGGCCCATGACGGCCGTCCATGCGTTCAGCCGCTCGGGACGGTTGAGCGTGATCGTGAGGATGCCTTCGGCCAGCTCGGTCGTGATCTGCTCGAAGCTCATGTGGACTACAGCGGCGGTCGGGTTCGGCCGTCGGGGCTCTATGCGGCCGCGGCAAGGTCGGGCCGGCGCTCGACCCAGGGCATCGCCTGCTCGAGCTGGGCGGAGAGTCGGATCAGCGTGGCCTCGTCCCATGGGCCGCCGGTCAGCTGCACGCCGACGGGGATGCCCTCGTCGGTCCAGTGCAGCGGCAGGCTGACTGCGGGCAGGCCGGTGACGTTGCCGAAGGCGGTGAAGGAGACACTGGCGACGACGTCGCCGACGGGCGCGTCGGGAGTGGCGTGCTGCGCCTCCATCGTCGCGCCGGCGACGGGCGGGAGGATCGCCGAGGTCGGCGTCAGCAGCACGTCGAAGTCGCGTCCCCAACGCGCCACCTCCTGGCGGCTGAGCAGCTCGAGCGTACGCGCGGCGAGCACGTAGTCGTAGGCGCCGATGTCGCCGGCGAGCTGGCGCTGGTGGGCGATGTGCGGCTCGGTGGCCGACCAGTCGACGCCCTCGTAGTCGGCCAGGCCGCCCTGGGTGAGCACGATGAAAGAGGGGATCATCTCGGCGGAGATCGTCGGGACCTCGACCTCCTCGACGGAGTGCCCGAGGCCTTCCAGCGCGCCGGCTGTAGCGCGTGCGCCGGCGACGCAGGCGGGGTCGGTGGGGATGCCGAGCGGCGCCTGCGCCATCAGTCCGATGCGCAGCTTCCCCGGCGCGGATTGCGTCGCCGCGGCGAACGGGCGGGGGGGAGCGGGCGCGTTGTACCAAGCGAGCGGATCGAAGTGGGAGATCGCATCGAGTACGGCGGCGGAGTCGGCGATGGTGTGCGCGACGACGCCCTCGACGACGGCGCCGAGCCAGCTCTGCGCCAAGCGCGGCACGCGTCCGCGGCTGGGCTTCAGCCCGACGAGCCCGCAGTAGGAGGCGGGAATGCGGATCGAGCCGCCGCCGTCGTTGGCGTGGGCGATCGGGAACATGCCGCCCGCGACGGCCGCAGCGGCGCCGCCGCTCGAACCGCCGGGCGTCCTGCCCGAGTCCCATGGGTTGCGGCTGACACCGTGGCGCAGGTTCTCGGCGGCGGTGATCACGCCGAAGGCGGGCGTGTTGGTGCGTCCGCACAGCACGAAGCCGGCCTGCGCGAGCGCGTCGACGACGAGCTCGCTCTGCTCGCTGGGCCCCGCGGGGGCGCCGTGCGAGCCGTAGGTGACGGGCCAGCCGGCGACGGGCGTGAGGTCCTTGATCGGCATTGGCACGCCGAGGAACGGGGCGCCGTCGCCGTCGGCGAGTCGTCGATCGGCCTGGGCGGCATCGGCGTGCGCCTGCTCGTCGTTGCGCCAGGTGACGGCGTTCAGCTCGGGGTCGCGCGCGTCGACGGCCGCGAGACAGGCATCGAGCAGTTCGACGGCGGAGATCTCGCGGTTGCGCAGCGCTGCGGCGAGGTCGAGGGCGGGCGTGAACGGGTCGGGCGCGGCCATCCCGGCGAGCCTACCCGAACTCGAGCACCGAGCGGATGCCGTCCTGCGCCTCCATCAGCCCGAACGCGCGGTTGACGTCGTCGAGCGGCATGCGGTGGGAGATGAAGGGGTCGACGTCGATCTCGCCTTGCAGGTAGCGCTCGACGAGCTCGGGTACCTGGTCGCGGCCCTTGACGCCGCCGAAGGAGGAGCCGCACACGCGCCGACCGGTGATCAACAGGCGCGGGACGACGTCGAGCGTCTCGCCCTTGCCGGCGACGCCGGCGACGGTGCAGAGTCCCCAACCCATGCGTGCGGCCTCGACGGCTTCGCGCATGACGCTGACGAGGCCGGTCGCCTCGAAGGTGTAGTCGGCGCCGAAGCCGCCTGTCTCTGCGAGCACGCGCTCGACGACGTGGCCGTCGGCGAGCCAGGTCTCGGTGGCGCCCTGCCCGCGGGCGAGCTGCAGGCGCTGCTCTGAGAGGTCGACGCAGATGACGCGCTCGGCGCCCTGCAGGCGGCAGCCGGCGACGGCGCCGAGTCCGACCATGCCGGCGCCGAACACGACACAGGTGGACCCTTCCTGCACCTTGGCGGTGTACATGGCCGCGCCGAGCCCTGTCGAGAGCCCGCAGGCGAACAGGCAGGCGCGGTCGAGCGGCGCATCGGGATTGACCTTGGCGAGGGCGATCTGAGGCAGCACGGCGTACTCGGCGAAGGTCGAGGTGCCCATGAAGTGCCGGATCGGCTCGGCGCCGCGGGAGAGTCGGGCGGTCCCGTCGGGCAGGTAGCCCTTGTTCTGCTGCTCGCGGATCGCCAGGCACAGGTTGGTGCGCGGGCTCTGGCAGTGGATGCACTCGCGGCACTGCGGTGAGAACAGCGTGACCACGTGGTCGCCGGGAGCGACGTCGGCGACTCGCTCGCCGACGGCCTCGACGACGCCGGCCCCCTCGTGGCCGAGCACGGTGGGGGCGTAGCCGGAGGGGTCGACCCCGGAGGCCGTGTACATGTCGGTGTGGCAGACGCCGCAGGCGACGAGCCTGACGAGGACCTCACCGGGGCCGGGCTCGGCGAGGTCGAGCTCCTGCACGACGAGCGGCTTGCCAAACTCCTCGAGCAGCGCGGCGCGAATCCTCATCTCGTCCCCGATCCCCTCATCAACTCAATCGTATTTCGTTTTGAGATCGAGATCGATGATGCCGCGTGCTTGGGACGCAACGCTCGTGCGCAGAACATCGCGTCGCGCACGCGCTTCGCTCTTACGCGCCAAGCGAGAACAGCGGCCAGCGCCCGGGCACGCCCTTGAGCTCGTGAAAGCCGCGGTCTTCGAAGCTGAAGGGGCCGCCGACGACGGTGCCGAAGACGGTGCCGGAGACGAGCACCTCGCCGGGGCCGGCGAGGCCGCTCACGCGCGAGGCGATGTGCACGGCCATGCCGCCGACGTCATCGCCGATCAGCTCACACTCGCCGGTGTGGATGCCGACGCGAACCTCGATCCCGAGCGCCCGCGCGGACTCGTTGATGGCGAGCGCGCAGCGCAGCGCGCGCGAGGGCGGGCCGGCGAAGGTGGCGAGGAAGCCGTCGCCGACGCTCTTCACCTCGCGGCCGTCGAAGTGGCGCAGCTCCTTGCGCAGGTCCTCGTCGTGGCGGGCGAGCAGATCGCGCCAGCGACGGTCGCCGAGCGCGGCGGCGCGCGGGGTGGCGTCGACGATGTCGGTGAACATCACGGTGAGCAATGCGCGCGTGGACTCGCCGCCGGCGCGCCCGCCGGTGAGGAACTGCTCGATCTCTTCGACGATCACGTCGCTGTCGCCGAGGAACGGCAGCGAGTCGGTGCCCTCGAGCTCGACGTAGCGAGCGCCAGGTATGCGCTCGGCGATGTAGCGCGAGTGGCGCGGGTCCCATGCGGTGTCACCGGCGCGGTGCATGACGAGCGTGGGCACGCGGATCTGCGGCAGCAGCTCGCGCACGTCGAGGTCGGCGGCGGCGGTCAGCAAGCCGCGCGCGTTGCCTGGGCTTGCGGCGAGTCGTTGCAGGCGAGCGAACCAGCTGATCAGCGTCGGGTCGTTGGCCATCGACGGCGCCATCACGGGGATGCCCGGATGGTCGGCGGCGCCCCACGAGTCGACCGTCCGATCGATCCACTCGACGCGTTCCTCGCGCGTCATCGCCCAGTCGTAGTCGGGCGCCCACACGGCGCGCGCGATCGAGGCGTACATGATCAGCGCGCCCACCCGCTCGGGATGCTCGGCTGCGAGCAGCGCGGCGACGGGACCGCCGAGCCCGTAGGTGAACAGCGCCGCGCGCTCGGAGCCGGCGGCGTCGAGCACGGCGAGCGCGTCTTGCGCCTCCTGCTCGAGCGTGTATGGCTCGCCGACGCCGTCCGAGAGCCCGGTGCCGCGCCGGTCGAACAGGATCAGCCGGCCGAACACGGAGAGCCGTTCCAAGAAGCGCCGCAGGCCGGTCGACTCCCACAGGTGCTCGACCTGAGAGATCCAGCCGGTCATGAACAGCATGTCGAGGCGACCCTCGCCGGCGACCTGGTAGGCGATGCTCGCTCCATCGCTGGTGGTGTAGCGCGTGACCGGAGCCATCAGGAATCCTCAAGCAGGGCCCTGAAGGGGGCTGCGGGATGCACGGTGGCGCCGACGGCGTGGATGCGGTCGACGAGCCACAGGTCGGAGGTGACGACGCGGATCTCGCCGGGCTGGGCTTCGGCTGCGACGCGCCGCACGATCTCATCATCGGCGGAGTCTCGCCGCGGGCGAGGGGCGTGCGCGACCTCGATCACGGTCGAGCGGATCGGCGGTCGCGGCGGCTGCTCGAAGACGACGACGACGTCTTCGCCGGTCGCGGCGACCCACTTCTCGAGCAGGTGCACGAGGCGCACCATCGCCCCGTGCCGGTCCTTCCACCATGCATCCGGGCGCGTGCCGATCACGTTCATCCCGTCCACGAACCACCGCACGGTGTCCAGCCTAGTCTCAGCAGCCCACGGCGGTCGCACGCCTGCGATCGTGCTGGAGTGGTGCGGGCATGCGGCTAGAGGGGATCCAGACAGGGGACATCGTCGAGGTCGACCGCGGCGGCCGGCGCTTTCACGCGCTTGTCGCCGGCCCGGCTCCGGGTGGCCTCGCGCTGGCGCCGCTGGATCGGCGGATCTCCTACCGCAGCTGCCGCAGTCGCGAAGTGGTGGGGCACTGGGCCAAGCGCGGGCGTCCGCGCGCGAGCGCCGAGCCGCTGCTGCCCTCGCCGCGCCAGCTGGAGCTGGACCTCTAGCCGGGGGCCTCGTCAGGCGCGTGCACCCCGGTGGCCGGCGCGGCTTCGGCGGGCTTCGCCGCCTACCCGCCCGCTGTGCGCTGCGCGGCATAGGCGTCGGCGCAGTGCTGCGAGCAGAAGTAGTGGCCGTCGAGCTTGATCGTGCTGCTCGCACGGCGGTCGACCTTCATCCCGCAGATCGGATCGGTGGCGCCCCGCCGCATGGTCAGGGCGAACAGCGACACGAAGATCAGCGCGCCGAGCACGTTGGTCACGAGCTTGTAGTCGACTTGCACGCTGCCGAAGATCTGCGACCGCGTGGGACGGGTGTGAGGGATCAGGTCGGCGACGCTGAACAGCCCGTCGACGGCAAGCGCTGCCAGCACCATCGTGACGAGCATCAACGCGACGATCCGAAGTGCGAAGGACGTGCCGTAGTACCTGCGGTAGATCGCGACGATCGGCAGCACGATCAGATCGGCGAAGATGAACGCGACAACTCCGGCGAAGCCGATGCCGCCGGACCAGAGCACGGCGGCGAGCGGGATGTTGCCGACGGAGCAGACGAAGCTGAGCACGGCGATCAAGGGACCGACGAGCACGTTCTCGAGCAGCCGCAGTGGACCGGGGGCGTGCACGATGAACAAGCCGTTGAAGAAGTCGTCGCCGAGCAATCCGATGAAGCCGGCGAGCAGGAAGCCGGTCGCGATCTCGCGGTAGAGCATTGCCCAGTCGTTGCGGAAGTTGTGGGCGACCTCCGACCAGGCCTCGACCGAGCTCAGGCGCTCGCGTAGGGGCCTGGAGGAGCCGGCCGAGTGGTGCTGGTGAGCGCTCTCGGCGCCCTGCGCGTGTTGGCGCGCCTGCTGCTCTACCCGCCGCGGCACGAAGACGCGTAGCAGCAGGGCCATGATCGCGATCAGCAGCAGGCCGCCGAGGAGCTCGGCGAGCGTGAACTGCCAGCCGATCAGGATCCAGATGACGATGCCGAGCTCGACGACGAGGTTGGTCGAGGCGAACTGGAAGGCGAGCGCGCTGACCGCCGAGGCGCCCTTTGCGAAAAGCGACCTGGCGATCGCCACGGCCGCATACGAGCAGGACGAGGAGGCCGCGCCGAGCGCGGTCGCGAGCGCAGCCGGCCGAGGACCGCTCCCGCCGAGCGCTCGCTCGACCCGCTCGCGCGGCACCCATGCCTGCACGATCGCCGAGATGGCAAAGCCGAAGACGAGCGCCCACCAGACTGTCCACGCCATCAGCAGGGCATTCGACAGTCCTTCCCAAGCGGTCTCGATGAAGCTCATGGCAGATCGTCGAGTGCGGCCCGAAGGGGTGCCGTAGACATGCGTTTCACTATACCCCGGAGGGGTACCGACCGCGCGGCGCGGGCCTCCTCCGCTGCACAATCGACACCACGCGCCCGAACTGAACCGTTCCAAGCTGTGTGTACTCTCCGGCCGATCGAAATTTGGCGATCGTGCGTGACGGCTCGGCGACCGGCGCCGGGCAGCGGAAGGGATGGCCCCCAATGCAGAAAGAATCGAGAGATCCTCGGGCGGGCGGCAGCCGGACCCTCGAACGCGCGATCGTGCTCGTCCTGCTCAGCGAGGACGACGGCGAGCGGCGCTGGTCTCGCGCCGAGCTCGGCGACGGTATGGGCGTGGGACAGGACGAGCTTGCGGCGGCGTTGAGCGGTCTGCTGGGTGCGGGGGTGCTTCAGCATGAGGACGATTACGTATGGCCGTCCAGCGCCGCGCGCCGTCTCGACGAGCTCGAGCTGATCGGGATCTGAGTGCGCTCGAGCCGGCGTCGAGCCTCGTCCTCGCCACGTGGCTCCGAGCGCCGGAGCGGCTGCGGAGAGCACCGCGAGATAGGGTCTGCGGGATGAGCAATCGCGTGCTGCTCCTCTCGTGGGAGTACCCGCCGGTGATCGAGGGGGGCTTGGCTCGCCACGTGCGCAAGCTGGCCGAGGCCCTCGTGCGCCAGGGCGTAGCGGTGGACGTGCTCACGCGCGGGATCGTCGGCGGGCCCCCGACCGGGCGTCCGGGCGTCGACGAGCTGGTTGGCGTGACGGTCCATCGCGTCGCCGAGCCGAGCTGGCCGCGCGACCTCGACCGCTTCGTCGCGTGGGTCGAGCAGATGAACGGCGACATGCTCGCGGCCGGCGAAGCGCTCGCCGAGGAGCACGACTACGACCTGATCCACGGACACGATTGGCTCGTGGCGCAGGCCTCGGCGGCGCTGGCAGAGCGCGCGGGCGTGCCGTACGTGACGACGATCCACGCGACCGAGCACGGACGCCATCAAGGGTGGGTGCAAGACGCGCCGCAGTCGCACATCCACTCGGTCGAGCGCTGGATGGCGGGCCGGGCGGACGGGGTGGTCGTCTGCTCGCACTACATGCGCGGACACGTGGCGGACATCTTCGACATCGACGAGCGGCGCATCACGGTGATCCCGAACGGGATCGATCCGAGCGAACTACAGCCGGCGGGCGACCTGCAGGCACTGCGCCGCCGCTTCGCCGAGCCGCACGAGAAGCTGGTGCTGCTGGTCGGCAGGCTGGTTTACGAGAAGGGCTTTCAACTCGCCCTGGACGCGCTGCCGAGCGTCGTGCGCCAGGTCGAGAACGTGCGCTACCTGGTGGCGGGGAGCGGCACGCACGAGGGCGAGCTGAAGGCGCAGGCTGAGCGTCTCGGGCTGTCCGAGCACGGTCACTTCGTCGGCTGGATCGGCGACGACGTGCTGCACTCGCTCTACCGCATCGCCGATCTATGCGTGGTGCCCTCGATCTACGAGCCGTTCGGCCTGGTCGCGCTGGAGGCGATGGCATCGGGCTGTCCTTGCATCGTGGCCGACACGGGGGGGCTGCGCGAGGTCGTCCCGGTCGGCGAGCGCGTCGGGCTGCGCTTCAATGGCGGCGATCCGGAGCACCTCGGGGTGATGATCGAGCGCCTGCTCGTGGACGACGTGCTGCGTGAGCGCCTGGTGACGGAAGCCTCCGAGCACGTGCTTCGCTTCGATTGGGACGACATCGCCCAGCGCACCCGAGGGGTCTACAGTCGGTTGCGAGAGCTGAGGCCGCGCGAGGAAGGAGTGCAGGGAGGATGAGCTCGGCGGGGAGGCTGCTCACCGAGGAGGGCGGTCTGGCGCAGGGAGGCGGGGGGCTCGCGGGCCTGATGCAGGATGACTTCCCGCTCAACCTGCACCACATCCGCAGGCGGATGAAGACGTGCAGTCCCGACGCGGAGGTGCTCACGCTGCTCGAGCCGGGCGTGGTCGAGCGCCGTAGCTTCGGCGAGACTTCTGAGCGGGTCGACCGGCTCGCGCGGGTGCTGGTCGGCCTCGGCGTGGAGCAGGGTCAGCGCGTCGGGACGTTCGCGTGGAACAACCAGCGCCACTTCGAGCTGTACTTCGCAATCCCGTGCGTGGGCGCGGTGCTGCACACGCTCAACATCCGCCTGTTCGAGGAGCAGCTCTCCTACATCGTCAACCACGCCGAAGACCGCGTGATCTTCGTCGACGACTCGCTCGTATCGGTGCTCGAGAGGCTTGCACCGACCTTCCATACGGTCGAGCACTACGTCGTGATGGGCGACGGCGATCTGGGCTCGCTGCCGAATGCGCTGCGCTACGAGGAGTTGCTCGAGCAAGCCGGTGGTGGCGATTTCGACTATCCGGAGATCGACGAGCGCCAGGCGGCGGCGCTTTGCTACACGAGCGGAACGACGGGCGACCCGAAGGGCGTGCTCTACTCCCATCGCTCGATCAGCCTGCACTCGACGGCGACTCTGGTGAAGGACGGCCTCGGGCTGAGCCGCTCAGATCGAGTGTTGGCGGTCGTGCCGATGTTCCATGCAAACGCGTGGGGCCTGCCGCACGGCGCGGTGCTGGCGGGCGCCGACCTGCTGCTCCCCGACCGTCATCTCTCGGCGGAACCGCTCGCGGGGCTGATCGCGGCGGAGCGTCCGACATTGATGGGGTGCGTGCCGACGATCTTCGCGGACGTGCTTCGCTATGCGGACGAGCATTCCGAGGTCGACCTCTCGTCGCTCACGAATGCGACCTGCGGGGGCTCGGCGGTGCCGCGGCAGTTGATGAAGGACTTCGAGGAGCGCCACGGCGTGAACATCCTCCAGGCGTGGGGGATGACTGAGACAAGCCCGGTGGCTACGTTCTCGCGCCCGGACGATGGCCCGCACGACGATGCGCACTGGGATCTGCGCGCGCGGCAAGGGCGGCCGCTGCCGTGGGTCGAGCTGCGCCTGATCGGCGACGACGGCGGGGAGGTCGCCTGGGACGGCGAGTCTACGGGTGAGATCGAGGTACGCGGGCCTTGGATCGCGGCGCGTTACTTCCGCGACGACTCGAGCGAGCAGAAGTTCGACTCGGGGTGGCTACGCACAGGCGACATCGCGGCGGTGGACGCCGACGGCTTCGTGCAGATCACCGACCGCGCGAAGGACGTGATCAAGTCGGGCGGCGAGTGGATCTCCTCGGTCGAGCTGGAGAGCGAGATGATGTCCCACCCGGACGTCGTCGAGGCGGCGGTGATCGCCAAGCCCGACGAGCGCTGGGCGGAGCGGCCGCTGTGCTGTGTGGTCCTGCGCGAGGGCGCGCAGACGACGGCGCCGGAGCTGCTCGAGCACCTACGCGGTCGGGTGGCGAAGTGGTGGCTGCCCGACGAGTTCGCGTTCCTCGGCGAGATCCCGAAGACGAGCGTGGGCAAGTTCGACAAGAAGGTGCTGCGCGCGAGTCTTGGCGAGGACGAGCTCGAAGGTCGCGTACGGGTTTAGCCCAGCTGCGGCCGGTGCAGGCAGGGCTTGGTCTCGGCGGCGGGCTCGGTCGCGGGTCCACGGGGTCCTGGCGCACCGATCTGCGCCAGGCCTCAAGGGCCGGTGCGAGCGGGCCGATAGACGACGGGCGGACGCATCGTGCGGCTTCGTCGACCGATGTGACTGATAATTGTTGCAACGGATATGCAGGCCAAGACTTGCGGACGACGAACAAGAAACGTGCTTTACGACTAAAATCGCCCGACGAAGGGCAAGAGGCCCTTTCAGGGCTGGAGCGTTCACCCCACATCATCAACGGGAGGTTGGCATGACTCGGACCGATGTCGTGGCCTCGAGTAGGCCGCGCAAGACAATCGCAGCACCGAAGAGGAAGGGGACGCTCAGCGCGGTGCGCAAGCTCGTGGTGCTGCCGGTCGCTCTTGCTCTGGCGATGGCGCTCGTGCCGGCGACGGCGCTCGCGGCAGAAGAAGGCCTCTCGGGATACAACAAAACGACGACGACCACGACGACGACGACTCCGACCACGACGCCTTCGACAACGCCGACGCCGACGACCGGAACTTCGCCGTCGAAAGAAAGCAGCACGCCGGCGAAAACGACGGCACCTGAAACTGCATCGACGGAACCGACCAAAGGCAGCGAACCGACGGCCAAAAAAGCCTCGACGCTCCCCTTCACGGGCTTCGACCTGCGCTGGACGATCGGCGCGGGCGTCCTGCTGCTGGCGATGGGACTCTCGATTGTGATGGCTCAGCGCCGCCAGCGCCGTAACGAGCACTGATCACAAACGCTTGGAGCATCTGAGAGCGGTCGCCGGGCAGCCGGCGGCCGCTCTTTGTTTGTGCTGCCGGCTGCCGTGTGCCGGGGGGCTCGATGCGGATGAGAGGACTCGAACCTCCACCTGGTTTCCCAGACACGGACCTGAACCGTGCGCGTCTACCAATTCCGCCACATCCGCGTGGGGTGGGAGGCGAAGATATCGCAGATGCCATACGCGCCTCGGTGCCCGCGCGCGTTTCGGCATGCTTGCCGATGGGCGCCGTCGGCAGGCTCCGCTCCGTCCTGGCTCCGAGTGCTTTGCTAGCCTCGTCGCAGTCATCGCGCGCCGCTATCGTCCAGGGGACTAGGACGCCGCCCTCTCATGGCGGAAACCCGGGTTCGAATCCCGGTAGCGGTACTCACGGAAGCATCGCGAATAGCGGGGTTTCGACTTTCGGGGCCTGAAAGCAGTCAGTGGGGCGGGGGCCTCTCATGGGCGAGCGCTACAGCCGTCTTGCCGGGCGGGGCGCGGCCCGACTCATGCATTTTTCGCCCACGCGGCCGAGCGAACCGGGGGTGAGGCTCGCCAAATGGGGATACTCGCCGGCGATTGGAGGAGTCGGTGAGGCCTGAGCGGTCTGGAGGTGGGAGATGTCTGAGCTGGATGTCGCTCGTAGCGTGGCCCTGAACGAGCAAGAGCTGTGGCGGGAGGCGGTCTCGGCGACGCGCTCATGCGCATAGGCAGCCCGTGCCGGGTTCGCGTCGGGCGCCCGTGCCGCCTGGCTCGGCGCCTCGGAATGGGACTCGACCTCTACCGCCAAATCGGGTTCTCGGAGCTGGGCACGAGCATCGTCGAGTACGAGTCGCCCCGGAGCGCCCGAGAGACCTCAGATCAGCCCGACCGGGGCATGCGGCGGAGCGCCGAGGAAGGCGCGTCTCGCGGCGTCAGTCGGCGAAGACCCGTACGAGCACCGGGCTCGCACCGGCCGAGCCTTCGATCGTGCCGGAGCAGGAGATCGGGTGCTTGATCCAGTGGGGGCGGATGCGCTTGACCCAGTGACCACTGGCTACGTTCGCACGCCCGGACGCGCCGCCGCTTTCGTTGGGTCGCGAGCCGACGCAATGCACCGACCAGCTGAAGTTCAGTTGCTCTCGGTTGGGCTCGGTGAGCACCAGCAGGAACGACCTGGGCGCGCGCACATGAGCGAACTGCGTCTCGAGAGCGGCGGTCGGCGTGGCGTTATGGCGCACGATCAGTCGTCCGTAGGTTTCCGCATGTGCGGCGCTCGCCCAGAGCGCTGCGCCCGCGGTGAGGAGGGCGAACGTAGGCAGCAACCGCTGTCGATTTGACGACATTTGCGGAGGGTAGGCTAGTGCAACAGGGCCCTCTGAGTCATGCGGGGGCGATCGGGACGTGACGCGCGAGCGCGATATCCGCCAAATCGCCCGCTATCTCAATAGTCGGAAAACGGGGGAATTGACATATTGGGACTCCGAATCTCCTCCTGGGATACCGAATGGACATAGAAATCCACCCCTCGGCGTCACGGAGGCTCTAATCACCGGGGAAAAGTTGGAGACGCGCCTCGACTTAACGCTTTGGATCATTGAATCTCTTGTAGGCAACCCGTGAGTTACGGCGCTCCCTGGGGATGGAGCATGGGCCGTTTCTCGCGACATGAGTGGGCAAGAACCGTTCTCTACAGTCGAAAAGCACGAACGCGAGGAAGAAATGGCCTTTGTCCACCAGACACGCACCCCGACGCGGCTGCGCTCGAGACCGAGCGGGCTGCCACGCGGAAGGGTCACTGAGATTCAACGTAGTCGAATGCTTGCAGCGGCGCTGGAGGCCGTGGAGGAGGTCGGCTACGGGCGCATGACAGTAGCCCAGGTGATCAGCCGGGCGAAAGTTTCGCGCAAGACCTTCTACGACGTCTTCGCTGACCGCGAAGACTGCTTCCTGGCGGCGCTGGAGCAGGCGGTGTCGCAGGTCGGCAGGATGGTGCGCGAGGCCTACGAGCGAGAGGAGGGCTGGCGAGACGGCATTCGTGCGGGCCTGGCCGAGCTGCTCGTGTTCCTCGACGAGGAGCCTGCGCTGGCAAGGCTGTGCTTGGTCGAGGCGCTGGGCGCGGGACCACGCGTGCTCGAGCGTCGCGCCCAACTGCTAGAGGAGCTGGCCGAGGTCGTCGACCGCGGCCGCTTCGTGACGAGCGCCGTGCGTGAACCGCCAGAGGTGGCTGCCGAAGGAGTCGTTGGCGCTGTCTTGGCCGTGCTCCACACGCGGGCGCTCGAAGAGGGCTCGGAACGCTTTTCCTCGTTGCTCGGCTCGCTGATGAACATCGTCGTACTTCCGTATCTGGGCGCGCGTGCAGCGAGCAGGGAACTGAGCCGACCGGCACCGGAAACCCATCGCACCGAGGACACGCCGCCGGTGCTCTCGCGTACGCGAGACCCGATGGCGGGCCTGAGCATGCGCTTGACATACCGGACGGTGCGCGTACTCGTGGTGATCGGAGAACACCCGGGGGCGAGCAATCGGGAGATTGCCGAGCGCTCGGGCGTGGCCGACCAGGGACAGATATCCAAGCTGCTCGCCCGCTTGGCGCGCCTCGAGCTGGTCGAGAACACCGGTGACGGGCAGGAAAAGGGCGGCTCGAACGCGTGGCACCTGACGCAGCGCGGCTCGCGCGTCGAGCGCGCTACGCGGCCGCGCTGAGTAGTTCAGCGGCGCGCGGTTGCGCGTGCGCCTGGCTGAGTTGCACCTCGCCTGAGCGATTGGACTGTCCCGCCGACCGCGTGTGGTCGAAGGGGCAAGCAGGTGCTGCGCTTCCTACTGTGGCGATTGCTGGGACTGCTTGCCCTGCTGGTGGGCTGTGCGGCGACCGGCTGGCTCCTGGGCGGCGGTCCGGGTCGGCTGTTGCGCGGAGCCTACGACGACGTTGCGCCGATCGACGCGACGAGCCTGCTGCGAGTGGTGGGGCAGCTACCGCCGGCGGTGTGGGGTTGGGAGCCGCTCGCCGGTGTGCGCCTCGTGAGGCTGCTGGTCGTCCTGGGGGCCGTACAGGCGGCTGTGCTGCTCATAAGCCGCATCTCGGCGCGCAGCGGGCGCAGCTACGTGCGCATGAGGGTCGAGCCGCACCGGACCGATCAGGCGAGTGCAGAGGCGGTTGTGCGGATGCACGAAGCACTGCACAAGCGGCTGCTTCGCCGCTGGTGGCGGCGCGCGCTCCTCGGCCAGCCAAGCCTCTCGCTCGAGATCCACCACGAGTGCGTTCACGAAGGGGAAGCGGCGCCGGCAGGTCGCGCCTGGATGGCGCTGAGCTGTCCGGCCGGTGCGGAACGGATGGCTGAGGCGGCGCTTCGGACGGCTTATCCGAATTGCCATCTGAAGCCCGCCGAACCGGTGGCACGTTTGCCATCGCGAGTCGTCCTGCGACTGAAGAAGGACGTCGAGTTCATCCGCCGCGTCAAGTCCCTCGATCGCTTCGAGCATGAGCGCGAACCGCCGATGAACCGGCTGCTCACGGTGATGGGCGCGTGCCGCTCGCCGGTGTTCGTGCAGCTCGCGCTGACGCCCGCGCCGCTGATGCTCGAGCGCATCGCGCGGCGCCTGTTCAAGTCGCACGAGGCGCGCCTGTCGCGTAGGCGCCGCGAGCATCTGGTCGTACTCGATCGCTCGCTGGTGGAGGACATCGAGCTGCGAGGTGGACTCGACGTTCAGCATCGGTCGCTGTTCTTCCTGGATCTCCGCGTCGTGGCCGGTGACCGCACGACGTGCGAGCGCGTCGCATCTGAGCTTCGTGTCGAGAGTGCAGAGAACAGGCTGATCGAGCGCGGCACGGCGCTTCGTCACGGCCTGCTCGGGCTGTATCGTCGGCGGCTGGAGCGAGGCGAGGGCAATCCGCTCCCGGGCTTTCGGCGGGGCGTCTTCGCGGCGAGCGAGCTGGCTTCGCTGTGGCATCTTCCGTCGATCGACTACCTGTCGGTCCCGTTTGCGCGCGGAGCGTCGCCGATCGCGCCTGCGCCGCCGGCGATCATGCGCCCGTCAGAGGGGGAGGGGACGCTCCATGACGCGGTCGGGCCTGTGTCGATACACGTTGACATGCGCAAGCAGAACACAGCGGTTCCCGGTGCCGTCGAGCAGGGGAAGTCGAGTTACCTGATTGCCACAGTGGCGGAGGACATGCGGCGGGACCGCTGTGCGGTGATCTTGCTCGACCCCAAGGGGGATGCGGCCGACGCCGCCGTCAGCTTGGTGCCGGTGACACGCACCTGCACGCTTCTGGACTTCGCCGACCCGACTTGCGGTTTCAACCCACTCGCCGTCGATGCCCCGGCCGATGTGATTGCCGACTACGTCGTAGCAGCACTGAAAAATCTGTTCTCGGAGGGCGATATCAAGGCGAGCTCCGATCGTTATTTGCGTAACGCGATCATCGCCGTACTCGCTTACGATCGCTCGTCCACATTGTGGGACGCCGCAAGGCTGCTGTCGGTCGGTGAGGATGGATATGCGTATCGGCGTACCGTCGCAGCGCACGTACGTGCGCTGCCCGAGCTCAGCGAGATCTCGACGTTCTTCACCTCCGAGCTGACCGCGCAGCTCGCAGATGCTCGCAGCATGACGACGGCCAAGCTGGATGCTCCCGTGAACAAGCTCGCACGATTGCTCAACTCGGCCTCGATCAAGCGAGTTCTGCTCAACGAGTCACTCCGGGTGGACTTCGATCGGGTCATCGCCCGCGGCGAGGTGCTCGTGGTGAAGGGAGCGCTCGGGCTGATGGGCGCGGGCAACACGTCGGTGCTGATGCAGCTCTTGATCGGGATGCTCGACGCCGCGCTCGCGCGCCAGCAGGACTTGGTCGACTCTCAGCGCCGGGTCGCGGTCGCGCTGAAGGTGGACGAGTCGCCACTCGTGCTCAACCGCGGCTTCGCCGAGACGATGGCGCTGAAGCGCTCGGCCGGCCTCGAGACAGTCGCCTGCTGGCAGTCCAACGCGCAATGGACCGACCGCGAGGTGCGTGATCAACTCGACGCGCTATTTGCACACCGCGTGTACTTCGCCACCGCGTCGGCCCGAGAGGCCAGGGATGCGGCGGGACTGACGATGGCCGAGTACTCCGACACGGTGCGTCCAGGAGTCGGGCACCTCTCGAAGCTGGCGAGACCGGATGCCAGGCTCTACCTTCCCAAGCATCATGCAATCGCGAGCTGGTCGACGCCGGAGGGGAGGCAGTCGCCGTTCATCGGACGCACGGTTCCCCTGCGCATCGACGCCGAGAGGCTCGCCTTGCACGCTGCGCGTCAGCATGAGCGTGGAGGGCGACGCCTCGCGGATCTGCGTCAGCCGCATTGGCGCCGGCGCGAGGATCTCATGAGCTCACGCCGATCGGCGGGTGCGAGCACGGCGCCTGCACGCGCCGACGACCGCGGCGGATCTCGTGGGGTACGCCTACCGACCGGCGGGGCGACACGAAGGCAGCCATCAGCGCCTGCTTCGGCCGTGCTACCCGATACTCCATGTGAGAGCTACAGAGAGCTTGTCGAGCTCGACCTGGCGCAGAGCGTGCGATGGGCGAGGCCAGTGGCCGCGCCGGTGGCGTTGCAGCCTGACGCTCTGGATCTGGACATGCTCGAGCTGATCGAGTGTCTCGGTCATGTGCTGAGCAGCCAACTGCACCGGAGGTTCAACAGCAGTCGCGCGATGACCACGACGCAGCGACGCCTGAAGCGCCTGTCGGACGCAGGATTGGTGGAGCGCTTCCAGTTCCACCGCCGGGACGGTGGCGGAGTCCCGATGTGCTACGTGATCCGCGCCGGCGGGCACGAGTTGCTGAAGACAGCCGGTCGTGGCAGCGGAGGCTCGGCGTCCGGGTCGAGCGACACGGCATCGCGCCCGGCGGACGATCAGGGAGACGGCTTCGAGCATGGTCGCGGAAGGGAGCGCTTGCTTTGGGCGCGCCGCGCCGTCCATGTCGCAGGCTGGGTACTGGCGCTGCTGGAGATCGAGCCCGACCCGCGTAGCAGGCTGCGCGGCCGTGAGGCATCGGCGCTGGGTCCTCCTCGCCGAGCGCTCGAGCGAGGCCACGTGACGCTCTGTCCGTCCGAGCTGCGTCTGCCGGACGGCCGGGTGCCGCACGACTTCCTGCGTTGTGACGGCGCTGAGCGGCTCGTCGAGGTAGAGCGCTTCGAGACGATTCGCCCGGACGCGACGATCGAGCTTGCACGCACGCCACTCGACGTGATGGTCGAGTTCGACGATCGGCTGGGTGCGGACGCAGTGGCAAAGCTCCAGCGCTACGACCATTTCTTGACGGGATGGTCGGCCCACACGCGCCGCTACGGCGAGCGTCCGTCTGCGGCACCATTGGTCGTATTCGTATGCCGGGACAGGTCACGCGCACGTCGCTGTGCCGAGCTGGCCGACTCGGCGCTTCGCGCATGTCGCGCATACGCCGGGGAGTATCCGAGCAGTTGGGAATACGTCGGTAGGTCGCGTATCTTGTTCGTCGCCGAGCGCGATCTGCACGAGGGTCTGGTGCGTTCGTATGGCGTCCCACCGCTGCCCCCCGCCGTGCGGACGGCAGCACACGATGGGGATCCGGCGGCGGCTGAGCCGCTGGTCGAGCAGCGCGGGCTGCTCGACGGGGTAGAGCTGGCGCGTTGATGCTCGCGCGTTGCCCATGGCGCTGGTGCAGTCGGGCTCTCGCAGGAAGTAGTCGCCCGGTCGGTGGGCTGTCTGGCGATGCAGCCGGGTGTCCCGCCGCCGCCGGCCCAGCTGCGTCTGAGAATGGTCGACTTCGGCTTGCTGGAGCGCGACTGCGCGCTCGGCGTAGGGCGGCTGCGCCCGGGGAGAGCGAGGGAGAGCATCGGCCTTGCGTGGGCTCGCACGCGTCCGCTACCTTTGCCGTTCTCATTTCTTCGCTTCCCCGCGCAGCGCCGCGCCCCGCGGCTCCCTGAGCTCGCCGTCTCGGCGGGCAGTTGATGGCCAAAGCGAGATCGTCGCCCGGCGACGCCGTGCGCTCGCGCCAGGGCTTTCCCGGCTTCGGTCGGCACGATCGCGCAAGAGCGTCTTCGCGCCAACTTCTTAGCTCTCTGCACGTGGCAGGCCGTTCTTCCGAGACCCCTTAAGGGGTTCTCGGACCCATGCCCAGGCGCGGATCGCGCCTCCTCGCCGTACTTGACGGACGACTCCCCGCCGCCTACAACGGCGCCCCCGTCGCCGTCCATCGGCACCGGCAACAGCGAACACAAGACAGGAGTCAGTCATGAGCTCAACCACCACGAGCGCCTCGCGACCGAAGGCGATGACTCGTCATTGCACCACCGACCGTATCCAGCGTTCGCGACAGAGTCGATCGGCACCGAGTCGCACTCGCCGCACACGCTCCGCCGCCCACAGCCGCGGCACGCTTGGCAGCTACCACGATTGGCGAGGGCGCCCGCGTGAGATCGTCGCGTTGTCGGGGGCGGGCGAGAGCGTGCTCGTGCTCGACCGCGATGCGATCACGCTCGGCGACCGGCGACTGCTCGCGCACCTCGCGGCGGACGAGCCTGTGGAGAACGCGGCGGTCGTGTCGCGGTGCTTTCTTCGTCAAGCTCGTCGGGCACGGTGCACATGCAGGCCGCTGAGCACGTCGGATCTTCGCGTGATCCCGTTCGTCGACGAGCTCGAGCCGCTCGACTCGCAGCCCGAACCCATCATCGAGCAGACCCTGCACGACTCGGCCGGGCGTCGCTACCGGATCGAGCACGTGGCGAGCACGATGTCGATTCCGGAACTACGCTGGCGTCGGCACTACTGCGACGAACCGGATCGCGCTCGAGAGACGCTCAGCGTTCGCGAGACGATCGCGTGCCTTGAGCGTTACGGGCCTGTGCTCGCATTGACCCGCCGCGCTCTGGCATCGAACCAGCAGACCGATGAGGTGTCGGTCGCCATCCTGCGCGCCGAGCTTGTGCGAATGCAGGAAAGCCCGATCGTGCTCAACCGCGCGCTTCGCGCCGCCGTCGTGAAGGCGGTCGAGCGAGGCGGGCAGAGCATGAGCGAGATCGCGATGCGCTGCGGTCGGATCAAGCGCGATTCGGCCGGCAACGCGAGCGGCGAGACCAGCTGGCTGGCTCGACGACTCGGCCTGCTGCCCGAGGGAGGTCGTCGCAGGCCGACCCCGTGGATCCACAGCGATGTGCTCGCTCTGATCGCCCGCGACGGACTCGGTCTCAGTCCGCGCGAGGTGGAAGCCGACTAAGCAATCGATTGACAACGCCGACAGGCCTTACGCCTGTCGGCTCCAGAAGGCGTGACGGCGGGCACCACGGTCCGCCGTCGTCCGTTAACCACCACGGCCGACGACCGCGGGCCGGTCTCATCCGACCACTCGCCGATCGGCCGCAGAAAGGAGGGACCTCGATGTCCCGATTCGCATTGCTCTCTGTAGTTCACAGCCCGCTTCAGCCAATTACTCAACTCATGCACCTGCTCGAGGGACAGGCGATCGAGCTCACCTGTGGGCTCGCGCTCGGGGCCGTCGCCGCACGGGCGCTGCGGGCGCGCGGGATGCATTGGAGCTGGGCCGTGGCCGCCCTGGGGGCGGTCGTCCTGCTGCGCCCGGCGGAGGCCGGGTGGGCCACTGCTGCGCTCGCCGCAAGTGCCAGCGCGCTGGTGCGCAGTCGCCGTTGGCACCGGGAGGATCTCGATGCGGGTGTCGACCTTGCTCGTGCCGCCAGGTTACGGCGCGGACCTCTGGACGCCCTGAAAGTCCAGCTCGAGGATCTCCGCGTTCGTCGTCTCCGAGCGCAGGGCGCGTCCGGCGGGTTTCGTGGTGAGAAGCTGATCGTCGGCCGCGCGCCGGACGGGCGGGCAATCGCGATCCCGTTCGGTGGCGCGCAGGGCGGCACGCATGCCTTGCTGGTCGGTGCAACCGGCTCCGGCAAGACGGTGACACAGGCATGGATCGCCGCCCGGGGCATCGACCGTGGAATGGGCGCGATCGTGATCGATCCGAAGGGCGATAGCGCGTTGCGCGCAACGGTGGCGGATGCGGCGCGCCGCGCCGGTCGGGAGTTCATCGAATGGACGCCGGCTGGGCCATACGCGTACAACCCGTTCGGGCGCGGAAGCGATACCGAGATCGCCGACAAGGTGCTCGCGGGCGAGCGCTTCACAGAGCCCCACTACCTCCGGCAGGCCCAGCGCTTTCTCGGCCATGCGGTGCGCGTGCTGCGCGCGAGCGGAATCGAGACCAGCCTGCGAACGATCGCGCAGAATCTCGATCCGCTCGCTCTGGAGCTCCTGGCCCGCGGCTTGCCGGAGACCTCGGGAGGTGCGACACACGTCTATCTCGACTCGCTGACCCCCCGCCAGCTGACCGATGTCGCCGGCGTGCGCGATCGCCTGTCGATCCTCGCCGAGTCCGACGTCGCACGATGGCTCGAGCCGACCGGCGGCGGTGTTCGCGGGTTCGACCTGTTCGAGGCGGTAGGGATGCGTGCCGTGGTCTACTTCGATCTCGACGCAGACAGGCGGCCCCTGCTCACACAGATGCTCGGCGCAGCGATCGTGCAGGACATGCAGACGACCGTCGCGTCACTGCAGTCACGACCGACGCCGACGGTGGTCGTGATCGACGAGTTCTCGGCGCTCGCGGCCGAGCAGGTCGTGCGACTGTTCGCCCGCGCGCGCTCTGCCGGCTTCAGCCTCGTGCTGGGCACGCAAGAGCTGGCCGACCTGCGTCTGCCCGGACGCGACGCATTGCTCGAGCAGATGCTCGGCAACCTGACCGTGCTGCTCGCCCATCGCCAGGTCGTCCCCGCCTCTGCGGAGCTCGTATGTGGCCTCGCCGGGACGCGGGGCGTGTGGCGGACCTCCCGCCAGGATGGTGGGCGAGTGAGCCGCACGCGCACTCGTGAAGCGATCTTGAGCGCCGATGAGGTGATGGGCCTGGAGCCAGGGTGCGCTGCCGCGATCACGTTCGGTCATGCCTCGTGCAGCCAGATAGTCCGGGTCTTCTCAGAACGGGAGGTGGCGCGATGAGCGCGCCGAAACCTTCAACGGAGCGAATCGACTTGCTGCGATGGGTCGCCGGACTGGGCTCTGTGACGAGCGAGTCGCTCGCCTGCCGTCGCGGCGTCGCCGTTGCCTCGGCGCGGGCGACGCTTGGCGCGGCGGTGCGTGCGCGCCAGCTGACTCGGCACCGACCTCTGACGGGAAGACCGGCTCTGTACACGATCACGCGCGCCGGATTGCGATGCTCGGCGCTCGTCGGCATCGAGCCGGGTCGTGTCAGCCCGGCAGGTGCTCAGCACATGATCGTCTGCGCCTTTGCAGCGGCAGCGCTGGAGCGCCGCTATCCCGATCAGATAGTGATCGGGGAGCGTGAGTTGCGACGACGCGAGCGGGAGGCGGGCACTCCGTTCGCGAGCGTCGTGCTGAGGAGGGTCGGGGAGCACGGTGCGTTGATGCACCGCCCGGACCTCGTGCTCGTGCCGCGTTCGAACCCACCGCAGCGGCCTGTCGCCGTCGAGGTCGAGCTGGCGATCAAGGCGCCGCGACGGCTCGCCGAGATCTGTCGTGCCTGGGCGCGGGCGCGGCATGTCGACGGCGTGCTGTACCTGGCGCCGCCGGCGGTCGAGCGGGCGCTCGACAGGGCGATCGAGTCCACTCAGGCCTGCGAGCGAATCGTCGTCGTGCCGCTCGACTCACTCGGTCACGGCCTCGCGCCGGGCAACGAAAGACCCCGGCCGAGAGAAGCATCCCAAGCAACGCCTAGCGTCTGAACCGGGGTCAACCAACCGAGTACGGAGAGCAGAAATGTCCTACTTCGCAATAAACCGAGTCGTGATCGTCGGTCGACTGACACGCGACGTCGAGATCCGTTCACTGCCGTCGGGTCGCAGCGTCGCGAACCTGCGAATCGCCTGCAATTCAAGCCACAAGGATGCCGACGGTCAGACCTCGGAGCGCCCGAACTATTTCGACGTCAGCGTCTTCGGGGCCTCGGCTGAGAGCGTGGCTCGTTACACCAAGAAGGGCAGCCGCGTCGGCGTCGATGGTCACTTGGAGTGGCGTGAGTGGGAGACCGCCGAGCAGCAGCGCCGCCAAGCCGTGAGCATCGTCGCCGACGTGGTCCAGTTTCTCGACAGCCCCGGCGGCCGTAGCAAGGCCGACGATGCCGACGATGAGGCGGGCGGCGACGGCGATCGCGAGCTGGTCGGCGTTGGCGCCGAGGAGCTCGACGTCACGTTCTGAGCGCCGAGCCCGGCGCGGATTCCCAGGGGATCCGCGCCGCGGCGGCGCTCGGTTCTGACGGCCGCCCGCGTAAACTGGCGCGCCAGCCAGTCCCGTCTGCGACCCCCGAGGAGTCTAGTGCCCGTCAACAAGCAAGCGATCGGCAAGACCTATGAGCCCGTGGTGTACGCCGTGGGCCGCGAGAAGATCAAGGAGTACTCACTCGCCGTGGGCGAGACGAACCCACTCCACCTCGATGTGGCTGCCGCGCGCGCAGCGGGCTTTGCCGACGTCGTAGCGCCGCCGATGTTCGCCGTCGTCTACAGCGCCCCGTCGGTGGGGCCGCCGATCTTCGACCCGGAGATCGAGCTCAACTTCGCGATGATGGTGCACGGCGGGCAGGAGTTCGTGTGGGGACCGCTGGTCGTGGCGGGCGATGAGATCACCACGACGGCCAGCGTCAAGGACATCTCCGAAGCGGACGGACGTGGCTACTACGTGTTCGAGTCGCTCTCGACCAATCAGCGCGGCGAGCAGGTCTGCCGCGGGACATGGACCAACATCGTGCGGGGAGTGTGAGCTGTGAGCGAATTGAAAGCTGGAGAGCAGATTCCGCAGGTGAGCGTGACCCCGGACAAGTTCCTCACCAATCGCTACGCAGGCGCGTCGGGCGATTTCAACCCGATTCACATCGATCAGGAGTTCGCTCGTGCGGTGGGTCTTCCGGGGAGGATCCTGCACGGCCTGTGGACGATGGCGCAGGTTGCGCGCGCGCAGACGGAGGCGGCCGGTGGGCCGGGTCATCTCAAGCGACTGGAGGTCCAGTTTCGCGGCATGGGTGTACCCGAGCATGAGGTCGTTGTCAGCGGCACCGTTCGCGAGGTGAGCGACGGCCGCGCGCTGATCGACACCGTGGCCGAGCAGGACGGCAACCAGATCATCCGCAACGCCGTGGCGGAGCTCGAGCTCTAGTCGCGCTCTGCCCGGGCGCCACGCCTCGGCCTACAATTGGACAATGCTCACCTCCCGCCAGGAGCGGATCCTGTGCAAGGTGGTGGACGACTACCTGCGTACCGGGCAGCCGGTCGCCTCACGGTCGATCGCCGCCGACGCCGACTTCGACTGCGGACCGTCGACGATCCGCAATGAACTTGCGCTACTCGAGGAGCAGGGCCTGCTCGCGCATCCGCACGTCTCGGCCGGTCGGGTGCCGACCGACGCCGGTCACCGTTACGTAGTCGATCGGATGCTCGACTCCGGTCAGGGACTCGAGGTTCGCCGTGGTCTCGAGCTCTCGCTGATTCGCAGGGAGATCGAGGAGGCGATGCGGACGACCTCGGAGACCCTCTCGCAGATGACGAACCTGCTGGCGGTCGTCTCGGCGCCGTCGCTCAACTCGGCGACGATCCGCCATGTGGAGGTGCTCGCGTTGCAACCGGAAGTGGTGATGCTCGTGGTGATCACCTCCACGGGCGGCGTCTCGAAGCTCTTCGCCACGTTCGACCGCCCCGTCGACCCGGGGTTGCTGGCGTGGGCCGGCGAGTACCTGCGCGAGCGTCTCGTCGGCTACGGACTGGGTGCGAGGATGCTGCAGCAGCGCCTGCTCGACCGGAGCCTCTCGGCGGTCGAGTGCGCATTCCTCGAGCGTCTCGCGCCTGCCTTCGGCGATCTGGCCTCGGAGGGCGAGGACGAGCTGTACGTGGACGGCACCGCGCGCCTGTTCTCAGCCGGCCAGATCGAGGACGCCGCGCAACTCGAGGGGCTCGTCGGTCTGCTGGAGCGACGCGTGTCGCTGTTGCGCGTGCTGCGCTCGGCGCTCGGCGAGCAGGGTGTGTATGTGCGAATCGGGCGGGAGAACGAGATTCCGGCGATGCGCTCGCTTGCGCTGGTTGCGACCGGCTACGGGCTCGCACGACGCAAGCTCGGGGCGGTCTCGGTGATCGGACCTGTGCGGATGGACTATGCGGGGGCGATCGTGACCGTGCGCGAGGCCGCGCACGAGCTCTCGCGCTTCATCGAAGACACCTATGCCGAGAACTGACGCGACGAGCATGCCGCGCGACCCCTACGAGGTACTCGGCGTCGAGCAGAGCGCCTCGACGCAGGAGATCAAGAAGGCATTCCGCCAGCTCGCGCGCGAGCTGCATCCTGATGTCAACGCGCACGACCCGGATGCCGAGGAGAAGTTCAAGGAGGCGGCGGAGGCCTACGAGATCCTCTCCGACGAGGAGCGTCGCGCGACGTATGATCGCTACGGCCACGAAGGTCTGCGCTCGGGAGGGTATGCGCCGAACTTCGACGCGTTCGGCTCGATCGGCGATCTGTTTGAGGCGTTCTTCGGAGGCGGCGCCGGCGGTGCATTCGGTGGACGCTCGGGGTCGACGCCCGGCGGCGATCTGGCCGTGGCTGTCGAGATCGATCTGATCGAAGCGGCACACGGCGCCCGGGTCGAGGTCGCCTACGAGGCGATCGATCGCTGCGAGCACTGCCGCGGCAACGGCGCTGAGCCGGGCACGCCGATCGCGACGTGTGAGCGCTGTGGTGGTGCCGGTCAGCTGCAAGCGGCGACGCGCACGCCGTTCGGGCAGATGGTGCGCACGGTGGCGTGCGACGTGTGCGGTGGCGACGGGCGCGTGCCCGAGCAGCCATGTCGCGAGTGCCGTGGCCGCGGCCGCCGGGCGGCGAGGCGCACGATCGACGTCGACGTGCCGGCGGGCATCGCCAACGGGCAGCGCCTGCGGCTCGGTGGACGCGGACACGCCGGCGAGGTCGGCGCCCAGGCGGGAGATCTCTACGTGCTGGTCCGTGTGCAGGAGGACAAGCGCTTCGTCCGCGAAGGAGACGACCTGATCACGGCGCTCGACGTGCCGGCGCCCGTGGCCGCGCTCGGTGGAACGCTCGAGGTACCGACGCTCGAGGACAGCGCCGAGGTCGAGCTGACGCCGGGTACGCAGCCGGGCGAGGTGTTGACGATTCGCGGCGAGGGCATGCCCTCGCTCGGTCGCAGCCGGCGCGGGAACCTGCGCGTGGTCGTCAACGTCGTCATCCCGCGCCGCTTGAGCGAGGAGCAGCGCGAGCTGCTTGAGCAGCTGAACGGAACGCTGACCGAGGAGAACCTGCGCTCGGAGGAATCGATGTTCGCCAAGCTGCGCCGGGCGCTGGGCAGCCAGGCTGCGTGATTCGCCTCGCTGTCCGCGTGCATCGCGCGCAGGCGGAGATCGTCCTGGCCGAACTGCTCGAGCTCACGCCGGAGGGCGTCGAGGAGACGCGCCTCGACGAGGAGACCGTCGAGTACGCCGTCTATGGCGCACCCGGTGAGCTACCGAGCCTGCCCGATCTGAAGGCGGCAGCCGGTCCGGCGCTCGTCGAGATCTCGACGAGCGAGACGGCCGACGACTGGCAGGAGCGCTGGCGTCGCTTCCATCGCCCGATCCTCGTCGAGCCGCCGCCGCGCGCAGCCGGTTCGGATGCCACCGTGCCGATGCCCTCGCTGTATGTCCGGCCACCGTGGGAGCCTGCGGCGGCCGGCGGCGTGGTGCAGGAGATAGTGATCGATCCGGGGCAGGCCTTCGGCACGGGCGCGCACGCCACGACGCGCCTATGTCTCGAGCTACTGCTCGAGATGGCTACGCTGGGACTCGCGCGCGGGCCATTGCTCGATCTTGGCACCGGCTCGGGCGTGCTCGCGATCGCCGCGGCGCGGCTCGGCTTCTCCCCGGTGCTCGCGCTCGACCACGAGGTGCAGAGCGTCGAGGCGGCGCGCGTCAACGCAACCGTCAACGACGTCGAGATCGAGGTGGAGCGCTTCGACCTGCGCAGCCGGCAGCTTCCGCTCCTCGCCGGACGGGTGGTGCTCGCCAACCTGCTGCTCCCGCTTCTGCTCGAGCTCTCGCGCACGATCGCCGATCCTCCTGGTCAGCTCGTCGCGAGCGGTCTGCTGCGCGAGCAGGCCGACGAGGTGGCCGACGCATTCGCCGCACGCTTCGGGCTGCGCGAGCGGCGCAGGCTGCAGAGCGGCGAGTGGGCGGCCCTATGGCTGTCGGGCGACTGAAGGGCGGCCGAGCGCCGGCGTGTCACCGGCGTAGGCTGCCCACCGCACGGAGCCGCTACTCGTCTGCGATCTCGGTCGCCGCACGCACGATCGCGCGGTAGACGAGGTCGATCGCCGCACGCACGCCGCCCTCTTCGTCGACCAGTCGATCGGCGGCGCCAAGGGCTACGCCGATCGTCGCGAGCGCCTCGCCGTCGTCGCCGGGCTCGGGGTCGCGGCACGCGGCAAGCGCCATCTCGAGCATCGCGTGGGCTTGCTCGGCGACGCCCGTGAACAGGGCCGGCCCGACGAGGCTGGCATAGCCGTATACGCGCGCAAGCCTGCCCGACAGCGTGATCGATGGGCCGCGACGGGGTGCGGTGATCGCCGGCAGCTCATGCCCGTCGATCAGCGCTGCCATCGTGCCGCCGAGCATCGCCTTGGTGGCCCGCTGATCGAGCGCCGCCTGGCGGGCGATGCGCAGGGCGAGGTACAGCGTGGTCGCGGGCATGCCGTAGGGAGGGTCGGATGCGAACACGATCCGCTCAGCCGGAACGCGAGCGAACAGCTCGATCACGTCGAGCGGAAAGAAGCAGGAGATGTCGTACAGGACGGCCGGGTGGTCGGCCAGGCGCGTCGTCAGGATCCCCTGATCGCAGATCGCGCCGTGCGCGAGGATCAAGGGCGCGCCGGGGTGGCACAGGGCCAGCTCGGCGAGGCCCTCGGCGAGCGGCGGCAGTCCGCGTCCGGCGTGGATCAGGATCGGCACGGAGGCCTCTTCGGCGAGCGCGAACACGCGATCCATCTCCTGGCCGTCGAACTGGAAGGCCTGCGCGCGCGGATGCAGCTTGATCCCGCGAGCCCCCACCGCGAGGCAGCGCTCGGCCTCATCGACAGGGTCTTCGGCGGGATCGAGGCGGCAGAACGGCACGAGCCGCTCGTCGCTTTCGGCGGCCCAGCCGAGCACACGATCGTTGGGCACGCGGTATGAGGGATGGCGCTCGGGGTCGTGCAGGGGAAACACGCAGGCGCGGCGCGCCTCGGCGGCGTCGAGCTGCGCCAGCAGCTGGGCGAGCGTGAGCGAGCGGCCGTCCTCGTCGAGCCCGAGATGCGTGTGGGCGTCGATCACTTCGGTGTCCGGCGGGCGCATCGCCTCGACCTCCGCCAGGAACGGGGCCAGGGCGTTGGCATAGAGCGACTCGTTCACGAGCGCCACCTTATTCACTCGCGCCCGATCTTCACGGATCGACCGGGATGCCGGCCGCTGCCGGTTGGCCGTCGGGCGAACGAGGGCAAGCCGGCGTTCCGGCGGTTTGGCCCGATTCTCGCCAGACGCGCGTATCCTGGGGTGGGGATGGCAATTCTCGATCAGATCAAGACCGATCTGCAGGGGGCGATGCGTGCGGGGGAGAAGCGGCGCGTCGGCGCTCTGCGCCTCGTGCTCTCGGAGCTGCAGAAGGCCGCCAAGGAGGGCTCCGACGATGAGCTCGCCGTGCTCCGGCGCGAGCGCAAGCGCCGCCTGGAGGCCGCGCGCGCCTACCGAGAGGCCGGGCGCGAGGACCTCGCCACCGGCGAGGAGGCCGAGGGCGAGCTGATCGACGGCTACCTGCCGGCCGAGCTGTCGGAGGCCGAGCTGGAATCGATCGTGGCACAGGCCGTGCATGACAGCGGCGCGCAGTCGGTCAAGGACATGGGGCAGGCGATGAAGCAGGCGATGGCGGTCGTCGACGGCCGCGCCGACGGCAAGCGTGTATCCGGACTGGTGCGGGCGTCGCTGCAGGGATGAGGACGCAGGTCGAGCTACCGGACGACGTCGCCGTGGAGCTGGCGGGTAGTCAGGACGCGGTGCTTCGGGCGCTGCAGGCGCATCTCGACTGCAAGGTCTTCCTGCGCGGAAACGTGCTCACGTTCGACGGCGAGGAGAGCGAGACGCATGCCGGTGAGCGGGTGGTGCGAGAGCTCTCGGAGCTGATCGCCCGTGGACACCAGATCGGGCCGGGCACGATCTCTGCGGTGACGGGGGCGCTCGACGCACACGAGTCACCGGCGCGGGTGCTCGAGGACATCGTCTGGCGTCATCGTGGGCTGCGCGTCGCGCCGAAGACGGTCAATCAGAAGCGCTACGTGGACTCGGTACGCAACAACACGGTCACCTTCGGCGTCGGCCCGGCGGGGACCGGCAAGACGTTTCTCGCGGTCGCCATGGCTGCGGCTGCCCTCTCGCGCCACGAAGTGAACCGGATCATCCTCACACGCCCGGCCGTCGAGGCCGGCGAGCGGCTTGGCTTCCTGCCGGGTGACTTGATGGCGAAGGTGGATCCCTATCTGCGCCCCCTGTTCGACGCGCTGCACGACATGCTCGACCCGGAGAAGGTCTCGCAGCACATCGAGCGCGGAGTGATCGAGATCGCCCCGCTCGCGTTCATGCGCGGCCGCACGCTGAACGATTCCTTCGTGATCCTCGACGAGGCCCAGAACACCACCCCGGAGCAGATGAAGATGTTCCTCACGCGTCTGGGCTTCGGCTCGCGCATGGTCGTGACCGGCGACATCACCCAGGTCGATCTTCCTCGCGACCAGCGTTCCGGGCTGATCGTCGTCGGCGACGTGCTCGATGCGGTCGAGGGGATCGAGTTCGTTCGCTTCGGCGGAGAGGATGTCGTGCGCCACAAGCTCGTGCAGCGGATCGTCGAGGCCTACGACGTTCATGCGCAGCGGGACGCACCGGAGCTTCGCTCGGCCGACCGCCGCGCCTGAGTCACGGGATGCTGGAGGTCGACGTCCTCATCGGCGAGCGGGATGCAGCCACGGGGCGAATACCCTCGCCGCAGGAGATCCGCCGGCTGTGCGCGCTTGCCGCAGAATCGGCTGGGGTCGGCGAGGGTCATCTCGCGGTCGAGTTCGTCGACGAGCTGCGTATCGCCGAGCTCAACGGTCGCTACCGTGGGCGCCCTAGCGCGACCGACGTCCTGTCTTTTCCGATCGATGAAGTGGGACCCGGAGGGGGAGCACGCGAGCTCGGCGATGTGCTGATCTGCCTCGAGCACACTGCGGACGTGAGCGAGGCGATCGTGCATGGCGTGCTCCATCTGCTTGGCATGGATCACGAGACCGATGGCGGCGAGATGCTCCACGTGCAGCGCGAGCTCCTCGCGCGGGTGCGAGCTTGACGCGCAGCGGCTTCGTCGCGCTGGTCGGCAGGCCGAACGTGGGCAAGTCGACGCTCGTGAACGCGATTGTCGGAGACAAGGTCGCGATCGTGTCGGATCGTCCACAGACCACGCGGCGTGCGATCCGGGGAGTTCGCTCGGACGGTGACTGTCAGATCGTGCTCGTCGATTTGCCCGGAGTGCAGCGCCCCCGCGACGAGCTCACCACGCGGATGGCCGCCCGCGTGCAACAGGAGCTCGCCGGTGCGGACGTCGCCCTGCTGGTGCTCAGCGGCGAGCAGGGCGTCGGGCCCGGCGATCGCTTCATCGCGGCGACGCTCGCGGGCTCGAACGTCCCGGTGACGATCGCCATCAACAAGGTCGACAGGCTTTCGCGCGCTGCGACGCTGACTGCGCTCGAAAGCGCCGCTGCGCTCGGGGTCGCCGAGGAGCTGTTCCCGATCTCGGCGCGCACGGGCAGCGGTGTGGGCAAGCTGGTCGAGCATCTCGCGGCATGCATGCCCGAGGGTCCGTTTATGTACGCAGAGCAGGCAAGCACCGACCAGCCCGAAGCCCTTCAACTCGCGGAGCTCGTCCGCGAGGCGGTGATCAGACGCACCTTCCAGGAGATCCCACACGCCGTCGAGGTCGTCGTCGAGGAGATCGAGCAGCCGCGTTTGGGGCTGACGCGCGTGCGCGCCCTTATCTGGGTTGAAAGCGCCTCCCAGAAGGGCATTCTGATCGGCGCGCATGGACGGATGATCAAGGCGATCGGCACGGCGGCGCGGCGTGAACTCGAGCGAGCGCTCGGCGAGCAGGTGCACCTCGACCTCTCCGTGCGCATCCGGCGGGACTGGCGCGGTGACGAGGGGCTGCTCGACCGCTTGGGAATAACCTAGCGTCCGCGTTGCTTGGCAGACGGGGGCTGAACACAGATCCCGATAGGCATACGCCATCGACCTGACAAAAGTTCTACTCGGTCTGATTCATGGCATGATTGGAATGCAAGCGGTCGCCAATTCGAGTACCTTCTGTGTAGACGCCAGTTGACCAGGAAGGGCGAGAATGTCGGCCAAGCACGCAGTATTGGGACTCGTGATCGAGCGCCCCGGGTATGGGTATCAGCTGGCCCAGCGCCTCGATGAGCGGTTCGGCTCATCGGGCTTCGCGCCGTCCGGGGTCTACTCGGCGCTCGATCAGCTGAGCCGCGATGAGCTGGTCCGCAGCGCCGGTGAGCTAGGGCCTGGTCCCGCGCGCCGCGCCGCGCCGCGTACGATCTACGAGGCCACAGAAGAGGGGGTCGACCACTTCGAGGCCTGGATGCTCGACCCCTCGCCGATGCCTCCGTTGCGCGACGAGCTGCATATGAAGATCGCCCTGTGCCGGCCGCGCAACGTGCCGCGGCTGATCGAGATGATCGCCGGGCAGGAACTGGTCTGTCTCGGTCGGCTGCGTGACCTGAAGAGCGTCACCGAAGAAGTGCCAGGCCCTGCGCACGACTGGTCGAGGTTGATGGGCGTGCTCGCCTCCGAGGCCGAGATCGCGTTTTGGAACGCACGGATCGAGTGGTTGCAGAGCGCCCGCGAGCTGCTCGAACAGCTATGGGACGAGCAGGAGCCCGCAAAGCCCGGAGGGGCTGCGGGAGGCCCCGCAGGCCAGGTGGACCGGCTTCGGAGAATCTGATGACAGACGCGCTGCTCTCGCTGGACGCGGTCAGCAAGAGCTACTGGCGAGGACCGTCGGAGGTCCGCGTGCTGTCCAATGCCTCGCTGGATCTCCATGCGGGCGAGTTCATGGGCGTCTGGGGACGCCGCGGCGCCGGCAAGACGACGCTGCTGCGGATCGCCGCCGGCCTCGAGACGCCCGATCGCGGGACGGTGCGCTTCGATGGGGAGGACTTGTCCTCGCTCTCCGAACAGGGGCATGCCCGACTGCGGCGCGGCGAGGTCGGATGGGTTCGCCGCTCGGGGCCGCGCAGCGAGCTCTGCATTCTCGACTACGTCGCGCTGCCGCTGCTGATCGATCACGGTCAGCGCGAGGCGAACCGGCGCGCCGACCGGGCGCTTCGGCGTGTCGGCATGGCCCAATGCGCGGGCCAGCGCTGGGAGAGTCTCTCCGACGGAGAGCGAGCGCTCGTGGCGATCGCACACGGAATCGCGCGCTCGCCGCGACTGCTGCTGATCGACGATCCCACGGCCAACCTCGGCGTTCGCGAGCGCGAGGAGATCCTGGTGCTGCTGCGCGCGCTGGTCGAGGAGACGAAGCTGGCCGTGCTGATGACAGTGCCGGACATGCCCACGGCGCTGCGCTCTCATCAGCTGCGTGCTCTGAGCGGCGGGCGCCTGCTGACCCCTCCGCCGGACTCGCGGGAGGACGCCGGCGAGGACAACGTGATCGACTTCCCTGGCGTTCAGCGCTCCGCCTAGATGTCCGCCGTTGCAATCGCAGGCGAGCTTTCTGAGCCCGTCGGATCAGGCTGTTAATGCTCGAGCTGCGTGCGCTCGTCAAGCATTTCCCGGCGATCTCGGGGCCGCCGGTGCGCGCGGTCGACGGCGTCTCCATGTCGGTTCCGCGGGGAAAATTCGTGGCTCTCTATGGCCCAAGCGGCTCCGGCAAGACGACACTGCTGATGCTGATCGCTGCGTTGCTGAAGCCCGACGCCGGCTCGGTGATGCTCGGCGACCTCGAGGTCTCCAATCTCAGCGACAGCGAGGCGGCGAGATATCGCCTGCACGAACTCGGCTTCGTCCGCCAGACCTTGAACTTGATTCCCGGCGCCACGGCGCTCGACAACGCAGCGCTGAAGCTGATGGGCACAGACATCGGAGCACGCGAGGCGCGGCGGCGTATCGTGCCGCTGCTCGATCGGCTCGGTCTGGCCGATCGTCTCCGGCATCGTGCTGAGCAGCTCTCGATGGGCGAGCGTCAACGGGTGATGATCGCCCGTGCGCTTTCCACCGATCCCAGCGTGCTGCTCGCGGACGAGCCCACCGGTAGCCTCGACAGTGAGCGCGGCCGCCAGGTCTTGGAACTGCTCACAGAGACGTGCCGCGAACGCGACGTTGCCGTCGTGCTCGTGACGCACGATCCGCGCGCCACATCTTTTGCCGACCTGGTCTTCACGCTGAGCGACGGTCGGCTGAGCGAGCATGTGCCGGATCCGGCGAGCGCCGCGTTGAAGACAAGCTGACGACACTGACGGGGGACAGTTGAGGTTCTCGAGCATCGTGCGCCTCTACCGCGTTCGCCTGCGCGCGCGGCTCACGCAGGAACTGTTTGCGGTCCTCGGAATCGCGATCGGCGTGGCGCTCCTGTTTGCCTCACAGGTCGCCAACACCAGCCTCGACAACTCGGTGCAGCGTCTTACGAAGGGCATCGTCGGCCAGATGCGCTTTCAGGTCACCGCTCGTGACAGCCACGGGTTCGACGAAAGCGTGATGGCGGATGTCGCGCGGCTGCCGGGTGTGCAAGCAGTGGCGCCGGTTCTCCAGCAGAACGCGAACGTCGTCGGGCCTTCCGGCGAACGTTCGGTGGATCTGGTCGGCACCGATCCTCGCCTTGCCCGCTTCGGCGGCAACATCGCGCATCGCGCCGGCAACCTCCCGCTGGGCAGTGCGCGTGTGTTCACGATGCCGGCCCAGATCGCCAAGGAAATCGGCGTCTCTTCGGTCAGGCCGGTAAACGTGGAGATCGGCTCGCGCGTCGCTCAGGTGCTGCTCGTGCCGCGACTGTTGGCGAGCGGGCGAGGATCTCTGGGCGACAGCCCGATCGGGCTGGCTCCGCTGAGCACGGTGCAGAGTCTGTCGGGGCTGCGAGGGCGGCTCACGAGCGTCTACGTGCGCTCGCCTCGGTGGCTGGATCGGTCGGTACGAACTGAGCTCGAGCAGCTGGCGGCGGGACGTTTCAACGTGACTCCTGCGGATGTGACGACCACGCTTTTCCGGCGCGCAGCGGGACCGGTGGACCAGTCGACTGGGCTCTTCTCGGCGCTGAGCGCGCTGGTGGGCTTCCTCTTCGCATTCAACGCGCTGATGCTGACCGTGCCGCAACGCAGGAGCCTGATCGAAGATTTGCGCCTCGACGGCTACACGCGACGCATGATCGTGCAGGTGCTGATGTTGGACGCCCTCGTACTGGGCGTAATCGCCTCCGCGCTCGGGCTGCTTCTTGGGCAGGCTCTCTCGGTCGCCGTGTTCAGCTCAAATCCCGGCTACCTGTCATTCGCGTTCCCGGTCGGCTCGGAACGAATCGTGACCTGGTGGAGTGCCGTGCTCGCCGTACTCGGCGGCATGCTCGCCGCGGCTGCCGGGGTGCTGATACCCCTGCGCGCGACGATCGCCGAACGTCCGATGAGGGTCGCACAGGTAACGCCGGGCACGCTGCGTGGCAGCTCGCTCTGGCTGTTCTGCGCCGCTTCGATCTGTTTGGTGGGCACTACCGCCATCCTCCTCGCCGCGCCGCAAGCGGCGATCGTCGGGGTCATGACGCTGACCGCGGCGTTGTTGCTCTTTCTACCGGCGCTACTCGACCTCGCGGTGCGGGCCTGCGCACGCCTCCAACGGGTGCTGAGCAGCACGGCGTTCTACCTCGCCCTGATCGAGCTGCGGTCGAGCTCTCATCGCGCGCGCTCGTTGGCGGTCGCCGCCACAGGCGCCATCGCGGTCTTCGGCAGCGTCTCGATCCAGGGCGCTCGCGGCAGCCTGCAGCACGGTCTTGAATCGTCGGCGGTGGCGAACGACTCGCGTGCCGGTGTATGGATAACGCCGACCGGCACCTCCAACGTGCTGGCCACAACAGCTTTCCAGGACGTAGACGGCTCGCGCCTTGCGCAGCTTCCCGGCGTCCGCTCGGTGCAGCTGTACCGCGGCAGCTTCCTCGATTGGGGGTATCGCCGCGTCTGGGTGCTGGCGCAACCGTCTGCAGACGCTCATCCGCTGGCATCGAGTCAGCTCGTGGAAGGCAACGTCGCGCTTGCCAGCGCGCGCTTGCGCGACGGCGGCTGGGTCGTGCTCGCTCGCGCGATCGCCAACGAGCACCACCTGCGCATCGGCGAAGCCTTCACCCTGCCTACCGCGCGGCCAATCCGGTTGCACGTCGCGGCGCTGAGCACCAACCTCGGCTGGCCGCCCGGTGCAATCATCATGAATGCCGACGACTACGCCCGTGCCTGGGCGAGTCCGGACCCCAGTGCGTATCAGCTCGAACTGGCGCCGCATGCGTCGGCGGAGATGGTGGCGCGCCAAGCGCGTCAGGCGATCGGCGCCGAATCCGGGCTGCGCGTCGAAACCGCCGGCCAGCGCGAGCGCCGGCAGTTCTCGACCGCCACGCAGGCGCTGTCGCGGCTACAGCAGATCCGCACGCTCGTCGTGATCGCTGCGGTGCTGGCGATGGCCGCCGCGATGGGCGCGATGATCTGGCAACGCAGGATGCGCATCGCTGACATGAAGGTCGACGGGTTCAGCCGGGTCGTGCTGTGGCGGGCGCTGTTGTGGGAGAGCGCAATCCTGCTCGGCATCGGGTGCGGGTTGGGCGCCGCCTTCGGCATCTATGGCCAGCTGCTCTTGACCAGAGCTCTGTCCGTCGTCACGGGCTTTCCGGTGATCGAATCCTCGCCCGTGCAGGCCGCGCTCGGTAATTTCGCGCTGATCACCCTGGTGGCGGTGGCGATCGTCGCCGTGCCCGGCTATGTGGCTGCTCGAGTGCGTCCAACGGTCGGGATGCCCGACTGAGCCCCATGCGAAAAGTGCCGACCGATGCCCCCCCTACTATCCGGGAGGATTCCGATGCCTGGATAGATGCACGATCCTCTACCCCTATCTCTACGTCAGGTCTGGGCAGTCTCGGTTGCTGCCGCTCGGGAGCTGCTCTGGGGCCAGCGGGCCGTCTCGCGCGAGATCGAGGCCTGGCGCGTGCGAGCGCGTGCGATCCCCGACGGACCGATCCGCGAAGACGCCCTGTACTCGATCGAATGCAAGCGCGAGAACGCGGACGGAGCGGCGTTGTTCTGGATCCTGCCACGCCGGCGCGAGCTGAAGCTGCTGCGCCTGCTGGTCGCCTATCAGATCATCTGGGACTTCCTCGACAGTGTCAGCGAGCGGGGCGCGTGCGAAGGCATGACGAACGGTCGTCAGCTGCACAAGGCGCTCGTGGAGGCGCTCGATCCGGCGGCGCCGATCTCCGATTACTACCGCTACCACCCGTGGCACGACGACGGCGGCTATCTGCGCGCGCTCGTCGAATCGTGCCGTAGACACTGCTCGTCGCTTCCCTCCTATGGGCGCGTGAAGCCGATCGTCGTGCGGGAAGCCAGGCGCGCCCAGGTCCAAGCGCTCAACCACGACACGAACCCCGGGGTACGGGACGAGGCGCTCAAGAACTGGGCCGCTCAGGAGTTCTCCGGCGAGCAGCGCCTGACGTGGTTCGAGCTGAGCAGCGCTGCGACCGCGTCTCTCGCGGTGCATGCGTTCCTGGCGTTGGCGGCTCAGCCGACCTGCACCGATCTCGAGGTGCGCCGCACATGCGACGCCTATTTCCCGTGGGTCGCGGCCGCCGCGACGATGCTCGACAGCTATGTCGATCAGGTCGAGGACGCGGCCAACGGCGATCATCGTTACGTCGCCCATTACGCGACTGATGCGCATGCGCGTGAGCGCGTGCGCAACCTGATCGCACGTTCGGTCGCCGAGACGCGGCGCCTGCGCGATGGCCATCGCCACGCGGTGATATCGGCGTGCATGATCGCGATGTATCTCTCAAAGGACAGTGCTCGCACGCCGGAGATGCGCGAGAACACGGCAAGCATCGCGCGCGCGGGAGGCTCGCTGACGTGCGCGCTGCTGCCCGTCCTGCGTCTGTGGCGATTCACCTTCGCTCGAAATGCGCCCACACGCTCGCAAACTGCGGCATTGCAAGGACTAGTCAGAACTGAATATTCAGGAAAGCCTTAGCGAGCGCCTGGCGAATCGGCATCATTCGTCCAACGCGATGATGGATGACAACGGAACCCAGATCTTGCCGGCCAGGAGAGAGAAGCCGCGCCGCTCGCGGCGCGCGAAGGCGGGCGCTTCGGGGACCGCATCCAAAGCCGCGTCGTCTCGCCAGTGGCAGCGAGCCGAACGTCCCTCGCGGCGTTCGGCTCGCACCGATGGCGAGCCCGGCGGAGAGGCCGTGCTGATCGAGCTGTCCAAGTCGCAGGTCGATCAGGTCGTGCGTAGCGCAGGTCAGGGCGGCACGCTGTCTGTCCTGCTCTCCGCGGTGAAGGACCCGCAATGGCCGCTGTCGCTGGACTCGGAGGAGTGGTCCTACCCGGCCCAGCTGGACGATCGTCGACTCTCGCGCTCGCTGCTGTCCGGCCTGCTCGTGCTCTCCTGCTTCCCCGCCGACGGCGGGTATCTCGGGATTGCCGAACTGGCGCGGATGCTCGACATGAACACGAGCACCACCCATCGCTATGTCACGACGCTTTTGGCGGTCGGGCTGCTGGAGCGCAATCCAGGCACCCGCAAGTACCGTCTCATCGCGCAATAGCTGGGCGGAGTTGCCCACCCGGCCGCGACGTCAGGGTCGTGATTGCCCGCGCCTGCATGGCGAGTCGTTCAGAGCCTGCGCCGGAGGTGCTCGGCGATCCGGCGAACGCCGGCGAGGTCGACCTCGCCGCTGAACTGGAACGGCACACCGATCACCTCGAATCCCCGCCGTCGCAGGCGTGCCAGCTGATTGTGCTGAGCGCGCGCCCGCTCGGACACGGCTTGGGCGGCCGCCGTTGCTGCATGCACGGTCGCAGCCCCGTCGCCTGCGACGCTCTTTGGGGGGTCGGGCAATCCTGGGGAGCGCGGCTGCTTGGCGCGCGACTTCACAGGTCGAGGCGCTCGTGCAGGCTCGGTTCGCGAGCTCAGCGCCGAGAGTCGCTGGAGCTCGGACGGCTTGAAGCGCTGCGGCAGCGTGCCGTTCACCACGACCGCACCGAGATCGCGGCCGAGCTGCTCGCCGAGCCGGCGTTGCAGCTCAAGCGTCTCCGTGACGGCGAGCTCGCTGGCGTGCGCGACGGCGATGTAGTCGGAACGGGCGCGGTCTTGCAGCAGTTGCTGTAGGCGCTCCGCCTGCCCGGCGATCGGGCCGACGCGGGCAATCGCCCCGAACGTGCGCGGCGAGTCGAGCATGCCCAGCGCGTGTCCGGTGGCGGGTGCGTCGAGCACGACCAGGTCATAGCCGCTTCCCCGTCCTCGCCAGCGCTTGCCCTGCGTCAGCTCCCAGACCTTGACCATGCTGACGAGCTCTCTGGCTCCAGGGGCGGCGGCGGCGAAGTACTGGAAGGTGCCGCTGGAGGCAAGCACGCGCCCGGAGACGCGTCCGCCGAGCGACTGCAGCCATTCGAGCAGCGCGCGGTCGGGATCGATCGTGAGGCTCCACAGATCGTCCCGTAGCTCGATCTCCTCTCCCGGCTCGGACTCGCCCATGCCGAACAGAGTGCGCAGCCGGCTCTGCTCGCCGACCTCGGCGACGATCGTGCGCAGGCCTCGCTCCGCGGCCAGCAGGCCGAGTGCGGCGGCGAGCGTGGACTTGCCGACGCCGCCCTTTCCGCTGATGACGAGCAGTTCACTATCGAGGAATGAGCCCATACCGGCTCCAGTGTGTCTCAAACGGGCGCGACGCAGGCGCGAGCTCCGAGGAGCCAGGCTCGACCTACAATCGTGCGGATGAACTCGGCGGCGCCTCCAGGAGCAATCGATATGCAGCTCGTCTACGACGAGCGCGGTCTCCTGCCCTGCGTGGTGCAGGATTGGAACAGCGGCGAGGTGTTGATGCTCGCGTACATGAACGAGACGGCGCTCGCGCGCACGCGCGAAACGGGAGAGCTGCACTTGTACAGCCGCTCTCGCGACGAGCTCTGGCACAAGGGGGCGACGAGCGGCAACACGCAGGCCGTCAAGGCGCTGCGTACCGATTGCGACGGCGACACGGTGCTCGCGCTGGTCGAGCCCGCCGGTCCGGCCTGTCACACGGGCGAGCGCACCTGCTTTCACCGCGGCGAGCTGACGCCGGCGCCCAGCGAGGTGCTGCCCGAGCTCGAGCGGACGATCGAGAAGCGCGCACGAGCCCGTCCGGCTGGCTCCTACACGGTCGAGCTGCTGGATGATCCGCAGCTCGTCGGCGCGAAGGTGATGGAGGAGGCCGAGGAGGTTGCGCGGGCCGCGCGCGAGGAGTCCGATGAGCGCGTCGACGAAGAGGCCGCCGATGTCATCTACCACCTGCTCGTGCTGATGCGCGGCAGGGGGCGCTCGCTTGCCGACGCCGAGCGGGTGCTCGATGAGCGTCGCCGCTGAGCCGCTGACAGACGCGCCGCGTGTCGAGCCAAGCCTCGAGCAGGTGCGCGCGCTGTCAGAGCGCCACAACCTGATTCCGCTGCGCCACAGCTTCATCGACGACTGCGAGACGCCGGTCTCGGCGTTCCTCAAGCTGCGCGCGCTCGCACCCGGCGAGCCGGCGTTCCTGCTGGAGTCGGCCGAGCAGGGACAGCGGGTCGGGCGCTACTCGTTCATCGGCATTCGTCCGCGCAACGTGCTGCGCTGGTCGCTGGGCGATAGCGGCGACCCATATGCACTGGCGGCCAAGGCGGTGGCCGGCTTCGACCAGGCGCCTCCCGGGGAGCAGGCGCCTCCGTTCACGGGCGGCGCAGTCGGTTTCTTCGGCTACGACCTCGTGCGCACGGTCGAGCCGCTCGGCGATCCCAACCCGGACGCGCTGGGTCTGCCGGACATGGCGTTGATGTTGACCGATCTGCTGGTCGTCTTCGACCACCTCAAGCACACGATCACGATCCTCGCCAATGCCGATATGCAGGCCGAGCCTGAGATCGAGCGGGCCTACGCTGCGGCGGTGCGCGCGATCGCTGAAGTGCGCGTGCAGCTGACCGGGCCCGTTCCGCGCCCGAAGCGCCCCGCGGGCGCGCGTCCACACCCCGAGCTCCGCTCGAACATGACGCGCGAGCGCTTCGAAGCGATCGTCGCGCGGATCGTCGAGTACATCGTCGCCGGCGACGCGTTCCAGGTCGTCCCTTCGCAGCGCTGGTCGGCCGCGGTTCCTGTCGAGGCGTTCTCGATCTACCGAGGCCTGCGGGCCGTCAATCCGAGCCCCTACATGTACTACCTGGACTTCGGCGACTTCCAGGTTGCCGGCGCCAGCCCCGAGCCGCTGCTGACGGTCAACGGACGGCACGTCAGCACACGCCCGATCGCAGGCACGCGTCATCGCGGCGCCACGCCCGAGGAGGACCGGCGGATCGCAGGAGAGCTGCTCGCCGACGAGAAGGAGCGAGCCGAGCACGTGATGCTCGTAGACCTCGGCCGCAACGATCTGGGCCGCGTCTGCGAGTACGGCACGGTCGTCGTCGACAGGCTGATGGAGGTCGAGTCCTACAGCCACGTGATGCACATCGTCTCCGAGGTCTCGGGCATGCTGTGCGAGGACGTCGGCGCGATGGACGCGCTGCGCTCGGTGCTGCCGGCCGGAACGCTCTCAGGCGCGCCGAAGGTGCGCGCAATGCAGATCATCGACGAGCTCGAGCCGATCAAGCGCGGCGGCTACGGTGGCGCGATCGGCTACCTCAGCTACGCCGGCGACCTCGACACGGCGATCCACATCCGCACCGTGGTCGTCAAGGACGGAGTGGCGCACGTACAGGCCGGCGGTGGCACCGTCGCCGACGCCAAGCCGGCCTATGAGTACGAGGAGTCCGTCGCGAAGTCGAACGCCGCCAGGCGCGCAATCGAGCTCGCCTGTGACCAGCCGGACTGGCCATGAGCACGCACGCGTCGCCCGGATATGCCCGATGAGAGTCCTCGTCCTCGATAACTACGACTCGTTCACGTACAACCTCGTCCAGTATCTGGGCGAGCTCGGCGCGGAGGTCGACGCGGTGCGCAACGACCGTGCGACAGTTGACGAGCTGCTCGCCGCCTCATATGACCGCTGCGTGGTCTCGCCGGGGCCGTGCACGCCGGACGAGGCTGGGATCTCGCTCGAGCTCGTGCGCCGGATGCCCGAGTCGGGGGTGCCGACGCTCGGCGTGTGTCTGGGCCATCAGGCGCTGGCGCAGGCGTTCGGCGGTCGTGTGCGCCTGCATGACCCCGTCCACGGCAAGGCGACGACGATCGAGCACGACGGGCGCACGATCTTCGCCGGCGTGAGCTCGCCGCTGACCGTCGGGCGCTATCACTCGCTCGTGGTCGACCCCCAGCTGCCCGACTGCCTGGAAGAATCGGCGCATGGGGGGGAGGTGGTGATGGCGGTGCGCCATCGCGAGCTGCCGGCCGAGGGCGTGCAGTTCCACCCCGAGTCGGTGCTCACGGCGGAGGGCAAGACGCTGATGGCGAACTTCCTCGGCGAGCGCTGATGTCAAACGCGATCCTCACCCGCGCGATCGACGCACTCGCCTCGCGCAGGGATCTGAGCGCTGAGGAGACCGCGGAGGTGCTCAACGAGATCATGCACGGCGAGACCTCGGAGACGCAGATCGCAGCCTTCCTGATCGCGCTGCGCACGAAGGGGGAGACCGTCGACGAGCTGGCCGGCCTCGCGCGCACGATGCGCGAGCTGGCGGCGCATGTACCGATCTCGCGCGAAGACCTGCTCGACACGGCCGGTACAGGCGGCGGGCGCCGCACGTTCAACGTGTCCACGACGGCTGCGCTGATCGCCGCCGGCGCAGGCTGCGCCGTCGCCAAGCACGGCAATCGTTCGGCCACGAGCTCCTCGGGCTCGGCGGACCTGCTCGAGGCGCTCGGCGCGCGAATCGACCTCGCGCCGGACGGCGTCGCGCGCTGCATCGACGAGGCCGGCTTCGGCTTCATGTTCGCCCCCGCGCACCACCAGGCGACTCGCTACGTCGTCCCCGTTCGCCGCGAGCTCGCGGTGCGCACGATCTTCAACTTCCTCGGACCGCTGACGAATCCGGCCGGCGCCCGGCGCCAGGTGATCGGGGTTTCGGATCCGGCATTGCTCGAGACGATCGCGGGGGCGCTGGCGCGCCTGGGCGTCGATCGCGCGCTGGTCGTCTCATCCGAGGACGGCCTCGACGAGCTCTCGATCGCGGCCGCCACGAAGGTCGTCGAGGTCAACGGCGATCGGCTCGAGCGCTACACGCTGGCGCCCGGCGACGTCGGCATCGAGCAGTCTTCCCCCGAGGTCCTCGAGCGCGATTGCGCAGGGGGTACGCCCGAGCAGAACGCCGCCACCGCGCGCGCGATCCTTGGCTACGGAGCAGATGCCGAGCCGGGGCAGAGCGCGCCTGTCGCCGCCGTTGAGCTCGCCACGATCAATGCGGGCGCCGCGATCTATGTGGCCGGCGCGGTCGCCTCGATCGCGGAAGGCGTCGAGGCGGCCCGCGCGGCGCTCGCCGATGGGGCGGCCGCCGAGGCGCTCGCACGCTACGTGCGCGCGAGCCACGCCAACGCATCCAGCGGAGTCACGCCGTGAGCGCCGCCCCGCCTTCGGTGCTCGCGCGGATCCTGCAGAGCACGCGAGAGGAGCTCGGCCGGCGCAAGCAGGCGCTGCCGCTCGAGCAGCTCCGCGGTCGCTTCACGGAGGCTCGGGCCGATCCGCGCGACTTCAGTGCGGCGCTCGCACGGCCCGGGATCTCGGTGATCGCCGAGTTCAAGCGACGCTCCCCGTCGGCCGGGGCGCTGCGTGAGCACGCCGACCTGGCCGACCTCGTGCGCGCATACGAGCGCGGCGGCGCGAGCGCGCTGTCGGTGCTCACCGAGGAAGCCAACTTCGCCGGCTCGCTCGATGACCTCAGCACCGCGCGCGGGCTCTGTGCGCTGCCGGCGCTGCGCAAGGACTTCATCGTCGACGAGTACCAGCTGCTCGAGGCTCGCATGGCCGGCGCGGATGCCGTGCTGCTGATCGTTGCGGCCCTCTCCGACCCCGAGCTGTCGACGCTGCAAGACGAGGCACAGGCTCTCGGCCTCGACGTGCTCGTCGAGGTCCACGACCGCGACGAGCTCGACCGCGCGCTCGCCGTCGGCGCCGAGCTGATCGGCGTGAACAACCGCGATCTGCGCGACTTCAGCGTCGATCTGCAGCGCACGATGAAGCTGCGCGGAGCGATCCCCGATGGCGTTGTCGTCGTGTCCGAGTCGGGGATCGGCTCCTCCGAGCAGCTGCGCGAGCTCGAGCGCGAGGGCGTCGACGCGGTGCTCGTCGGTGAGTCGCTGATGCGCGCCGCGGAGCCCGAGCAGGCCCTGCGGGAGCTGCTCGGCGAGCGCGTCGCCGGTCGGTCGAGGTCGGCCTGAGCGGCGCATTGCCCCAGCCGGCCTTCAGATCTGCGATATGAACCTTTTAGACACACTGACAGCAGGCTTTATTTCGCCTTCATAGGTCCTCTCGATCATTCACTGCAATGAAGCGCTCCTTCATCATCCCATTCGTCTCTGCGCTGCTCGGCGGCGCGATCGTCGTTGCCGTCGTCGCCGCCTTCGGCGGCCTGGAGGGCTCGGAAAAAACGGTTACGACCGTCCAAGCCGCCCCGATCGCCCCATCCAACGCCTCGCAGCAGAGCAAGGGGCTGACGCCGCACGACATCTACGTCAAAGACGCGCCCGGCGTCGCCTTCGTCACCTCGACGATCGTGCAGAAAAGCGAATCGCCTTTCAACCTGTTCGGCGGTGGCGAACAGCAGCGCCAGGGCCAGGCGACCGGATCGGGCATCGTGATCGACAACAACGGCACCGTGCTGACCAACTACCACGTCGTGGAGAACGCGATCAAGGTCACGGTGAGCCTCGAAAAGGGCAAGACGGTGAATGCCCAGGTCGTCGGCAAGGACCCGTCGAACGACCTCGCCGTGCTACGCATCCACCCGGATGGGCTCACGTTGCACCCGCTTACGCTCGGCGACTCGGGCGCCGCGCAGGTCGGCGACCCGGTGCTCGCGATCGGCAACCCCTTCGACCTCGAACGAACGCTCACGACCGGCGTGATCTCGGCACTCCAGCGCCAGATCACGGCGCCGAACGGCTTCGCGATCGACAACGTGCTGCAGACCGACGCGCCGATCAACCCGGGCAACTCCGGGGGTCCGCTGCTCAACGAGGCCGGAGAAGTGATCGGCATCAACTCGCAGATCGAGACCGGCGGCTCGGGCGGTGGCAGCGTCGGCATCGGCTTCGCCGTGCCGATCGACACGGCCAAGTCAGAGATCGACCAGCTCGAGAAAGGCGGCACGGTGCGTGGCGCCTACATCGGCCTGACCTCGCTCACGATCGACGGCTCGCTTGAGGCGCTCAATCTCCCCGTCAAGAGCGGCGCGCTCGTGCAGAGCGTGCAGAAAGGCACGCCGGCCGAAAAGGCCGGGATACGCGGCGGCACGGTCAACGGCAGCGTCGAAAACGGCCAGGTCGCGGTCGGCGGCGACATCGTCGTCTCGATTGCCGGCAAGGCGGTCAAGAGCTCCGAAGACCTCGCGGCGGATATCGCGGCGAAGAAGCCGGGCGACACCGTCTCGGTCGGCCTGCTGCGTGGCAACGGCAAAGGCGGCTACGAACACAAGACGCTGAGCGTCAAGCTCGCGAGCCGGCCGAATTCGGTGCCCAACGCGAGCACGCCCGAAGGTTAGGCGGACCGCTACCGTTGGGGGCGTGAGCGACGCGCCCCCGCGAGTGAAGATCTGTGGGATCACGAACCTCGCCGACGGCGAGCTCGCGGTCGAGCTGGGCGCTTGGGCGCTCGGGATGATCTTCTACGAGGAGAGCCCCCGCCGCTGCTCGACGGCCGAGGCCGAAACGATCGCCTCGGCGCTGCGGCGCAGGGTCGAGCTGTGCGGCGTGTTCGTCAACGCGCCGCTCGAGCAGGTGGTGGCGCAGAGCGAGGCGGTGGGACTGACGCTGCTGCAGTTCAACGGCGAGGAGGGGCCTTCGTTCTGCGCCGAGGCTGCGCGCCGCACCGGAGCGCGGGTAATCAAGGCCGTGCAGGTCTCGATGGCCGGTGACGTGCGTGACCTGGAGCGCTTCCACGTCGACTTCCACCTGCTCGACGCGCGTGCCAAGGATCCCGGCAAGCTGTCGCTGCGGGGCGGCACCGGCGAAACGTTCGACTGGACGCTCGTGCGCACGCGCCGCTCGAAGGTACCGCTGATCCTCAGTGGCGGCCTGAACGCCCAGAACGTCGCGAAGGCGATCGCCGCCACCGCCCCGTACGCAGTCGACACGGCCAGCGGCACCGAGTCCGCGCCGGGACGCAAGCACCCCGACAAGCTGCGTGACTTCTTCGCGGCAGTTTCGGCCACCGGCGAGCCGGTGCCCGCGATAGCCGGCGGTAGCGCGTGAGCGAGACGCAGACGGGCTCGACGATCGAGCACCACTTCGGTCCCTACGGCGGCCAGTTCGTGCCGGAGACGCTGATGCCGGCGCTGACAGAGCTCGAGCTGGCATGGACGCAGGCGCGCGCCGACGCCGGCTACCAGGCCGAGCTGAAGGCGTTGCTGCGCGACTACGCCGGGCGGCCGAGCCCGCTGTACCGTGCGCGGCGGATCTCACAGCGTGTCGGGCGCTCGGTGTACCTCAAGCGCGAGGATCTCAACCACACGGGCTCGCACAAGATCAACAACGCGCTCGGCCAGGCACTGCTGGCCAAGCGTATGGGCAAGCGGCGGGTGATCGCCGAGACGGGCGCCGGCCAGCACGGCGTCGCCACGGCGACCGTAAGCGCCCTGCTGGATCTGGAGTGCGTGGTCTACATGGGCGTCGAGGACACGCGCCGCCAGCGCCCCAACGTCCAGCGCATGGAACTGCTCGGCGCGACCGTGCGGCCTGTCGAGGCAGGCGCGCAGACGCTGAAGGAGGCCACCTCGGCGGCGATCCGCGACTGGGTCACGAACGTGCAGGACACGCACTACGTGATCGGCTCGGCGGTCGGCCCGGCGCCCTACCCGGCGCTCGTGCGCGACCTGCAGCGCGTGATCGGCGACGAGGCGCGCGCGCAGCTACTCGAGGCCGAGGGTAGGCTGCCGGCACGCGTCGTGGCGTGCGTCGGCGGCGGCTCCAACGCAATCGGGACGTTCGCGGCCTTCATCGACGATCCACAGGTTGAGCTGGTCGGCGTCGAGGCCGCCGGCGAGGGGATTGACACGCCGCGACACGGGGCGCCGCTGACGGTCGGGGGGCGCGCGGGCATCCTGCACGGCTCGCGCTCGGCGGTGATGCAGGACGAGGAGGGCCAGATCGTCGAAGCGCATTCGATCTCTGCGGGTCTCGACTATCCGGGCGCCGGCCCCCAGCATGCATACCTGCGCGACAGCGGTCGCGCTCGCTACGTCGCGGTGACCGACGCGCAGGCGCTCGAGGCGTTCAAGCTGCTCGCGCGCCTGGAGGGGATCATTCCGGCGCTCGAGACGGCTCACGCGCTCGCCTGGATGCTCGCGCAGCACGACGGCGAGCTCGACCTCGTATGCCTCTCAGGCCGCGGCGACAAGGACCTAGCCGAGGTCCTGGGTAGCACGTGAGCACGCGGGCGAGTACCGGCGTGCAGCGCATCGCCGATGCGTTCGCGAGCGCGCACGGCAGCGCCGCGCTGATGCCCTATCTGATGGCGGGCTACCCGACGCTCGAGCAGTCGGTGGCGATCGGCGAGGCCTGCGTGCGCGCCGGCGCCGACCTGCTCGAGCTCGGCGTCCCCTACAGCGACCCGCTTGCTGACGGCCCGGTGATCCACGAGGCGGGCACGCGTGCGCTCGCCGCAGGCGCGAGTGTGGGCGGCGTGCTCGAGGTCGCGCGCGCGCTCGCGCCGAGCGTGCCGGTCGTGCTCATGTGTTACGCCAACATGGTCTTCGCCCCCGGCGTCGAGGCGTTCGTGCAGCGGCTTGCGCAAACGGGCGCGTGTGGCCTGATCGTGCCCGACCTTCCGCTGGAGGAGGCCGGCGAGCTGCGCGAAGCATGCGAGCGGTGCGGCTTGGCGCTGGTCCAGCTGGTGGCGCCCACGACGACGCCCGAGCGCCTGCGCGAGATCGGGGCGGCAGCGCGCGGCTTCCTCTACGCGGTCTCGGTTCTCGGCACGACCGGCGAGCGCGATGCCCTGCAGGAGCGCTTCGCCGAGGTCGTCGCGCGGGCGAAGGCGAGCACGCAGGTGCCGGTGGCGCTCGGCTTCGGCATCAGCACGCCCGAGCAGGCCGCGCAGGCGGCAGCGGCGGGCGCCGACGGTGTGATCGTGGGTACCCGCCTGGTGCGAGCAGCCGGCGAGTCGCAGGACCCCGCCGAGGCGGTCGGTGCGCTCGTGGCGGAGTTGGCGGCCGGCCTCGCGACGCCCGACCGGCGGACGGCCAGCTAGGATTCGCGCGGCATGGGATTCATCCTCACCGTCACGGCCGGGCTGATCGTGTGGATCGTGCTGTGGGCGCTTGGAGCCAAGGGCTTCGACGCGTTCATGCTCGCCACGGCGATCATCCTCGTCGGTGCATCGCTGAAGATCCTCTCCGGCTACCTTCCGGGCCGTCGCAGCTAGCGCGGCCGGTGCGCGTGCGCTGGCTGTGCCTGGCCACTCTCATCGCCGCCGCGACAGCCGTCGCCGGGTGTGGCGGCGTGGGCGTGTCGGGCGCCAGCGAAGCGACCGGTAACCAGCTGGCCGTCTACTCGAGCCTGCCGCTGCAGGGACCGGCGGCGGCGAGCTCGGCTGAAATCGTCGACGGCGAGCGCCTGGCGCTTTCGCAGGCCGGCGGCCACGTCGGTCAGTTCAAGGTCGGCTACGTCTCGCTCGACGACGCCAACCCGCAGAGTGGCAAGCTCGACCCCGAAGCGACCTCTACGAACGCCAAGACGGCCGCGCAGGACACGAGCACGATCGCCTACCTCGGCGAGCTCGGCTCCGCGGCGACGGCCGTCTCGCTGCCGCTGATCAACGCCGCCGGAATCCTGCAGGTCAGCCCGAGCAGCCCCTACGTCGGGCTGACCTCCTCGCTCGACGCCGGGCAGGACGAGCCCGAGCGCTTCTATCCAAGCGGCAAGCGCACGTTCGGGCGCCTGCAACCGGGCGATCCGGGGCAGGCCGAAGCCCAACTGCAGCTGATGCAGACGCTTGGCGTGCACAAGCTGTACGTGCTCGACGATCAGGACCCGTTCGAGGTGCCGCTGGCGGAAATCGTGGCGGGCGACGCCCAGCGTGCCGGCATCGCGCCGGCCGGGCACGACAGCATCCTCGTCACCGCAACGACCACGGCGGCCTACGCCGGCGAGGTGGAAAAGATCGAGCGCAGCAAGCCCGACGCGGTGTTCTTCGCCGGCGGGGCCCAGCCCGGCGCGACCGCGCTGTGGCGGGCCCTGCACCGCGCCGATCCTCAGCTGCTGCTGCTGGGGTCGAGCGCGCTCGAGGACCCGTCGTTCACCGCCGCGATCGGCGCTGCCGGCTCACAGACCTATCTGACGACACCGATCCTGGCGCCCGGCGACTACCCACCGCCGGCGGCCCGCGTGCTCGCCGACTATCGCCGCCGGTTCGGCGGCCGGCCGGGTCCCTACGCCCTGTATGGCTATGAGGCGATGAGTGTCGTGCTCGACGCGATCCGTCGCGCCGGGGATCGCGGCAACGACCGCCAAACCGTGATCGACCGCTTCTTCAAGACGGCTGACCGCCATTCGGTGCTCGGCGCCTACTCGGTGCTGGCGAGCGGTGAAACGACGCTCTCGCGCTACGGCGTGGATCGCGTCAGCGACGGACGCGCGGTGTTCTATCGCGCCTTCGACGTGCGCTGAGCGGCTTCAGCCGCCGCCCTGCAGGCCGAGCACGAGACGGAAGCGTTCGATCCCGCCGCCGAGGCTCTTGCCGCCGCCCGAGAGCGTCCCCAGCGAACGCAGGTAAGGGACGAACGGCGCGATCGACGGGTCTTCGCTCAGCCCGACCCCTTCGAGCAGGCCGAGCAGCGTCGGGAATTCGACGAGCACGCTTGGCTGGATCGCTTCGCCGAGGGCGGCCGAGGCGGTACCGTAGGAAGTGGCCCCGGAGAGCGTGCTCGACGGGTGGAGCGCCGCTTCGACTGACTGTTCGCCGATCCCGATCACGAACTTCGTGTTGCCGCTGGAATCGCGGCCGTTGGCGATGTCGAGCGCGACCGGAAGCCCGCTCAGGTGCACTTCGACGGCGGCGTCAGCGCCCGCGACCGAGGCGCGCTGAACCGATCCGCCGCCTCGGCGCAGCAGCGCGCCGAGCTTGGCGACGGCGGCGCGCGAGCGTGCGGGGCTGCTCGAGTCGATCACGACGCCACCCCGCAGTTCGAGCAGACCGCTGCCTGAGGCGAACAGGCCGGCCGAGCCCATCCAGCCGGCGAAGTCGCGCTTGGTCTCGGTGGTGTTGGCGCCGAGCACGGTCAGCGGCTTGAGCAGCCCTTCGACCAGACCGCTCACGCTCAGCCCCGCCGGTGGGCCGGAAGTGCTCGATCCCGTCAGCACGCTGCCGAGCGAGGCGAGTCCCTGCAGCGCCTGTGCGTTCGCGCTGAGTGTGCTGCCGAGGTCGCCCAGGCCGACCGCGAACCACGATTCGCCCGGGAGCTCACCCAGCGCGCGCGATGCTCCCGGGCTCGCGCTGAGCAGTCCGCCGGAGGCGCCGCCGCCGGCACTCCCGTTGTCGGGTGTGACCGCGTCGACGTCGAGCGCGAATGAGCTGCTCGTCGGCACCAGCGAGACGTTGAGCAGGCGCTGCCCGGCGAGCGCGATGAGCGCCGAGGCCGAGCCCTGTAGATGCGACTTGCGTGCCCCTTCGCCGAGGGCGCCGGGGTTGGCGTAGAGATGAGCGAGCACGCCGCCCGGAGCGGCCGCCTGTAGCTTCGCGTAGTCGGGCGAGCGGGCAAGCGAGAGGCCGCCGCCGGAGGTCGTGTCGATCACAGAGCGAAGCGCGGGCTCGGTGCCGAGTACGACCAGCCGTGCGACGATGCCGAAAGCGAGACCGTTGGCCACCTGGTAGGAGGCGCCGCGATAGCTGCCTGTGTGCGCGCCGGCGCGCTTCGCCAGCGCCTGTACGAACGAGCGCGCCTTCGCCGTGTCGCGCGTGTCGAGCACGATCGCGCCTTCGACCGAGTGGGCCGCGAAGGGGAACGAGCCGCCGCCTGCCGTCCCACCCCCGAGCAGGCCCTGGCGGACGAGCGTCAACAGGCGCGAGAGGGCTGCTTCGCTTGAGCCGGCGGCCGAGCTGAGGAACACCCCCGCGCGTGGGCCCAGCCATGGGGCGATGTCGCGCTTGAAGTCGGGCGCGGGGGACCCGGGTGTCTGCAGCGCGCCGAGCAGGCGCAGGTAGGGGTCGGCCTGGTGCGTGAGCGCGCGCCCTGCCGCGCTCGCGGCCTTCTGCAGCGATCCATCGGGCCGCACGACGGCGCCTGTGTAGAGCGCCGCCGACGCCGGTACTGCGTTGGCGGGGTCGATCGACGTGCCTGTGGCGCTCGAGCCGCACCCGCCCGCGGCGAGGACGGCCACCGCGAGCAGCGCGAGCAGGAGCGCCAGCCTGAGCCTCGGAGACATCGCGGGCGATCGTAGCGGCTGGCGTGGCCGGTGAGCTGCGCTTGCTCGCCTGTATGCAGCCGGCCATATATGGCCGGGGTTACCCCTGATGCAGAGAAACGCGGCGCCCGGGGGTGACTGCGAGCTCCCGCCTCCGCGGATGAGCAGCGCTCGGCGCATGCAAGCCCGCTGTCAGCCAGTCGATCTGCACAGGGTCTTGCGGATTCAGCCTCCGTGCGCGCACTCGAGCGGTCGACCGAAAAGCTCCCGCTGAGCAGGCGTTTTCCCGATCTCGAGGGCAATCGAGCGGCGTGGTGGGAGAAAATGTGCAATTAGGGTTGCGTTGTGGGAGGAAGTGGGGTATGTTCGCCCGCAGCGAGCCGGGGTGGAGGGGCTCCTCCCACTCCTCCACCTCGGCTCGGTAATCAACTTCGGAGTCCTCCCAAGTGGTCCCCTTTCGTGGCACGTTCGACCATACGCTCGACGCAAAGAACCGCCTCACGGTGCCGGCGCGCTATCGCGCTGCGCTGTCGGAGGGGGTCGTGCTCGCGATGCCCGTCGATCTGAAGCCGTGCGTCGGTGTGTGGCACCCGCAGGAGTACGAGCGCTACAGCAAGCGCGCGCTGGCCGATCTGCCGCCGCTCTCGCCGCGCTTGAGCGAGCTCGAGCGCTTCTTCTACGGAAGCTCGCAGGACGCCGATCTGGACGCAGCCGGGCGGATCATGGTCCCGGGGTTCCTCTCCGAGCACGCGCAACTGCACAAGGAGGTCGTCGTGGTGGGCGCCGGCGATCGTCTGGAGCTGTGGAGCAGGGACGCCTGGAACGAGCATCGACCGACGCTGCTGAGCGGCGTCGCCGAGATCACGGCGCATGTCGACGACACTGCTTGAGATGAGACGCTCTCAGCGACGCCCCCCACGCGGGCGGCCGTCGGGCGCTGCGCGTGCCGCGCAACGCGACGCCGCGTGCCGCGACGCCCCGATCGGCGCGCGCGGCCACGTGCCCGTGCTGGCCGACGAGCTGCTCGAGCTGCTCGACCTGCGGCCAGGCCAGACGGCGATCGACTGCACCTTCGGCGATGGCGGGCACGCGCGGCTCGTGGCTGAGCGGCTCGGGCCGGCGGGCACGCTGATCGCGATCGACCGCGATCCGCTCGCCGAGCAGCGCTTCGCGAAGCTCGCGGAGGACGTCGAGTGCTCGGTCCGCTTCATTCGCGCCGGCTACGCCGAGGCGCTCGAGCTGCTCACCCGCGAAGGGGTGCGCGCCGACGCGGCGTATTTCGACCTGGGTATGTCCTCGATGCAGGTTGACGCGCGCGAGCGCGGGTTCTCCTACTCGTATGAGGCCCCGCTCGACATGCGGATGGATCCGGAGCAGGAGCTGAATGCGCGGGAGATCGTGAGCACGTGGGACGAGCGTCGTCTCGCGCGCACACTGCGCGACTTCGGCGAGGAGCGCCACGCGGGCGCGATCGCCCGCGCGATCGTGCGCCGGCGCGCGCAGGCGCCGATCGAGACGACGCTCGAGCTCGTCGAGGCGATCAACTCAGCGCTTCCCGCACCGGCCCGCTTCGCCGGTGGACATCCCGCCAAGCGCTCGTTCCAGGCGCTGCGGATCGCCGTCAACGACGAGCTCGACCAGCTCGAGGCGGCGCTGCCGCTCGCGTGGGGCCTGCTGCGCGACGGCGGCGTGATCGCCGGAATCTCCTTCCACTCACTCGAGGACAGGCGGGTCAAGCGCTTCCTCGCAGCGCGCGCCCAGGGTTGCGTGTGCCCGCCCGACCTGCCCGTCTGCGCGTGCGGCCGCGAGCCGGAGGCAGCGCTGCTCACGCGCCGCTCGATCGTGCCGTCGACGGATGAGATCGAGCGCAACCCGCGCGCCTCCTCGGCTCGCCTGCGGGCCGCGCGCAAGCTGCGCGACGAAGCACGCGAGCAGCTCGAGCAGCTCGAGCATCAGCGATGACTCCGCCTGCCGCCGCAGCAGCCCCAGCCGTTAGGCCGCGCCGCGCCCCGGCGCCGCGCGGGCCGCGGCGCATCTCGGGCCCGGCGCGCCCGGCCACGGCGCCACGCCGGCCTGCCACGGATGTCGCGGCTGACCAGGCTGGGCTCGTCGTCGGGCTGCTCTCGGCGATCGAGAGCCTTGCCCAGCACCGCCTGCTCGATCGCCTGATCCGCGGCCGGGTTTGGATCGGGCTCGTCGCGTTCGCGCTGATCGGCATCGTCACGCTGCAGCTCGGGCTGCTCAAGCTCAACGGCGGCATCGGCCGCGCGATCGAGCACGAGGCGCTGCTGCAGCGCGAGAACGCGGCGCTCAGCATCGAGAACTCCGAACTGGCGGCGGGCACGCGCGTGGAGCAGGGTGCGGCCAAGCTCGGCATGGCATTCGTCCCAGCCGGGACGCTGCGCTTTCTTTCGGCAGGCGGGCGCGGCGACGCTGCCAAGGCGGCTGCGGCGCTTGCCGGCGCTGCCCGCGCGGCGGCCCAGGCACGCGAAGCGCACGCCGCCGAAGCTGCACCCTCGAGCTCCGGTGAAGCGAGCGCAGGGGAAGCCTCGAGCGAAGCGGCGAGAACTTCTGAAGGCACGGGCGAAGCATCCTCCGCAGCGGGTGCCGCCTCGGGGGGCTCCGAAGAAGCGGGCTCGAGCGGCGAATCGAGCGAATCGAGCGAATCGAGCGCGTCGGGCGCAACGAGCGAATCTGCCAGCGGCGAATCGGCACCCGAAGCGGCGAGCGCCTCGACCGAAGCCGAACCTTCGGGCGGGAGCGCGGCGGGCTCCTCGGGAGGCTGACCGCGGTGGCGATCGTCCAGCGCAGGATCGGAGGGATCTTCGGACTGTTCTTCCTCCTCTTGATCCTCGCCGGCGGGCGCACGCTGTACCTGGGCGCGCTGAAGGGCGGCAGCCTGCGCAAGGCGGCAGCCACGCAGCAGCTGACCTCCGAAGCGGTGCCGGCCCAGCGCGGCTCGATCACCGATCGCAACGGCATCGACCTCGCGGTCTCGGAGCCGGCGCAGGACGTCTCGGCGACGCCGTACCTGGTGACGAACCCGCTGCAGACGGCGCAGAAGCTCGCGCCGCTGCTGGGTAAGCCCCAGGATCAGGTGCTGCGCCTGCTCTCGCAACGCAGCGGCTTCGTGTACCTGGCGCGCGCGCTGCCGGCCAAGCAGGCGCACGAGATCATGGCGATGAAGATCGCCGGCATCGCTGGTGCGCCGGTGATGCGCCGCGTCTACCCGCGCGGCGATCTGGCGGCGCAGGTGCTGGGCGTGGTGGGCACCGAAGGCAACGGCCTGTCGGGCCTGGAGTACTCGCGCAACGCGCTGCTGCACGGGCACAGCGGCCAGCGTCACGTGGTCAGCGACGCGCTCGGCCAGCCGGTCTCGATCAACGAAGTGCGTCCGGAGGAGTCGGGCACGCCGATCTCGCTGACGCTCGACGCCAACATCCAGCAGCGCACCGAAGACGTGCTCTCGGCGGTCGGGCGTGTGTTCAGCCCGAAAGACGCGACGGCGATCGTGATGGACCCGAACAGCGGCGCAATCCTGGCGATGGCCAACTGGCCGCAGGTGAACGCCAACGACCCGGGCGGATCCTCGCCCGAAGCGCTGCAGAACCGCGCGGTCGGCTTCGACTACGAACCGGGTTCGACGTTCAAGGCGTTCACCGTCGCGGGGGCGTTGCAGCAGGGCCTCGTCACGCCGACGTCGAGCTTCTTCGTCCCGGACAAGATCCAGGTCGCCGACCGCACGATCCACGACGACACCGAACACGGCGATGAGACCTTGACGACGGCGCAGATCCTCGCGCAGTCGAGCAACGTCGGCGCGATCGAGATCGGCGCGCGCGAGGGCAAGAACGACTTCTCGCAATGGGTCAGCAAGTTCGGCTTCGGCAGGCGCACGGGCGTCGAGCTGCCGGGCGAGGAAATCGGCCAGGTGCTGCCGGTCGGCAAGTACTCGGGCTCCTCGATGGGCAACCTGCCGATCGGTCAGGGCCAGCTGGTCACGCCGCTGCAGATGGCCTCGGCGTATGCGGCGATCGCCAACGGTGGCATCCTGCGCCCGCCGCACGTGATCGCGAAGGTCGGCTCAGAGCCCCAGCGCGCGCCGGCGGGCCACCGCGTGATCTCGAGTGAGACGGCCGCCTCGCTGCGACAGATGCTCGAGGGCGTGCTCGCGCCGGGCGGCACGGCCAGCGAGGTCTCGATCCCGGGCTACCAGCTGGCGGGCAAGACGGGCACGGCGAGCAAGGTCGACGAGGCCACCGGCGAATACTCGAAAAGCCGTTATGTGGCTTCGTTCATGGGCTTCGCGCCGGCCTCGCACCCGAAGCTGCTGACGGCGGTGATCGTCGACGAACCGCAGTCCGGCTCGATCTTCGGTGGGACCGTGGCGGCGCCGGCGTTCGGCGAGATCATGAGCTTCGCGCTGCCCTACCTGCGCATCCCGCCTGGATAGCATCCGCCCGATGAGGCTCGACGAGTTGACCGCCGGTCTGGCGCCTGAGGCCGGCGGTGACGTCGAGATCACGGGCCTGGCCTACGACAGCCGCGCCGTGAGCGGCGGCGAGCTGTTCTTCTGCGTCAGCGGCTTTCAGCGCGACGGGCACGAGTTCGCGCAGCAGGCCCTCCAGGCGGGCGCGGCGGCGCTCCTCGTCGAGCGCCGGCTCTCACTGAGTGTGCCGGAAGTGCTCGTCCCCTCGGCGCGCGCCGCGTTGGCGCCGATCGCGGCGCGCTTCTACGGCGATCCGACTGCCCGGCTGCGCGTCGTCGGCGTGACGGGCACGAACGGCAAGACGACGACGGCCTATCTCGTGCGCGCGCTGCTGGAGGCGGTGGGCGAGCAGTGCGGGCTGCTCGGGACGGTCAGCTCGATCGTCGGCGGGCAGCAGCGAGCGGTGACCCGTACGACGCCCGAGGCGATCGATCTGCAGGCGGTGTTCGCGGAGATGCTCGACGGCGGCGACGGCGCTTGCGCGATCGAGGTCTCCTCGCACGCGCTCGAGCTCGGCCGCGCCGATGCGACGCACTTCGCAGTGGCGATCTTCACGAACCTCACGCAGGACCACCTCGACTTCCACGACACGATGGAGGACTACTTCCTCGCCAAGCGGCGCCTGTTCACCGAGCACCAGCCGCTTCACAGCGTTATCAACGTCGCCGACCCCTACGGTGTGCGGCTGGCGGCGGAGATCGACGGCGCGGTCACGTTTGCGGCGCAGGCGCCGGGCGGCGAGCCGATCGCGGCCGACTACGTTGCGGAGAACCTGCGCTTCGACTTCGCGGGCACCAGCTTCCGGCTGAGCACGGCGGCGGGGGAGCGCGAGCTGCGCCTGCCGCTGCCGGGGCGCTTCAACGTGGCGAACGCACTCGCGGCGCTCGCGGCGGCTCACGCGCTCGGCGCCGAGCTCGAGCCGCTGCTGGAGGCGCTCCAGCGCGGCGTTCGCGTCCCGGGGCGCTTCGAGCCCGTCGAGGAGGGGCAGGACTTCGCCGTGCTCGTCGACTACGCGCACACGCCGGACTCGCTGCAGAGCGTGCTCGAGGCGGCACGGGCGCTGGTCGACGCCGGGCGCGTGCTGTGCGTGTTCGGCGCGGGCGGCGACCGCGATCGCGGCAAGCGCCCGCTGATGGGTGAGATCGCGGCGCGCCTGGCCGATGTGACGTTCGTGACCTCGGATAACCCCCGCTCGGAGGATCCGGAGCAGATCATCGCGGAGATCATGGCCGGCGTGGCCAGGGTGCCGGAGCAGCCGCTCGTGCGCTCGGTGGCGGACCGCGCGATCGCGATCGACGAGGCGATCGGGGCGGCTCAGGCCGGCGACGTGCTCGTGATCGCGGGCAAGGGCCACGAGCAGGGGCAGGAGCTCGCGGGCGGGCGCAAGGTCCCCTTCGACGACGTGACGGTGGCGCGCAAGGCGCTGCGCGTGCTCAGGGGGCGCGCTTGAGGACGTGGAAGGCAGCACGGTTGGCGGACGCCGCCGGGGCCGAGGCGATCGAGCTCCCGCGCGGCGAGAGCTCGCATACGGGGCCGCTGCGTGCGGTGATCGACTCGCGCGCGGTCGGCGGCGGCGACCTGTTCGTCGGGCTGCCGGGCGAGCGCGCGCACGGCGGCGAGCACGCGGCTGATGCGCTGCGGGCGGGGGCCTGGGGCGTGCTGGTGGCGCCCGAGCACGCCGAGGCGGCGCGTGCGGCGCTCGGCGGGGATGCGCAAGGCGGCGCGGCGGGAGCGGTGCTGGTCCATGCCGACCCGCTGGCGGCGCTGCAAGCGCTCGCGCGGGCATGGCGGCGCGAGCTCGGCGCGGGCGGCGCGAAGGTCGTCGGCATCACGGGCTCGACGGGCAAGACCTCGACCAAGGACATCCTCGCCGCGATCGCCGGCGCGCACCGGCGCACGGTGGCGAGTCCGCAGAACTACAACACGGAGATCGGCCTGCCGCTGGCGCTGCTGGCGGCGCCGGCGGACACCGAGGTGCTCGTGCTGGAGATGGCGATGCGCGGCGCCGGGCAGATCGCGGAGCTGGCGTCGATCGCGCAGCCCGACGTGGGCGTGATCGTCAACGTCGGGCCGGTGCACCTCGAGCTGCTCGGCTCGCTGGAGGCGATCGCCGCCGCCAAGGCCGAGCTGATCGCGGGCATGGCGGCGGGCAGCACGGTCGTCGTGCCGAGCGAGGGCCGATTGCTTCAGCCGCACCTGCGCGCTGAGCTGAGAACGATCACGTTCGGCGAGCGCGCCGACGTGACGCTCGAGCAGGTCCTGTCCGATGGAAGCGTTCTGATTCGCGCTCATGGGCGCGAGCTGCAGCTGCAACCGTCGTTCGGCCAGGCGCACAACCTGCGCAACCTGCTCGCCGCCAGCGCCGCGGCGCTGGCGCTGGGCGTCGAGCCGGGCGGCCCGCTGCACGTGCGCTTCTCGGCGCTGCGCGGCGAGCGCCTGGAGCTGGCCGACGGAGTGCTCGTGATCAACGACTGCTACAACGCCAACCCGATGTCCATGCGTGCGGCGATCGACGACCTGGCCGAGACGGCGCCGGCGCGGCGCGTGGCGGTGCTCGGGGACATGCTCGAGCTTGGCCCGGACTCGCCGCGGCTGCACCGAGAAGTCGGGCTGCATGCGGCCGAGCAGGGCCTGGACCTGCTGATCGCGGTGGGTCCGTTGGCGGCGGAGATGCGCAGCGAGTTCGAGGGCGAGTCCTATGGCGTGGCGGACGCGGGCGCGGCGGCGGAGCTGTTGCAGACGCTGCTCAGCGCGGGCGACACAGTGCTCGTGAAGGGCTCGCGCGGCGTGGGCCTGGAGCGCGTGGCCGAGGCGCTCGGCGCGGCGCGGGCGCGGGAGGACTGATGGGCAGCATCCTCTTCGGCGGTACCGCGGCGCTGCTCATCTGCCTGTTCCTCAGCCCCAGGTTCATCGACTTCCTGCGCGAGCGCGAGTTCGGCCAGCACATCCGCGAGGACGGTCCGCAGGGCCACCACCAGAAGGCGGGCACGCCGACGATGGGCGGGGTGATCATCTTCCTGGCGATCTCGGTCCCGTTCCTGATCCTGACGGACTACGACTGGCGCTCGGTGGGCGTGTTCGGCGCGATGATCGCGTGCGCGCTGCTGGGCTTCGCCGACGACTACACAAAGCTCGTCAAGCGCCGCTCGCTCGGCCTGCGCGCGCGCACGAAGCTGATCGTGACGATCGCGATCTCGCTCGCGCTGTGGTGGGTGGCGCGGCACGAGGCGCACCTCGCGCCGACGCTGAGGCTGCGCTTCGTCGACTACCAGATCGACCTCGGCCTGTTCTATCCGCTGCTGATCTACCTCGTGGTGGCGGGCACGACGAGCGCGGTCAACCTGACCGACGGACTCGACGGCCTGGCGGCGGGCTGCGCGGCGATCGTGCTGCTGGGGTACATCGGGATCACGTTCATCACGGGCGAGGATGACCTGGCGATGCTGGCGGGCTGCCTCGTCGGCGGCTGCATCGGCTTCCTCTGGTTCAACGCCTTCCCGGCGACGATCTTCATGGGCGACACGGGCTCGCTCGGTCTCGGCGGGGCGATCGCGGGGTTGGCGGTGATGACGAAGACCGAGCTGCTCTTGATCCTGCTCGGGGGGATCTTCGTGATCGAGGCGCTGTCGGTCGTGATCCAGGTGATCTCCTTCCAGACGACGCGAAAACGGGTCTTCCTGATGGCGCCGATCCACCACCACTTCGAGCTGCGCGCGTGGTCTGAGACGAAGATCATCCTGCGCTTCTGGATCGTCGCGGCGATCGGCTGCGCGATCGGCTTCGCGATCTACCGTCAGAGCATCAGCTGATCGAGCTCAGCCCGGGCCGATCGAGCTCGCCCGCGACGTCCTGCCGGCGGGCGGAGAATTGCAGGGTTAGCGCGGCGGGCAGCGAAGTCAGCTCTGATGCCATCAGCCGCGGCACGGAGCGCCGGTCCTTCCGGGGCAGCTCGCCCTCTGCGAGGGGCCGGGCGCGGGCGGCGCAAGGGCGTCAAGGACGCGAGCCGGCCGCTCGAGCAGCGCATCCTGATCACGGCGACGCTGTGCCTGCTGGCGTTCGGCGCAGTGATGGTCTACAGCGCCTCCTCGGCGACCTCGCTGCTGCAGGGTCACGGCAACGGCAGCGGCTACCTCGTCAAGTACCTGATCTACGGCGCGATCGGGCTCGTGCTGATGCGCGTGCTCGCCCGCGACGGCGTGGCCAGGGTCCAGAGCGTCACGGGCCCGCTGCTGGCGATCTCGTTCGCGCTTGTGCTGGCCGTGCACGTGCCGCACATCGGCGTCAGCGTCAACGGAGCGAAACGCTGGATGGGCGCCGGGCCGTTGCAGTTCCAGCCCTCGGAGCTGATGAAGATCGCGCTCGTGCTGTACGGCGCGACGCTGCTGGCCAAGCGCCCACAGCGCGTGTACGACCTGCGCGAGCTCTCGCGGCCGCTGCTGGTCGTGGTGGGCGGGGCGATCCTGCTGGTCGTCACCCAGCCGGACCTCGGCACGGCGATGGTGATCGCGTTCATCACGATCTCGCTGCTGGTGGCGGCGGGGATACCGATGCGCAACCTCGCGATCGTGTGCGGCTGCGCGTTCGCGGCGGTCGTCCTGTACGCGATCGTCAAACCGTACGCGCGGGCGCGCCTGACGTCGTTCCTGGACCCGTGGGCGCACGCATCGAGCAGCGGCTTCCAGGCCGTGCAGGGCCAGATCGCGATCGGCTCGGGCGGGCTGTTCGGCGTCGGGCCGGGCCAATCGGTGCAGAAGATCTTCTACCTGCCGGAGGCGCCGACGGACTTCATTCTCGCCGTGATCGCCGAGGAGCTCGGCGCGGTGGGAGTGTGCGCGCTGCTGTTCCTCTATGGCCTGATCGCCTACGCGGGGCTGCGCGCGGCGAAGGGGGCGCGCAGCCTGCAGAGCGCGCTGATCGCGGTCGGCGTGACCTCGCTGATCGTCTCCCAGGCGCTGCTCAACGTGTTCGCGGTGCTCGGCCTGGCGCCGCTCACGGGCGTGCCACTGCCGTTCGTCTCCTACGGCTCGAGCAGCCTGATCGTGATGCTCGCCGGGATGGGGCTGCTGCTGAACGTGGCCAACGGCGGCACGGCGCACGTGCGTGTCGTGGCGAGCCCGCGCAAGCGCTCAGCCGACGCAAGGGCGCGCGAATCGGCACGATGGGAGCGTGAGTCAGAAGAAGAGGATCGTGATCGCCGCCGGCGGCACGGCGGGGCACGTGGTGCCGGCGCTCGCGGTGGCCGCCGCGCTGCGGGCTGAGGGCGCGGAGGTCGAGTTCGTCGGCGCCGGGCGCGCCGAGGCCACGCTCGTTCCAGCCGCGGGCTTCCCGCTGCACGCGATCTCGGTCGAAGGCCTCAGCCGGACGAACCCGCTGAAGGCGCTGCGCGCGCTGCTGCGTGCCGCGCTTGCGCTGCCGCGCGCGCGCAGACTGCTCAGGCGCTTGGCCCCTGACGCGGTGATGGGTGGCGGCGGCTACGTCGCGGGTCCGGTCGCGCTGGCGGCGATCTCGCTGCGCATCCCGCTCGTGCTGACCGAGGCCGACCGCCACCTCGGACTGACCAACCGGCTGATGGCGCCGTTCGCGCGACGCGTCTGCCTGTCCTTTCCGCTCGCCGGACGCGACGGCGCGCGCTACCGCGTGACGGGCCGGCCGATCCCGTACTCGGGGCGCGACGAGCGCACGGCGCGCGAGCGGCTGGGGATCGGCGCAGGGGAGACGTGCGTGCTCGTGTTCGGCGGCTCGCTCGGCGCGCGCTCGATCAACCGGGCCGCGGTAGAGGCGTTCGCCGGGCGAGCTCCGATCGGCGACTCGCCGCCGGCAGCTTCCCCATTCCGCGTACTGCACATCGCCGGGCAGCGTGACTACCCGGAGCTGCTCGCGCGCGAGCTGCCGCCGAGCTATGACCTGCGCGAGTACCTGCAGGAGCCTGACTTCGCCGATGCGCTGGCGGCGGCCGACCTGGCGGTTGCGCGGGCGGGCGGCTCGGTCTTCGAGATCGCCGCACACGGCGTGCCGGCGGTGCTCGTGCCCTACCCGCACGCGGCGGGCGATCACCAGAGCGCCAACGCGCGCTGGATGACCGATGCGGGCGCGGCCGTCGTGATCTCCGACGGCGAGCTGACGGCAGCGCGCCTGGCCGAGCAGGTGGCGGAGCTGCTGGGCGATCGCGAGAGGCTCGAGCGGATGGCGACTGCGTCGCGCGCGCTCGCCCGGCCGGACGCCGCCGGCGAGGTCGCGCGGGAGCTGCTTGAGGCAGCTGGCGGATGAGCGAGCGGCGGCCCTGGGAAGGGCGGCGGCTGCACTTCGTCGGCGTGGGCGGGGCGGGCATCAGCGCCTACGCGCGCGCGGCGCATGCGCTGGGTGCCGAGCTGAGCGGCTCGGACAGCGCGCGCAGCCCCTACCTGGAGCGGCTGCGCGCGGACGGCGTGCTCGACGCGCGCGTGGGGCACGATGCGGCGAACGTGCCGCCGGGCGAGGACGTCGAGCTCATCTACTCCTCGGCGGTGGCGGCGGAGAACGTTGAGCGCGCGGCGGCACGCGAGCGCGGGCTGCCGGAGCGCACCCGCGCCGAGCTGCTGGGCGAGCTGAGCGCACTGCGGCGCACGATCGCGGTGGCCGGCACGCACGGCAAGACGACGACTTCGTCGATGCTCGCGCATGCGCTGCGCGCGGCGGGGCTTGACCCGGGCTGGCTGATCGGCGCGCCGATCGGCGGCGGTCTCCCCAACGCCCATTGGAGCGAAGGGGAGTGGCTGGTCGTGGAGGCGGACGAGTCGGACCGCTCGATGCTCAGCCTGAGCGTGGAGATCGCGGTGCTGACGAACGTCGAGCTCGACCACCACGCGACGTTCGCCTCGCTGGCGGAGCTGCGTGGGGCCTTCGCGGCGTTCCTTGCACGGGCGAGCGCGGCGGTCGTCCTGTGGGACCGGCCGGAGCTGCTGGAGCTGGCCCGCAGGCCGGTGCCGGTGCGGCCGAACGAACTGATGTCACCGACGCGTCGCTCGCTGAAGGCGAGCGAGTTTCGGCCGGGAGTCGAGGTCGTTCGCTACGACGTTCCCGCCCCGATCCTGAGGGCCGACGGCGCGCGCTTTCGCTGGCGCGAGGCCGAGGTGCGCCTGGCGGTGCACGGCGCGCACAACGCGCTCGACGCGGCCGCCGCCCTGGAGGCGGCGCGCCTGGCGGGCGCGCAGATGTCGCTGGCGATCGCCGGGCTGGGCGAGTTCCACGGCGCAGGCCGTCGCTTTCAGTTGCTCGGGCACAGCCGCGCGGGGGCGCTCGTGTACGACGACTACGCGCACCACCCGACGGAGGTGGCGGCGACGCTCGATGCAGCGCGCACGCTCGAGCATGGACGCCTGATCGCGGTGTTCCAGCCCCATCTCTACTCGCGCACGGAGCTGCTCGCGCGCGACTTCGGCCGTGCACTGGCGCGGGCGGACGTGACGGTCGTGCTCGACGTCTATCCGGCGCGCGAGCGCGCCGAGCAGCACCCGGGGGTGAGCGGGCTGATGATCGCCGAGGCGGTAGCCGACGCGGCGCGCGGCAGGCCGGTCTACTGGATGCCGAGCTTCGACGCGGCGGCGCTTGTGCTCGACGGCCTGCTCGGCGCGGACGACGTGTGTCTGGTGATGGGGGCGGGCGACGTGGACCGGCTTGCACGCACGATCACCGGCGGCGACGTCATCGCGAAGGGACACGAGGCCTGAGTAGTGATCGCGTCGGTGTCCAACGGCGCCGTTCGGGGTCGTGCTAAGTTACAGCAGAGAATACGAAACAGAGAAAGACAGAACGGAGACACATGTCGACAATTCTACGCAAGGTCGTCACCGTCGCCAAGCAGCGCTTCGAGTTGCAGCGCGATCAGGTCGAGCTGGCAATGCAGGGTGAGCTGCCGGAGCCGATCACGAGCCACTACGTGGTGATAGGCGGCCGGCGGTACCCGCCCAAGCAGGTAATCGGGGCACTGACGGGGATCGACCGCGCGGACTTCACGACCCATCAGGCAAGACGGATTCTCACGGGACTTGGCTTCGCCGCAGGTCGCCAGCCGCGCCAAGTTCTCGTCGAGCGGGAGATCGTGCACGAAGAGTACGTCGATCCTCAGACGCAAACACCCGTACGGCGCTTGCGGGACGGCGACAAGTCGATCCGACCTGACGCCGTAGCGCTGGAACCGTTCATCGGTCAGTGGGTCGCGACCCGGGGTTCGGATGTGCTTGTTGCGGCGCCAGATCCGCGCACCGTGGTGGGCTGGCTGGCAGAGCATCGGCAGCAGGCGGACAGCATGTTCCGTGTGCCCAGCAGCGAGTTCGAGGCTACTGGCCTCGCCCCGCTGTGAGGCGCGCTTTTCAGGCTCTCCCGGGGATCGCCGGCAGGCCACGCCCGATCGTGGATCTCGTCGTGGATGGCCTGGATCTGGCTCCCCAAGCATGCCTGCTCGATACCGGGGCGAGCGAGGTTCGTCTGGGCGCGCACGTGGCCGAGATGGCCGGTATCGAGCTCCCGACGACGATTGGCCGCGACATTCTCATCGGCGGATTGCGCACGACCGGAAGACCGGCGCGCATCCAGCTCGAGCTGCGGCAGGGCGCCGGCAGTCACGCGTGGAGCCCGGACGTGTACTTCTGTGATCCATGGCCGTGGTCGTTTGGCCTACTCGGTCTGGCTGGGCTCGATCCGTTTCAGGTCGTTGTCGACACTTACGAGGAATGGGTCGAGCTGCGCCCTGCCGAGCGGTGAGGACCTTGTAGGGGTTCGCGCGCGAAGGTCGAAGGAAGTGCTCGATGGATCGCTCGTTCGCCGGCCGGCTGGGAAGCGGCAGCATCACCCGTCCGCCGGCGCGCAAGAAGGCGCGCCCCGATCGCGCCGGCGCCGCTCGCGCGGCGACGCGCCCGAGCAGCAAGCGGCGTGGCAGGCGCGGCGGTGCCGTGCACCCGATCGACGTGGCGATCGGGTACCTGCTGCGCGCTCCCTCGGCGCTCGCAGGCGGGCTGTCGGGCGGCTGGGCATTCGTGCGCGAGCGCGAGCGCAAGCGCCTGCGTATGGCGCTCGTGGCGACGTTGATCGCGCTGCCGCTGCTCGGCGGCGGCTGGCTGTGGCTGCGCCACTCCTCGCTGGTCGCGGTCGAGCACGTGCGGGTGAGCGGCGTCCACGGCTCAGACGCAGGGGCGATCGACGCGGCGCTGACGAGCGCGGCGAAGCGCATGAGCACGCTCGACGTGAGCACGTCGCGGCTGCGCGCGGCGGTGGCCTCCTATCCGGTCGTCGGCGACGTGCGGGTGCACACGAGCTTCCCGCACGGCCTCAGCATTCAGGTGATCGAGCAGCTGCCGGTGGCGACGCTCAACGCGGGCGGCGTGAAGACGGCGGTGGCCGCCGACGGGGTGGTGCTCGGCGCGGCGCACGCCTCGGATTCGCTGCCGAGGCTGACGAGCCAGGTGCAGCTGACGCCGGGTGAGCGCGTGCGCGAAGGGGCGCTGCTGGGCGAGCTGACGGTGCTCGGCGCGGCGCCGGCGGCGCTGGCGGGCTCGGCGGAACGCGTCTACGGCGGCGCGAAGGGACTGACGCTGGTGATGCACAGCGGGCTGCGCGTGTACTTCGGCGACGCCTCGCGGCCGCACGCGAAGTGGGCGTCGCTGGCGCGAGTGCTGGCCGACCCGGGCTCGGCGGGGGCAAGTTATGTCGACGTGCGCGTGCCGGAACGACCGGCGGCGGGCTTCGCGGCAGGCGTGACGCCGCCGGCGCTGGAAAACGCGGAAGCGGAAAGCGCGACGTCGCCGGCGAGCGGCGAATCGGCGCAGTCGCTGGCCGAAGGGCTCTCCTCGGCGGTGGGCGGCTCGGGCTCGGCAACGTCGACGGGAGCATCGACAGAAGCGTCGTCGAGCGGCGAATCGGAATCGTCGCTGGGCGAATCGGAAGCCTCGTCGAGCGGCGAAGCGGGAGCGGAAGCCTCGGGCGAAACCAGCTCGAGCACGAGCACGAAATCCTCCGGCTAAGGGCTTCGCCGAGCTGGGCGGACAGTAAACCTCTACTAGAGGTTCACTGTCTCCCGGGACCGATTCTCATCCAGTGGTCGAGAGATCGCCGTTCTGCAACGAACGTTGCGGAACTGGCGGCCGTCGTTGACAGGGCGAAGTTCCCTGCATAACGTGCCGATCTCGGCGGTTCGCAAGCCAGTATGCTGCGAACCCTAATTTTCTACTGAAGGGTTCGGACAGAACCATCATGGAGAGCAGCGGAAGCTATCTGGCAGTGATCAAGGTCGTGGGCGTCGGCGGCGGCGGCACGAACGCGGTCAGCCGCATGGTCGACGCGGGGCTGCGCGGCGTGGAGTTCATCGCGGCCAACACGGACGCACAGGCGCTGGCCATGTGCGACGCCGACATCAAGCTGAACATCGGGCACGAGTCGACCAAGGGTCTCGGCGCGGGCGCCAATCCGGATGTCGGTCTCGGCGCGGCCTCGGAGTCGCGCGACGACATCAAGGAGGCGTTGAAGGGCGCGGACATGGTGTTCGTCACAGCCGGCGAGGGTGGCGGCACGGGCACGGGCGCGGCGCCGGTGATCGCGGAGATCGCCAAGAACGAGATCGGCGCGCTGACGGTTGGCGTGGTGACGCGTCCGTTCGAGTTCGAGGGCTCCCAGCGCGGTCGCCAGGCGACAGAGGGCATCGAGCGCCTGCGCGAGGTCGTGGACACGCTGATCGTGATCCCCAACGAGAAGCTGCTGACGGTCGTGGAGCGGCGCACGTCGATGCTCGACGCGTTCCGCGAGGCGGACAACGTGCTGCGCCAGGGTGTCCAGGGCATCACCGACCTGATCACGATCCCGGGCCTGATCAACCTCGACTTCGCGGACGTGCGCACGATCATGCAGGACGCGGGCTCGGCACTGATGGGCATCGGCACGGCGGGCGGCGAGAACCGGGCTGCCGACGCGGCCAAGGTCGCGATCTCCTCGCCGCTGCTCGAAGAGTCGGTCGACGGCGCGACGGGCATCCTGCTGAACATCACCGGCGGCAAGGACCTCGGCCTGTTCGAGGTCAACGACGCGGCGGAGACGATCCAGAACGCGGCGGACCCGAACGCGAACATCATCTTCGGCGCGGTGATCGACGAGAGCATGTCCGACGAGGTTCGCGTGACCGTGATCGGCACGGGTTTCGATCACCGTCCCGGACGCAGCGCGCGCAAAGAGAGTCGCTCGCGCGGACGCGACCGTGGGCCGCGGATCGACGACCGCCAACGCTCGTCGCTTGAGATCTCCGACGACGACATCGACGTTCCGCCGTTCCTGCGCTAGTAGCCGTCTGACCACCCCTTCATAAGGGACGCAGGCCCGCATGCGGGCCTGCGCGGGATCGCGCATGCGCGATCCCCAACCGGCCGCACATGTGCGGCCGGGGGGGGCGGAAAAGTTAGGCCGCGCCCCCCGCGCGCCAGGGCGCGGTGGCCGCCCGCGCCGTGGCCGGCGGGGATAAAAACGAGAAATTGTTGCCCCCCGCGGGGTTGGGGGG
>JBIOEW010000015.1:0-73058 GCA_044446425.1 Solirubrobacterales bacterium | reverse complement strand
TTTCATCCGGGCGACCCTATCCCTTCCCCAACTGTTCGGGCTGCGCGGGGCGCCGCCGGGCGCTTGGTGCCCGCGGCCTCCTCCCCGCCCCGCCGCCCGCCCGCCGCCCACCCCGACCCCCCGCCGCGTCGCCGCCGCGACGGTGTCGTAGTCGAGGTTCGCCGGGATGTCGCTCGGCAGGTGGTAGTTGGCCGGGCTGAACCAGTCCGTGATCGAGACGAGCGTCGCCGTCGGGTAGCCCGCGCGGCTGGGGATCACGCTGTCCGTCGACGCGCGCGCCCGGAAGCCGCGCAGCAGCGGCGTGTCGAGCCGCTCGGCGTGGATCGCGAACAGCTCGCGCAGCCACGGCGCCGTGTAGTGCTCCATCCGCACCGGCCCCTCCGCCTCGAGCAGCACCAGGTGCGGCGAGCCGACCGTGTCGAGGTTGACGAACGCCGTGCGCGCAGGGTCGAGCTCTTCGCGGTGGCTGGCCACGAATGCGCGGATGCCGTCCTGCAGCGTCTCCTCGGCGCCGCACGAGACGAGCAGCACGCGCAGGCCCGGCACCGGCCGCTCGCGCAGTAGCTCGGCCAGGCCGACGAGCCCGGCCACGCCCGAGAGGTTGTCGTTCGCGCCCGGCACCGTCTCGCTGCGCCAGATGTCGGCGACGAGCAGCGTGCCGAGCACGCCCATCGCAAGCCCGCCCCGCGCGAGCTTGCGCCGGCCCGAAAGCGCGCCGAGCAAGCTCGACAGCGGCCCCGACAGCCCGAACCACCACTGCGGCAGCGGCGTCTTGAAGCGGGCGAGCAGCGACGGCGCGCGTTCGTGCAGGCGCCGCTGCAACGTCTGGTCGAACAGCATCCCCGTCTGCGGCGCGTCGTGGTGGGCGATCACCACCAGCGTCGTCGCGGCGTCCGGGTCGCCGGCGCGGGCGATCACGTTGACCGTGTTCCTGCGACGACGCACGAGCCGGCGCAGCACGCGCGGGCCGTTGTGCGCCTCGTCGACGATCCCCGCGAACGTCGCCAGCGCGAGCAGCCCGCCGAGCGCGCGCCTGCCGGCCAGCACGAGCGACGCGGCGGCCACGCCGAGCAGCCCCAGCCCTGTCGCCGTCGGCGGGAACGTCCCCCACGACGGCTCGTCCTCGAGCGCCACCTCGACGCCGTCGACCGCCGCCAGGCGCTCCGCCAGCCAGCCCGCCGCCTCGCGCTCCCCCGCCGAGCACGGCGTGCGCTCGAGCGGCGCCAGCGTCTCCACGACCGCGCGCTGGAGCGCCACGAGCGCCGCATCGTCGAGCCGCGCTCCGTTCTGGTGCTGCTGCGCGTAGGGCGCGGCGCTCACAGGAAGCACACCCCCTCGCCCCGATATGTGGGCAGCTCGTCGACTATCCGGTCCCCTTCGAGCACGTGCATCGTCGGGAAACGCTCGCACAGCTCGCCCGCCTTTGCATGGCGGAGGTACACGCGCGCTCCCAGCGCGAGCCCGTCGGCGGCCGTTCCGAGCAGCGGCGTCTGCACCTCCCCGGCGCCCTCCTCGCGGTCCAGGCGCAACCCGGCCGGCAGGTACGGGTGCGGCAGGCGCGCGCCGTCGCCCGCGCCCGAGGCCAGGTAGCCGCCGCCGAGCGCCGTCACGACGCCCGGCCCGGGGCGGCGCACGACGGGCAGCGCGAACAGCGCCGCCGGGCTCGGGGAGAAAGCGCGGTAGGCGTCGAACAGGCCCGGCGCGTAGAGGCCCGAGCCGGCCGTCACCTCCGTCACCGCGGGCTCGCTCGAGCTGCGCTCGAGGCTGCCCGTGCCGCCGCCGTTGACCAACTCCAGCGGCGCTTGACCGGCGCGGGCCAGCACCTCTTCGACCGCCCCGACGACCTGCGCCCGGCGCGCGGCGAGCTCGCGCGCGGAGAGCGCCTGCATCGCGCGGATCGCCCGCGCGCGCAGCGGCCTGCCCGGCGGCGTGTCTCCGACACCGGCGATCTGCGCCTCGTACATCATCACGCCGACCAGCTGCGCGAACTCGGTCGCGGCGACGGCCGCCGCCAGCTCGGCCGCCTGCTGCGGCGTGTGCGTCGGCGAGCGCTTCACCCCCACGCGCACGCGCCCGCCAAGCGCGCGCCAGCCGGCATCGATGTCCAGGCAGACACGTACGCGGGCGCCGTCGATCCCGCGCGCGGCGCGCTCGATCAGGGGAAGCTGCTCGGCGCTGTCCACCATCACCGCGATCGGGCCCCCGCCGCCCGAAGCCGCCTCGGCCGCCGACGAGAGCGTTCCGCCGGCCGTGCGCTCGGCCAGCTCGCGCAGCGCCGCCTCGTCGGCCGTCGGGTAGGCCACGACGATGTCCCGCGCGCCGTGCTCGGCCAGCCACAGCGCCTCTCCCAACGTGAAGGCGAGCGTGCCTTGAAAGCCCACGCCGGCAAGCACGCGTTGCTGCAGCGGGCGGCAGCGCAGCGACTTGCTCGCCAGGCGGATCGGCTTGCCGCCGGCGCGGCGCACGAGGTCGCGCGCGTTGGCATCCATCGCGTCGAGGTCGATCAGCGCGAACGGCGCGTGCAGGCCCGCCGTGGCCCGCTCCAGCCGCTCGTAGGCCTGCTCGGACGTCAGCGGCCCGGCCGGCGGGGCCGGCGCGGCTGCGCCTGCGCGCACGGCCGTGCGCGCGCTGGGCGCGCCGGTCGTGCTCACACGCTCACCGGCCCGAGCACGCGGTCGGTCCAGGCGTTGGTGAACACGCCGGCCGGGTCCAGCCGTGCGCGCACCGCCTGGAAGCGGTCCCAGTCGGGGTAGCGCTCGCACAGCGTCGCCGCCGTGTGGAAGTGGCGCTTGCCCCAATGCGGGCGGCCGTCGAGCTCGTCCATGATCGTCTGCACCGCCTCGAAGTATGGGCGCCACTGCATGCCCTCGAACATGTGCACCGCCACGTAGCCCGTCTCGCGCCCGGCGGCCGTCGAGAGGAAGGCGTCGTCTCCATCGGCCGTGCGCACCTCGATCGGGAAGGGCACGGCCAGACCGCGCGACTCGATCATCTCCAGCACGCGCCGCACCGCCTCCGGCGTGCGCTCGCGCGCCAGCGCGTACTCCATCTCGGTGAAGCGCACCAGGCGCGGGCTGGCGAAGATCGAGGCCGAGCGTTCGACGCGCTCGCTGCGCCCGGCCAGGCGCGTGACGAGCCGGTTGATCTGCGGGATCGCGCCCGGCAGCAGGCGGCCGAGGCGGCAGAACAGGCCGAAGGCATGGTTGGTCAGCAGCACGTCGTTGGCGTAGGCAGCCAGCCGCCCGCGCGGGCGCGGCGGCGACGTGGTGCGGTTGTTCGTGCGCGTCAGCGCGACGTCGGCGTAGGGGAAGACGAAGAACTCGAAGTGATCGTTGCCGAGCGCGAGCTCCTGGAAGCGCTCGAGCGTCTGCGCCAGCGGCGCCGGCTCGTCGATCCCGCGCAGCGTGAACGCCGGCACGCAGCGCAGCGTGACCTCTGCGACGACGCCGAGCGCGCCGAGCCCGACGCGCGCAGCGCGAAACACGTCGGGCTCGCGCTCGGCGTCGCACTCGAGCGTCGAGCCGTCGGCGAGCACGAGCTTCAGGCCGGCCACCTGCGAGGAGATGTTCCCCAGCCGCGCGCCCGTGCCGTGCGTGGCCGTCGAGATCGCCCCGGCGATGCTCTGCACGTCGATGTCGCCGAGGTTCTCCATCGCGAGACCGTGCGCGTCGAGCTGCCTGCTGAGCGCGTTGATCGTGATCCCCGCCTGCATCCGCACGAGCCCGCTCACGCGGTCCAGCTCGAGCACGTCGGCCATCTGCCCCAATGAGAGGAGCGTGTCCTCGCTGCAGGCGATGTCGCTGAACGAATGCCCCGCGCCGACGGCGCGCACGCGCGAGCCGCGCGAGCGGGCGCGCGCGAGCGCCGCCGAGAGCTCCTCGATCGAGCGCGGGCGCTCGCGCACCGCGGGCGTGCAGAGCTCATCGCCGGTCCAGTTGCGCCAGCGCGTGGCGCGCACTTGTCGATCGCTAGGCTCGCTCATCAGATGATCGAGCCCGAGCCTACTCCGAGCGCTGGCGCTCGCGGGCCGCGCGCGCGCTCGCTGCCCTCGCCCGGCGCCCGCCGCGCGACGGTCATCGGCGCCGGCTCCTTCGGCACGGCGCTCGCCGTCCTGCTCGCGCGCGCCGGGCTGCGCACGACGCTGCAGACGCGCACGGCCGAGCAGGCCGCGACGCTCGATTCGGCGCGCCGCAACGAGACCTACCTGCCCGGCGTCGAGCTGCCGGCCGGGCTGAAGATCGAGCCCGCCTCGGCCGGCGTCGACCGCGCCGACTACGTGTTCCTGGCGGTGCCCTCGCGCGGCCTCGGCGAGGTGATCGCCACGCTCGGCGCGGCCGGGCTCGGGCGGCGCGCAGCGGTCGTGTCGGTCGCCAAGGGCCTCGTGCCGCCCGACGGGACGCCGCCGACGGTCGTGCTCAGCGCCACGTTCGGCCCAGAGCGCGTCGCCTGCGTCGGCGGGCCGGCGCACGCGCAGGAGATGGTCCACGCCGGCGCCGGGCTCGTGGCGGCGTCCAGCGACGAGGAGCTCGCGCACGCGCTCGCGCAGGTCTTCACGCGCGCGGGCGTCGTCTGCGAGCAGTCCAACCACCCCGTCGGCGTCGAGCTCGCCGGCGCCGCCAAGAACGCCGCCGCGCTCGCCGCCGGTGCGACGGAGGCACAGGGGCTCAACGCCGCCGGCGCCGCCGCGGGGCACATCTTCGCGGAGGTGTGGCGCTACGCCGAGGGGCTCGGGGCGCGGCCGGAGTCGATGATCGGGCTGGCCGGCGCAGGCGACCTCGTCGCGACGGCACTCGCGCGCGAGAGCCGCAACCGCCGCGCCGGCGAGCTGCTCGCCGCGGGCGTGCCCGCCGCCGAGATCCCGGCGCGCGTCGGCCAGGCAGTCGAGGCGCTCGAGTCCGTGCCGCTGCTCGCCCATGCGCTCGAGCGCGCCGGCGTCGGCGCCCCCGTCACGAGCGCGCTCGGCCGCCTGATCGCCGGCGAGCTGCCACTCGACGAGTGGGTCGCGCTCGTGCGCGCCACCGTGCCCCCTCCCGCCCGCTGGCGCCGGCGCCCGCAGCCCGGATTCTGGCGGCGTCTGTGGCGGCGGATCGCCAAAGGCGCCGGCTGAGCCTGCGCGTCAGGCGCCCCGATCGGCCTACCGGCAGCGCATTGGCTGAGCCTCGGCAGGGTCTCCGAGCCGAGGGCTTGGGGTGTCATCTATTTAATTAGTTCATTGATAGCTATTGCATATACGGGCTGCCCGATTCGTGCGTCGGGCATCGCAGCCGGAGCGTTCCGTCCCAAGGCTGTACATACCATCGCTACCGCTACTCGCAATTCAGCCATCGCGTCCCCCGGAGCACGACCTTGCCGCGCGCCAACAAGGACATCGACGTCACCCGCGGGCTCTCGCTCGACCCCGACATCTTCCTCGCACAACATGCCCGGCGGCAGCGCATCCTGCGCATGCAGGACCTCGTACGACCGGGCCGGACGACGTCGATCGCGCTGCGCCTCGATCGCTTCACGCTCGAACGGCTGAAGGCGCTCGCAGCGCTGCGCAACACCGGCTACCAGACGCTGCTGAAGGAGTTCGTCGTCGAGCGTCTCTACGAGGAGGAGCAGCGCGCCGGCATCGTCGAGTCGTGTGAACCCACGGCGCCACCTCGCGCGACTCCCCTGCTGCCACCCTGATCGCCGGGCCGCCGCACGCGCTCAGCGCTGCATCAGCGTGCTCACGACCGCCTCGTACACGCCCGCGCCGTGGCCCGCCTCGGCGATCCGCGCGTTCTCGTGGCGTGCCACGTCCGCGCGCAGTGAAGGGTCGCGCTCTACAGCGTTGGCGACGATCCAGAACTCGCTGACGTGCTCCGCGCAGGCGAGGTCCTCGCGCGAATCGCCCGCGCCGAAGGTCTGCTCGCGCGTGAAGCCGCGCGCCCGGCGGTGGAACGCCACCGCCGAGGCCTTCGACGCGCTCTTCGGCACCAGGTGGTAGCCGCGCACGTGGTCGAGCTCGGCCAGCGCCCGCGAGCGGCGGTTGACCACGCCGTTGTCGATCAGGCGCAGGTTCTCGTGACCGCGCTCTGCCAGCAATGTGTCCGCCTCCAGCGCGTCGACGAGCCCGCGGAACAGGTGCGAGACCTCGCGATCGACGTGCCATGGGTCGTGGTACTCCAGCCGCCCCGCGTAGTGCTCCAGCAGCATCGCCGGCGCCCCCGACTGCTCGATCTGCTGCGAGATCGAAAGTTCCCCCGGCATCAGGTCCCCCGTCAGCCAGTGCTCCTCGCCTTCGAGCACCACGCACGCCCCCGCCTCGTAGATGAACGAGGACTGGCCGAGCAGGCGCGCGTCCTCCAGCACCTGCGCCCGGCGCCGGCCCGACATCAGCACCACCTCGACGTCCGCCCGCAGGCAAGCCTGCACCGCGCGCACGCCGTCCAGCGATACCGCGCCCTCGCCGTCGTGCACGAGCGAGCCGTTTCGGCCGAGCAGCGTGCCGTCGAGGTCCACGTACAGGGCGCGCGTCGTCATCGTCTCGCCTCGCTTCCGTGGCCGCGCACCGCACCCGTCGCAGCCGCCTCGGCGAGGCTCGCAAGCGGCGGGCGCTCGAGCGGCGCGTGGCTCAGCGCATCGGCCGGGAGCTCGAGCCTCGCGCGCCCGTCCCGCTGCGCGCGGCTCAGCGTCGTCGCCAGCACCGTCAGCGCCATCGGCTCCAGCGCTCGCAGCGGCTGGTGGCGGTTGCGGTGCTCGTCGAGGTCGACCTGCGCGATCCCCTCCAGCCCCACCTCGCGCCACGCGTCGATCAGCATCGCCGTCTCCACGCCGTAGCCCGTCGCGAACGGCAGCCGCTGAAGCAGCTCCCTGCGCGCCGCCACCTCGCCCGCCAGCGGCTGGCGGATCTCGGCCAGCTCCGGGTACAGCAGCGCCAGCGCCGGGCGCGCCATCAGGCCGTTGACGCGGCCGCCCCCTTCGCCCGCCGCCACCTCTGCCGCGCTCGCCCCGGCCAGCGGCCGCCGGTAGAAGGCCTTCGCGAACGACACCTCCGGCTCACACACGAGCGGTCCCAAAAGGCCTGTGGCGAAGTGCGCCGAGAAGCCCTCCGTGTCGGCGTCGAGGAAGCACACGAGCTCCGCGTCCAGACGCGACAGCGCGCGCCACATCGCATCGCCCTTGCCCTTCACAGCGCCGAACGACGGCAGCAGCTCCGCCTCCTGCCAGACCTCCGCCCCGGCCCGCTCGGCCACCTGCGCCGTGCCGTCCCGCGAGTCCGCGTCGACGACCACGATCGCGTCGATCGCGCCCTCCTGTCGCAGCTCTGCGAGCGCCGCCACGATCTCGCCGACCGTACCCGCGCATTCGCGCGCCGGCAGGCACACCGACACGCCCAGGCCGCGCTGTGCGCGCTCCGCCGCGATCCGCTCCGCCGAGAATGCAGAGTGGTGGAACGTGCGCGCTGGCATCGCCTCTACTATCGCAAGCCATGGCCAAAGACCGCCAGTCCGCGCCGTGGAGCGGCCTGCTCGACGACGGGCGCGCCGACGGGCGCCTCGTGCGCGAGGCGCGCGAAGGGCCCGGCGAGGCCACGCTCGTCGGCGCCCCCGCTGGGCTGCACCCCGACGTGCTCGGCGCGCTGCAGCGGATCGGCGTGGCGCAGCTCTACTCCCACCAGGCCGAGGCGCTGCTCGCCGCCACCGAAGGACCGACGATCGTCACCACCGGCACCGCCTCGGGCAAGTCGATGTGCTTCAACCTGCCCACGCTGCACATCCTCTGCGAACAGGCGCGAGCACGGGCGCTGTACCTCTACCCGACCAAGGCGCTCGCGCAGGACCAGGCGCGCGCGCTGAACGGCTTTGGCCTGACCAAGCGCGTGCGCCCGGCGATCTACGACGGCGACACGCCGCGCGAGGCGCGCTCAGAGATCCGCAAGCAGGCCAACGTCGTGCTGACCAACCCCGACATGCTGCACGTCGGCATCCTGCCCAACCACGGCGCCTGGGCCGACCTGTTCGCCAACCTCGCCGTCGTCGTGATCGACGAGGCCCACGTCTACCGCGGCGTGTTCGGCTCGCACGTCGCCGGCGTGCTGCGCCGCCTGCGCCGGATCGCCGCCGCCTACGGCACCGAACCCGTCTTCCTGATGACCTCCGCCACGATCGCCAACCCGCTCGAACTGGCCGAGCGGCTGACTGGGCTGGAGGACGTACGCCTGATCGACGACGACGGCTCGCCCGCGCCGTCGCGCACGATCGCCGTGTGGAACCCGCCGCTGACCGACCAGGAGCTCGGCGCGCGCCGCTCGGCGATCGGCGAGGCCGCCGAGCTGCTCGCGCGGCTCGTGCGCGAGGGCGCGCGCACGATCTGCTTCATCAAGTCGCGCAAGGGCGTCGAGCTGCTCTCCCGTCTGGTCAAAGAAGACCTCCAGGGCACGCACCCCGAGCTGGCCGAGCTCGTCGTGCCCTACCGCGCCGGCTACACGCCGCAGCAGCGGCGCGAGCTCGAGCGCCGGCTGATGCGCGGCGAGCTGCGCGCCGTGATCACGACCGACGCGCTCGAGCTCGGCATCGACATCGGCGCGCTCGACGCCGCGCTCGTCGTCACCTTCCCCGGCACCGTCGCCTCGCTGAAGCAGATGTGGGGTCGCGCCGGGCGCTCCACGATCGAGCGGCGCGGCAACGGCCTGGCCGTGTTCCTCGCCGGCGAGGACGCGCTCGACCAGTTCTTCTGCCGCCACCCCGACGACTTCCTCGACCGTCCCGTCGAGGCGGCGATCCTCGACCACGAGAGCCCGCTGATCTACCGCGCGCACCTGCTCTGCGCCGCGCACGAGGGCCCGCTCTGCCACGACGACGGCGAGTTCCTCGGCCCGCGCTGGGAGGCCCACGCCGAAGTCCTGCTCGCCTCGGGCGAGCTGCGCAAGCGACCCGCCCCCGCGACGGCCGACTCCGGCGAGGCGACGTCCGGCGTCTACGTGCCGCGCAGGCCCGGCGGCTACCCCGCCGCCGAGGTCTCGCTGCGCTCGGCCTCGCCCGAGCGCTACGACATCGTCGACGTCTCCTCCGGCGAGCTGCTCGGCTCGACCGAGGCCGCGCGCGCCCACTCGACCGTGCACGAGGGCGCCGTCTACCTGCACCTCGGGCGCTCCTATGAGGTGCGCGAGCTCGACCTCGACCGCCGGCGCGCGCTCGTCGCGCCGTTCGACGGCGACTGGTACACGCAGCCCAAGCGCGCCACCGACACCGACATCATCCGCCTGCTCGACCGGCGCCAGACGCTCGGCGTGTCGCTCTCCTTCGGGCACGTCAGCGTCACCGACACCGTGCTCGCCTACCAGCGCAAGGGCGTCTCAGACCACGCCTTTCGCGAGCTGCACGCGCTCGACCTGCCGCCCGTCATCTTCGACACGCAGGCGCTGTGGTTTGAGCTGCCCGGCGCCGGCTCGCCGCTCGACGCAGCCGCCGCGCTCGCCGGAGCGGGCGGCGCAAACGCGGGCGTGAGCGCGGGCGGGGCGCACCGAGCGCTGGACGCCGAGAGCCCGGCGCTCGAGCTCGACGGGCAGATCCCGCTGGAGGCGCTGCTCGGCGCGCTGCACGCCACCGAGCACGCGCAGATCGCCGTGCTGCCGCTGATCGCGATGTGCGACCGCTGGGACATCGGCGGCCTCTCGACCAACTTCCACCCGCAGACCGGCGTGCCGACGATCTTCATCTACGACGGTCATCCCGGCGGCATCGGCATCGCCCGCACCGCCTTCCAGCGCTTCGAGGAGCTGTGCCGCGACGCGCACGCGCTGATCGCCGAGTGCCCCTGCTCGAGCGGCTGCCCCTCGTGCGTGCAGTCGCCCAAGTGCGGCAACCTCAACGAGCCGCTGTCGAAGGCCGGCGCGCGGATGCTGCTCGAGCTGATGCTCGCCGCCGGCGGCGAGGGCGCCGGGCGCGTAGGGGCCAAGCGCGAGGGCTCAGGGCGCGAGCGGATCACCGCACGGCGCTCCGAACGCGACGGCTCGTTGTTGAAGGCATAGCAATGCCCCGTCCGTTGAAGGAGGCGGCGCTCGCCGCCCTGGTCGCCTGCGTCGCCTTCGCCGCCGCCGCGGCCTCGGCGCAGGCGCCGCCGAGCGAAGCTCAGATCGGCGAAGGGCCCGGCGGGCGCACCGCGCTGACGCACTGGACGCTCGCGCTCGATCCCGGCGACCGCGGCCTCGCACGCGGCTGGCAGCGCGGCGGCTTCACCGGTCGCGCCGTGAACGTGCCGGGCGACGTCGACCCGATCCACGTCAAAGGCCGCGCCGGGCAGCGCAACTACTCGGGCTCCGTCGCCTGGTATCGCACGAGCGTCACGGCGCCCGTCGCCGGGAGCTACGCCTTCGCCTTCGCCTCGGCCAACTTCAAGGCGACCGCCTTCCTCGACGGCCGCGCGATCGTCGCCCACCGTGGCTCCTACCTGCCGTTCGAAGGCCGCGCCCAGCTGGCGGCCGGGACGCACACGCTCGTCGTGCGGATCGACTGGCGCGACCCCGGCGCGCAGAGCAAGCAGGGCTTTCACCGCACGTGGTTCAACTGGGGCGGGCTCAACGGGCAGGTGACGATGCGCCTGCTCGGCGAAAGCGAGCTCTCCGAACCGACCATCCAGACGACGCTCGAGCCCGACGCGCCCGACGCCGCGCGGGCGACGGTCACGATCGGCGTGCACGTGCGCAACAACGGTCCCACGCGCACGATCGCGCCGCAGGGAGCGCTGATCGGCGGCGGCGGGCAGAGCATCCCCGTCCAGTTCCCCGCGCAGACCGTCGCGCAGGGGCAGACCGTCGCGATGCAGGCGAGCGTCGCCGTCGCCGATCCCGCGCTGTGGTCGCCGAGCCGGCCCAGCCTGTACACGTTGCAGCTCTCCGTGGCGCAGCCGGGCGCCACGGCGCCCGAGAGCAGCTACTCCGCGCGCGTCGGGCTGCGCCAGCTCACCTGGCACGAAGGACTCCTGCTGCTCAACGGACGCCGGCTGCGGCTGCACGGCGCCTCGATCCAGGAGGACGCCAAGGGGCATGGCGACGCGCTGAGCACCGGCGACCAGGCCACGCTCGTCGCCGAGCTGCAGGCGATCGGCGCCAACGCCGTGCGCTCGCAGCACCCGCTCGACGCGGCGCTGCTCGAACGGCTCGACGCGGCCGGAATCCTCGTGTGGCAGGGCGTCGGGCCGGTCGAAGGCGCCAGCAACTGGTACTCCTCGACGCCCTCGCTGCTGCGCGAAGCCGAGCAGCAGGCGCGCACGGCCGTGCTCGCCGAGCAGCTGCACCCGTCGATCATCGCCTGGAACCTCGTCGACGAGGTCGCCAAGAACGGGCATGACGCGGCCGAGGTCAGCTACGTGCAGACGCTCACCCGCCGGCTGCACGAACACGACCCAACGCGGAGGGTCGCCGTCGACGTATGGGGCGATCGCCCGCCCGTGCACGCCGGCGCGCTGTACCGCGGCGTCGACGCCGTCGCCGAGACCGACTACACCGGCTGGTACGACAACCCGCAGGACTCGGCCGCGCGCCAGGAAGCGTCGATGCGCGCGCGGCTGCGCGCGCAGGAGCGCACGTTCGCCGGCAAGGTGCTGCTGATCAGCGAGTTCGGCGCCGAATCGAACGCGCTCGACCGCCCCGGCACGCCCGGCAGCTACAGCTTCCAGTCGAGCCTGCTCGCGCGCCACATCCGCGTCTACGCCGCCGACCCAAAGCTGAGCGGCATGCTCGTCTGGGACCTGCGCGACTACCCGCTCGTGCCGCAGTTCTACGGCGGCTCGATCGTCTTCAAGCTGCCCGCGCTGAAGCTGGTCGAAGGGATCAACCAGAAGGGCCTGTTCACCTACGACGGGTCGGCCAAGCCCGCCGCCGGCGTCGTCGCGCGGCTGTTCAAGGCGCTGCCCGGCTCCTAGAGTAGCCGGCCTTTGGAGGGAGGGCGCAGGGTTGGGTTCGCGATTTTGGAGGCTGGTAGCAATGGTATGTACGCCGTGTATATGCCATTGCTACCGCTCTCCGTAATTCGGATACCCCATCCTCCTCTGGTCGTTCTCCTCTGGTCCCCTCTGGTCGTTCGCCTCTGGACCGCCCACCTCTCGCCTGGAGGGCTCCCGGGTGCTCAGCTCTCGTCTCGCCGGCGCTAGCGAGCATCGTGCAGCCGCAGCGCATCGACCGCCAGCTCGCCGCCCGCCACGTGCTCGATCTCGAGCTCGGCGCCGTCCAACTCGGTGCCCTCGGTCAGCAGCAAGAAGGCAAAGCCCAGCCCCTGCGGGGCCACCTCGCGCTCGTGTCCGACGCGCAGCTCGATCGCCGCAACGGGGCGCCCGCGCGCGTGGCGCGTGGCAACGTCGACGATCGCCTGCGCCAGGGACAGCTCGTGGATCAGCGCGCGTGCGCGAGAGCGCCTGCCGTCCACGCCCACGGCGGCGCCCGGGCGTCGGCCTGGGCCGCCGCCTTGAGTACCGCTCGATTGCGTCGTGCGATCGCTGCGCAATTCGCCACCACTTCTTTCCCGCGCGGGGCGTTGGTTCGGTCTACCCGAATTGCGCACGGTCTAACGCAGCATCACGGGAACGTCACCCGCGGCGCGACCAACGCGAGACGCGGCTACCGCGGGATCAGCACGTGCACGCGCACGCGCACCGCGACGCCCGAGGCCGGCGCCGTGAACGAGGTCGCTTCGTAGTCGACGCCGTGGAAGCGCACCGCCCCCGAGTCGGGCAGCTTGGCGGGCGTGTCGCGGGAGCTGCCGGCCAGCGTGCGCGAGCCGGAGCGGACGTATACGAGCCCGTGCGTCATCGTGTGCACGAGTTTGATGTAGCCCGGGTAGGCCGACTGCGAGAGCGTGAAGCGCCGCGAGATGCGCTGCGCCACGAGGCCGAGCTCGCCGGCCTTGATCTCATCGCACGTCTTCGCCTGTAGCGGGGGCGTGACGGGCAGCAGCAGCGACACGCGCAGGCGCCCGCTCGGGTACGCCTCGGCTTTGAACGAGTACGCCTCGTAGCTCGTGCCGCGATAGCTGACCGGCCCGTGGTCGGGGATCGTTTCCGGCCCCGGGCTGAGCAGGCCTTCGATCGGCACGTTGCCCGAGTCCGTGCGCAGCACGAGCGGCGCGCCGACGAAGCGCGTCTCGAGCTTGACGTAGCCGAGGTCGTCCTGCACAGAGAAGACGAAGTGTCCGATTTCCCTGCCGTGCAAGCGCAGGCGGCCGCTGATCGGCGCGAGGATGTACGGGCCGCCGTCGTCCGCGAGCAGCACCGAGCCGCGGCTGACGCGCAGGCGCACGATGTGCGTGTGCGAGTAGACGAGCGTGTGCACGGCCGCCTTGATCGCCGCACTGTCGCCGCTCGCCATCGCGCTCAGCAGCGGGCCGTCGCTTTCGATCTGGCGTTTGTCGCTGTCGGTCGCCGAGCTGTGCACCTCGGCCGCGTAGATCCGCTCGGCGACCGTGCCGGCGGTCGTCGCGAGCACCTCGCCGGCGCGTGCGCCGCAGGCCGTTGCGGGCCGTTCGGGCGCCGGTGCGGGCGGCGGCGGCGCGGAGGCCGCCGCAAGCGCGCCGCTCGGCAGCGCGGCGAGCGCGAGGACCGCTGCGAGCGCGAGGACGAGCGCGAGCGCCTGCACGCCGGCCGACGATCGGCGCAGTCGAGGTGTCGTGCGTGGGTTCATGCGGGACGGCTACGCGCGATTGCCGCGGGCGATCTTGCGCAGGTCGATCGTTTCGTCGTAGAGCTTCGCGTCGACGCCCTGCTCGAGCGCCACCTCGCGCAGCGAGCGGCCGGATGCGGTCGCCTGTTTGACGATCTCCGTCCCCTTGTCGTAGCCGATCGCGCCGTTGAGCGCGGTGGCTACAGCAAGCGTCGCGCCGGCAGAGGCGTCGGTGCCGGCCTTGTTGACCTTGATGCCGTCGATGCACTTCTCGGCAAAAACACGCGACGTCGAGCTGAGCAAGTTGAGCGAGTGCAGCAGGTTGCGCGCGATCAGCGGGATGCGCACATTGAGCTCGAACTGACCCTGCATGCCGGCGACGGTGATCGCCGTGTCGTTGCCGATCACCTGCGCGGAGACCTGTAGCACGACCTCGGGGATCACCGGGTTGACCTTGCCGGGCATGATCGAGGAGCCCTTCTGCAGCTCGGGCAGGAGCAGCTCGCCGATGCCGGCGCGCGGGCCGGAGCCCATCAGCGCCAGATCGCCGGCGATCTTCGTCAGCGAGACGGCGATCACCTTCAGCGCACCCGACAGCTCGACGAGCGCGTCGCGGTTGGCCTGCGCCTCGAACGGGTCGAGCGGCGCGGCGATCTGCTTCAGGCCCGAGTCCTTCTTCAGCCGCGCGCGGACCTTCTCGGCGAACCTGGCGTGCGTGTTCAGGCCGGTGCCCGTGGCGGTGCCGCCGAGCGGGATCTGCCCGACGTGCACGAGCGCAGACCGCACGCGCTCTTGGCCGAGCGCGATCTGTGCCGCGTAGCCGCCGAACTCGTGTCCGAGCGTCACGGGCACGGCGTCCATCAGGTGCGTGCGACCCGCCTTGACGACGTTCTGGAAGCCTTTCGCCTTTCTCGCGAACGAGCGCTCGAGCTGCTTCAGCGCCGGCAGCAGTTCGTTCTGGGCCACGTCGAGCGCGGCGAGATGCACGGCCGAGGGGAACACGTCGTTGGAGGACTGCCCCATGTTCACGTGGTCGTTGGCGTGCGTGCCCTCGCCGGCGAGCTTCGCGATCACCTCGTTGGCGTTCGTGTTCGTCGACGTGCCCGAGCCCGTCTGGAAGACGTCGATCGGGAACTGGCCGTCGTGCTTGCCGTCGGCGATCTCGCGCGCCGCTTTCTCGATTTTCGCGGCCGTTCGCCTGGACAGCAGGCCGAGCTCGCCGTTGACGGCGGCCGCCGCGCCCTTCAGGCGCGCCAGCCAGTGCACAACCGGCAGCGGCACGCGCTCACCCGAGATCGGGAAGTTCTCGACGGCCTTCGACGTCTCGCCGCCCCACAACTGCTTTTCCGCCATGCGTTCTCCTTGCATCGCGCCCTGCCAAAGCCGGGCGCCTTCCCAAGGCCGGCCTGGATGGCCGGCCCCCGTAACGTGTCGTGGCGGGCAGAGCGTATCCGGTCAACCACAGAGCGGAGCCCGACACGACCTGGAAGCCCGGACGGCGGTCACCATCACCCGCAGAACGCCGACAACTCCCGCGCCAAGCCGACGGGATCGTCATAAGCCAGCAGAAACCCGGTGCTCTCGAGCACGCGCAACTGCCCGTTCGGCAGCCGCGCGAGCGCCTCTTCGGCGATCGCCAGCGGATACATGGGATCGCTGTCGGCCCACAGCAGCAGCACGGGCATCTGCAGGCGCGGGTAGAGGTCAAGCAGATGCCGCTGCTCGCCACGCGGCCAGGCGCGCGCGCACCTCGCCCACGAGCGCGCGAGGTTGGAGTTGCCGGGCGCATCGGCGAAGGCATGGCGCACGAGGTCGGCGGCGGCGGGGTTGCCGCGCGCCGACAGGCGCATCCCGCGCCGCGGCGTGAACACGGCAGGCGCGGCGTGCGAGAGCAGGCGATCGAAGCCAGGCACGGCCGCCGAGCGCGCGCCGACGCGCCAGGCCGCGCGCAGGCCGGAGTGCCCGGCCCGCGCGTGCATGCGGTTGTTCATCAGCACGAGCCGCGCCGGGCGCACGCTGCCGGTGCGAACGGCGTGCAGCAACACCTCGGCGCCGGCGTCGTGCCCGGCGATCAGCGGGCGCGGGCCGAGCACCTCGCGCGAGAAGCCGCCGAGCACCTCGGCGAACCAGTCGAGCGTGTAGGGGTGGCGCGGGTGATCCTCGGAGTCGCCGTGCAGCGGCAGGTCGGGTAGCACGACGCGGAAGCGATCGGCGAGCGAGTCGACGGCCGGCTCCCACTCCATGTGCGAGAGCAGACCCGAGTGCAGCAGCGCGAGCGGCGGGCCGGCGCCGAGCTCGCGGTAGGCGATGCGCGTGCCGTCGGGGTGATGGTAGAGGCGCAGTCGCATCGTCCCATCGTAAGTAAGCGATGGCGCGCACCTAGAATGGGCCGCCCGTGACGGCAGACGACAGACATCCGCTGATCCCGCGCCGCGAGGTCGACCCGCGCCGCGAGCTGGCAGAGCTGGAGCTCGAGGTGCTCGAGCGCTGGCGCGAGCGCGACGTGTTCGCCGAATCGCTGCGCATCCGCGAGGGAGCCAAGCGCTGGGTCTTCTACGAGGGGCCGCCGACGGCGAACGGCCCGCCGGGCTCCCACCACGTGCTCTCGCGCGTGTTCAAGGACATCTACCCGCGCTTTCAGACGATGCGCGGCCACCTGGTGCAGCGCAAGGGCGGCTGGGACTGCCACGGGCTGCCCGTGGAGATCGCGGTCGAACAGGAGCTGGGGATCAAATCGAAGGCGGAAGTCGAGGAGTTCGGCATCGGCGAGTTCAACGCACGCTGCCGCGAGTCGGTGTTCACCTACCTGCAGGAGTGGAACCGGCTGACCGAGCGGATCGGCTTCTGGATCGACCTCGACGACGCGTACAGGACGCTCGATGAGAGCTACATCGAGTCGGTCTGGTGGGCGCTGTCGCAGATCGACCGGCGCGAGCTGCTGTATGAGGGTCACAAGGTCAGCCCGTACTGCCCGCGCTGCGAGACGACGCTGTCCTCGCACGAGGTGGCGCAGGGCTACAGGGACGTGGTCGACCCGAGCGTGTACCTGAAGCTGGCCGTGGCCGGCGACGGCGGCGGGCCGAGCGAGGATCGGCTGCTGGTCTGGACGACGACGCCGTGGACGCTGCCCGGCAACGTCGCGGTGGCGGTCTCTGCACGTGCGATCTATGCCCGGGTGAGGTATGGAGAGGACTTCGTCATATTGGCCGCGGATCGGGTCGAGCCGGTGCTGGGCGTGCAGGCCGAGCTGCTCGAGCGCTTCAGCGGCGAGGAGCTGGTCGCGCGCTACGGCTCCTATGAGGGGCCGATCTTCGCGGCGAGCGACCGCGAGCCGGGCCCGCTGCCGATCCTCGCCGACGACTTCGTCACGACGGAGGACGGCACGGGCATCGTGCACCTGGCGCCGGCGTTCGGCGAGGAGGACTACCGCGTGGCGGGCGCGGCGGGCATCTTCCGTGGCGACGAACCGCGCACGCTGTACAACCCGGTGAAGCCCGACGGGACCTACGACGAGCGCCCGCGCAGCCGCGACGGGCAGCCCTACGCGGGCCGTTTCGTCAAGGACGCGCAGCTGACGAAGGAGCTGATCGAGGACCTCGACGCGCGTGGCCTCTTGCTGCGCGTGGAGGACTACGAGCACTCCTACCCGCACTGCTGGCGCTGCGGCACGCCGCTCTTGTACTACGCAAAACCGTCGTGGTACATCGCCACGACGAAGCTGCGCGAGGAGCTGCTGGCGGCGAACGAGACGGTCGACTGGCACCCGCCGCACGTCAAGCACGGGCGCTTCGGCGACTGGCTCGGCAACAACATCGACTGGGCGCTCTCGCGCGAGCGCTACTGGGGCACGCCGCTGCCGGTGTGGCGCTGCGAGCAGGGGCACGTGCACGTGGTGGGCTCCTTCGAGGAGCTGCAGGAGCGCTCTGGACGCAGGCTCGAGGATCACCACCGCCCGTTCGTCGACGAGCTTCAGTTCGCGTGCCCGCATGAAGACGCCGACGGCGAACTGGACTGCAAACGCCCGATGCGGCGCGTGCCGGAGGTGATCGACGTGTGGTTCGACTCGGGCGCGATGCCGTTCGCGCAGCACCATTTCCCGTTCGAGCACGCCGAGCGCTTCGAGCTCGCCTACCCGGCCGACTTCATCTGCGAGGCGCAGGATCAGACGCGCGGCTGGTTCTACTCGCTGCTGGCCGTCGCGACGCTGCTGGCCAACGACGCCCCCTACCGCAACGTCGTCTGCCTCGGCCTGATCCTCGATCAGGAGGGGCAGAAGATGTCGAAGTCCAAAGGCAACACGGTCGAGCCGTGGCAGGTGCTCGAGACCTACGGCGCCGATGCCTTCCGCTGGTACTTCTTCACCTCCAAGCAGCCGTGGGACGGCTACCGCTTCTCGGCACAGGCGATCGGCGAGGGCGTGCGGCTGTTCCTCAAGCAGCTGTGGAGCACGTACTTCTTCTACACGCTGTACGCGCACGCGAGCGCGGATCAGCTGGGCGCGGCGGGCATGGTGGAGGAGCCGACCGACGAGCTCGACCGCTGGGCGCTCTCGCGCACGGCGGGAACGGCGCAGCTCGTCGCCGAGCGGCTGGAGGCCTACGACGCCACCACGGCCGGCCGGGCGATCGCAGAGCTCGTGGAGGACATCTCGAACTGGTACGTGCGGCGCTCCAGGCGCCGCTTCTGGGACGGCGATCCGGCCGCGTTCGCGACGCTGCGCACTTGCCTGGTGACGGTCTCGAAGCTGCTCGCGCCGTTCTGTCCGTTCATCGCCGATGAGATCTACGACAACCTCGACGGGACGATGCAGAGCGTGCACCTGTGCGACTTCCCCAAGATCGGCGATCGCGCGGTGGGCGCGCGCCTTGAGCGCGACGAGGAGCTCGAGCGCGCGATGGCGCTGGCGCGCGAGACCGTGCGGCTCGGGCTCGGTGCGCGCGGCAAGGCGAAGATCAAGGTGCGCCAGCCACTCGGCGAGGCCGTCATCGTCGCGGCCGGGCGCGAGCGCGAGGCGATCGAGCGGCTGTCCGAGGTGATCCGCGAGGAGCTGAACATCAAGCGCATGCGCTTCGTGGCGGCCGCCGAGGAGCTGGGCAGCTACGAGGTCAAGGCCAACTACCGCAAGCTCGGTCCGGTGTTCGGCAAATCGATGCCGCTCGCGGCGGATGCGATCGCGGCGCTCGACCCGGCGCGCGTGGCCGGCGCCTTGCGCGAGGACGGCGCCGGCTCGGGCGAGGCCGTCGGCATCACGGTCGACGGACGCGAGCACACGCTGTCGGCGGATGACGTGATCCTGACGATGCGCGCACCGGAGGGCTACAGCGTCGAGCGCGAGGGAGCGCACGCCGTGGCGCTCGACCTGTCGATCGACGAGCAGCTGCGCGAGGAGGGTTTCGCGCGGGAGATCGTTCATGCCGTGCAGAGCGCGCGGAAGAACGCGGGGCTCGAGGTCGAGGACCGCATCGAACTGGCGCTCGACGGCGACCCGGCGCTGCTGGGCGCCGTGCAGGCCCACCGCGACTACGTCACCGGCGAGACGCTCGCCGTCGAGCTCGGCCTGGCAGACGGCGCGATCGTGCCCGCCGCCGAGTGGGGCCACTCAGATCGGCTGCGGATCGAAGGACTCGACCTGACGATCAGCCTGCGCAAGGCCTGAGCAGGTAAAGCGTCCTACTTAGACAAGCGCTCGTAGAGCGCGCGCTCTTGCTCGTGGCGGCGGCGCAGCCGCTCCTTGAAGTCCTTGTCGCGGCGACGCTCCTCGATGTGCGCGTCGATCGCGGTCCGAACAGCCTCCGTGACGGTCTGTCCGTCGGCGCGCGCGACGAGATCGAGTGTGGCCGCCTGCTCGTCGGTGAGTCGCAAAGTCATCGTCCTGGGCATCGGAACCTCTCCGCGAGAACTCGAAATGTCCGTCGCGGCGATAAATAATAGGCGGCGCGAGTTTAGGTGTCAAGGCCCTTAGAAGCTAGACATCAAGGCAGTAGTCAGAAATAAGTATTCAGTTCTGAATATTGCCACCATGCCACCATAGTGATTGGATTGCACGGTGCGCCGCATCGAGATCGGAGACTTCCTCTTGATCGCCGAGCTGCACTGCGGCATCGCGGCCGAGCGGCTCGCGCGCATCCCCCACGTGGTCAACCGCGCCGAGGCCGGCCTGGCGGCGCCGTTCGCGGGGTTCGGCAACTATCAGGCCTTCCCGGCGGTGCACGAGAAGGCCGCCGTGTACTGCTCGCGAATCGCCACCTACCAGCCACTGCCGGATGGAAACAAGCGCACGGCCTACGACGTCATGCGCGAGTTTCTCGACCGCAACGGCGTGCCGTTCACGCACCCGGCCGGCGGGCTGCACGGTACCGCTGAGACGATCGAACGACTCGCCGCGCATGCGCTCGGCGAGCGGGAGTTCATCGGCTGGGTGCTCGAGCGCACCGGCGGCTGAGGAGCTCTGCCGGTGCGTTCGAGACGGGCGCTGACTGCTCAGGCCGCGCCGAGTGCCGGCTCGAGCTCCTGCTCCAGCTTCTTCTTCGGGTAGGCGCCGATCACGGTCTTGACGGGCTGCCCGCCCTTGAACAGGATCATCGTCGGGATCGAGAGCACCTGGAAGGCGGCGGCCGTCTGCTGGTTCTCGTCGGTGTTGAGCTTGACGATGCGCAGATCGGGACGCTCCTCGGCGATCTCCTCGAGCACCGGAGCCACGACGCGGCACGGCCCGCACCAGGGAGCCCAGAAATCGACCAGCACGGGCTTGTCGGACTCGAGGACCTCCGCCTGGAAGTTGTTGTCGGTCACTTCGGTCAACGTGCCTGCCATGGATCTCCCTTTCTCGATCGCTTTCCCCTCACTATACAAAGTAAAGGAGGGGGTGCCCGGGGCGCTGGAGCTAGTGCACGGTGATGATCCAGCCTTCCGAGGCGCGCACGATCGGCGGGTGGATGTGCGTGAGCGCAGTGAACAGATGGGGCGAGACGTAGACCTCGATGAAGGCCGCGACGACGAGGATCGGCACGGCGAAGGCGACCGTGACGAAGGTCGCCGCGAGCAGCTGCTCCCACTCGCCGCGGCGGCTGGCGATGATCCACGCGGCCAGCGGCAGGAACAGCGCGATCAGCTCCGGTAGGGCGTGCGGCAGCACGCCGAGCAGCAAGAGGCCCGGCGAGACGCGCAGGAAGGCGGCGACGCCACCGAGCGTGTGCCCGAGCAGGTAGGCCTGGGCGCTGAGCGAGAACGTCGTCGCGGCGATCACGAACGCGATCGCCAGGCGACCGCCGTGCTCGTGCACCCAGCGCGAGGCCCCGGTGCGTCCCTCGACCTGCATCGGCAGCGAGCTGCCGGCGATGAAGCCGGCCACGCAGGCCATCGCGTGCAGGGCGAGCACGAGCATGTTGCGCGCCAGCACGCCCACCACGTCGTCGGCGCTGCCGACCGCAAAGGGCGGGCGCAGCGCGACGATCTGTTCGTGGCCCCCGCTCAACGACGCGATCACCCAGACTGCCGTCAGCAGACCGACCGCGGCGAGCGCGGACCCGGCGAACCAGCGGCCGAGCACGCGGCCCGGATGCAGGTGCCACTCGCGCAGCGTCTCGCGCGTATGGCGGATGCCGTACGTGAAGGCGTAGGCGGAGCTGTCCATCCCCCTCAGCATCGGCCGGCCGGCGCCCCGACTGAAGCTCGCTGCGCGAGCGGGCTATCTGAAGCGCAGCCGCGGCACGAGCCACATCGCCTCGGCTGCGATCCGCCACGACATCTTGCTCTGCCCCAGCTGCCGATCGCGGAACACGATCGGCAGCTCAGCCACGCGAAATCCGGCGCGCACTGCGCGGTAGGTCAGCTCGACTTGGAAGGCGTAGCCCTGTGAGCGCACGCTGTCGAAGTGGATCGCTTCGAGCACCTCGCGGCGAAAGCACTTAAAGCCACCTGTCAGGTCGCGCACCTTCAGACCGAGCACCCAGCGCGAGTACGTCGAGCCGCCCTCGCTGATGAAGCGACGCAGCCGGCCCCAGTCACTGACGCCGCCGCCGTCGACGTAGCGCGAGCCGAGCACCAGGTCGGCGCTGTCCGGCCGATCGCGATCGGCCGCCGCGAGCAGCCGCGCGAGATCGGCGGGATCGTGGGAGAAGTCGGAGTCCATCTCCATCACGTAGCCCGCGCCGTGGTCGAGCGCATGACGGAAGCCCGCGAGATAGGCCGGGCCGATGCCGTTCTTCTCGGCGCGATGCAGGACCTGCACCCAGTCGTGCTCGCCTTCCAGGCGGTCGGCGATCTGCCCGGTCCCGTCGGGCGAGCCGTCGTCGACGATCAGGATGCGGAAGGCGCCGCCCAGCGAACCGTCGGCGGTGGCGCCTGCGAGCGCCCCGCCGGCGGCGCTCACGATCGCCTCGATGTTCTCGGCCTCGTTGTAGGTCGGGAGTATCAGCCAAGGCTCGCCGGACATGAGTCGGCGTACCCTAGCGTGCGTGCCTGCAGCAGACCCGTCGAACGGCGCCATCGCCGACGCCTTGGAAGAGCTCGGCGATCTGTACGAGCTCGATGGCGCGATCGTGCATCGCGTACTGGCCTACCGCACGGCGGCCAGGAGCGTGCGCGAGTCCTCCCTGTCGGTCGCCACGCTGGCGCGCGAGGGACGTGCCAGTGAGCTGCCCGGGATCGGCGCGACGCTCGAAGAGAAGATCCTCGCGCTGGTACAGGATGGTGCGATCCCGGCCGCCGAGCGCCTGCGCGCGAAGTTCCCGCCCGGCCTCGTCGCCGTCACAAGACTGCCCGGCCTCGGCGCCAAGCGCGCCCGCCTGCTGCACTCAGAGCTCGGCGTCGACTCGCTCGACACGTTGCGCCAGGCGGCGCTGGCGCAACGCATCCGCACGGTGCGCGGGCTCGGCCCGAAGCTCGAGGAGCGCGTGCTCGTCGCGCTCGAGCAGGGTGCGGGCGAGCGCCCCGAGCCACGCCTGCTGCTGCCGAAGGCGATCGAGCTCGGCGAGCAGCTGGCGGCCGGCCTCAGCGAGCTGGGCGACGAGGGAACGCACGTGCAGCTCGCCGGCTCGGCCCGTCGTTGGGCGGACAGCGTGAAGGACATCGACCTGATCGCCGTGAGCAACCGTCCGACGACGCTCGCCAAGAGCCTCGGCAAGCTCGAGCTGATCGCCAACGTCGGCTCGGCCGGCAAGGCCGGCGCCCGCGGGCGCACGCACTCGGGCATCGGCGTCGATCTGCGCATCGCCAAGCCCGCGCAGCTCGGCAACCTGCTTCAGCACTTCACCGGCTCAGGCCGGCACAACGCGGCGCTGCGCGAGGCGGCCGTGCGGCGTGGCCTGCACGTGTCCGAGTACGGGCTGCTCGACGACGCGATCGGTCGCACGCGCACGTGCGCCACCGAGCGGGAGGTCTATGAGCTGCTCGGCCTCGCCTACATCGAGCCCGAGCTGCGTGAGGACCGCGGCGAGCTGGAGGCGGCGCGCAATGACTTCGAGGCCGGCGCGCGCGCCGGCGAGCAGGGACACGCGCTGCCGCGGCTGATCGAGCTCGGCGACATGCGCGGCGACTTGCACAGCCACACGGTCGCCTCCGACGGTCACAACACGATCGAGGAGATGGCGCTCGCCGCGCGCGAGCTCGGCTACGAATACCTCGCGATCACCGACCACTCGGCCACGCACGGATTCGGCAACGACGTCTCGCCCGAGCAGTTGCGTCGCCAGATCGAGCTCGTGCACGAGGCCAACGAGCGCGTGCAGGGGATCGAGCTGCTCGCCGGCAGCGAGGTCAACATCCTGCCCGACGGCTCGCTCGACTACGACGACGAGCTGCTCGGCTCACTCGACTGGATCATCGCCAGCGCGCACACGTCGTTCGGCATGGACGAGCAGGCGATGACCGAGCGCATGCTCGCCGCGATCGAGCACCCGCTCATCGACGCCATCGGCCATCCGACCGGCCGCAAGATCGAGCAGCGCGCGCCGTACGCGCTCGACCTCGAGGCCGTGTTCGCCGCCGCCGCCCGCACGGGGACGTTCTTGGAGATCAACGCCAACCCCGACCGCCGCGACCTCTCCGACGTCAACGCGCGCGCGGCCGTGCGTGCGGGCGTGAAGCTGCTGATCGACTCAGACGCGCATCGCACGCGCACGCTGCGGAACATGCGCTGGGGGGTCGCCACGGCGCGGCGGGCGTGGCTGAGCGCCGCCGATGTCGCCAACACGCGAACGTGGGGCGAGTTCCAGCGGCTACGCAAGCAGTCGCGGCAGTAGCTGCTGAGCCACGATCCGGTCTGCCGCGGCACGACTGAACGGCACCAGCGCAGCCAGCGCGCGCTGGGCGTAATCCGGCAGCGGTTCGTCGAGCGCCACACGCAGCGCGGAGGCGAGATCGTCGCCGACGAGCCGGGGGTCGAGCTCGCGCGCAAGCGGTAGCGCCGCATACGGCCCCGGCGCCTCGGTCGTGACGAGCTGGCAGCCGTCGGCCAGCGCCTCGAGCTGCGCGATGCCGTAGTCCTCGCGCCGCGGCGCGCAGACGAACACGCGCGCGCGGCGCAACAGCGCGCGGAACTCGTCGGGGACGAGCGCGCCGAGCACGCGCACTCCGGGCTCCTGCGGCGAGAGCAGCCCGGTGTCGTGCAGCAGCTCTGCCGAGACGCCCGCCACGAGCAGCTCCTCGCCACCGTCGGCGGCACGCTCGCTGCGCAGCGCTCGCCAGGCGGCGAGCACGCGGTCGAGGCCCTTCTTCGAGGGGTTCGCCGCGTAGGTGATCGCCGCCACGTCGCGTTCGGGCGACGGCAGGCCGGATGGCTCGACGGGGACGGGCAGCACGAGCGTGCCCTCGCCGACCGCCGCTTGCGGCAGCTCTTCGATCGCGCCCTCGCTCCACGGCAGCAGCAGCGACGCCTGGCGCAGGCGACGGCGCTCGAGCGGTCGCTGCCAGAGCCCGTGGCGACCACGGCGATTTCCGGCGGCGGTGGCGTCGAAGCGAATCGCGCCTGGGTGCTTCCACAGGAGCGCCGCCGTGGTCGTCGAGTAGATGATCGAGCGCGCCGGGGCGATCGACTGCTGCTCGATGAGCCTCTCCGCCGCCTCGCGCGCGGCGCGCGCCCACGCGAGATCGGTCAACATCATCGTCGGCAGCGCCTCCTGCGGATGCGGCCGGGCGATCGCCACCCGCGCGCCGGCGCGTTCCAGCGAATCGTGCAGCTCGTCGTCGGCTCTGCGCAGGCCCTCGGTCGAGCCGAGCGACACGAGCAGCACGTCGGTCGCGTGCGCCCGACGCATCTCAGGTGACGGCGCCGTTCGCGCGCTCCGGGCGCAGCGCCTTGAACCCAGGCGTGCGTTCGAGCGCCATCGGCCGCACGGGTGAGGTGCGCGAAACATAGAAGAACGCCCCGTCGCGCTCCTCGATCGCCGCCACGGCCGCGTCCTGGCGGCGCCACGCGAGCGCCCAGATGATCGCGAAGCCCGCCGCGATCCCCGGGATCTGCGGGGCGAGGAAGGCGAGGCCACCGGCGATCAGGGTGAACAGCAACAGCGGCCACAGCCGATTGACGAGGATTGCGCTGGGATGGTTCTCGGGCAGCGCCGTGCTCGTCTTGGCGCTCGAGAGCAGGCGTGCGATCGGCGGGTTCGTTTCGGCGCGTCTACCCAGCCACATGCCGATCAGCGCCGCCACGATCCACCAGCCCACCGCAATCGGCAGCAGCGCTTTTTCCGAGCTCGCGCCGGCCGCGAGGACGGTGACGAGCGCCAGCGCCGTCGCGGCTCCGGCGCTGAGCATCACGGTGCTCCTGAGGAAGTCGACGAAGCGCACCCGCGTACTACAGCAGCGCCTCGAGCAGTTCGCGCACCCCTTGCGGCCCCTCGAGGCTCAGGTCCGCCTCGCGCGCCAGCTCGGGCGGCGCTTCGTCGGAGTCGACGGCGACACACAGCGCCGACTCCAGCGGGCCCGACTGGACGAGCTCGCGTAGGCCGCGAAAGGCGTCGAGATCGGTCGTGTCATCGCCCACGTAGAGCGCCGCCGTGGCCGACGAGCCGCGCAGCAGCATCGCGATGCCGATGCCCTTGTCGAGCGCCACCGGCGGGCGCACCTCGAGCACCTTGCGCCCCCAATGCACGACGAAACCCTCTGCTTCGGCCTCGGCGGCGATCTCGCGCGCGGCCACTTCGGCCGCCTGCTCGTCCGGCGCGCCGCGCCAGTGGAAGGCGGCGATCGCGTCCTTGTCCTCGCCGCGGATGCGCAGACGCTCGAGCTCGGGCGTCAGCGCCCGCGCGGCGAATGCGCGGACCCGCGCCGTCCAGGCGGCGAGCTCGGGGTCGACCTCGGGGCGCGTCGCGCCCGGGCGCAGGAGCTCTCCGCCGTGGTTGCCGACGTATGCGAGCGTGCCGATCGCAACGATCTGACGCGCCGTGGCCGCACGGCGCCCGCTCACGCAGCCGGCCAAGCGATAGCGCTTGGCGATCTCGATCAGCAGCGTGCGCGTGGCCTCGGGCACGTGGGCGTCGGCGGCATGGCGGACGATCGGCGCCAAGGTGCCGTCGATGTCGAGCAGGATCGCAGCGTGGTCGGGATCTGAGCGGAGCGGCTCGAGCGCCTCCACAAGCGTCGCAGCGGGGGACACGAGGTCTAGTATGCCGCGCATCGTGGCTGACCACTCAGCTCGCAAGCGTGTTTGCTGAGGACCCCTCCGAGCGGTCGCTGAACCGCACGCTCAAGCTGATGACGATCGGCACGGCCGCCGGGGTCTTCAGCGGCCTGTTCGGCGTCGGCGGCGGCAGCGTGATCGTCCCGCTGCTCGTACTCTGGCTCGGCTATGGAGAGCGCACGGCGACCGCCACGTCGCTCGCCGCGATCATCTTCATCGCCGGCTTCGCCGCCGCCACGCAGGGCATCTACGGCAACGTGCACTTGCGCGACGCGCTGCTCGTCGGCGTGCCCGCGATCGGCGGCGTGCTGTTCGGCACGTGGCTACAGCAGCGCGTACACAACCGAGCGATCTCGCTGCTGTTCGCGGCCGTGCTCATCGCCGGCGCCATCGAGCTCGTGCTGCGATGACCGGGGCGATCGCGATCGGCGTCGCAGGTGGAGTGATCGCCGGCCTGCTCGGCGTCGGCGGCGGCGTGCTGTTCGTGCCCGGGCTCGTCATCTTCCTCGGCCTCAACCAGCACCAGGCCGAGGCGACCTCGCTGCTGGCGATCGTGCCCGTGGCGATCGTCGGCACCTACACCCAGGATCGCTACGGCAACGTGCGCCGCTCCGATGCCCTGCTGCTCGGTCTGCTCTCGCTCGCAGGGGCCGCCGGCGGCGTGGCGCTCGCCAACGCGCTCTCCGGGACCGTGCTGCGCGACTCCTTCGCCGTGCTGCTGCTGATCGTCGCCGCGCAGTTCGTGCGTCGCGCGCTGCGGCCCACGCCCTGACGAGCCACGATCGCATCGTCCAGGCGCCCCGCGCCGCCCAGCCGATCGTCTAAGCTAGAAAGCAGCACATGGGCCTTGACAACCCTCTGCACATCGCCTTCCTCGTCGTGATCCTGCTGTTGGTCTTCGGCGCCAAGCGCCTGCCGGAGATCGGCCGCTCACTGGGTAGCGGAATGCGCGAGTTCAAGCAGTCGGTGACCGGCGAGGCCTCATCGCACCAGACGCCGCCCCAGGGCACGCTGCCGCCCACCGAGCAGCAGCCACAGCCCGCGCAGACGGCGCCCGCCGGTCAGCCCGCCGCGGCTCCGACTGCCCCCGCGGCTCCGCCGCCCGCGCCCGTCGAGTACCAGTAGCACCCGGCACCGGTAGCCGGCACCGGTAGCGCCGCTCCGCGGGCCGGCGCGTCTCAGCGCTTGTGCAAGATCGGTCCGCTGCGCACGGCCTCGAACGCCGAGCCGGGCACGGTCTTCAGCTGATCGAGGTCTTCGTCGCTCCAGCGCCTGTCGGGGGCGCCGGTGATGTACCACGAGGAGCCGTTGTCGGCGACGATCAGGCCGTAGCGCTTGAGCGCGCGCAGGATCACGAGCGCCTGGCCGTGGTAGCCGGCGAGGCTGAAGCCCGCCTTCAAGCGCAGGCGCAAGCCCATCGGCGGCAGGTTCGGATCGCTGCTCGAGGAGGCCAGGTGCGTCGCAGGATGGATGTAGCCCGCCTGCGTGCGCGGCACCGTCACGCGCAGCGCGTGGTCGATGCGGCCGGCGTGGACCTCCGGATAGCGCGCGAGCAGCGGGAAGATCGGCAGGCCCGCCGCGTCGGCTGAGGTCCAGCCTTCCGGGCGCAGCGCGTTGCTGCGCAGGTTGAAGACCGCGCCCGAACCGGCTTCCCAGCCGCCGCCCAGCCGCCGCGCCGCATAGAGCTCGTACAGCTTGCAGCTGCCTTGCTGGAGAACCAGCACGTGGCGGTCGCCTTCTTCGCCCGCTCCCTCCACCGCGGCCCCCGGCGGGATCGGGTAGGGGCCCGGATCCGATTCGGCGCCGTATTCGCTGAAATGGATCGGCACCTTCGCCTGCCCGCGCTTGACGACCGCGTACGGGATGCCGTAGCCAGGGTTGGTGCCGAAGTCCGCATGCAGGTGCAAGCTCGGGCCGATCGATTCGACGTACGCCGCCGAGCGCGGGTCCAGCGGGGTGCGTGAGATGTCCTGGTTGACCGCGTTGTTCGCGGGCAGGATCGGGCAGCCGTACTCGACCACGCCGGACCCAGCGCCGGCGCTCCTCGCCTGCGACGCGCCGGACCCGACGGCCGCGACGGCGAGCAGGAGCAACAAGCCGAACAGCAGCGCGCTCGCCCTCGGCATCAGCCTTCTCACGAACGCAACGTTAGGCCAGCGCGCGGCGAGCTCGGCTCGAGATGGACGATCCGACGATCCGGGGCTCGCCGGCGCGCTGCGCTTGGTCAACAGCCGATGCGTATCGCTGCGTACTCAGCCGGCGGCAGGCGCAGGCAGACCGTCGCCCGCGTCCTCGAGCGCGCGTGGGCGCGCCTCCTCGAGTAGGCCCGCGCCGCAGTGCCAGCAGAACGACGCCCCGCGGCTGTGCACGGCGCCACACGAGCGGCATTGCCCGTGCACTCCCGCCTCGGCGCCCGAAAGCAGTCGCTGAACCTCGGCCAGCTCGGCGTCCGCCTGCTGCAGCTCGGCTGCCCGGCGCGCGAGCACGTCGAGCCGGTAATGGTCACGGATCGCCATCTCATATGTCAGGCCACCGAGGTCCCACGTCAGCTCGGCCACGCGCTCGGCCAGCTCGTGGCGGCGGCGGCGCGGCTCGGCCGTCATCCCGTTTCGATCGGCTGGGCGCCGAGTTCGTTGATTTCTTTCTGATGTTGCGCGCCGCTCGAGTTGGTCAGTTTTTTGATCTTCGCCGGCGCGACTTTTTTCGGTGCCGGCGGCGGTGCTTTTTCGGCCGGCGTTTCTTTCGCTTCGGCCTTCTTCGCTTCGGCTTCTTCCTTGGCCGCCGCCTTCGTCGGCGTTTCGGTTGCTCCCGCAGCGGCCGGCGTGGTCGTCGCTGCTGCGGCCGGCGCCGCGACGAGACCCGACAGGCCCTTGACTTCGACCACCTGCTTGGACGGGGTCTTGTTGCCCTGGCCGGCCCAGTGCCCGACCAACAGGCCCGCGATCAGGCACAGCACGAGCACAGCGAGCAGGCTCATCAGCCCCGAGTTGCGTCGCAGCCAGCCGTTGGCGCCGTGTCCCTCGCCGGGCGCCGCATAGCCTGCGGGGGACACGGCGCCAAGCGTCGGCTGGGCGACGGTGGCGTGCGGGTCGTTCTGCAGCACGTCGAGGAACGCCAAGCGCACCGGCGAGGCCGGCCGGCCGCAGGAGAGGCAGTAGCGCTGGTCGGCGACCAGCGCCGCGCCGCAGTGTGCGCACGTCGCTCCCGACTGCTCGGACGGTACGGGCACGAGGCTCACCTCGCTCATCTGCCGGCTCCGCCGTGCGATTCGGGCAGGCCCGCGTGTACGTGCCCGTGCGCACGGCGTCTGGCGGTGGCGCGTTCCTTGGCCTGTTCGGCCACGGCGGCGGCATGCGATTCGTGTTCGATCTGCACGCTTTCGTGCTCGGTGCTCTCGCACGCGGCGAACGTCATCGCCAGGGCTGCGCAGCCGATCACGGCCAGCGCCCGCTTCACGAGCCCCGGCCGCATGGCCAGGAAAGGCGGTCGGGGTGACTCATCCGAAGGCTCCCCGCACGTAGTCGCGCGTACGCGTCGCGCGCGGTTCGTCAAAGACCTGGGCCGTCGAGCCGTACTCGACGAGGTCGCCCAGGTACATGAAGGCGACCTTGTCCGCCACGCGATGGGCCTGCGCGAGGTTGTGCGTCACCACGACCACCGCCAGGTCGCGGCGCAGCTCGCCGATCAGCTTCTCGATCGTCGCCGTCGAGATCGGGTCCAGCGCGCTGCACGGCTCGTCCATCAACAGCACCTCCGGGCGCGGCGCGATCGCACGGGCGATGCACAGCCGCTGCTGCTGGCCGCCCGAGAGACGCAGCGCCGGACGGTCGAGGTCGTCGCCGACCTCCTCGTACAGCCCCGCGCGCTTGAGCGCTTCGACCACCAGCGGTTCCAGCTCGCGGCGACGCGGGCGCCTGCGCGACTGTTCGCGCAGCGCGAACGCGACGTTGTCGAAGATCGACATCGGAAACGGGTTGGGCTGCTGGAAGACCATCGCCACGCGCGAGCGCAGCTTCGTGTCGGCCATCCCGTGGATGTCCTCGCCGTCGAGCAGCACCTTGCCGGCCCGCGACGCGCTCGGCGTCAGCTCCGTCAGCCGGTTGAGCGTGCGCAGCAGCGTCGTCTTGCCGCACCCAGACGGCCCGATCAGCGCGAGCACCTCACCCTGATGGATCGACAGCGAGACCGACTTGACCGCCCTTTTGGCGCCGTAGCCGATGCTCACGTCCTCCAGGCGCAGGCGCTCGGGACCGGAGGAGTGCGCCGCGCGCACCGCCTCGCGTTCTTGCGGCGGGGCGATCGGCAGCGGCGCGCGGTCGACGACGATCGTGCGCACCGGCGGGATCGCCGCATCCGCCGGCGTCGGGGCCGGGCCGATCGGGGCCGCCTCCTGCGACTCGCCCGGCGCGACCGACGCGCGGGCTCGCAGCGCCTCGGCGGCAGCCGAGTGCGCCTCGGCCTGCTCGGCCGAGGCGACCCGCGGCTCGCTTCGGCGTGGATCCTCGCTGCCGCTCATCCGCGTCTGGGCGCGCTCGAGCAGCATCTCGTCGGGGGTCATGCAGCACCTTCCCCACCAAAGTTGTCCACCACAATGTCCATAGAATCACTCAGATTAGCCAGGTTTACCGTCGTTGTAAAGCGTTGGAGGTGAAGACTCGCGAGGCCGCCCGGCGCTCAGACGACCGCTCCCGCGACCGTCATCCCCGTCGCATCCGCCGTCGAGCGGCCGATCCGCTCGACGGTCAGGTTCAGCACGAGCACGAAGATCAGCAGCACGAACGCCGCCGCGTATGCCTTCTGCGGCGCCGCCCCTTCGCCGGCCGGGGAGTTGTTGTAGACGTAGCTCGTCAGCGTCGAGCCCGTCCCGCGCAGCACGCTCAGCCCGGGCGCCGAGCCCTGCGGGTCGATCCGCAGCGAGTCCCCCAGCAGCAGCACGATGATCGCCGTGTCGCCGATGATCCGGCTGATGCCCAGCGTCACGCCCGTGGCGATGTTCGAGCGCACGCTCGGCAGGAGCACCCGGCGGATCGTCGCGATGCGCGTCTTGCCAAGCGCGAACGCCGCCTCGCGCATGTGCGCCGGGACCGCCTGCAGCCCGTCGCGCGTGGCCGTGAACATCGGCGGCAGCGCGATCAGCGACATCATCGCTCCCGCCGCGAAGTAGGACTTGCCGAACACACCGCCGCCGGCCGCCTTGAACGAGAACGGGGCGAACAGGCCGAGCTGGAAGATCGACAGGCCGAACAGCGCGATCACGATGTCAGGCGTTCCCGCGACCATCTCGATCGCCGACTCGACCATCCGCGCCAGCCACGTCGGACGACCGTACTCGGCGATCCAGATCGCGCCGCCCACCGCCGGCGGCACTGCCAGCACGATCCCGATCAGCGTGAGGATCCCCGTGCCGATCAGCGCGTCGCGGAAGCCGCCCGAGCCGCTCTGGCTCGTGCTGATCGAGGGGCGCTGGACGAGCAGCTGCGGGCGCAGGTACTCGATTCCGCCATAGGCCATGTAGCCGACGATCGCTGCCGCGATCAGGCACAGGCCGATCCCGGCGCACCAGGCGAAGCCCAGCGCAAGCCGATCGATCCAGCGCCATTCGAGCGGCGACGAGCGCTTGCCGCCTCCGCTCTGCATAGGCGGCCCCGGCGGCAGCGTTCCTCGCCACTCGCCGACCGCACTCATCCGCGCACCTGGTACTTCCTTAGCGGTAGCTTGATCAGGTAGCCGGCCACCGAGAGCACGAACGCGCCGAACAGCAAGAGCAGCGCCCACGCGTACAGCGCCGAGCCGAGCGCCGGCGCGCCGATCCCTTCGTGGTAGTCGACGATGCCCGAAGCCAGCGTGCGCAGCGGCTCGAAGAAGAACACCAAGCCGTCGATCGGCTTCGGCGAGAACGCCTTCGAGCCCGAGACCATCGAGATCATGATCGCCTCGCCCAGCGCCCGCGCCGTGGCGAGCACGGCCGCCGCCACGATCGCCGGGCGCGCCGCGCGCAGCGTCACCGCCAGCATCGCCCGCAGCGGGTTCACGCCGAGCGCGATCGCCCCCTCGCGCCATGAGTTCGGCACCGAGGAGAGCGCCTCGCAGATCAGCGCCACCATGATCGGCGCGATCATCACCGTCAGGATCACGACCGTCACCGACAGCCCCGCCCCCGTCAGCTCGACCACGTTCTGCACCGATTCGCGCTGCGCTGTCGAGATCAGGTCGTTGCCGACGAACGGCACCAGCACGAGGATCCCGATCAAGCCGTAGATCACCGACGGCACCGACGCCAGCAGGCGGATCACCGGAATCGCGATTCGCCGCAGGCGCGCCGGGGCGAGCTCGACGATGAAGATCGACGAGAACACCGCGATCGCCAGCGCCAGCACGACCGCCACGCCCGTGCTCAGCAGCGTGCCGTAGATCAGCGTCCACGCGCGCAGGTGATAGGCCGACGGCGGCGGGTGCTGCGTCGTGTTCTGCATGTTCGCCAGCTGCCTGCCCTCCTCGCCGCCCGAGCCGAGCCACGAGAGCCCGTTGTGTTCGAAGATCGGCCACGCCTTGGTGCCGACGAACACGACCATCGCCGCGACCAGCGCGCAGACCATGAACGACACCGCGCCGAGCGTACGCTCGGCGCGGATGTCAGGCCACGGCCGTGAGAGGCGTTCCAGCAACCGTCCCTCCGATTCCCTCAGGCCCCCGGCAGGCCGCTCAGATCGACAGCCACTGCGTGTTGATGATCTTCGCCGCCGCCGCTGAGCGCTCGATCCAGCCGATGAAGGCCGAGGAGGCGCCCGTCGCCTTGCCTTTGGTGACCTCGTAGAAGCGCGCCGTGCCCGCGTAGGTGCCCGCTTTGACGTTGTCCTGGTTGCAGGCCACGCCGTTGTAGCCGACCGCATTGACCGTGCCTTTGTCCGACTGGTAGTTCGACACGAAGCCAATCGAGTTCGGGTCGCTTTCGACCTTCGCCCGCATCAGACCCTCAGACGGTTCTTCAGCTGCTTTGGTCGAGACTTTCTTGCCTTCCAGGAACAGCGTCTGGAAGTTCGTCAGCACACCCGCCACCGAGGTGCGGCTGATCACGTCGATCGGACCGCTCGCCGTCGCGCCTGGCACCGCAGCCCAGGCGACCGTTTTACCCGTGAAGATCGAGACGACCTGCGAGCTTGACAAGTTGGCCAGCGGGTTCGACTTGCTTGTGATCACGCAGATGCCGTACTTGGCGATCGGGTAGAAGACCAGCCCCGGCGGGTCCGTCGCGACCGGGTCGCGCGAGACGTCGCCGATCGAGACGCGGCCTGCAGCTACGTCGTTGACGCCGATCTGCGCACCACCCTGGGTGATTTTGAACTTCACTTTTTTCGGGTGGCTCTTTATGTACTTCTGCGCGAGCAGCGAGACGAGCGGATAGGAAGCCGTGGCGCCGCTGATCGTGATCGTGGAGAGCGCAGAGGCAGCCGCAGGCGCCGCGACCCCCACGACGCCGGCCACCGCGAAGGCGAGGGAGAGACGGCGGAATCGATTCATTGAGGAGTTGCTCCGTTTCTGGTGCTCGAGGCACGGTTCGACGACTGAGGAGCGCGAACATAGCATAATGTTGATAAATCTTGTCGATATAAGTAGATTTATGGGGAAGGGGCGGCCAAGGCCCCAATTCCTGCCCGCCGCAAGCATCGAATGGACAACTCCGAGCAACAACCACAGCCCCTGTCGGGCGCGGCCAGCCGGCCCGAGCGCAGCGAGCGACACGCGCGCAGCACGCGCACGCCGTCGCGCCTGCCCTCGCGCCGCGCCGGCCTCGTGCTCGCCGTGGCCATGCTCACGATCGGCGTCGCCGTCGGCGCCGCGATCGGGCCCGCCCCCGCGACGTCGCTCGCCGGCGACGGAAACATCGTCCAGAAACTGCCTGCGCTGATCGCCGCTGTCGCCGCGCGCGGGCACTCGGCGACCCCCGCCCAGCCGGCCGCCACGAGCACCCAGCCGCCGCCGATCACGCCGCAGACGACACCGGTGGCCAGCCCCACTTCAGCGGCCGCCACGAGCGCCCCCGCCCAAGAACCCACGCAGCCATCATCCGAATCTCAAAAAAAATCCTCAACCACGCCGAGCAAATCTCAAAGCGGCGGCACGTCCAAGCTGCCCCCGATCACCAGCGTCTGGCTGATCGAGCTGTCCGGTAGCTCGTTCAACGAAGCCCTCGCCAACCCCACCGCCGCCCCTTACACGACCGGGGAGCTGATTCCCAAGGGGACGCTTCTGAGGAGCTGGACCGCGCTCAGCGCGAGCGCCTTCGCCGCCGACGCCGCACTCGCCGAACACCGCGCCACCGTCGGCGGCACGCCGCCCGTGCTGCACACGATCGTCCAACCCGCCTGCCCCGAAGGGCCCACCGCCGCCGCCTGCCTGCCCGGAACGCCCGCTGGGATCGGCCTCGCCGATGCCTTTCTGAAGGCGACCATCGCCTCGATCACCCAAACCACGACCTACTCCGAACACGGCTTGATCGTCGTCACCTATGCCACCGTCGCCGATCCGGCCACCGCCGAACTGCCCGCCGGCGCGGCCGGCGCGACGCTTGCCTCCCAGCCGCCCGCCGGCGCCGTGCTGCTCTCACCGTTCGCCAAAGCCAGCGCCAAGCCGGCCACGGTGTTCGACCCGACTTCACCAACGCAGAGCCTCGAAAAGCTCCTGCACTGATTCACACACACAAAACGATCCACGTCCCACGACAACGAACGGAGACCCCTGTTGCACGCATCACGAACCGCCCACCGAAAGGCCACGCCCTGGCTGGCCGCGATCGTGGGCGTGCTCGCCCTGTCGCTCGCCGGCCCCGCAATGAGCCAGGCCGAAGAATCCAATCCCAACAACTACAACTGCCTCGGCAGCACCTCCGGTGGCCAGCCCGAAGCGGGCAGCCAAGAACAGCAGGTTCAGTACACGTTCTACTGCAACGGCCCACTCACCGGGTTTCAGGTTCAATCGCAGATTCCCGTGACCGGGGTCTCCAGCCCGCCGATCGTCACCAACCTCGAAAAAAAGGAACTTCCCGACACGTTCCAGTGCTCAGGTGAACTTCCCGGCTGGGCCGCCAACTGCATCGGCTCGACCGTCGCCGGTTATGAGACCGTCACCGGGCAGATCGCGATTCCCACCAAGCTGTGCGTCGAGCCGCGCGTCGACCTGCTGCTGAGCGTCACCTACGCCTACCTCGAAAAAGGCAAGATCACGCAGGCCATCTCCGGGCCGTATGACCTCGGGCGCCCCAAGGCCTGCAAGCCCGACTGGTACTCGCATTACAACCGCTTCAACCCCGCGCCGCCGCCTTCCAGAAAGGCCGCCAAGAAGGGCAAGAAGGGAAGCAAGAAGCAGGCCACCAAGAAGAACGCCGCGACGAAGAAGAAATAGCGCGCTCCAGGCGGCGCCGCGCACGCATGCGGCGCCGCCCTAGGCTTGGCGCGTGAGCTCTGCCCGAGACCCCCGCTCCAAGCCCGTCGCATGCGCGTGCGCATCGCTGGCCGCTTCGGCGCTTGCCGCCTGCACGCTCGCCGCCTGCGGCTCCTCCACGCACAGCTCGAGCAGCGTCTCCTCGACCCAGTCCGGCGGCACACGCACGGCGACCGTCGCCCAAGCAGCCCGGCAGCGCGGTCCGCGCGGCTGCGCCGCTGCTGTCGCCGCAACCATCGGCCGGGTCGGCACGCGCATCTACGACGCCGCGTCTTCCGGCACGATCGTCGGGCAGGCCGTCCGGCGCGTGCGCAGCTCTTCCGTGCTTGCCGCTGCCGTCTCCTCCGGAGACAAAGCCGCCGCCGAACACGCCGTGCGCGGACTGCTCGCCGGGCAGATCGTGCGCATCCAGGTCTTCGGCCGCCGGAGACTGCTCGCGAGCGCCGGCTCGACTCCCGCCATCGCACCCGTGCACGGCTCGATCCCCGGCACCCACGGCACCTTCGTGCTCTCCACGCAGGCCGCCGACAGCTACCTGCACGTCACGCGCCAAGTCACCGGCGCCGAGATCGCTTTGCTTTCGGGCGCGAGCCCGGGCGGATCCTCCACGCACGTGCTCGCCGCGACGCTGGCCGGTCTGGCGCCGCAGCGAGTCCCCCACAGCGGCAAGGTCGACCTCCACGGCAAGCGCTACGAGGTCTTCTCGCTCGCCGGCTCCACCTACCCCTCCGGTCGCCTGCGGATCGCGCTGATCGTGCCCACCCGCTCGATCCGCTGCCCGCAGGCCGCCGCGCAGACCTCTGTGCAGACGCTCGGCCAGGTCGGCGAACGCATCTACCAGGAGGAGGCCGGCAGCCCGTACGTGCACGCCACGCTGCGCCACATCGAAGCCGATCCATCCTTCCGCCGGGCCATCGTCGCGCGCGACACCAAGGCGATCCGCGCCGCCATCGTCGGGCTCTTCGGCGCCCACATCCACGTCGTGCGCGTACGCGCCTACGCCGTCCAGCCGAGCGGCGCCCAGCGCTTGCTCTACGACCTCGGCGGCCCCTACGTGCTCGCCCCCGTCCACGGCACCGTGCGCAGCGCCGGCAAGCTCGTCGGGCGCTTCTCCTTTGCCATCCAGGACGACGCCGGCTACCTGCGGCTGGCGCGCCTGTTCACCGGCGCCGAGGTGCTGATGCGCGTCGGCTCGGCGCAGGTCATGGGCACGCTGGCGCCCGGCCCCGCAAGCGTCCCCGATCGCGGCGCCGTCGTCTACCGCGGCAAGACCTACGAGGCCTACTCGTTCTCAGGCGAAGCGTTTCCCTCGGGGCCGCTGCGCATCTCGCTGCTGATCCCCAAGGGATAGCCGCGACGGGGACGCAGCAGGCCGCTACAGCAGGCTGTTGGTCATGCGTTCGACCTCGGCGATCGAGGTGAGCCCCTCGCGCACCTTGTCCATGCCGTCGTCGCGCAGGCGGCGCATCCCTTCGCGCATAGCCACCGTGACCATCACGTCCACCGAGGCCCGCTCGAGGATCAGCGCGCGGATGTGCTCGGAGACCGTCATCACCTCATACACGCCCAGGCGCCCGCGATAGCCCGAGCCGCCGCAGCGCGAGCAGCCGACCGCCTCGAACGGCTTCGCGCCCGCGAGCCCGTGCTCGGCGAGCACGCTGTCGGCCACCTTCAACGGCTTCTTGCAATGCTTGCAGAGCACGCGCACCAGCCGCTGGGCGACGATGCAGTCGACCGCCGAGGAGACCAGGAACGGCTCGATCCCCATGTCGATCAGACGGCCGAGGCCGCTCGGCGCGTCGCGTGTGTGCAGCGTCGTCAACACCAGGTGGCCCGTCAGCGCCGCCTCCACCGCGATGTGGGCCGTCTCGCGGTCGCGGATCTCGCCGACCATGATTACGTCCGGGTCGGCGCGCAGCATCGAGCGCAGCCCCACGTCGAACGTCACGCCCGCCTTCGGCGCGATCTGCATCTGCTTGATGCCCGCGATCCGCTGCTCGACCGGGTCCTCGATCGTGAGGATGCTGCGTTCGCCGTCGTTCAGCTCGTTCAGCGCCGCGTACAGCGTCGTCGACTTGCCCGAACCAGTCGGGCCCGTCACGAGCACCGCGCCGTTTGGCTTCTTGATCGCCGCTTTGAACTGCTCGAGCGCGTGCGGCGGCATGCCGAGCGATTCCAGGCCATGGATCACGGCCCCCTTGTCGAGGATGCGCAGTACGACGCCCTCGCCGTAGACCAGCGGCAGCGTGACCACGCGGATGTCCACGCGGCGGCCGTCCACCGTCAGCGCGAAACGGCCGTCCTGTGGCACGCGCTTCTCCGAGATGTCCAGGTCGGCCATGATCTTGATCCGCGAGACCACGCCCATCGCCATCTTGCGCTTGACCGTCGCCGCCGGTGCGAGCACGCCGTCGACGCGGAACAGCACGCGCGTGTCGCCCTCTTCCGGGTTGACGTGGATGTCCGAGGCGCCCTGCTGCACCGCCTGCGCGACGATCGAGTGCACGAGCTTGATGATCGGCGCGTCGCGGTCCGCCTCGTCGACCTGCAGATCCTGCTCCTCGTCGGCGTCGACGTCCTCCTCGACGATGTCCTCGATCGAGTCGTCCATCCGCGCCAGGCGCGAGAGCAGCAGGTTGAGGTCCTCGACCGATGCCGCCACCGGCTTCACGCGGCGGCCCGTCATCATCGCCACGTCGTCGATCGTCAGCACGTTCGTCGGGTCCGCCATCGCCAGCAGCAGCGTGCCGTCCTCGCCGAAGCCGATCGGCACCGATTGGTAGCGCTTGCTCGCTTCCGAGTTGAGTAGGTTGGCCGCGCCCATGTCGAGGTCGTAGACCGCCAAATCGACGTAGTCCAGGCCGAAGCGCTCCGCCACTACGCGGGCCAGCTGGTCGTGGCGCAGGACGCCCTGCTCGACCAGCACGAGACCCGTCGGGCGCCCCTGGCTGCGCGCCGTCTCGACCGCCTCGTCGACCTGCGCGCGGTCGGCGAAGCCGAGGTCGACGACCACTTCGCCGATCATCCGCGTCGAGCGCCCCGTGCGCCGCGGCGGGTACAGACCCGTGCCCGGGCCCTTCTGCTCAGGCTCCGGGCTCGTGTCCGGACCGCCCGCCTGCGCGACCGGCGTCTCGCTGGTTGGGTCTGTCTCCGTAACCTCGGCCGGGCGTGCAGCAATCGGCTCGGCCGTCGGCATGCCGACGTCGCTCATAGCCACTACATCGGCAGCAATGCTGCCGGGCTTGACCTCGGTCCGGCTCGGGGGCAAACCGTACGGAACGGGGCTCAGAGGCCGTGCTGAAGCGCCTACGGAGCTTCTCCGACGGCCCGGTCGGTAAGGCAGATCCCGTTGAGCTGGAGCCAGTGGCGCTCGCGGTCGTCGTGCGGAGCTTCGTAGGGTCGTGCGAGCCCAAACATCAGGTACGCACCGACGCCTTTGCGAAGACGACGTCTGACGTCCTCGACTGCGCCATCCTTGATCGTGCGATGGTCGGACTCGTAGAAACGAACGTCGTTCACCGGGACGTAGGCCAGTGGCTCGACGTCCGCGAAACGGAGCTGCAGCCTGCCGAAGCGAGGATCCACGGCCACCTTCGGCTGCTTCTTGGCGGCGATCATGGCGAGTGAGCAGTCGCCCGCTCCACGCTCGGTTGCAAGCTTCCAGCCTCCGACGCGCTCGAGTGCGGGGCCGAACGCATCAGCGAGGCTCGACGAGCTCATCTTGTCGAGTAGGGCAAGGAACTCGTCGTCCGCCAGATCTTCGATGTGTCCGGCATCCGCCGTTCTGAACCGATGGTCCTCGACCTCCGGTGGCGATGGAGCCGAGGCGACTCCACCCAGGTCGACCACTGCCCCCATCCCGAACGGGCCGCCTTCTTCGCGCAGCAGCCTCCTCGTGATCGGATCCGTTGGAGGTGTCGTCGGCCGGACGTGCTCGAGCGCCTGCGGCTCAATACCCGCTACGCAGATCCGCGGCGCGTCCATCCTCGTGACGTGATTCACGACTATCTGCATGGACGCTCACAGGTGCACGGGACGGATGTCGGGCCATCTGCCGGCGAGGTACTCGCAGACAAGGCGACGATGGCAATGCTCGGCTGTCGCCTCGCTGCAGAGCAGCGCCGTAGGCGTCTGGAAATCGGAGGGAGCGAGCGCGAGCTCAATCTGTCGCCGCCTCATGAGCTCGAGAAACCGAGCTTCGTAAGTCGGCCAGTCGCCGCCGCGCTTCTTGTACTCGTCGAGCAGCTCTTGAGTCGGGGCCAGCAGGGGCTCGTGCTCGTAGCCGGCGCCGACCAACTCGCTCAGAAAGAACGGCAGATCCTTGGCCTTGGCGAAGCCCGCCAGCTGCGAGGTGTTGTTGAGGCGAACGTCGAGCAGGCGCCCGATGCCGACGTCGGCTAGACGCTTGAAGAAGCGCTCAGCCGTCGTCTGTGTGAAACCGATTGTGTAGATCTCCACGGCGCGTGCTCATCTCGAAAAAGTGCGTCTTGACCATCATCCTCGAACAGCTCTACCGATCGCTCGGCGCGAACGGTGCCGTCGGCAAGGATATGCCGAAGTTCAATGCTTCGATCTGTTAGGACCTTGCCAACGAGCAGTCGCCTGTGGCAATGGAGCGGGTTGCCCTCGCTGCACATCAAAGCGATCCGATGCTGGCCTGCGCCGTCGATGAGGCGTGCGACCGCCCGTACGAACGAGTCCTCTCGGGACATCGGCTCATACAGTGCATGGCCGTCCGCGTCATAGTGATCCTCGCGGGACGGTCGGCCGCCGAGATCATCGCCGAGGAAGAGGTAGCGCACGCCCCGATCGCGCATCGCCGTTTCGAGCTCGTCGCGGTTGAAGTGCGGCGCGAAACGCGAGTACGGATATGACCTCACGTCCACGAGGAACTCGATCCGCTCGCCGGCGAGAAGCTCGGCGAAACGACTAGGGTCGTGATTCGAGTGCCCGACGGTCCAGATGGCGGGTGGCGAAATCATGCTGAGGTCATGTTAAGGCTCGATCGGATGCCTACAGGCCGTGCTCGAAGGCCCCCTTGACCTGCGCATCGACCGCGTTCAGCCGGTACAGCGCGAGCGCCTCGGCCGAGGCGAAGCGCGCCCCACCGGCGCTGTCCGGGCCGTGGTGCATCAGCACGCAGTGCTCCAGCGCGAGCCGTCGCTCCTGTGGCAGCGAGTCCGGCACGTATCGCGCCAGCGTGCGCAGGCCCAGCTCGACGTGGCCAAGCATGCGCCCCTCCGCGCTGCGCGCGATCTCCGCGCCGTAGCTGAACTCGCGCGTCTTGCCCACGTCGTGCACGATCGCCGCGCACAGCAGCAGGTCCCGATCCAGGCGCGGATGAAGCGCGCACAGCTCGTGGGCCAGCGTCGCCACGCCGACCGTGTGCTCCAGCAGCCCGCCGAGATACGCGTGGTGGGAGCCGGCGCGCTGCCCCGGGATCGAGCACGGCGCGCGGCGCAGCTCCGCGCGCAGCTCACCGTCGCCCAGCATGTTCGCCAGCAACAGCTTCAGCGGCGGTTCGTAGACCTCTCCCGCGAGGTGCTCGAGGAAGCCTTCCAGCTCGTCCAGGTCGCGGTAGGCCGTCGGCAGGAAGCCCGCCAGGTCCGCTTCGACGTCCTCGGCGCGGGCGATCGAGCCGACGTTCAGCTGCAACTTCTCGCGGAAGCGCTCGACGCGCCCGCGCACGCGCACCAACTCGCCCCGCTCGAAGCGGCCGGCGAGCAGATCGGCGTCGTTGAACACGCGCGCGAGGATCGTGCCCGTCGAGTCACCCAGCTCCACGTTCAGATACGGCGTGCCCGCGCGCGAGATCTGGCGTTCCTTGCGCGTGCATGCGAATACCCCCTCGACCTCGTCCTGGTCGCGCAACGTCGCGATCGCTCGCGCGCTGTCCCGATCGGCGCCGGCAGCGCCCGGATCGCGCCCATCGGCGGTATGCGGACCGGTCTCGTACGACGGTGTGCTCGTGGCGGAGGCCATCGTTCCATGATGTACGGTGGTTCGGATGCAGCCGCTGATCTGGGATCGTCGTCCCGATGGCCTTCGCGCCCCCGCCATGGTGTGCGCATTTCAGGGCTGGAACGACGCCGGCGACGCCGCCTCCAGCGCCGTCTCCTTCCTCGCCTCCTCGCTACAGGCGCGCCGCTTCGCGCGGATCGACTCCGAGGAGTTCTACGACTTCCAGACCAACCGCCCGAGCGTCCAGTTCAACGACGAGAACGAGCGTGAGATCGTGTGGCCCGCCGTCGAGGTGTTCGAGGCCGCCGCGCCACGGGCACCGCGCGATCTGGTGCTCGTGCAAGGCGTCGAGCCGTCGCTGCGCTGGCGCTCCTTCACGCACCACATGGTCGACCTCGCCGAAGCGCTCGGCGTGCAGGTCGTCGTCTCGCTCGGCGCGCTGCTCGGCGACGTGCCGCACACGCGGCCCGTGGCCATGTCCGGTCACGCCACCGACCCGGCGCTGATGGAGCGCCTTGGCATGCAGGGCTCGACGTATGAGGGACCCACCGGCATCGTCGGCGTGCTGCACGCCGCCTGCGCGCAGGCCGGGCTGCCCTCGGCGAGCCTGTGGGCCGGCGTGCCGCACTACGTCGCCGCCGCCGCCAACCCGAAGGCCGCGCTCGCGCTCGTGCGCCGCGTCGAAGGGCTGATCGGCGTATCCGTCGACGTCACCGAGCTCGAGTCCGCCGCCGCCGACTACGAGCGCCAGGTCGGGCTCGCCGTGCAGAGCGACCCCGACATCCAGGCGTTCGTCGAACGGCTCGAGCAGGCCGCCGAGGGCGATGACGACGTCGCGCCCGAGGATGTCCCCTCCGGCGATGCCATCGCGCGCGAATTCCAGCGCTTCCTGCGCCAGCGCGGGCGCGAGGCTTAAGCGCCGGCGCCGCGGGCGCCGCTACTTCTCCGCCACCGGGCAGACGATCCGGTAGTCGCAGATCGAGCACGCCGCATGCGACGGCGTCGGCTCGAACTCCTGCGCGAGGATCCCCTCGCCGACCTCCATCACGAGCTCGCGCACAGACGCCTCGTCCTGCGCTCCGCGCGGCACCGGCACCTTGAGGTCGTCGAGCACGTAGTAGTAGGCCTGGCGCGAGCAGCCAAGGCCCCAATCCTCGCGCGCCGCCAGCGCGTAGAGCGAGAGCTGCACGTCGTCCTTCAGCTGCTGCGCGCTCTTCGGGCGCGAGGTCTTGTAGTCGATCAGCTCGTACTGCTCCCCGGCGGCGTCGGCGCCCTCACCCCCGTGCTCGCCTTCGGCCTCGTCGCTGCGGATTCGATCGACGCGGTCGACGCGCCCGCGCAGGTGGTGCGGTCCGAGGCGGAAGGAGAAGCTGCGCTCGAACCACACCGGCTCGGCGTCCTGTCCGCGCAGGCGCTCGTGGTAGCGCTCGAGCGCGGCGCGCGCCTTGGCCAGCAGCTCGCCCTCGTACTCGCTCTCGCCGAAGCCCGCGCGGCGCCAGCCGGCGTCGAGCAGCTCGTTCATCTGCGCGAGCGTCTGCGCACCGTCGCAGTGGAAGCGCTCGAGCACCTGGTGCACGACGATGCCGAAGCGCTGCTGCGGCGTCTGCTCGGTTGGGATCCGCAGGACGCGCGCGAACTTGTAGCGAAGCGGACAGCTGCGGTAGGTCTCGATGTCCGACGCCGACAGCGCCAAGCCGACGCCCTTGCGCGGCAGGAACGGCTCGAGCGAGTGCTCTTCGCGCCCGCCGACGTTCGAGCGCGCCGTCAGCGCCTCGTCCAAAGGCGAGGTCTGGAAGATCTCGCGCTGCACGGGCGTCGTGGCGGCGAGCAGCCGGGAGTTGACGTCGGCCAGCGCCTCCTGCAGCTCCTGCCCCGCCGGGCGCTGCAGGAGCGCCGCCAGCTTGACCAGCTCCAGGTAGCGCACGACGCCATGGGAGATGTCCAGTTCGGTGTCCAGGCGCAGCTCGCCGAGGTGCCCGCCGATCCGCGCGACGCTCTCCAGCACCTCCTCGCGCAGTCGCTGGTAGCTCTCCTGCAGGTGCTCGTCGTCGGGACTCGCCGCCGTCTCGGCCGAGACCGCGTCCCGCGCGGCGTCCGCGTCCAGAACCGGCGCCGCGGCGCCGCTCGACTCCGGCTCGGGCCGGGCCGAGCCGGAGCGCGAGCGCGGCACGACGGTCGCCAGGTGGCGCGCCAGCTCCCGCGGCGTCGCATCCGGATCGCCGCGTACGAACTCGACCGTGAGCTCGCGCAGGCCGCTCAGGCCGGCCTCGCGGGCAGCCGCCTCGGCGGGCGTCAGCAGCGCCTTCCCGCGCGTCCCGAGCAGCTCGATCAGCTCGGCGATGAAGGCGTCCGGCGCGAGCGTCTCGAGCCCGCCCGCGGCGCTGCGATGCACCGCCACGAAGCGCTCGATCCGTTCACGCGCCTCGGGCGGCACCTGGGGCGACTCGCTCGCCGCCGTCAATCCCGCGACGAGATCGAGCTTGCGGCGCCTGGCGACCTGGATGACGCGCGCCAGGTGCGTCTGGCGCAGTTCGATCGGCGGGCGCGCCAGCGCGCGCACCACGGCTGCCGCGTCCTGCGGGTCGACGAGCAGGCGCACCCACGCGAGCACGTCGCGGACCTCCGCTCGCCGCAGGAAGCTCGCCGAGCCCGGATCGGCCGCGAGCTCTGGTGCGGTTCGTGAGACGGACACCATCCAAGGATACGAGTGCCCGGCGTTGCGGGGCCAGGGGCGGCCGCGTGTGCGAGCTACGAGGCCGCAATGCGCGCACGGTCAGCCGGCGAGCGAGACACCGCGGAGAAACTTACGAGCGACTGAGACGGCGGGGCTACGCTCTGTCCGTGGACCCGATCGATTGGCGCGCAGCGCAACGGATCGGCGAGCGCCTCGCCGGCTCGCCGCCGCACGGCGGCGTGCGAGCCTCCGCGGTCGAGCCGCGCGCATACGACTTCGCGCGCCGCGTGAGCGACTACAGCGGCCTGCAGACGCCGAGCGAGCTACCGCCGATCGAGGCCGTCGACCGCTCCGCCTGGATCGCCGCCAACCTGCTGACCATGCGCCCATTGCTGGGCTCGCTCGGCGAGCGACTCGGCGAGGGGGCCGGCCCGCTGGCCGGACCGCTGCGCTCCGCCTCGGGCTTCCTGCTCGGCGCACAAGTAGGCGCGCTGACCGGTGTGCTCTCACAGCGCGTGCTCGGCCAGTACGACCTGGCGCTGCTCGACGAGACAACCGCTCCACGACTGCTGCTGCTCGCGCCGAACCTCGCGATCGCGGCGCGCAACCTGTCGGTCGACCGCGACGAGCTCGTGCTGTGGGTGGCGATCCACGAGATCACGCACGCCGTCCAGTTCACCGGCGCGCCATGGCTGCGCTCGCACATCGGCGGCATGCTGCGGGAGCTGATCGATGGGTTGCAGGTATCGCTGGCCGGGAAGCCCGAGACCAACGGCGACGGCGCGGGCTGGCGCGAGCGCCTCAAGCTGCCCGACCCGGCCGAGCTGCGCGAGTTCGCCGAGCGAGCACGAAGCGGCGAGCTCTTGCGGCTGACGCTCGGCGAGGACCGCTGGGCGCTCGTCGAGCGGATGCAGGCGGCGATGTCGCTGATCGAGGGGCACGCCGAGCACACGATGGACGCGATCGGCGCCGAGGTGCTGCCATCGCTGCCGCGTCTGCGCGCCGCGATGACCCGCCGGCGCGAGTCGCGCGGCCTGCCGTGGCGTGTGCTCGAGCGCCTGCTCGGCCTGGAGATGAAGATGCGCCAGTACGAGGTCGGCAGGCGCTTCTGCGACGCCGTCGTCGAGCAGGGCGGCCGCGAGGCGCTGGCGTGTGTGTGGACCGGACCTGAGCAGCTGCCGAGCGGCGAGGAGCTCGAGCGCCCCGCGCGCTGGCTGGCGCGAACCGCAGCCGCGCCGGCGTAGCGGCTGCATCGTAATCCTCGCCGGCGTAGCGCTCTCGCGTGCGACCCGGGAACGGCCTGAGCGAGCGAACAGACGTCTGCCGAGACGCGCGCTTTTTGACGACCCGAATGCCGGTTTCCCAGCCTTTCCGGGCCGAACGCATGTTCCTCTTGTTACAAGCACAGCCGTGATAACACCCGGTCAACACGGGGTCTTTGACCCATGATAGGATTTCGTTGTAACAAAGTTCCAGGCACGGGTTACAAACAGGTGTTCGATTCCATCAGATCGGGTATCGGACACCGAACAAACCCGCACCTCCTCGCAACGGCGAGGAAGAAGAGGAGACCCGCTCCAGATGGCCACCACCACCACAACTTCCCCCCGCAGCAGCAAAGCGGGCGCAAAAACGGCGAAAGCCAAAAAACCGGCTCGCAAAGCGCAAGCGAAAGCGACGACGGCCAAGGCCGCGCGCACGCGCGCCATTCACCAGTCCGAGTCGGCCGCCAAGCAGGCCCAGACGGCCACGCGCGAGACGGTCGGCGTGTTCGGCGACTATGCCGAGCGCGCGCTGCTGATCCCCGTCGGCGTAGCCCTCACGGCCCGCGAAAAGGTCGTTTCGGGCGTCAACGACACGATCTCGAGCTACTCGTCGACGAGCAAGGCCCAGGCTCAGCTGCGCCGCTTCGAGCGCCGCGGCGCCACGGCGCGCAACCGCCTCGAGCGCGAGGTGCGCAAAGCGCGCGTCCGCGTCGAGCGCGAGGTGCGCCAGCGCCGTCGTGAGATCGAGAGAACGGTCTCCGAGCTCGAAAGCCGCCGCGACTCGGTCGCCAAGAGCAGCAGCGACCTGGCCAGCCGCGTCCAGGAGCGGATCGTCAGCCTGGTCTAGCGACCTGCAACACCACGCTTCCCCCGCCCGGCTCGGAGAGACCGGGGCACCGCCGCCGAAGGCAGTGATCGGGAAAGTCTGTCGGCCTCATATCCCGCCGGCAGTAGTAGCACCCTCTCCTCCCTCGACTCGCGGGGCGGTCCCCATCGCCCCGCGAGTCATTTAAGAGGCCGATCCGGGGCCAGCCGTGGCGGGACACGCCCTCCCCGCTGTCGGGATGCTTAGAGCGGAGGAAGGTCCTGTGCCGACCAGCCTGGGCTGATCCCGAGAAAGACGATGGTGCTCGGGTCGTCCTTCACCTCATAGAAGATGAGCAAGGGCGGGATGTCCGGGAAGCTCCGGTAGGTGGGGAGCAGTCGAATGCCATCCCCGTCGGGAACTTCAACGGACTCGGCGTATGGATGGTTCCGCAGTACGCGCTCGAGATCCTCAAGGAAGCGGTCAAAGTCCGCGCCGTTGAGAGCAAGTCTCGCCCGATCGTCGAGGAAGGTGTCCTCGTACCTCGGCTCGTATGGAGGATGCCCAGACGGGCCGCTCATGCCCTCCACATTGAGCTACTCATAAGACGGAACCTACGGAGCGTCTTTTACCCAACCGCGCTCGCGCACGAACTGCCTGGCGCGAATCAAGTCCCCCTCAGGAATCGGGTCAGTCGAGATGATCGCCGACGCGTAGTCGATGGCCTCCCCGTTCAGGCGGGCCATCCGCCAGCCTGCCGACTGTTCGTGAGACCACTCGCTCACGCTCTTGCCCCCATGAGCGGCCAGTTCCTTCTCCGAGGACTTGACGATCCGTAGTTCTTCGGGACTGAAGCGGCTGAGGTCGGCCACCGAGTCGGGGTCCGCCGTCATCGTCGGGACCTTCCTGGTGTGAGGGCCGCGCGGGATGGATTGCCACTGAAGCCGACCAGCCGCAGCAAGGTCGTCCAACGCGACCGGCAGGTGACGGGCTACCGGACCGAACTCCTGCTTCTCGTAGATCTCACCTGTGATCGGATGCCCGAGCAGGCGGTACGCCTCGAAGTCGGATCGGTAAAGCAGCTTGTTGAGCTTGACCATGCCGAAGCCCTCGTCGCCGGCCTGCTCAGCGGAGGCGCACAGGTAAACCACCAGCTCCTTGAACTTGCCTCGGTTGAACTCCATCGCGTCGATCATTGTGCTCCGATTGCGGCTGCCGGGCATCGTGTTCGGCGGTGCAGATTACTTTCAGGATACTGTTTGGTACCCGCAAGGATAGAAGGCGAGTCGGATGGCGACGACATCAACCAAGATCGACACGGTGGCGAAGGAACGGCTGCCATGGCTCTGCAACAGCGTTCAGAGCGAGTATTCGCTGGTCGCCACGCAGGAGGACGTGGTCTCGGCGCTTGTTCTCGGCACCCCTGTGGCCCAGCTCGCTGGGCTACTTCTGAGCTACCACCGGACAACTTCTGCGAATCCCGGCAAGGACCCTACTGCCTAGTGCTGGACGCCACGCCGCGCGTCGTTCTGAGCCGGCGCTCGAGCTGCCGTAGTCGGCAGCGAGCCTGCGCAGCCACGCCCAGGTCCCGTCCCGCGAGGCTCGACTGGAAGGCCGGGTGCCGGTCACAAAGCCCCCGTTTGTCACAATGCGTTGCGTATGCCGACCCGCGACCAAATCCTCGAGGCCCTGGAGGTCGTGATCGACCCGGAGCTGCACCGCTCGATCGTGGAGCTGGACATGGTCCGCTCGATCGAGGCGAGCTCGAACGGCGTGGTCGACGTGACGGTGTCGCTGACGACGCCGGGCTGCCCGATCAAGGGCCACTTCCAGACGGCGGTGGCGGAGGCTGTCACGGCGCTGGAGGGTGTGACGCACTGCAACGTGTACTTCGACGTGCTGAGCGACACGCAGAAGCAGGCGCTACAGCAGAAGCTCGGCCGCGGCAGCCTGCCGGCGGGCTCGTTGGCGCAGGTTCAGAACGTGGTCTGCATCGGCTCGGGCAAGGGCGGCGTGGGCAAGTCGACGCTGACGGCCAACCTGGCGGCGGCGCTGGCCGGCGAAGGCAAGCACGTGGGCATCCTCGACGCGGACGTGTGGGGCTACTCGATCCCGCGCATGTACGGGCTCGGCGCGACGCGCCCGCCGGTCTCTGCGGAGCGCAAGATCGTGCCGCTGGAGGCCCACGGCGTGAAGGTCATGTCGATCGGCTTCTTCGTCGAGGAGGACGCGGCGGTGGTGTGGCGCGGGCCGATGCTGCACAAGGCACTGACGCAGTTCCTGCAGGACGTGGACTGGGGCGCGCTGGACTACCTGCTGGTGGACCTGCCGCCGGGCACGGGCGACGTCTCGATGACGCTCGCCCAGCTGCTGCCGCAGGCGCGCTTCTTGATCGTAACGACGCCGCAGGCGACGGCGCAGAAGGTGGCGCGCCGCTCGGCCCACATGGCTGAGAAGGTCAATCTCGAGATCGCGGGCGTGGTCGAGAACATGTCGGGCTTCACGACCCCCTCGGGCGAGCGCTTTGCGATCTTCGGCGAAGGTGGCGGCGGCGAGCTGGCTGACGAGCTCGACGTGCCGCTGCTCGGCCGCGTGCCGCTGACGATGCCGCTGCGCGAGCAGGCCGACGGCGGCGTGCCGCTGGTCGTCGAGGACCCCAACGACCCGGCGGCGCAGGCGATCCGCCAGGTCGCACGCGGCCTGATCGCGATGACGCCGGCGGCCCCTGTGAGCTTGCCGGTCCTCCCTCTCGTGCAGGTCGGCGCAGCGCCGGCCAACGGCACGGCCCCGGGCGCGCCGGAAGGCGCGCCCTCCGGCGCCGAGGAGCGAAAACCGGCGGGCATGTCGCTGCCGATGGCTTAGTCGGCGGTCGCAGGACCCCTGCAGGACCCCTGTAGACATCTTGCGTCACCGCTTGACAAGCGAAACCGCTTTGAGAGGATCGTCTGACATGTCCGCATCCGGACACCATGAGGGGGAGAGGGATATAGCGCTGCAGGAGGCCGATCCGGCCGAGAACGGCGTGGTCGAAATCGACGAGCGCCGCAAGAAGATGGAGCGGCTGCGGGAGGAAGGGGTCGACCCCTATCCGGCGGTGACGCTGTGGGGCAGGCGTACGCGGATCGGCGAGATCCTCGCGGCGCACGACGCGAGCGAGCTCGAGCAGGGTCCGCACACCGACATGCGCCACCTGATCGCCGGCCGGCTGATCTCCCGGCGCGGGCACGGCAAGACGGCGTTCGTCGACCTACGCGATCTATCGGGGTCGATCCAGATCGTGCTGCGCGTCGACTCGCTGGGGCAGGAGCTCTACGATCGCATCCTGGGCTTCGACGTGGGCGACATCATCTCGGTCGACGGATGCGTCTACGTGACCCAGCGCGGGCAGCTGGCGATCGAGGCGATCGAGTGCACGCTGCTGACCAAGACGCTGCGCCCGCCCCCGGACAAGCACCACGGGCTCGGCGACACGGGCACGCGCTACCGCTACCGCGAGCTGGACCTGATCGCCAACCAGGAGACCCGCGACCTGTTCGTCAAGCGCAACAAGATCGTCCTGGCGATCCGCGAATGGCTGGCGGAGCGCAACTTCGTGGAGATCGAAACGCCGGCCCTGCAGTCGCTCGCGGGCGGCGCCGGATCGAGGCCGTTCACGACCCATCACAACGCCCTGGACCGCGACCTGTACCTGCGCATCTCGGTGGAGCTGTTCCTCAACCGCTGCATCGTCGGCGGGATGGAGAACGTGTACGACATGGGCAAGGTGTTCCGCAACGAGGGCATCTCGCCGAAGCACTCGCCGGAGTTCACGATCATCGAGTTCATGTGCGCCTACTCGGACTACAACGACGTGGCGACGGTGACCGAAGAAATGTTCCGCGACGTCGCGCAGAAGACGCTCGGGCGCACGGCGATCAAACGAAACGGGGAAGAGATCGACCTGGCGAAGCCGTGGCGGCGGATCACGATGCGCGAGCTGATCCTCGAGCGCTTCGGCCTGGACTTCATGGAGTCCACACGCGAGCAGCTCGCGGAGGTGCTCGACGAGCCGATCGATCCGGACGCGACATGGGCCGAGGTGGTGGGCGACATCTACTCGGAGAAGATCGAGTCGACGATCAACCAGCCGACACACGTGTTCGACTTTCCGCTGGAGCCGTTCCCGATCACCAGGCGCCACCCGGTTCACCCCGAGCTGGCCGAACACTTCGACGCCGTGATCGGCGGCATCGAGCTCGTCAGCGGCGACACCGAGTTGAACGACCCGGTCGACCAGTGGCAGCGCTTCGTCGACCAGCGCAAGCGGCGGATGATCGACGACGAGGACGTGCCTCACCCGAACGACGAGGAGTACGCGCGCGCGATCGAGTACGGCTACTCGCCGACGGCCGGCGGCGGCATGGGCGTCGACCGCCTCGTGATGATCCTGCTCGAACGCGACACGTTGCGCGAGGTGATCCCCTTCCCGATCGTCAGGGAGCTCAAATGAGCACCGAAGGTGCGGCTACGGGCGCCCGGACGGCGACCGGTCCGTCAAAGGCGCCGACCGGACGGAGGCGCGAGCATGAGCACTAACGGGGCGCGGAGCAACGGCGACGCGGCGAACGGCGCCACGGCGCGCGGCAAGCTCGACCTCGACCCGGGCGTGATCGCGTCGTGCCGCGAGGCGGCGAGCCAGATCGCGGCGCAGGTGTCCGATCAGATCGCGGGCAAGACAACGGTCTCGGTGGAGCGCACGATCACGCGCCTGCTTGGCGTGGACGGCGCCAACGAACTCGATGCGCCGCTACCGAACGTGCTGGTCGACCACGTGCGCGACCGCGGCGAGCTGGGCAAGGGCATCGCCTACTGGCTGGGCAATGCGCTGCTGGCCGACCCCAAGGCCACGCCGCAGTCGATCGCCGAGCAGGTCGACATGGGCGGCCTCGAGCTGTGCGCGCTGCCGCGCGCGGGCGATCAGGCGATCCGGCAGCGGATCGCAAGCGAGTGCGAGCGCCGCGTGGGCGAGATCGCCGAGCGCATGCGCGAGCGTCGTGAGAGCCGCGAGCGCCTGGGCGAGAACCCGCCGCCGCTGCGCTACGTGCTGACGGCGACGGGCAATGTGTACGAGGACGTCGTGCACGCGCTGGCGGTGGCGCAGGCGGGCGGCGACATCGTCGCAGTGATCCGCTCGACGGCGCAAAGCCTGCTCGACTACGTCCCGTTCGGGCCGACGACGGAGGGCTACGGCGGCACGTTTGCGACGCAGGCCAACTTCCGCATCATGCGCGGGGCGCTCGATCAGTGGTCTGAGCAGCACGGCCGCTACGTGCGGCTGTCGAGCTTCTGCTCGGGGCTGTGCATGCCGGAGATCGCCGCGATGGGGGCGATCGAGGGCTTCGACAACATGGTCAACGACGCGCTCTACGGGATCCTCTACCGCGACATCAACCCCGTGCGCGGTCTGATCGATCAGCGCGTCTCGCGCATGATCAACGGCTATTTCGGGGTCGTCATCAACACGGGTGAGGACAACTACCTGCGTACGGCGGACGCGATCGAGGCGGCGCCTTCGGTGACGGCCTCGCAGTTCATCAACCGCCGGCTCGCGCTCGACTCGGGCGTGCCGGACCCCCAGATCGCGCTGGGCGACGCGTATGAGATCGACAACCCGATCCCCAACAGCCTGCTGTACGAGTGGGCGCAGGCGCAGCTGACGCGCGAGCTGTTCCCGGACTGCCCGGTGAAGTACATGCCGCCGACGCGTCACATGGACGGGAACCTGTACCGCACGCACGCAACGGATTCACTTTTTAATCTGATAACGATCGCCACGGGACAGGGCATTCAGACGATCGGCGTCCCAACCGAGGGGATCTTCACCCCACACGTGCACGACCGTGTGATCGGCATGGAAAACGTCGACTACGTGTTCACGGCGGCGCGCGATCTCGGCGAGGAGATCGAGTTCAAGTCCGGCGGGATCATCCAGACGCGCGCGCGGGAAGTGCTCGCGGGCGCACACGAGCTGCTGGCACGGATCGCCGAGCACGGCCTGTTCGCGGCGCTCGGCGAGGGCGTGTTCGGCGACGTGCCGCGCGCGATCGACGAGGGACGCGGGACGGAGGGAATCGTCGAGCTCACCGACGGCTACTTCAACCCGGCCACGGAGCTGATGGCAGGGGCGTCGAGCCTTGCCTGAGGGCATCGACACGGATGGGACCGCGAACGGCGTGGCCCCGGGCGAGGCCTCACCGACGTCGGGTGCCCGCCCGCGGGTGGACCTGGCGCGCGTCAAGCCCTACGCCGACCACCTCGGCGACGGGATCGTCCAGTTCAGCTTCACGCTGCCCGTGCCCTATGGATTGGCGGCGCGCAAGGCTGCGCAGGAGTGGGCGGCGAAGATGGGCTTCGAGCACCCCGAGGTCGTCCACTACCAGGAGCTGACCGACGGCTACACGTACTTCGTCATGTTCGGCGAGTCCAACCAGACGGTCGACTACGCCTCGCTCTCGCAGGAGGGCTTCGAGATCGAGTACATGAGCGAGGAGGAGATCGAAGAGTTCGCCGGTCGCACGATCGGCCGGCCGATCGTCGTGGTGGGGGCGGCGACGGGCACGGACACGCACAGCGTGGGGATCGACGCGATGCTCAACCTGAAGGGCTTCCACGGCCACCACGGCCTGGAGGGCTACAAGGCCTTCCAGACGCACAACCTCGGCAGCCAGGTGCCCAACAGCGTGCTCGTCTCGCGCGCGATCGACCTCGACGCGGACGCGATCCTCGTCTCACAGACGGTGACTCAGCAGAACCTGCACATCGCCAACCTGACCGAGCTCGTCGAGATCGTCGAAGCCGAGGGCCGGCGCAAGCAGATCATCCTCACGTGCGGCGGACCGCGCGTGTCGAACGAACTGGCCAAGGAGCTCGGCTTCGACGCGGGCTTCTCCAAGGGCACCTACCCCCACCACGTGGCGAGCTTCATCGTGCGCGAGCTGGCGGCGCGCAACGGCGCCGGCCACGGCGCGGGCGTGGCTGACGGCTCGGGCGCGAGCCCCGCCGCGGATGGCTAGCGCACCGACGCGGGTGCACGCCGATGGCTAGCGAGCCGGCGCCGCTGCACCGGCTGACGGCCGATGCGCGCATGCTCGCGCTCGTCGGCCTGGCCAAGAACACGGGCAAGACCGAGACGCTGGCTGCGCTGCTGCGCGAGCACGCCGCGGCGGGGCGCCCGGTGGGCGTGACCTCGATCGGGCGCGACGGCGAGCAGCACGACGTGATCGACGCGCGCATCGAGAAGCCGCGCGTGCAACTTCAGGCGGGCGACCTGGTGGCGAGCACCGGCGCGCTGCTGCGCGCAAGCGGCGTCGCGCACGAGCGCCTCTCGCGCACCGGCGTACGCACGCCGCTCGGCGAGGTCGTGCTCGCGCGCATGTCCAAGCCGGGCGCGGTCGAAGTGGCGGGACCGAGCTCGGCCGCGGACCTGCGCTCGGTCGGCGAGGAGATGTTGCTGCTGGGCGCCGAGCAGGCACTGCTCGACGGCGCGATCGACCGCCGCGCGGCCTCCTCGCCGGCCGTTGCCGACGGGCTGGTGATGGCGACCGGGGCGATCCTCGGCGAAGACATCGATGATGTCGTGCGCGCCACGAGCGACGCGGTAGACCTCGTCAGGCTGCCCGCCGCCGGCGAGGACGCCGGCGGCGAGCCGGTGGCGCTCGGGCGGCGGCTCGTGCTGAACGCCGAGCCGGCCGAGATCGCGACGCTGCTGCGCGATCATCCCCGGGCGAGCACGCTGACGGTCGACGGCGCGCTGAGCGAGCGCTTCCTCGAGGGGCTCCTGGCGGCGCGCAGCGAGCGCGCCGGGCGCGAGCTGCGGATCGTCGCGGCCGATCCGACGAAGGTCTTCCTCGCACGTCACGGCGCGCGCTGGTATGAGCGTCAGGGCATCGCGATCGAAGTGCGCCGGACGATCGCGCTGAAGGCGATCACGGTCAATCCGCTGGCGCCGCAGTCGCACCGCTTCGACTCGCGCCGGCTGCGCGAGCTGGTCGCGGCGGCCGTCTCTGACGTGCCCGTCCTGGACGTCCTCGACGAGTCCTATTTGGCGTTGCTGAAGTAGTCGGCGTTGATCTGCGTGTACTTCTGCCACTCGTCGGGCAGCTGGTCCTCCGCGAAGCACGCGTCCACCGGGCAGGCCTCGACGCAGGCGTCGCAGTCGATGCACTCCTCGGGGTCGATGTAGAGCATCTCGGCCGCGTCGTATCCGGGCTCGTCGGGCGTCGGGTGGATGCAGTCGACGGGGCATACCTCGACACAGGAGTTGTCCTTGGTGCCGATGCAGGGCTCGGCGATCACGTAGGCCATTCGCTTCTTTCCTGGTTGTTTGCGGTTGTCCGGCGGAGTGGGGTCCGGCCGAGCGGCATATTTTACGTATGACACCAGCCCGGCCGAAGCTCATCGTAGATGATTGCTCGATCAATCATCTGACTACCCGGTGAGCGGTCGAGCTTCAGTGCTTGTGCTTGGCGCGTCGCTTCGGCGGGAAGCCGAGCGTGAGCTAGTCCTCGCTTTGGACGATAATCGGGCGATGCAGACGGACGTACGAAAGTAGGGCCGGCGATGCTGCTGCTCACCGGCGCAACGGGCCTGGTCGGTTCGGCGCTGCTGCGCCGACTGGTCGCCGAAGGTGAACAGGTGCGCTGCCTCGTGCGCGACCCCCGCCGGCTCGGCGCGCAGCGCGTGCGCGTGCAGATCGCGCTCGGCGACCTGACCGACCCGCCGTCGTTTCGCAACGCGATGCGCGGCGTGCGCACGGTCGTGCACCTGGCCGCCTCGATCCGCGACCAGCCCCGTGGATCGATCGAGGAGCTGAACGGGATCGCGACGTGGCGCATGGTGCAGGCGGCCGAGCGCGCCGGCGTCGAGCGCTTCGTGTTCTTCTCGGCGCTCGATGCCTCCACGCACCATCGCGCGCGCTTCTTCCGCGCCAAGGCGCTCGCCGAGCAGGCCGTCGGCGAGGCGGCGCTGGAGTCGATCGTGTTCGCGCCGTCGATCGTCTACGCCCCGGGCGATCCGTGGCTGACGCTGCTCGAACGCCTGGCGCTGCTGCCGGCGATGCCCGTCTCGGGGCGCGGACGAGCGCTGTACCAGCCGATCTGGGCCGAGGACGTGGCCGACTGCGTGATCGCCGTGCTGCGGATGGGGGCGAGCTTGGGCGAGGGCGCACCAGCGCGCCCGACAGGCAGCGTCGCTTCGGGCGGCAACGGCGCCGCCGGCGGCGCCGGCGGCGGGGGGGGCGGGGGCACAGCCATCCGCACCGCCGCCGAGCGCCGCGCCGGCGCCGAGCGGCGACTGCGCGCTCGCTACGAGCTGGCTGGGCCGGAGACGCTCAGCCACAACGACCTCGTGCGCATCGTGCTGCACTCGCTGAACCGCAAGCGCTTGCTCGTGCACGTGCCTACGCCGGTCGTCTCCCGCGTGCTGCGACTGCTCGAGCGCGTGTCGGGACCGAATGCTTTCGCCACGTGGGACGAGGCGGAGCTGATGGAGGTGCCGATGGTCTCAGCACGCGGCGCGGCGGATGTCGAAGAGCTCGGCGTGAGGCCGGCGCGGATGCCGGCCGTGCTGGGTATCGCCTGACCCGCGGAGCAGGCGGGCAACGACTCGTGGCCGATTCGGATATCGCGACAAGACCCAGATAGCGGCACTGCCACGATCTTTACTGTAGGCTCGCGCCGCGATGGTTGGACATGGGGGCTGGGTTGGATCGAGACTTGCGCGGCTGCGTCGACGCAGACGGCGTGCCGGCGCCGGCGCCCTAGCGGTGACGCTTGCGCTGCTCGCGCTATGCGTCGGCATCGCCGCAACCGCGACGGTGCCGGCCTACGGCGCGTCGGCGACCCCCAAGCTGCACGCGAACTTCCCCGCGTCGGTTCGCATCAAGCGAACACTGCTCGTCTCAGGCAAGACGAGCAGTGCTCACCAGTCTGGAGTCCAAGCGGTCCTGCAGCAGCTGGTTGGAAGCCGCTGGGTGGTTCGCTCGCGCACGTCGGCGCGTGGCGGAAGGTTTCGCCTGTACTGGCGCGCGCCCCGAGATCCGGCGGTCGTCGTGCTGCGTGTCGCGCTGCTGCGACACGGCAAGGCTCGCACTTATTCCGCATCCAGGCGCGTGCACGTGAGCGCGCCGGTGCGCGTGCTCAAGGCCACGAAGCTCACCGCGGTTCCGGCCCCGGGCGAGGCAGGCGCCGTCCGCTACGTCGGCAACGTCGCCGCCCATTCCGGCGACATCCTCGCCGCGGGCATCTCGCCGGCGAGCCCGTATGGATTCCTCGGCGAGGTGACTTCGGTGGCGCATCGGGGCGGCGAAACCGTCTTGCAGTCGAAGCCGACATCGCTGCTCGCGGCGGTTGCAGAAGGCACGATAAACGCGTCGATCGACTCCTCGAGCGGATTGGCGACGGCGAGCTCGGTCCACGGCGGCGCTCACGCCAAGGCGGCCGCCGGGGGCCTGCGCGAATCGATCGCGAAGTCGCTCAGCTGCAGCGGCGGGATTGCCGCGAGCCTGTCGGGCTCCGTCTCACTGGCGACCAACGCCAACTTCAGCGCGCACTGGTCGCTGTTCCACGGCATCGATCGTGCCTCCGTTACGGGCACGGCAACCGCGAGCGCAGAACTTGGCGCATCGGTCGCCGCCTCCGCTTCCTGCGCATTGGCGAAGACCGGGTTGCTCCCCCACCCGTGGACGCTCACGCCGATCGAGTTCCAAGTCGGTCCGATCCCGGTCGTGCTCGTGCCGCGCGTACAGATCTATGTGTCGGCGGTAGGCACGCTTGGGGCGAAGGTCAGTACGGGCGTGCACGGATCGCTCAGTGCGACTGCCGGTCTCAGCTACGACCACGGGAAAGTCAGCCCGATCGCCTCCAACAGCCTCAACTTCGGCTACGAACCGCCGACGCTGAGCAGCTCGGCGACGCTCAGTGGGCGTGTGATCCCGACCCTCGACCTGCTGCTCTACGGAGTCGCGGGACCTGAGATCAGCTTCAGCACCGGGCTCGACCTCGCGGCGGACCCGGCGCAGGACCCATGGTGGACCTTGACCGCCCCCGTCGATCTCGAAGCGTCGCTGAAGATCCCCGAGCTCGGCCTCGAGACGGGACAGCTGCACGTCTACCACCACGTTTTCGCAATCGCCCAAGCGCCCGCGCGACCCGTGCCGCCCCCGCCCCCGCCACCGCCGCCACCACCACCGGCAGAACGAGCGATCGGGTTCTTCTACACCTCGCCCGACTTGGCGTGCACGCTCGCAACCAACGAAGACCTATATGACGAGTTCTACACGTTCCTCGACGCCCCGAACGACGCCTGCGGCACGTTCCTCTCGATTGAAGGAGAGCTGTACGGACCCGAAAGCATTCCGGCCGGCGAGGATCTCGGTGGCTACATACCGTGGACGCCGATCGAACAGCAGGTCAGCGGCGAAGGGACAGCCGCGAGCCCGAATACGCTCCTGACAACCGTCGAAGCCGGCGGCACGGGCTTGCGCCTGGTCGAGACCGATCGCTGGATCGACGGCGGCAGCAGCGTCGATTCGTCCTATGCGATCAGCGGTGAAGGCGGCGATACGCGCGCCGTTCGACTGTACCGTGCGGCCGATTGCTACGTGGGCAACTCCGACTACGGCCTCGGCGCCTATGACGCGAGCTCGCAGACCGTCGGCTGCCTGCGTTCGCTGGAAGACGGCGCCGAGCTCGCTGAGCAACTGCAGCCGCTCGCGCCGGGCGGCGCGAGCAGCACCGAGGACTTCTACGCCAACATCTGGTCAGACCTCGCTACCCAGCAACCGCTGCCCGCCGGTTGTCGCTGCGACGAAGAAATCGACGATGGGATTGCCACGTCGTGGGGACTTGGGCTGCACGGCACCAGCCCGATCACCGCTTCCTCACGGTTCGCCTTCGTCCCGAGCGGCTAGCGCGACGTCGGCCGCTTGCGCGACCGGCGCCGACGCGAGCCTGCAAATCGTCCCCACGAGATGGCCGGCATGCCGGCGCCGTGTTGGTCAGCCCCGACAGCCCGCGATGCTAGGGGCCCATGAGAAATTCGACAAGGAACGTTTCTATAGTCGAAAACATTCCCCGTAGATGCCGGCAACGCGGTGGCCTACGCGGTGGCGGCGGCGCGATCCAGCGGCGGCCGGCGCTGGGCCCACGGCTGCGCGGCTTCCAGCTGAGCGGCGAGCGACAGCAGCTGCGCCTCGCCGGCGGGGCGCCCGACGAGCTGCACTGCGAGCGGCAGCCCGTCCTCGCCCTCGTACAGCGGCACCGAGATGCCGGGCTGGCCGCTCGCGTTGAAGATCGGCGTGAACGGCGTGAACAGCCCGGAGCGGGTGAACGTCGCCATTGGCTCGGGCGCGTTCGTGTCGAGCGTGCCGAGAGGCAGCGGGCGCTCGGCGAGCGCCGGCGTGAGCAACGCGTCGTATGGTGCAAGGAAGGAGACCAGGCGGCGCGCGAACGCCTGCAGCGCAACCTCCGCACCCATGTAGTGGATCGCTCCGAGCTTCTGCACCATCGAGAAGATCGCCCAGCTCATCGCCTCCATGTCCTCGGCCGTCGGCTCGCGCCCGGCGACGCGCCCGGAGTAGGCGATCGACAGCGCGATGTGGCTGGAGAAGACGACGCCGAACAGCTCGCGCACGGCGTCGTGCTGCCACGGCGGGTCGACCTCCTCGACCTCGTGCCCGAGCGAGCGCAGCAGCTCGGCGGCGTCGGCGACGGCGCGTGCGGCGAGCGGGTCGACCTGCGCCTCGGGAACGGGCGGGAGCGTCGTGGCGGCAATCCGCAGCTTGCCCGGCTCGGCGCCCGCCGCCACGGCGAACGGCTCGGCCGGCGCGGGCGCCCAGGTCGCGTCGCCGGGCTCGTAGCCGGCGAGCACGTCGAGGATCGACGCCGTGTCGGCGACGGTGCGGGTGAGCACGCCGTCGATGCCCAGCGAGGAGTCGCCGAGCTCGGGCGCCGGCGAGATCCGCCCGCGCGCGGGCTTCAGCCCGACGAGCCCGCAGCAGGCCGCGGGGATGCGGACCGAGCCGCCGCCGTCGTTGCCGTGGGCGACCGGCACGAGGCCGGCGGCGACGGCCGCGGCAGCGCCGCCCGAGGAGCCACCCGGCGTGCGCTGCAGGTCCCACGGATTGCGTGTGGGGCCGAAGATCTGCGCCTCGCTGACCGGCAGGATCCCGTACTCGGGCAGCGTCGTCGTGCCGACGATCACGAACCCGGCGTCGCGCAGCCGCCTGGTGATGTTGTGGTCATACGGCGCGATGAACTCGGACATCAACGGACACCCGTAGGTCAGCCGCAGCCCCTTGACGGGGCGATTGTTCTTGATCGCGATCGGCACTCCGGCAAAGGGCCGCTCGTCTCCGGCGGTGACGACGTCGGCCGCCGCGAGCGCGCCCTCGGCGTCGACCTGCACGAACGCGCCCAGCATCGGGTTGAGCTCCTCGATCCGCTCGAGCGAGGTCTGCACGAGCTCGCGCGAGGAGATCTCCCCGGCGCGCACCATCGCGGCGAGCTCGCCCGCCGCACGGAACATCAGATCGCTGTCGGACACGGTTCCTCCTCGATCACGGCTCGCCGAGCCGCACGCTCGGCCTTCGCTCGCCTGGCAGCGTACTTGCACGCGCAATAGTGCGACGATATGTCCCTGCCCACAAGGCAGCTCACCCCGTCAAGCATCAAGCTCAGAAAGCGAGTGCCATGAGCGCGGTCACAGCACCAGAGGTCCAGTCGGGCCTCGAAGGAGTCGTCGCCTTCGCCACAGAGATTGCCGAGCCGGACAAAGAGGGTGGCGCGCTGCGCTATCGCGGGGTCGACATCGAAGACCTCGTCGGTCAGGTCCCCTACGAGCAGGTCTGGGGCCTGCTCGTGGACGGGCAATTCAGACCGGGGCTGCCACCGGCCGAACCGCACGCGCTGACGGTGCGCTCGGGCGACCACCGGGTGGACGTGCAGTCGGCGCTGGCGATGCTCGCTCCCGAGTGGGGCTTCGGGCAGCTGATCGACATCTCCGACGAGGAGGCCCGCGACAACCTTGCGCGTGCCTCGGTGATGGCGCTCTCGTTCGTCGCGCAGTCGGCGCGCGAAGCCGGCCAGCCGCCGGTGCCGCAGTCGGAGATCGACGAGGGCCGCACGATCCCCGAGCGATTCCTGATCCGCTGGCGCGGCGAAGCCAACCCGGACCACGTCAAGGCGATCGACGCCTACTGGGTCTCGGCGGCCGAGCATGGCATGAACGCCTCGACGTTCACGGCGCGAGTCGTGGCCTCGACGGGAGCCGACGTCGCCGCTGCGCTGTCTGCGGCGGTCGGCGCGCTGTCGGGCCCCCTGCACGGCGGCGCCCCCTCGCGCGTGCTGAAGATGCTCGAGCAGGTCGAAGCGAGCGGCGACGCCGAGAAGTGGGTGTCGGATGCGCTCGATCGCGGCGACCGTTTGATGGGCTTCGGCCACCGCATCTACCGCGCCGAAGATCCGCGTGCACGGGTGCTGCGCCGCACGGCGAGCGAACTCGGCTCGCCCCGCTTCGAGGCCGCCGAGGCGCTTGAGAAGGCGGCGCTGGCGGAGCTTCACGCGCGCCGGCCGGACCGCGTGCTGGCGACCAACGTCGAGTTCTGGTCGGCCGTCATCCTCGACCTGGCGGAAGTCCCGCCGGAGCTGTTCACGCCGATGTTCACGTGCGCACGCGTGGCCGGCTGGTCGGCGCACATCCTCGAGCAGAAGCGCGAGGCCAAGTTGATCCGTCCGACGGCGAAGTACGTCGGCGAGGGGCCGCGCGCCGTAGAGGCCGTCGAATAGCGCCCGCGTAATCGCCGGTTTACATAGCGCCGAACTCGGGTAGCATAGTTCTGTGCCGGTGCTGCTGATTCTCGTGCTCGTCTGGCTTGCGCTTCTCGTGCTGCTGATCGTCCTACGGCTGCGTGCGACCAGACCGTCGTCCCAGCGGTGGTCGCGTCCGGCACGACCGAGCGCGCAAGCGGCGGCGCTTCCTGGGACGAGGCCGAAGCCGTTCGCTGCGAGCCGCCGGGGCACCGCGCGCGCGTTAGGGGCCCAAGTCCCGCGCGAGCGCGCCCGGCCGGTCCCGACTGCACTTGAGCGCTAGCGCGCGCTCGACGATCGCGGCGCCGTCGACCCCTGCGGGGGAGATCACCGAGGACGAGGCCGCGCTCGCCCAGGCGAGCCGCGCAGAACGCAGCGGAGACGGTGGCGGGAGCGTGTCGCAGAAGTAGGCTGGTCCGCAGCGCCAGATCCTCGACCACGCGGCGTGCGCCCCATTCGGCGGCAGGCCGCTGCTCGCTCCCAGCGGGCGATCGCTCCGCGCGAGCGGCGCGCCTACGCGGCGACCTGCAGCGCGCTGCCCGTCCCCGGCGCGCTCGCGAGCGTGTGGGTCCCGGCGAGTACGGCAACCGCAGGCTCGCGATCGAACTCCTCCTCCACCGGCGCCGACTCGCCCGTGAACAGCCACGGGTTGTGCTTGGCGATCACGTGCCCGTGGAAGCGCTTCTGGCGCCCGTACACGACCCACGTGGTGTCGACCGCGCCGTAGACCTCGGCGACGCGGAGCTGTTCGGGGTGTTCGCGCGCGTAGTGCAGGTGGGTGAGGCCGGCGTCGTAGTCGCCCGCCAGCAGATGCTTCGCGACGACGGGCTTGGATGGCTCGTCGACGATCGTCTGGAAGCGGCTCAGGTCCAGATAGCCCCGCGTCGCCGAGACGATGCCGAGGCTGCGCGGCTCGCTCACGTCGCGCCGTAGCAGCAGCGAAAGCTCCTTGGTGGGATGCAGGAAGGTGTCGATCACGAACACCTCCTGCCAGTAGCGCTCGGTCACGAGGTGCACCTGCACGTGAGCGCTGCACTGCACGAGGAACGTGTTCGGCTCGTCGCGCACCCGCTCGATCGCGCCGAGCAGGTCTTCGACGAGCACGAGCTCGAAATCCTCGATCCCCTGGAAGTCAAGGTAGCGACGCAGCGCGTTCTCGTGGCAGGTGCCCCGCGGCCCGAGCGTGATGAACGTCGGGCGGATCACGATCGGCCCATGCACGAACCGGGCTCGGCGACCGGAACGCTCATCCGCTGCTCCTCGGGCGTTTCCATCAGCTCGTCCTCCAGCCGGCAGGTCGCGTTGATCAGCAGATCGAACAGGTCGGCGGTGAAGTCTCCGGGTAGATCGGCCTGCGCGCCGCGCTCGAGGTAGCGAGCGCGCACCTGCGCAACCCGCTCGGGTTGCATCATTGGGATTTCGTGCTCGCTCTTGTAATAGGCGACTTCGCGACATACCTGGAAGCGCTCGCCGAGCAGCCGCGCGATCTGCTCGTCGATCTGATCGAGCCGTCGGCGGAAGGGCTCGAGGCCGGCGCTCACAGCAGCATCTGCCTCATCCGCGGGCCGAGCTGGGAGAAGCCGTTGGCGAGATAGAAGGCCTCGGTCGCGCGCAGCCCGGCAAAGCGCTGCGACGGCAGCCCGACCTCGACGCGCACGATCTCGCGTTCGACGGCCAGGTCGAACAGCGCCAGCAGCAGCTCGCGCCCGATCGCGGCTCCGCGGCGGTCCGGCGCGACCCATAGATCCTGGATCAGGGCGTAGCGGCCAGGCACGTGTATCGCCAGTTGCCAACTCGCGCTGAGCACACCGGCGATCTGCTCGCCGTCGCTCGCCAGCAGCACGGCGCCGGCGGCGGGGTCTTCGAGCAGGGCGCGGGCGGCGCGCTCGAGCGCCGCCGGCTGCGGCGCGTCGCCGCTCAGCTCGAGCAGCAGCTCGCGCACGGCCGCCGCGACAGCCGCGGCGTCCTGCACCTGTGCCAGGCGAATCCGCGTGCGCGAGCCGGATGCGGTCGAGAGCGAGCCCTCCATCGCCGCTCAGGCCGCCTCGGCCATCGGCGGTCGCGGCTCCAGCTCGACTCGCCATGCGTCGGCCGAGGCGCTACCCGTGACGGCTTGCGCGATCGCCGACATCGGCGCGCGCGCCTTCAGCAGGATCTCGTCGAACTCCTCCTCGGCGTCGGACTGCATCACGATCGCCCCGCCCGCCCCGATCGTCGTCTCGCCGGGGCGCAGCACGACCGTGCGGATCACGATCGACAGATCGACGCTGCCGTCGAGCCCGAAGTAGCCGAGCGCGCCGGAGTAGACGCCGCGCGCCTCGCGCTCGATGTCGTCGATGATCCCCATCGTGCGCAGCTTCGGCGCGCCGGTCATCGAGCCGCCCGGGAAGCAGGCGCGCACGCACTCGACCGGCGTGCGCGTACGCTCGAGCACGCCGGTGATCGTCGAGAGCAGCTGATGCACGGTGGCGTAGGGCTCGACGACCATGAACTGCGGCACGCGCACGCTGTCGACCTCACAGACGCGGCCGAGGTCGTTGCGCAGCAGGTCGACGATCATCAGGTGCTCGGCGAACGTCTTTTCGTCGTTCAGCAGCCAGTTGCGCTGCGCCTCGTCCTGCGCCGGGTCCGCGGCGCGCGAGGTCGTGCCCTTGATCGGACGCGCCTGCACGCAGCGCTCGCGATCGACCGAGAGGAAGCGCTCGGGCGAGGAGCTGACGACGGCCAGCTCGCCCAGCTTCAGGTAGGCGGCGAACGGTGCCGGGTTGCGCTTGCGCAGGATCCGGTAGAGCTCGAACGGATCTGGGCTCGCGTCGGTGTGAATCTGGTCGGTCAGGCACACCTCGTAGGACTCGCCCGCGCCGAGCACGGCTTTGCAGCGGACGATGTCGGCGATGTACTGGCTGCGGCCACGTCCGCAGCGGAAGACGACCGGCTCGACCGGCGCTCCCGCGTACGGCTCATCCGGGAGCGAGCGCAGCCGGCCGGTGGCCACTTCGTCCCGCTCGGCTTCGGCGCCCGCGGCGGCCAGCGCGTCGCGCACGGCCGACTCGGCCTGCGCGAGCCAGCGCTCGGCCTCCCCGCCGTCGTGCTCGGAGATCGCGAGCAGATGCGTGCGCGAGGTCGTGTGATCGATTGCGACGACGCGGTTGGCGAGCATCATCACGGCGTCCGGGACGTCTGAGCCGTGCACGACGGGTGAGCCGCAGTCGGCCTTGCACTCGTAGCCGAGATAGCCGACGAAGCCGCCCACGAGCCCCTCGGGAACGCCCTCTGGCAGCGGCAGGCGGCGCGCCTGCAGCTGGCGATCGAGGATCTCGAAGACCGATCCATGCTCGATGCTGCTCCCGTCGGCCCCATGCAGCGTCACCGCTCCGCGCGCGACGTCGTATTCGAGCACCTTGCGCTCGGGCCCGGCCGAGGTACCCATGAAGGAGCGCTGGGCGAGCGTCGTCGGGGCGTCGGCGCTGTCCAGCCAGAAGGCGTGCTCGGCGGCGCCGAACAGGCGCTCGAACAGTTCCTCCGCGACCGGCTCGCCCTCGAACGTGCGCCAGTGGAGCTTCAGCTCGGATGCGGTCTCGGCGCCCTGCGCCGGGCCTGAGGCCGACCGCATGTGTGACGTTCGCTGCTGGACGGCCGGGCGCTCGCGGGCGCGCCGCAGCGGTGGCGGCATGTTCGTGCGCCTGCCGCGCAGCGCGCGATGGCGACGCGCCATCTCGTAGAAGTTCTGAAACAGCTTGTGACCGTGCTCTGTCGCGATCGACTCGGGGTGGAACTGCACGCCCCACATCGGGCGACTGGTGTGTTCGATCCCCATCACCACGCCGTCCTCCGTCCACGCCGTGACGCGTCCCTCGCCGAGCGAGCCGCTGACGGCGAGCGAGTGGTAGCGCACGACGGAGAAGCCCTGGGGGATGCCCGCGAACAGGCCCTCGCCCTCGTGCTCGACCCCGCTGAGGCGGCCGTGCATGACCATCGGCGCGCTCGAGACCTTGCCCTCGAGCACGTAGCCGAGGCCCTGGTGCCCAAGGCACACGCCGAGCACGGGCGTGTCGGAGAAACGCAGGATGTCCGAGCAGACGCCGAAGTCGTGCCAGCGGTCCGGGCGACCCGGGCCGGGTGAGATCACGATCGCATCGAAGTCCCAGCGCGAGAGCGCGCGCCAGGAGACGAAGTCGTTGTGCACGACGATCGGCTCCTCGCCGGAGACGGCGGCGAGCAGATGGAACACGTTGTAGGTGTAGGAGTCGTAGTTGTCGATCAGCAGCGTGCTCATGGGGCCGTCTCCAGTCCGAGCCCCCTCGCGCTGCGGTCGAGCAGCGTGTGCACGACGCGCTCGACCGGTTCTGAGCGGTCGCGCTCGAGGTACCAGATCGAGAGATGCTTGAGGTAGTTGGCAAGCGGGCGTACGTCGAGCCGCTCGACAGCCTGGCGCAGGTGCCGTCGGTAGAGCTCCGACTGGATCACGGCGAAGCGGTAGTCGGGGTCCTCGGTGGGCGTCGCGGCGCCGGAGCTGCCCGAGCTGTGGCGCGCCCTGGCACGCGCGAGCTCCCAGCCGAGGCTCTCCCCCCCGAGCAGTCGACTGGGGTCGAAGTCCATGTCGGGCGCGACCGGGTGCGGCAAGAACCAGCCGAGCGCCAGTTGCGGCGCGATCCGTTCGGGGAACGGATGCGAGGCCCGCACCTCGCGTCGGCGCGGATCGGCGTCGATCTGCTCATCGATCCAGTCGGTCAGCTCGTCGATCAAGAGCGCGCCGGCGCTCGAGGTCAGCGCCCGCTTCTGGCTGAAGACCATTCCGTGGAAGATGCTGCGGCTCGGGTGAAAGCCGCCGTTCAGCTCCGGGCGTAGCTCATGCGCGAGCTTGCGGATGCTCGTGACGTGCGCGACCCACTCCGAGCCGGTCACCTGCATCGAGGTCATGTCCTCCAGTTCGGGCGCTGTCATGCAGTAGGTCAGCGAGCGCATGTGCTGTGTCGAGAGCCCGTCCGAGCGAACGAGCGCGAGCTCCTCGAGCTCCTCGAAGCCTGTCGGGTAAACGATCACGCCGTCCTCGCGGCGGCGCAGCGTGCCGCTGCGCAGGCCCGTCTCGGTCAGCTCGGCAGTCTCGGCGAGGTAGTCCGACTCGAAGAAGACGCGGTCGAAGGCGATGCCGAGCCGCGCGAGCGTCTTGCGCTGCCCGGCGATCACCCAGGCGCGCGTCTTGTACCACAGCTCGACCGCCTCGCGGTCGCCGCTCAGCACCCGCTTGATCAGGGTGTCGGCGGCGTCGTTCTGGACGTGCACCTCGCGTGAGAGCGAGTCCTCGGCCTGCTCCTGCTCGGTGGTCTGGAGCATGCCCCCGGCGGCGACGTAGTCCGCGTAGCATTCGCCCACGAAGTGATCTGACTTCTCACCGTCGGCAAAACCCTGGACGTGGCGGCCGCTCTGCACCACGCCGGCCATCGCCTCGCCCATCGCACGGCCGAGGTCGGTGATGCGACTGCGGCGCTCGACCTTGGCGCCGGCCTGCGCGAGCGCGGCCGAGAGCGCGTTGCCGATGGCGAGGTTGCGCAGGTGCCCGATGTGCAGCGCCTTCGTCGCGTTGGCGTCCCAGAACTGCATCGACACGCGCCTGCCGTCGGCGATGTCCGAGAGATGCGTCTCGGCGCTGCCGCCGGCCTCGAGCGCGGCGCCCGTCAACTCGATCCAGCCATCAGCCAGCACGACCCGGACGGCGTCCCGATCGCGCGTCAGCGAACTCATCCACGGCTCCTGCTCCAGCCGCGCGAGCACGCGCAGCGACCCAGCATCCTCCTGCCACCGCGGCGAGCGTGGGAACAGCTGCAAGTCGAAGCCCGCCCGCGGCCGGCGCGGGGGGCGCGCCGCCCACGGCGAGACCTCGCCCTCCAGCGGCTCGGCGCGCTCGAAGTAGTCGAATAGGTTCGTGGTCATCGGCTGGTGGATACGTGACTGCAAACGGCATGCACCAGCCGGGGCTCGAACCCGGATCACCGATGTTTAAGACCGGCCCTTTCACCGATTAAGGTACTGGTGCGCGTAAACGCCTCACTCCGCTGGCGGCTCCCCGTCGACGGTTATCTCTGCCCTGAGCGGCCACCATATTTTTCCCGCCCCGACAGTCAAGGGACGCGCCGGCTCGGCCCCGACGCGATTCGCCCGGCGGGACGGAAAAACGGCCAGCAGCAAGGGATTTCGAGCCCGCGATGGATGCCGGCGGTCCGCAAAAGAGAGAGACAGGTTTGGCCATTTGACGGTCGGAAACAAGGCGACGAGCGAGTGTGAATGCGTAGATCGCCGCACTTCCCGACGGCGCAGTTTCGGGCGCTCGACGTCGTTAAAGCCGGAAGGCCCGGCTGCAAATAGCCGGGCCTTCCCACCTGTGTCGATCGACGATGGGCGCCGAGGCGCCGCTGCTTACATCATCCCCGACATGTCAGGCATCCCGCCGCCGCCGGCCGCGCCTTCCTTTTCCGGAAGCTCGGCGACGATCGCCTCGGTCGTGAGGATGTTCTTGGCGATCGAAGCCGCGTTCTGCAGGGCAGAGCGCGTGACCATCGCGGGGTCGATCACGCCTGCCGCGACGAGGTCGACGATCTCGTTGGTCGAGGCGTTCAGGCCAAAGCCTTTCTTGGCCTTGCGCACGTCGTTGACGACGACGGAGCCCTCGAGGCCCGCGTTCTCGGCGAGCTGACGCAGTGGCTCCTCCAGCGCGCGGAGCACGATCCGTGCACCCGTGCGCTCGTCGTCGGAGCCATCGGCCGACGCGCCGTTGTCGCTGACGCTGACGGCCGCCGAGGCCTGCAGCAGTGCGACGCCGCCGCCCGGCACGATGCCCTCCTCGAGCGCCGCGCGCGTTGCCTGCAGCGCGTCCTCGACGCGGTGCTTCTTCTCCTTCATCTCCGTCTCGGTGGCAGCGCCGACCTTCACCACGGCGACGCCGCCGGAGAGCTTTGCCAGGCGCTCCTGCAGCTTCTCGCGGTCGAAGTCCGAGTCGGTGTTCTCGATTTCGGCTTTGATCTGGTTGATCCGGCCTTTGATCGCCTGCGTATCACCGGCGCCGTCGACGACGGTCGTCGTGTCCTTGGCGACGACGACGCGGCGGGCGCGCCCGAGCTGGGAGAGCTGCGTGTTCTCCAGCTTCAGCCCCATCTCCTCGGTGATCACCTCGCCACCGGTCAGGATCGCGATGTCCTCGAGCATCCGCTTGCGGCGGTCGCCGAAGCCGGGGGCCTTGACGGCCACACCGGTGAACGTGCCGCGGAGCTTGTTCACGACGAGTGTCGCGAGCGACTCGCCCTCGACGTCCTCGGCGATGATCAGGATCGGCTTGCCCGACTGGATCACCTGCTCGAGCACCGGCAGCACGTCGCGCACCGAGCCGATCTTCGAGTTGGCGATCAGGATGTAGGGGTCCTCCAGCGTCGCCTCCATGCGGTCCTGGTCGGTGACCATATAGGGCGAGATGTAGCCCTTGTCGAACTGCATGCCCTCGGTGAACTCGAGGTCCATGCCGAACGTCTGGCCCTCCTCGACGTTGACCACGCCGTCCTTGCCGACCTTCTCGATCGCGTCGGCGATCACGTCGCCGATCTCCTCGTCGCCGGCCGAGATCGTCGCCACGCGGGCGATCTGGTCCTTGCCGGAGACCTCCTTGGACTGCGAGGCGATGTTCTTGACGACCTCCTCGACAGCCTTCTCGATACCGCGCTTGAGCGCCAGCGGGTTGGCGCCGGCAGCGACGTTCTTCAGGCCCTGACGAACGATCGCCTGGGCGAGCACCGTCGCTGTCGTCGTGCCGTCGCCGGCGACGTCGTTTGTCGCCGTGGCGACCTCGCGCACGAGCTGCGCGCCCTGGTTCTCGAAGACGTCCTCGACCTCGATCTCACGAGCGATCGTGACGCCGTCGTTGGTGATCGTGGGCGCGCCGAACTTCTTGTCGAGGACGACGTAGCGGCCCTTCGGGCCGAGCGTGACCTTGACCGCATTCGCGACCGCATCGACGCCGGCCTCGAGCGCCGAGCGCGCCTCGCTGTTGTACTTGATCTCCTTGTGAGCCATTTATGAGTCTCCTCCGTGGAGCCTCCAGGCCCCACGATCTGAATTTTTAGGACTACTTCCGGCCGTCCTTGCGGGCCTTATGCCTCGACCAGGGCAAGGACGTCTGACTCGCGCAACACGAGCAGGTCCTCCCCGTCGATCTTGATCTCGGTCCCGCCGTACTTGCTGTAGAGGACCTCGTCGCCCTTCTTCACGTCCAGCGGGATGCGCTTGCCGTCATCGTCGAGGCGGCCGTCGCCGGCGGCCACGACCTCACCCTTCTGCGGCTTCTCCTTCGCAGTGTCGGGGAGGACGAGCCCACTCGCGGTGGTCTGCTCCTCCTCGATCGCCCGCACGATCAGGCGATCGCCCAGGGGCTTCAGCTTCATATCGAAAACCTCCATCTAGAGAGTGCTTCGGGCGCTCTGCCGTCGTTTCCGGCCCTCTGTGCCGGTGGCCTAACGCCTCTGGCACTCTCGGGGGAGAGTGCCAACGGTCCCCTAAATATATAGACGACTCGGGGCCGCATCAAGGGAAGCCGGCACTTGGGACGGAAAGTGCCAAGGGATCGACTACGTGTGGCGCGGGCGGACCGGTGTACGCACGCGGGCGTTGATCAGCGCCACCGGCGCGGCCGGCGCACGCTAGTTCTGCGCGCCGCCGAAGCCCTTCATCGCCGCCGTCATCCCGCTCGGATTCTCGAGAATCTGCGAGAAGCGCACGACCGTGACCATGTCCTGCGTGGAGACCTCGCGGCCGTAGATCTGTTCGAGGAAGTTGATCAGCTCGTCGTGGCGGCGGAACTCGGGGTTGTCATGCTTGATGTCGCGAGGCGAGAGATCGGCCAGCTTCATCACCTCGACCTGGTCGATCACGGCCTCGAAGATCCGCTCGCGCGGGGAGTGCTGGTAGCCGATCGTGACCAGCACGAGCTGGTTCTTGCGGTACTTGCCCGACTTGTCGCCGAGGCGGATCGTCGCCGTCTTGCGCCCACGCTTGAGCTCGTCGGCGAAGATCGTCGAGTAGAAGTTGAGCACCTGCACGCAGCGCAAGGCTACCGTTCTTTGCTCTCGTCCTCCAAGTACTGGGCGGCCTTTGCCACCATCTCCCGCTCGGCCGCGTGGCTCAGCTCGCTGCGGGCGTCGGTCAGCGAGATCCACCAGGCCTTCTCGACCTCGTCGTCGTGGTCGGCCGTGTCGCCTTCTATGTACCTGAACAGATAGAACGACACCGACTTGGGGATCGTCTGTCCGTCCCGCCGGTACCAGTAGCGGGTCTCACCCAGCTTCGTCACCGGCTCGGCCACGATGCCGGTCTCCTCGCGCACCTCGCGCGTGGCGGCTTGCAGCGCATTCTCGCCCGGATCGATGTGCCCCTTGGGCAGTGCGACCACCTTCGAGCCGTCCGACGCGCGGCGGGTCGGCACGATCACGACCACCTCCTCACCACGCACGACCACGCCGCCGGCTGAGCGCTCGCGCGCGGCCGGCCTGCCACGGCTGCGCTTGCCGGCAGCTGCCTTAACCCGCTTGCCGCCGCGCGGCTTCTTAGAAGACATATTGCTTGAGCGCCTCCGGGTCATGCACGGTCAGGCGCCCTCTGCCCTGCGAGATCACACCGGCGCGCTCGAGCACGGCGAGAAAGCGGCTGGCCGACTCGCGCGAGGAACCGGCGAGCTGCGCGAGATCGGCCTGGGTGGCGGTGAGGAGCACGTCTCCCCGCTCGCCGTCGCCGAGCTCCTGCTCGACGAGCTGCGAGAGCACGACCGCAACGCGACTCTGCACGGTCGAGAAGGACTGGCGCTGCAGGCGCTCGTTGGTCTCCCGCAGCCGCCTGCCGAGCGCGATCGCCAGACGCGCCGAGATCTCGGCGTGTTCGGACATCAGGCGACGCATGTCGGGTCCGAGCACGGCGACGACCGCCGTCTGCTCGATCGCTTCGACGGTCGCCGAGCGTCGCTCGTCCTCGAACAGCGCGAGCTCGCCGAAGATGTCGCCGGGGCCGAACGTGGCGAGCGTCAGCGTGCGCCCGTCGCGGTGCGTGCGCACGGCGCGCGCCCTGCCGTCGCGCACCACGTAGCACGTGTCGCTCGCGTCGCCCTCGCGGAACACGACCTCACCGGGCTCGAACTCGCGCGGCACGGCGAACTGCGCGATCCGCTCGAGGTCGTCCTTGACCAGAGTCGAGAACACCGGAACGTTTCCGAGAAGCTCGACCACCTCCGCTGATCGCATCCCCGCCATCCGGCAGGCATATCACACGCCACGCGCACGACGGCATGGGCGGTGCACGAACCAGCTCATCGGTCATAAATCGTCCGCAACTGCGGTCGCTACGAAGGTATCTTCAGTACATGGCGTACGTATCGAAAAGCGGACGTTCGCGTGCCCGTGCAACGCTCGCGCCGTCGCTCGTCTGCGCGCTGCTCACGACGCTCGGTGCGTCTTGCGCGCTGCCGACGACCTCAGCCGGAGCGACCCACGCCGCCGCGCGCGCCAAACGCGCCGTCGAGGTGACCTCGCTGCTGCGCTCACGTCTGCTGTGGGCGACGATCGACATCTGCAACCCCGCCGACCAGCCGAACACGGTTGGCATCCGCGGCTCGATGCCCGGCGACCACCTGACGCACGACACGATGTACATGCGCTTTCGCCTGCAGTACATGAACGCAGCGACGAAGACCTGGACCGACCTGAGCAAAGCGTCGGCCAGCTATGCGGCGGTCGGCTCGGGCTCCTCCGCGCGCCAGGCCGGGCGCAGCTTCCAGCTCAACCCGATCGCCGGACAGCCGCCGTTCACGCTGCGCGGCGTCGTCAACTTCCAGTGGCGCCACGGCTCGGCCGTGATCGCGCAGGCGTCGCGCACGACGAGTACCGACCGCCAGAGTCTCGCCGGCTCCGACCCGGCCGGCTTCTCCGCCGCCACCTGTCCGATCGGCTGAGCGACCGAGACGGCGGCCGACCAAGCCTCGCAAGGACGCACCCCTTCGGGGCACAGGCAGTTCGCGTGGCGTGCTGGCCGAAGCGGGGATGCGAGCGCAGCGAGTGTCTCCCCGGCTTCGGTACGCGAGCGGCCGAGGACACCGCGAGGCGCCGGTCAGCCGTCGGCTCAGAACAGCCGCGGGTCGTTCGTGATGATCCCGTCGACGCCGAGCTCGGTCAGCTTGGCGATGCGCGCACTGTCATCGACGGTCCACACGTAGAGCTCGCCGCCGCCCTCGCGCACGGCGCGCACGAGCGCGCGAGTGACCACGCGCCAGTGAGCCATGATCGCGTCGTAGCGGCCCTCGCGCAGGCCGGCGCGGGCGCGGGCGGGAAGCGTCGCGCGATAGCCCGTGAGGATTGCCAGCGCCGGGATCGCCGTGAGCATGTCAGTCGTGTAGTCGCGGCGCACGCGCGGCACCGACAGGCCGAGACGCAGCGCCGGCTCCTGCGCGCGGATGCGCGCGAGCACCTGCGCGAAGGTGCAGCTGAGCAGGCTGCGCTCGATCAGGCCGAACTTGCGCAGCGCCTCGATCACGCGGCCCTCGTAGCCGGGGATCTTCACGTCGATGTCGAAGTCGAGCGCCGCGAAGCGCTCGCCGGCGAGATGCTCGAGCGCCTGCTCGAAGCGCAACGGCTCGCGCGCGCGGACGTCCTCGTAGTCGTGCGCGACCAGCAGCTCGCCACCACCGTCGGTGCGCGCCGAGAGCACGTCCAGCTCGATCATGTCCACGCCGTGGCGCAACGCCGCATCGAAGCTCGCCAGCGTGTTGCCCGGCTCGATCAGGTCGGCCCCCTTGTGGCCGACCTGATC
>JBIOEW010000014.1:0-74750 GCA_044446425.1 Solirubrobacterales bacterium | reverse complement strand
CCACCGCCAGATCGCAACCGGGCTCGTCCACGCGCACGCCACCGACGACGTTGACGAACACGTCAGCGCCACCCGTCCCCACGCGCCCGTGGCGTCCGAGAATCGCCAGCACGAGCGCCAGGCGGTTGCGATCCAGGCCCGAGACCACACGGCGCGGCTGCTCGAGCTCCGACGGCGCGACCAGCGCCTGCACCTCCACGAGCAGCGGGCGCGAGCCCTCCATCGCGGCCAGCACAACGCTGCCGGGGGCCCGCGTCGCCTCGGCGACGAAGCGGGCCGAGGCGTCGAGCACCTCGACGAGGCCGCCCTGGCGCATCTCGAACAGCCCCGCCTCGTTGGTCGAGCCGAAGCGGTTCTTCAGCGCGCGCAGCTCGCGGTAGGGCCGCTCGCGCTCGCCCTCGAACTGCAGCACGCAGTCGACCAGGTGCTCGAGCACGCGCGGCCCCGCCAGCGCGCCCTCCTTGGTCACGTGGCCGACGAGGATCACGGCCGTGCCGCGCGACTTGGCCAGCTCCATGATCCGCCCAGCGACCTCGCGCACCTGCCCGACCGAGCCGGGCGCGCCCGACAGCTCACCCGAGTTGAGCGTCTGCACCGAGTCGATCACGCACGCCGCCGGGCCTTCGGCGGCGATCGCGTCGAGCACCGTCTCCAGATCGGTCTCGGCGATGATCGGCACCCTCAACGCACCTGGGCCCAGTCGCTCGGCGCGCAGACGCACCTGCTCGGCCGACTCCTCGCCGCTGACGTACAGCGTGCGGTGCCCGGCGTCCTGCAGGTGCCCGAGCGCCATGTTCGTGAGCGTCGACTTGCCGATGCCGGGCGAGCCGCCGAGCAGCACGAGCGAGCCCGGCACGAGCCCGCCGCCGAGCACGCGGTCGAGCTCGCCGATGCCTGTCGACATGCGCTCCACAGGCGCCGCGCCGACGTCGCGCAGCGGGCGCGCGGCGAGTGTCGGGCGCCGCCCGCGTCCTCTCGCGCCGGCTCCGCCGCCCGGGCCGCGCTTGGCGGTCGCCTTGCCGCGCCCGCCCGCCGCCTGCAGGCGTTCCTCGACGAGCGTGTTCCACGCCTCGCAACCAGGGCATTTGCCATGCCACTGAGCGGACTGCATGCCGCACTCGCTACAGCTGTAGGCGGTCTCTCGGGCCATAGCGCCAGGGTACGTGGCGCCGGGGACGAGTCACTAGCTCTGGCGCGCGAGCTTCAACAGAACTACGAGCTCTTCGGATTCGCCCCAGGCGGGTTCGCGCTCGACGCAGCATCTGACGGCTCCGGCGGCGGCTGCATCGGGCTGACCAGTGCGTTAATCGGCGCCGCCTCTCCGGTGAGAGCTTTCCTTTGAGGGCGAGGTGCCCAGCCTCCCGCAGTTCTCGCTCATGAAGCTCCTATCCGTCATTACGAACCGTCGTGAGACGGGGGAGTCGGTGGTGCTGGCGGTGGCGGTTTGGCACTCGACGCAGAATCGCTCGGCGGAGGCGGCGGCTGCTGAGGACTTGGCGCGGCATTCTGGGGCTGATATCCGCCCCGCTTTTCTACGGAGGCAACCTTCGCTCATGGCTCATCGCTCGGAGATGAACAGGTCCTGCGCGTAGACGAACACGGCGAGAATCAGCAGCGCGGTGCCGGTCTGAGGTGTCATCGGTCGCTTGTAGCAGCGCCTACGGACACTTTGCACGCCCGCGGCAACACGGCTGGCGCGCCAGCTGAGTGCATGCAGCGTTCAGAGTCGTGGCCAGCCCGCAGGAGGCCTGACGAGCTCGCGAGTTATCGCCACGCCGCGCGCGGCGAGCTACTCCTCGCTTGACTCTGGGATCTCGGGCGCGTCGTCCACCGGCGCGCCCTCGCCCTCGGTCAGCTCCTCCGGGGAGCCGCCTTCGGCGCCGACGCCGACCGGCGTCTTCTGCTTCTTCGGCTTGACGATCGTCAGGCGCACGTCCTCGGCGTTGTCCGGCGAGGGGTCGACGACGATCGTCGCGCCCGGGACGACCTGCTCGCGCAGCACGAAGTCGGCCAGCGGGTCCTCGATGTAGCGCTGGATCGCGCGGCGCAGCGGGCGTGCTCCCATCGACGGATCCCAGCCCTTCTCGACGAGCAGATCCTTCGCCTCTCCGGTCAGCTCCAGCTGCAACTCGCGTTCGGCCATCGACTCGCGGATCCGCAGCAGCAGGAGCTCCACGATCTGCTTGATCTCGTCCTTCTGCAGCTTGTGGAAGACGATCACGTCATCGATGCGGTTGAGGAACTCCGGGCGGAAGACCTTCTTCAGCTCGCCCATGATCCGTGACTTCATGTCGTCGTAGGTGATCCCCGTCTCATCCTCGGAGACGGCGAAGCCGAGCGGCGTGTTGCGCGCGATCTCCGAAGCGCCGATGTTGGAAGTCATTATCACGATCGCGTGGCGGAAGTCCACGGTGCGACCCTGGGCGTCGGTCAGTCGCCCGTCCTCGAGGATCTGCAGCAGGATGTTGAACACGTCCGGGTGCGCCTTCTCGATCTCGTCGAGCAGCAGCACCGAGTAGGGCTTGCGCCGCACGGCCTCCGTCAGCTGACCGCCCTCGTCGTAGCCGATGTAGCCCGGAGGCGAGCCGACCAGCCTGGACACCGCGTGCTTCTCCATGTACTCGGACATGTCGATGCGGATCATCGCGTCGTCGTCGCCGAACAGGAACTCGGCGAGCGTGCGCGCCAGCTCGGTCTTGCCGACCCCGGAGGGGCCGAGGAAGATGAACGAGCCGGTCGGGCGCTTGGGGTCCTTCAGGCCCGCGCGCGAGCGACGGATCGCCTTCGAGATGACCTCGATCGCAGGGTGCTGGCCGATCACGCGCTTGTGCAGTTCGTCCTCCATCCGCATCAGCTTCTGCGTCTCGGCCTCGGTCAGCTTGAACACCGGAATGCCGGTCCACATCGAGACGATGTCCGCGATCTCCTCTTCGCCGATCGACGGACGCTCGCCGGACTCGCCCGATTCCCACTCCTGCTCGAGCTCGCGTTTCTTATTTGTCAACTTGCGCTCGGTGTCGCGCAGCGCGGCGGCCTTCTCGAACTCCTGCGCCTCGATCGCGGCCTCCTTCTCGCGGCGCGTCGTCTCGACCTCGCCCTCGAGCTCGCGGTTGGCCGGCGGCGAGGTCATCGACTTGATCCGCATGCGCGAGGCGGCCTCGTCGATCAGGTCGATCGCCTTGTCCGGCAGGAAGCGGTCTGAGATGTAACGGCTGGCCAGTTCGCCTGCAGCGCGTAGCGCCTCGTCGGTTATCTGCACCTTGTGGTGCTGCTCGTAGCGGTCACGCAGGCCCTTGAGGATTTCCACGGTCTGGTCAACCGTCGGCTCGTCCACGCGGATCTGCTGGAAGCGGCGCTCGAGCGCCGAGTCGCGCTCGAGGTACTTGCGGTACTCCTCGAGCGTCGTCGCGCCGATCGTCTGTAGCTCTCCGCGGGCCAGCGCCGGCTTGAGGATCGAGGCGGCGTCGATCGCGCCCTCGGCCGCACCCGCGCCGACGAGGTTGTGGAGCTCGTCGATGAACAGGATGATGTCGCCGCGTTGGGTGATCTCCTTCATCACCTTCTTCAGGCGCTCCTCGAACTCGCCGCGATACTTGGAACCGGCCACCAGCGCCGCCAGGTCGAGTGTGTAGATCTGCTTGTTGCGCAGCAGCTCGGGCACGTCCGAGCTCGTGATCCGCTGGGCCAGGCCCTCGACCACCGCCGTCTTGCCCACGCCCGGCTCGCCCACGAGCACGGGGTTGTTCTTCGTGCGCCGCGAGAGGATCTGCATGATCCGCTCGATCTCCGTCTCGCGCCCGACGCACGGATCGAGCTTGCCTTCGGCCGCCAGCTTGGTCAGGTTGCGCCCGAACTGGTCGAGCAGCTTCGATGACTTCTTGCCCTCGCCCGGGCCCGCTGCGGCGCCCGAGCCGGAGCCGCCGGACTGACCTTGGCGGCGACCGCCGGGGCCGGACAGCATGCGGATGACCTCGTTGCGGATCTTCTCCGAGTCGGCGTCGAAGTCGAGCAGGATGCGTGCCGCCACGCCCTCGTTCTCGCGCACCAGGCCGAGCAGGATGTGCTCGGTGCCGATGTAGTTGTGTCCCAGGCTCAGCGCCTCGCGCAGCGCCAGCTCGAGCACCTTCTTGGCGCGGGGGGTGAACGGAATCTGACCGGAGGTGACCTCCTCACCGGAGCCGACGATGCGCACGACCTGTGCGCGCACACGCTCGACGGTGATGTCCAGGCTCTCCAGGACGCGGGCAGCCAGGCCCTCCTCCTCGCGGAGCAGGCCGAGCAGGATGTGCTCGGTGCCGATGTAGTTGTGCTTGAGCGTTCGCGCCTCCTCCTGCGCGAGAACGACCACCTGCCTGGCGCGTTCTGTGAATCGCTCGAACATGCTTTTCCTTCCTGGTGAGGACGGCGCCTCAAGTGAGCTATGTGGTCTGGTCGAGGCCTGTCTGGACGGGATCCAGGCCTAAACGGCAGTCTACCAATCGGTCCTTCGGCCCCGTGGGGGTCAATCGTCAGCACGCGGCGACAGCTTGAGCGATGAGCGACGTCGCAGCCTCGCGCCGCTCAGTCGCGCATCGCCGGGAACAGCACGACCTCGCGGATCGAGTCGCGGCCGGTCAGCAGCATTACCAAGCGGTCGATGCCGAGCCCCACGCCGCCGGTCGGCGGCATGCCCTGCTCCAGCGCCTGCACGTACGCCTCGTCGTAGGGCATCGTCTCAGCCTCGCCGTCCGTCAGCGAGTCGATCCGTGCCTGCGCCTGAAAGCGCGCACGCTGCTCGTCGGGGTCGATCAGCTCGCTGAAGCCGTTTGCGATCTCCATCCCTCCGGCGAACGCCTCGAAGCGCTCGACGATCTCCGGGCGGTCGGGCCGCTCTCGCGCCAGCGGCGAGAGCTCCTTGGGGTAGTCCACGACGAAAGACGGCCGCGTCAAGGTCGGCTCGACGTACTTGCCGAGCAGGTCGTCGGCGAGCTGGAACCAGGCCACGTCCTTGCCTTTCGTCTCGACCGCGAGCTCGCGCCGCTCGATCTCCGCCGCGAGGGTCTCGGCGGTCGGGAAGTCGGGCAGCTGGATCGCGGTCTTCTCGTGAATCGCATCGACGAAGCCGAGCCGCGGCCACGGCGCCGCGAAGTCAAGCTCCCCGTCGTACTCGATCGCCGCGGCGGCAGCGCGCACGATCGCTTCGGTTCGCTCCATCGCGGCCTCGTAGCCTGCGTAGGCCTCGTACCACTCGACCATCGTGAACTCCGGGTTGTGCTTGTGCGAGACGCCCTCGTTGCGGAAATCCTTGCCGAGCTCGTAGACGCGCTCCAGGCCACCCACGATCAGTCGCTTGAGATACAGCTCGGTGGCGATCCGCAGGTACAGATCGCGGTCGAGCGCGTTGTGGTGCGTCGTGAACGGGCGCGCCATCGCTCCGCCGTAGAGCGGCTGGAGCACCGGGGTCTCGACCTCGACGAACCCGTCACCGTCGAGCGCCGCCCTTACCGCCGAGATGATCCGCGCGCGGTCGATGAACAACCGCCTGCTCTCAACACTTGAGATCAGATCGAGCTCGCGGTGGCGGTAGCGGGTCTCGACGTCTGAGAGACCGTGGTGCTTGTCGGGCGGCGGGCGCAGCGCCTTGCCGAGGATCTGGAAGTCCTCGACACGCAGCGAGACCTCGCCGTGGCGGCTACGCATCGCGCTGCCGTCGACGCCGAGCAGGTCGCCGAGATCCAGTGAGGTGAGAAACGCGTAGCGCTCCTCACCGAGCACGTCCTGGCGAGCGTGAAGCTGGATCTTGCCGGTGCGGTCGACGAGATCCAGGAACGCCGCTCGGCCGGAGCCGCGCCGCGCCGTGATCCGTCCGGCGACACGGTGGCGCTCCTCTGTTTCCTCGCCGGACTGCAAATGCTCGTAGGCGCTCAGCACCGTCGAGACGGGCTCGACGTCAGGGAAGGCGTGGGGGAATGCGCCCGGGTCGGCCGCGCGCAGCCGCTCGCGCTTTGCGCGGCGCTCGGCGATCAGCTCGGGGAGGCCGTGTTTGGGGGACTCGGGGTTTGGCTCGGGATCGTTCGGGGTGTCGGTCATCGGGCGTTTGTAACCGGCATCCAGCCTCTTGGCCGAGCCGGCCTCCGCTGCTCGTTACAACTTGAAACCGCTCCGGCCGCCACGGCAGTTACATGGCCGGCCATCCAGGCCGGCTAACTCTACGACCAGAGCCTCGTGAGGGCCATCCGGGCCGGCTAACTTTATGGCCCGGCGGGCTGCTCGGCTTGGACGGGGGCCTCTCGCGCGCCTGCCAAGGGCGGCTCCGCCGGTCCGCCCCCGCCGGCAGGCGGGTGCGCTACTTCAGGCCGACGTCGATCTTCGTGATCTTCAGCTTGCGGGCGGGGCCGCGGGGGACCTTGACGGCGACCGTCTCGTTGCGCTTGCGGCCGATCAGGGCGCGACCGACGGGCGACTCGTTGGAGAGCTTCTGCTCCTCCGGCTTGGCCTCGGCCGAGCCGACGATCGTGTACTTGACCGACTTGCCCGTCTTTTCGTCTTTGACGTGCACGACCGAGCCGATCTGCACGACGTCCGTCGAGAGATCCTTGGTCTCGATCACGCTCGCCATGCGCAGCTTCTCTTGCAGTTGCGCGATGCGGCTCTCGAGCATCGCCTGCTCGTTCTTGGCGTCGTCGTACTCGGAGTTCTCCGAGATGTCGCCGAACTCCCTCGCCTCCTTGATGCGTTCCGCCACCTCACGGCGCTTCTCCGTGGAGAGCAGCTCGAGCTCGTCGTTGAGCTTCTTCAGGCCTTCTGGGGTGAGGATGACGTCCTTCGGCATGTAACCCTCGATCGCGATTGGGAATGGGACCGGCGGAGAGCAAAAACCCGCCTACAGGCGGGACTTCTCACGGCAAACGGCCCCCAGAGAGCGCAGCAGTATAGCGGGGCCACAGCGGCCCACGCAGCAGCTTCAGACGGCCAACGCGAGCGGCGCGTCGGAGCGCTCGAACAGCGCCCGCGCCTGCACCAGCGTCTCCGACTGTTGCAGCGCCGACTGTAGGCGCTTGGCCTGCTGAGCCTCGAGCTGCAAGCGCTCCACATACCACGGATAGAACTTGCGCAGGTAGCGCGTCGCGCGCGGCTCGCCGAGGTGCTCGACGGCGCGGTCGATCGTCCATTCGAGCTCCTCACGGACCTCCGCGCGCGTCGGCGGCCCCTGCCGATCGCCCACCAGCTCCGCGAACAGCCACGGGTTGCCGAGCGCCCCGCGTGCCAGCATCACCGCCGTCGCGCCCGTCTGTGCGAACGCCTCGCGCACACTCTGGGCGTCGTTCATCCCGCCCGTCACAATCACCGGCGCCGCCAGCTCCTGCACCAGCCGCTGCGCGAGCGCATAGTCGGGCACGCCCTTGTGCTGTACCGCAGCCGAGCGCGGGTGAAACGCGATCGCCGCCACGCCAGCCTCCTCGACCAGGCGGTGCGCCAAGTCGAAGCCGCTCGTCTCGCCCGTGCGCTGCCCCGAGCGCAACTTGACCGTCACCGGCAGCCGTCCCCGCTCGCCCAGCGCGCCCTCGACCGCCGCCCGCGCCACTTCGACCGCGCGGTCCGGGTTGCCCAGCAGCGCCGCGCCAGCGCCCGTCTTGCACACCTTCGGCACCGGACAGCCCATGTTGATGTCGATCGCATCCGCCCCCACGCCCGCCACGTGCCGCGCCGCCTCGCACATCAGCTCCGGGTCTTCGCCGAACAGCTGGATCGACACCGGCCCTCCAGGGGCGGGCGGGCACGGTTCCCGCTCGCGCGGGTCGATCCGCAGCATCTCCACGTGCGTCTTCTCGTTGCCGTAGTGGATCGCGTGCGTCGAGACCATCTCCGACACCGCCATCCCCGCTCCATACCGCTTGGCCTGCAACCGCACGAACCAGTTGCCGATACCCGCTAGCGGCGCCAGCAGCACCCGGTTCGGCACGCGCAGGTCGCCCAACATCCAAGCATCGGTAAGGCGACGTGGCTCCGTCATGGCTCAATTATGGCCCCCACGGCGCAAAGCCCCGAACGGCGCTCGTCACCCCCACAGCCGGCCCGGACGGCCGGCCCGGTACCTGTCGTGGCGGCCGGAGCGCCTTCAGTTGTAGCCAGAAGCGGAGGCCGGCTCGACTAAAAGGCTGGATGCCGGTCACACGGTCACGCACAAACCAAGGCCGGCTCGACCGAGATGCTGGATGCCCGTGACACGGTTTGCGCGGAGAACCAAGGCCGGCTCGACCGAGACGCTGGATGCCCGTGACACGGTTTGCGCGGAGAACCAAGGCCGGCTCGACCGAGACGCTGGATGCCCGTCACACGGTCACGCACAAACCAAGGCCGGCTCGCCCAAGAGGCCGGATGCCGTTTACACCGGCGCGACCATGCGCCGAGCACGTCAGGGGCCGGCCGCTTGCCGGATCGGGTCGAGGCGGCGAGCCCCGCTTTCGGTGGCGCGCGGCACAAGCCACCACCCAGGGCCATATCGCGGCCGCAAGGCCGCCCCTCAAAGAAAACCCAGCAACCCCTACGAGTTTTTCTCGTGCAACAACCGAAGCCCCGTAAGCGTCAGCAGATCATCGACCTCGTCCAGCTCCTCCGCATAAGGCACGACGAGCCCAGCCAGCCCCCCCGTAGCAATCGCCTGCGCCCGTTCTCCCATCTCGTCGTAGATGCGTCGCAGAATCGCGTCGATCGCCCCCGCGTAGCCGAACACGACGCCCGAGCGGATCGCGTCGATCGTGTTCTTGCCGATCACGCTCTTCGGCGGCGCCAGGTCGATCTTCGGCAGGCGCGCACCGCGCTCTGAGAGCGCCTCCAGCGAGATCTCGATGCCCGTCATCAGCGAGCCGCCCATGTACTCGCCGCTGCCCGAGACGACGTCGAACGTCGTCGCCGTGCCGAAGTCCACGCACACAGCCGAGCCCTCGAAGCGCTCGCGGATCGCCACCGCGTTGACCAGCCTGTCCGCGCCGATCTCGCGTGGGTTGTCGTAGCGGATCGCCATGCCCGTCTTCGTGCCCGGGCCGACCACCAGCATCTCGTGGCGCAGATAGCGGCTCGCCATCGCCGTCCACTCCGGCTCCAGCTGCGGCACCGTCGAGGACACCACCGACGCCTCCAAGTCGCCGAAGCCATAGCCGCGCAGCTCCATCAGGTTGCGCAGCGCCGCTCCGAGCTGGTCCGCCGTCGACTGGCGCACCGTCGCGAAGCGCCAGTGCTCAACCAGTTCCTCCCCGCGAAACGCACCGAAGTGCGTCTGCGTGTTCCCCACGTCGACCACGAGCAGCATCCGCGAACCATTATGCTCGTGCATGCCGATGTCGAGAACCACGACCAAGCTGTACGTGCTGCCCGGCTCGCATCCCTGCGCCGCCGTCGAAGTCGCGCTGCGGATGAAGTCGATCGACTTCCAGCGCGTCGACCTGCTGCCGCTCAGCCAGATCGTGATCGGCCCGCTGCGCTACGGCGGCGGCACCGTGCCCGGCTTGCGCATCGGCGGCGAGCGGCTCGTCGGCTCGCGCACGATCATGCGCCGCCTCGACGAGCTCGTGCCCGAGCCCGCGCTGCTGCCGCCCGCCGGCACCCCCTCCTACGCCCAGGTGCTCGAGGCCGAGCGCTGGGGCGACGAGGTCCTGCAGAGCGTGCCGCGACGGATCCTCGATCTTGCCTTCCTCAGCCGTCCCGAGGCGATGCTGAGCTATGCCGGCGACGCCAAGCTGCCGCTGCCCAAGGCGCTACAGCGTCCCGCCGCGCCGCTCACCGCGAAGCTGATGGCGCTCAAGAACAAGGCGCGCGAGGACGCCGTGCGCGCCGACCTCGCCGCGCTTCCCGCACAGCTCGATCGGATCGACGGCTGGATCGCCGACGGGCTGCTCGGCGGCGAGCAGGCCAACGCCGCAGACCTGCAGATCGGCAGCACCATCCGGCTGCTGCTGACGCTCGGCGACGTGCGCCCGCTGATCGAGGCGCACCCCGCAGCCGCGCTCGCGCGCTACTTCCCGCCTTCCATCGGCGAGGTGCCCTCCGGCGCGCTGCCCGCCGAGTGGATCCCCGCAGCACCCGCCGGCGTCCACTAGCCCGGCGCCTAACCCAGCGTCTCGGCGCCGAGCGTCAGGCCCCCTGGTGCGAAGGCCGGCGTAGAACGACGCCCCGCTCGATCTTCGCCGCACTGCCGCCCACCGGCGTCAGCGCGATCTCGACCGTCAGCGCCAAGCGCCCGTGGCGCGCCAGCGCGCGCTTCGCGCGAGCGTTCAACGCAACCGTGAAGCGCACCGTGCCCGCCGCAAGCGAGCCGCGCTCGAGCTTGCCCACGCGCACCGCTGCCGCCTGCCCCGCGCGGTCAAGCGAAGCCGCCTTCGCCAGCACGTCGACCTCCAGACGCCCTCGCGCCCCCGCCGCCGAGACCGCGAGCGAGCCGCGCACGGCGTCGCCACGCTGCGTCCGCGACAACTTCAATGCCCGCCCAGCGCCGCCCGCGAACGGCGAGCCGCTCGGGCCTGACAAGCCGCCGCCATTCGTCACGCCTGGCTGGCCCGACCCGCCGCCGCCCGAGTCGGTCGTTCCGGTCGCGCCGGCGGGCGTGCTCGGCGTGGTCGAGGTCGCCGGCGCATTGACCGTGACAGTGCCGCTCATCGCCGCACCGTGAACCGTGCAGTAGAAGATGTACGTGCCCGGCGTCGTGAACGTGCAGCTGCCGCTCCATTCCGGCGCCGACGCGGCTTCGCTCGTTCCCACAGGGACGCCGCTGCTGCAAACCGGTGTCGCCGGAACGCTGACCCAATGCACGCCATGCGAGACGAGTGTCGGGTTGGTGAATGTCACCGCACCGGCTTCGTCCACACTCACCGAGGCAGGGAGCCAGTGATGTTCGGCGTATTTGCCGGTGCCGTTGACCGCTTCCACAGTGGGGCTCGTTTCTGAGCCGGCCACAGCCGGCAGCATCACCGCAGAAGCTCCCAGTGCGGCGGCTATCGCGGCGAGCATCCCCTTGCGCATGCCATCTCTGACGCCGTTGCCGCCAAATCCTTCCGGCTGAGCCTGGAAAGCGCCACGGCGGGGGCCCGCGGCGCTACAGTCGCGAGTGGGTCGGGGCGCACACGGCGCGGCCTTCGACCCTCGCCCGATGCGCATCCTCGACCCCGAGTCCCTCAGCCAGCACGTCGATCGCCTGTACCGGGCGGCGTGGAGCCTGTGCGGCTCGCGCGAGGACGCCGAGGATCTCGTGCAGGAAACCTTCGCGCGCGTGCTCTCGCGTCCGCGCATGCTGCACGGCGACGACGAGCTCTACTACCTGATGCGCGTGCTGCGCAACACGTTCCTCACGAGTCGGCGCACCGCCGGCCGGCGGCCCGTCACGGTCGCCACGCTCGAGGATGTCGTTACGGCTGACCCGAAGCCCCTAGGCAGGCCCGAGCAGGCGCTCGAGATCCAGGAGCTCTACGCCACGATCGCCCAGCTGCCCGAGGACTTCCGCATGGCGCTCGTCGCGATCGACGTGCTCGGCCTCTCCTACCGCGAGGCAGCGCGCGCCCTGCGCGTGCGCGAGGCGACGATCACGACGCGGCTGTTCCGCGCGCGCAAGCAGGTCGCCAAGCTGCTCAGCGACGAGATCGACCCCGGCGAAGGCACCCCGCCTACGCCCGCCGGGACGGGCGGCAAGCGCAAGGGCGCCGCGCCGCTCGGGGCACAGGGAGCACGCGGCGAGAGCGCCCCGGCGCGGCGGGAACAAATGCGCCCCGGCGGAGTCCTTCCGGGTAGGGACTCGCCATGAACGATCCGCGCCCATCGACGCCGCGTCCGGCAGACGAAGCCGAGCTGATCGAGCTCGTGCGCTCGATCGACGCGCCCGCCCCCGAGTCGCTGCACCGCTCCGTCGAGGCGCTGATCGCCGAGCGCTCCCGTGGCGCACGGCGCAAGCGCACGGGCACTCGCACACGCAGGCAGGACGCCGACGCTCCGGCGCGCTCGTTCGGGCTCGCCCCGCGGCTCGCCGCGATCGGCGCGATCGCCGCCGCCATCGTCGCGCTTGCGCTCGCCTTCAGCCTCAACGGCAGCTCAAAGACGCTGAGCGTGCGCGACGCCGCCGTGCTCACCCACCGACCCTCCACCCAGCCCGCGCCGCACGAGCGGACCAGCAACCGGCGCGAGCTCGCCGCCGCCGTCGAAGGCGTTTCGTTCCCCTACTGGGGCGGTCGCCTGGGCTGGCGCTCGACCGGCTCGCGCAGCGATCGCGTCGACGGCCGCACCGTGCGCACGATCTTCTACGAGAACGGCCGCGGCAAGCGCATCGGCTACGCAATCGTCGCCGGCGGCGCCCCCTCCCAAGGCAGCGGCGGCGTCGTCTCGCGGCGCGACGGCACCCCTTACCGGCTGCTCACGATCGACGGCGCGCCCGTCGTCACGTGGCAGCGCGGCGGGCATCTGTGCATCGTCTCCGGCCACGGCGTCGGCGGCGCGACGCTGCTGCGTCTGGCCAGCTGGGACGAGCGCCGCTCCGAGGCGGCCTGAACCGCCCGCGGCGGTTCAGCGCGCGGGACCCGCGGGAAGTTCTCCGGCCTTCAGGCGTCTAGTCGGCATGAACAGAAAAAGGCCTCTCCTCTCGGCGGCGATCGCCGCGCTGGCTCTGCTCACCGCGATTCCCGCCGGGGCTTTCGGCGGCGCCCACGCCTCCTCCACCCACACCGTCTCGCTCAGCGGCTTCAGCTTCCACCCGAGCACGCTGACGGTCAAACGCGGCGACAGCGTCACCTGGTCCTGGCACATCCCCAAGAGCGAACACAACGTGACCTTCCACAGCACACATTCGCGCACGGGACCCAGCGGCTCGCTCACCGTCCGCTTTCCCAACGCCGGCACCTTCTCCTACATCTGCACCGTGCACGTCAACAAGGGCATGAAGGGCAAGGTCATCGTGCGCTGAGGAGCGCCGGGCAGCGCGCGTACGAGCGGGTTCTCAGGGCAGTTGCAGCGGCAGGCCCGCCCAGCGCACGCCCTCCTGGAGCAGCGGCAGCACTGCGAGCGCATCCGACAGGCGCCTGCCGTCAGGCACGGTCGTCTCGAAATCGAGCTCGAGCGCCGGGATCAGCACGAAGCGGCGGCTGAGCAGCTGCTCGTGCGGCAGCGTCATCCGCTGCTCGCGCAGCTCCAGCTCGCCGAGCAGCAGCACGTCGATGTCGATCGCCCGCGGGCCGTGGCGCTCACCGCCCTCGCTGCGCCCCAGCTCGTGCTCCAGGCGCTTGACCGCGTCGAGCAGCTCCAGCGGCTCGAGCTCGGTCTCGACGCGCACGCACGCGTTGAGGAAGCTCGGCTGCTCGAGCACCTCGCCGACCGGGTCCGTGTCGTATGTCGAGGAGCTCGCCAGCGGTCGGATGCCCGCGCCCGGCAGCGCGTCCACCGCCGCTTGCAGCTCCGAACGGCGATCGCCCACGTTCGAGCCGAGCCCGAGCAGTCCGATGCGCGTCGCCATCTCCGCCCTTCAGGCGCGCGTCGTCTGCAGCCCGGCGGCCTGCGCGCGCTCGCCCATCGCCTGCGCGAAGGGCACGAGCGCCGAGAGCGGGCGCAGCATCACCGTGAAGTCCGCGATCAGCCCGTCGGCGTCGAAGCGCAGCAGGTCGATGCCCTCGATCTCGCGGTCCGTGCCGGCGACTCCGGCGCGGAAGATCAGCGCGTGCGCGCCGTCCATCTCGAGCTCGTCGGTGTAGCGGAAGTCCTCGAACACCTGTGCCACCTCGCCGAGCAGCGCCGACACCGTCTCGCGCCCGAGGAACGGGTGGAAGGTCACGGGGCTGTGGAAGACGACGTCCGGCGCGAGCAGCTCGCCCGCGGCGGCGAGATCCTTGCGCTCGACCGCCGCGCGGAAGCGCTCGACCGTGCTCACGATGCTTGGGTTGCTCGTGCGTGCCGCATCGCCGTGAACTCTACGCTTCGCCCTCGCGCCAGACCTCGACCGAGACCTCGTCGACGCTCAGCGGGATCGGCGGCTCGGGCTTGGTCGCCTTCACCCACACGCCTTCGAGCTGGTAGTCGTCGAGCAGGCGATTGGCGATCGTGCTGCACAGCCGCTCGAGCGTCTTGTGCGAGCGCTGCTGGGCGATCAGCGCGACCAGCTGGCAGACCTCGGCGTAGTCGACCGTATCCTCGATCGCATCCGTCACCGTCGCGTCGGTCTCGCCGACGTCGAGGCGCAGGTCGAGCACCAGGCGCTGGCCCACCTCGCGCTCGGCATCGCTGACCCCGTGATGCGTGTACAGCGAGAGGCCGGTGATCTCGACCGTGACCGCCTCGGCCGCCTCTTCGCGATCTTCCGGATCGCGCGCGTCCTCGTCTAGCTCGTCTGGGTCGTCCGGGTCCTCGCCCCGCGGCTCTCCGTCCATCGTCCCGCCAACGTAGCAGCCGCCACCGCGAGCGCCTCACGCAGCCGAGCCACGTCGTGCACGCGGAATACCCGCGCGCCACGCTCGAGCGCGAGCACGTTCGTGGCGATCGTGCCGGCCAGCCGCTCCGGGTCGGCCGAGGCGCCGCCGATGCGCCCGAGAAAGCTCTTGCGCGAGGTGCCGATCACGATCGGCGGGCCGAGCGCGACCAGCTCGTCGAGGCGCCGCAGCAGCTCCAGGTTGTGCTGCTCGGTCTTGCCGAAGCCGATGCCCGGGTCGAGCATGATCCGCTCGCGCGCCACGCCCGCGTCCAGCGCGAAGCCGAGCCGCTCCTGGAGGAACTCGCGCACGTCGTCGACGACGTCGCCGTAGCGCGGGTCATCCTGCATCGTGCGTGGCTCGCCGAGCATGTGCATCAGACAGCAGTCGGCCTCGGCGTCCGCCACGACAGCTGCCATTTCGGGGTCCGCGCGGAATGCGCTGACGTCGTTGACCAGGCTCGCGCCCGCCGCCAGCGCAGCCGCAGCGACCGCCGACTTGGACGTATCGATCGAGATCTGCGGTCGACTCGGCAGCGAGCCGCTCGCCCCGGCGATCCCCTCGATCACCGGCAGCACCCTGCGCAGCTCCTCCTCGACTGCCACCGGCTCGGCGCCGGGCCGCGTGGACTCGCCCCCTACGTCCAGGATGTCGGCCCCATCAGCCGCAAGCGCGAGCGCATGGGCCACCGCCGCGTCCGGGCGCAGGAAGCGCCCCCCGTCGGAGAACGAATCCGGCGTGACGTTGACGATGCCCATCAGGCGGTAGCCCGGGGGGTCGGTCGAGCTAGACGAGGCTAGGGCCCTTCGGATCGTCGCCGTGCATCTCCGCGGTTCCTCCGGCGAGGCCCGGGCGCGGGATCGTGCGCGGCGTTTCGCGCTCGGGCGTGCCGCGGTCGGGCACCGGCGGCGCCGGCAGCTCGGGTTTGGACTCCTCCTCGATGCCAAACACTTCCTCCTCGCTCTTGCCGGCGAGCAGTGCGAGGAACTCCTCCTTCTCGATCGTCTCCCGTTTGACGAGGATCTCCGAGATCTTCGTCAGCTCGGGCTGATGCTCGCTGAGAATGTCGCGCGCGCGCTGATGCGCGGCCTCGATGATCCGGCGCACCTCGTCGTCGATCTCGCGCGCGATTTCGTCGGAGTAGTCGGGCTCGGTCGAGAACTCGCGGCCGAGGAACGGCTGCCCGTGGTCGTGACCGAACACGCGCGGTCCGAGCTTCTCGCTCATGCCGAAGCGCATCACCATCTGCTTGGCCGTCGCCGTCACCTTCTCGATGTCGTTCGACGCGCCCGTCGTGATCTCGCCGAAGATCAGTTCCTCCGCCGCGCGCCCGCCGAGCGTCATCGCCATCGTGTCCTTCAGCTCGGCGCGCGTCGTCAGGAAGCGGTCCTCCTGCGGCATCGAGATCGTGTAGCCGAGCGCCTGGCCGCGCGAGATGACCGAGATCTTGTGCACCGGGTCGGAGTGCTCGAGGAAATGCCCGACCAGCGCATGGCCCATCTCGTGGTAGGCCGTGATCAGCCGCTCCTTCTCGCTCATCACGCGGGTCTTCTTCTCGGGGCCGGCGATCACGCGCATGATCCCCTCCTCGAGCTCGTCCTGGCCGATCTCGCGCTTGCCCGTGCGCGCCGACAGCAGCGCCGCCTCGTTGATCAGGTTCGACAGGTCGGCGCCGGTGAAGCCGGGCGTCTGGCCGGCGAGCGCATCGATGTCGATCACCTTCGCCAGCGGCTTGCCGCGCGTGTGCACCTCGAGGATCTTCGCCCGGCCCTTGCGGTCGGGGCGGTCGACGGCGATCTGGCGATCGAAGCGGCCCGGGCGCAGCAGCGCCGGGTCGAGGATGTCCGGCCGGTTGGTGGCCGCGATCATGATGATGTTGTCCTTCGCCTCGAAGCCGTCCATCTCGACGAGCAGCTGGTTGAGCGTCTGCTCGCGCTCGTCGTGCCCGCCGCCGAGACCCGCGCCGCGGTGACGCCCGACGGCGTCGATCTCGTCCATGAAGATGATGCACGGGCTGTTCTGCTTGGCCTGCTCGAACAGGTCGCGCACGCGCGAGGCGCCGACGCCGACGAACATCTCGACGAAGTCCGAGCCCGAGATCGAGAAGAACGGCACGCCCGCCTCGCCGGCAACGGCGCGCGCGAGCAGCGTCTTACCCGTGCCCGGAGGCCCGTACAGCAGCACGCCGGTCGGAATGCGGGCGCCGAGCGCCTGGAACTTCTTCGGGTTCTCGAGGAATTCCTTGATCTCATGCAGCTCCTCGACGGCCTCATCGACGCCGGCCACGTCGCGGAAGGTGATCTTCGGCGAGTCGGCCGACAGGCGCTTGGCGCGCGACTTGCCGAACGACATCACTTTCGAGCCGCCGCCCTGCACCTGGTTCATCAGGAAGATCCAGAAGCCGAAGAAGAGGACGAACGGGATGATGTACGTGAGCAGGCTCAGCAGCGCGCTGCTCTTTTCCGATTCGACGTTGTAGGCGACGCCGGCCTGGCGCAGTTCCTTGAACAGTTCCGGCGCCTCTTGGTCGACGTAGCCGACTTCGTACGTTTCTTTGTTCTTCAGCTTGACTTCGAGCGACTTGCCCTTGTTCTTGAACTTGACTTCGCGGACTTCGCCGCCGGGAAGCTCTTTGGAGACGAGCGTCTGGTAGCTGTGCGAGCGGTGCACGCTCGAGCCCGGATTGACCAGTTTGACGGCGAGGAACGCCAGCACGACCACGATCAGGATCGGGAAAGCGGCGCTCTTGAAGAAACGGCTCATGGGCTGATTTTGAGTGCTCTGGCGCCGTCGGAAAGCGTGGTCACCAGTCCCCTAGCCTACCATGGGGGTGTTGCGATCCCAGCGGTTGGCAGCGCGCCGGCACGTGTGTCAGATCGCGGTATCTAGCGCTCCAGCGCGGCCACGTACGGCAGGTTGCGGTGGCGCTCGTCGTAGTCCAGCCCGTAGCCGACGACGAAGCGGTTGGCGATCTCGAAGCCCACGTAGCGCGTCGGCAGGTCCACCTTGCGCCGCTCCGGCTTGGTCAGCAGCGCGCACACCTCGAGCGTGCTCGGATTGCGCGAGCCGAGATTGCGCATCAGGTACTGCAGCGTCAGCCCCGAGTCGACGATGTCCTCGACGATCAGCACGTCGCGGCCTTCGATCGAGGCGTCCAGATCCTTGAGGATGCGCACCACGCCCGAGGAGTCCGTGGCCGAGCCGTAGGAGGCGACCGCCATGAAGTCGACCTCGACGGGGACGTCGATGAAGCGCATCAGGTCCGAGAGGAAGAACACGGCGCCCTTCAGCACGCCGATCAACAGCAGCGAGCGTCCCGCGTAGTCGCGTGAGATCTGCTCGCCGAGCTCGGCCACGCGCCGCTGCACTTGCTCGGCGCTGACCAGCACCTCGCCGACCGCCGCCTGCTCTGGAGCACTCACCGGACTCGCCACGCCAGCAGTCTAGTCGCCGTCCGGCGGCGCCCCGAGCCGCTCGGAGCTCTCGCCCGGGGCGAGGCGGCGCATGCTGAGAACGCCGTCGTCGACCACGGCCCCGGCGAAGCGGCCGAGATGCAACTCGCCACGGCCACCGCGCTCGCCCAGCGCGAGCAGCTCGGCCACGCGCTCGCCGGCCTGCGGCACGTACGTTCCAACCGCCCGCTCGGCCAGGCGAATCACGACCAGTCGCGCGAGCGCCGGCGAGAGCTCCGCGAGTCGCTCGAGCCGGATGCGCTCGTCGTCTCCCAGCTCGCGCTCGACGAGCGCGTCGAGCAACTCGGCCTCCTCGCGCAGCAGCCGCGCCGTGCGCAGCACGTTGGACTCGGCCGCCGGATGGATCTCGCGCAGCGCCGGCACGAGCAGCTTGCGCACGCGCACGCGCGCGAAACGCTCGTCCTCGTTGCTCGCGTCCTCGCGCCAGCGCAAGCCGCGCTCTTCGCAGTAGGCGGCCGTCTGCTCGCGCGCGGCGTCGAGCAACGGGCGCACGAGCCTGCCCTCGGCCGGCGACATGCCCAGCAGCGCGCGCCTGCCCGGCGAGGCCGCCAGACGGTAGAGGATCGTCTCGACCTGATCGCTCGCCGTGTGGCCCGTCGCGATCAGCGCGCTGCCGGTTCCTAGCTCTACCTCGCCGGCGTCCCGGTCGAGCTCGCGCGCGAGGCGCTCGGCCGCGTCGTAGCGCAGCTCACGCGCCCACGCCTGCAAATTGCCCTGCTCTTTCCCCGGCGCCTGCCCGGCGCGCACGATCGACAGCTCGACGCCGAGCTCCGCGCAGAGCGACGCGCAGTGGCGCTCGTCCTCGTCGGCCGCCGCGCGCAGCCCGTAGTTGACGTGCAGCGCGCGCACCGCGCCGGCGCCGCGCAGCGCGACCGCCACGTCGAGCAGGCAGACCGAGTCGCGCCCGCCCGAGAGCATCGCCACGAGCGCGGGGACGCCGTCGAGCAGTCCTCCGGCGCGGACCGCCGCGCGCACCCGCTCGACCTCGCCGCGCCGCTCGATGCTCACGACGAGACCTACGGCTCTCTGGGCGAGGCGATGAACAGCTCTGTCGGCTCGGAGAAGCCCTTCAGGCCGACCTCGCCGATGCGCTCGAAGCGCACGCCGTCGAGGTTCGAGGCGACGTCCACGACGGGTCGCGTCACGAGCACCTCGCCGCCGCCGGCGCGGGCGACCACGCGCGCGGCCTGGTTGATCTCGCGCCCGTAGTAGTCCCCGTCGCGGTACAGCGCGTCGCCGTAGTGCATGCCGATGCGCGGTGGCGGATCGCCCTGCGCGCTCGCCGCGCCGAGGGCGACCGCCCAGCGCGCGAGGCTGCCCGGGTCGGGGCCGACGACCATCACCTCGTCGCCGAGCGTCTTGATCACGCGCGCGTCCGAGGGCAGCGTGCGTTCGACCGCTTCGACGAAGCGCTCGACCGCCGCCAGCGCCTCCTCGTCGCCGCGCTCGACCGTCAGGCGCGCGTAGCCGGCGAGATCGGCGAACACGATCGCCACGCGCACGCGGCCCTCCTCGGAGGCGCTCTCGGCGAGGTCGTTCTCCATGTGGCCGATCACGTCCTGCTCGACGAAGTGCCCGAGCAGCCGGTCGTGCACGTAGCGCAGCAGCGGCGCAGCGAACGGGATCAACTCGCGCGCGAGACCCTCCATCTCCTCGGCGATCTCCACGTTGGGCATGCCCTCGCGCATCAGCGGCTCGTGCACGTAGAGGTGGATCAGCCGCACCTCGGCGTCGGCGATCTGCGCGATCGCCTGCCCGTACACGCGCGCGAGCTGCAGGAACGCGACCGCCGGCAGCCCCGCCTCGAGCACGGCGGCCACGTACTTGATGATTTCCATGTCCTCCTCGGAGAGCAGCTCGGCCGAGGAGGCGCCGAGCCCCATCGCCGCGAACAGGCGTTCGATCAAGGCCTCTTCCAGGCCCGTCTCGCGCGCGACTTCGCGCACGGTGTAGCGCCCCTCCGAGCCCGCCAGCAGGTTCTCCAGCGGCCCGACCGCGAGCTGGCCGTTGTCGCTGGCGCGCTTGATCTGCTCGAGCGAGTGCCCGCGCGCGCGCAGGCGGGCAACGACCCGCACGTAGGCGACCGCGGCCGGCGTCCAGCGTCCTTCATAGCCCGGCACGAGACCCTTCTTGATCCAGCGCGTGACGGTCCCCGGCGAGACGCCCGCATGCGCGGCCACCTGGGCGAGTGTCGGCTCCGCCGGGTGGCTTGCAGGATCTGTTCCGGGCTCAGCCACGCGGGCGCGACGCGAAGGGCTTTCCCATGTGGGGCAGTCTAAAGTCGCGCGCGGTGTCCGACAGCGCGACCACATCCGGCGAGCCGCCCACCGGCGAGCGCATGGCGGTCCCAGACCCGGCGATCCACCTGCATCCGACGGCCGAGCTCGCCGAGCGCGTGCTGCTGCCGGGCGATCCCGGCCGCGCGCTCGCGCTCGCGCAGGCGCTGCTCGAGCGCCCGCTGATGTTCAACCACAACCGCGGGCTGTGGGGCTACACCGGGGTTGCCCGGGACGGGCTGGCGCTGACGATCCAGGCCACCGGGATGGGCGGCCCGTCGGCCGCGATCGTGCTCTCCGAGCTGATCGCGCTCGGCGCGCGGCGGGCGATCCGCATCGGCACGTGCGGCGCGCTACAGCGCTCGCTGCAACTCGGCCGGCTCGTGATCGCGCGCGAGGCGATCTGCGCCGACGGCACCTCGCGCGCGCTCGGCGGCGGCGAGCGCGTGGCCGCCGACGGCTCGTTGACCGCAGCGCTCGCGCAGGGCGACCCGCTCGCGGCCGTCGGCGCCGTCGTCAGCGTCGATCTGTTCTATGAGCGCGAGGGGGCGCCGCGCGCCGACGCACACGCCGGCGCGCTCGCCGTCGAGATGGAGGCCGCCGCGCTGTTCGCGATCGGCGCCGCCGAGGCGGTGCCCGTCGCGTGCCTGCTGGCGGTCTCCGATACGTTCGACGAGAGCGGCGCGCGCACGCGCATCGGCGAGCACGCCCTGCGCGATACGGCCGAACGAATGGGTTTGGTCGCGCTCGGCGCGCTCGCCTAGCTTCGAAGAAAGGGGGCCGGCGGCGCCTCGATCGACTCCGAGGCGCCGCGGCGCGCAGCCGCGCGCGTCAGCGTCTGCGTGCTTTGGCTTTCGCTTTGGTCGGTTTCGTCGCCGCGCGTTTCGCTTTGCCGGCGCGCGTGGTTTTGGCTTTCGCAGCCGATGCTTTGCCGGCTTTGCTCGCAGCTTTGCTGCGGCTCGCCGCGGTTCTCGCTTTGCTCGCGGCTTTGCCCGCCGCTTTGGCTTTCGTCGCGACTTTCGCTTTCGCTTTGGTCGCCGTTTTTTTCGCTGCTTTGGCTTTCGTCGCGGCTTTTGCTTTCGCTTTGGTCGCCGTTTTTTTGGCCGCCGTTTTCGTGCTCGTGGCTTTCGCTTTGCTCGCGGCTTTGGCTTTGACTGGTTTCGCTTTGGCTTTGGTTTTCACTTTGGCTTTCGTCGGTTTGGCTTTGGTCGATTTGCTACGCGTCGGTTTCGCCGCCGCCGCCGCACGCGCGGGACGGATGACTTCCGTTCTGAGCTTGCCCGTGAGCTTCCCGAGCTGATCCTCGATCGCCGACAGGCGGGACTCCACCGCGCTCGGCGAGAGCGCGCGATCGAGGCGCTGCACGCCATCCTCGATGCCCTCCAGCCGATGCGAAACCGCCCGCAGCCGTCGCGTCAGCCGTTCTATGTCTGCAGCCGACGGGATGTTCAGTGCACCCATTGCGACCTCCTGTGCTTGAGAAGCCTTCTCGCGGGCGTCGAATGCCCGGCCGATCGCTCCTGTTATCAGAGGGTTTTCCAGTAGATCGGAGAGCGCCTTCCCCAGACGCTCCTCCGTGTTCACGTTCAACCGCTCGCGCAGGCTCTTGGCGAGATTATTCGCATCTGACATCCGGCGCTCCTGGTGGTCGTGATCGAACGGGCACGCTGCCCGCGGCGGCTACCCGGTCACCGCCAACGCGGAAGGATACGGTGCAGCGATGTCCGACCGCTGGTTCCTGTTCACACAGTTCGAGTTTCCCTGGGAGCTCGGTCCGCAGGACGGGCGCTACCTGATGCGCCAGGGACCCGACGCCGACCCCGAGCGCGTGATCGTGCTCGGCACGCACGGCGCGCGCAAACGCCCCCCCACGCGCGGGCAGCTGTGGAGCGCGGCGACGCGCTCGGGCTCGCGCAAGCGCCCGGTCGAGCCCGCGCCCGAGCCCGAGCCGGTGGCGACCGCGCGGGCGACGATCGTCGACCCCGTGTCGGTGTCGGCCGAGCGCCAGGCCAAGGCGTGGCTGTCCGAGCTCGACGGCGAGCGCGAGGTCGGCTCGGCGATCGCGACGCTCAACCGCATGCTGCACTTCCACCGCATCGCCGCCGCCGACCCGCACGTGCGCGAGGTCGCGCCCGAGCAGGCGCTCGTGATCCGCGCCGGCTGGGGCGAGGGCGAGCAGGTGGCCGACGGTCTGTGGACGCACGCCGTCGAGCTCCCGTGGCGCGGCCCGGGCGGCGTGCGGCGCAAACGGATCGGCGACCGCGCAGCCGCGCTGCGCCCGCAGGAGCGCCTCGCGGTGCTGCTCGGCGGTCGCGGTGCGGCGCTCTTGTGCGAGGACCTCGTGCTGCGCGCTCGCGCCGACCTCGCGCAGGGTCGCGTCGCGCACGCCGCGGTCGAGCTGCGGAGCGCCTACGCCGCGGCACTCGCCGAGCTGCCCGGCGAAGGGCGCGAGGATCTCGCGATCCGCATCGCCGAGCTGCAGAAGCTGCGCGACGGCGTCGAGGCACAGGCGCGCGCGGCGCTTGCCCTGCAGGAGCTCGACGAGGGCGCCGTGCGCCACGCGCTCGGACGCCTCGAGGCGGTGCTCCGTGCGCGCACGGCCACGGGCTTTAGGCTGCAGTGAGCATGGATCCGACGACGACCGCGATCGGCACCTGGAGCGGCGGGCGCTTCATGCACTTCGGCGAGCCGCTGACCGAAGCGCGCCTGCTCGCGCTGCTGCGCCCGGGCGAGGGGATCGACACGGTAATCACAGCCGATGCGTACGGCGCGGGCGAGGCCGACAGCATGCTCGGACGCGCGCTCGTCGGCATTCCGAGCGAGGACCACTGCCTGATCGGCGCGATCGGCCACGACTTCTACGAGGGCTCGCGCGAAGGCGCCAAAGGCTTCCCACGCTTCACCGACCCGCGCCTGCGCGGCGAGCGCGACTACGCCTCCTACCTCCGCATGGCCGCCGAGCGCAGCCTGCAGCGACTCGGCGCCGATCGCTTCGACCTGCTGCTGCTGCACAACCCCGATCGCACCGGCTACTGCAGCGCGGCCGTGTGGGAGGGCATGCGCGCGCTGCGCGACGAGGGGCTCACGCGCCTGCTCGGCGTCGCGCCGGGACCGGCCAACGGCTTCACGCTCGACCTGATCGACTGCTTCGAGCGCTTCTCGGAGCTGATCGACTGGGCGATGATCATCCTCAACCCGCTCGAGCCGTGGCCCGGCGAGCTCGCGCTCGACGCTGCCGCCACGCACGAAGTGCGGCTGATCGCGCGCGTCGTCGACTACGGCGGCATGTTCCACGACGACGTGGCCCCGGGGCACGCCTTCGCCGAGTACGACCATCGCAAGTTCCGCCCCGACGGCTGGGTCGAGCAGGGTCGCGAGAAGCTCGAGCTGATGCGCCCGATCGCCGAGCGCCACGGGCTCAGCATGCTCCAGCTCGCCTGCGCGTGGAACCTCGCGCACGCGCAGGTCGGCTGCGTCGCGCCGACGCTGATCCAGGAGAGCGGCTCCGGCGCGCGGCCGGTCGAGCAGAAGCGCGCCGAGTTGGCCGCCGTCAAGGCGCGCTCTCCGCTCAGCGAGCAGGAGGTCGCGCAGATCGCCGCGATCGGCGAGAACCGTGGCTGCATGGCACTGAAGGGCGCGAACCCCGAACACGACGGCGACGCGCTGGCCGACCGCTGGGCGCTCGACGAGCAGCTTTCGACGCTCGCCGCGCGCTGGCGCATCGCGCCGGAGCGAGACCTCGTCAAGCAGCCCCACTGAACGCAGCACTCCAAGGAGGAGACGCAGATGAGCATCGACGTGAGCGGGATCAAGGAAGGGCAGAAGGCGATGTGGACGGCCGGCGACTACGGCGAGGTCGCGCAGCGGATCGTGCCGGTCGGGGAATACGTCGCTGAGCGTGTCGGCGCCGCGCCGGGCGTCGAGTTGTTGGACGTCGCGACGGGCACGGGCAACGTGTCGGTAGCGGCCGCACAGGCCGGCGCCAAGGTCACCGGGCTGGATCTGACGCCGAAGCTGCTGCAGGAGCAGCGCGCGCGTGCCGCGGCCGCCGGCGTCGAGGTCGAGCTCGTCGAGGGCGACGCCGAGGAGCTGCCGTTTGCCGACTCCTCGTTCGACGGCGTGACCTCTTGCTTCGGCGTGATGTTCGCCCCGCGCCAAGCGGTCGCCGCCGGCGAGCTCGTGCGCGTCGCGCGTCCAGGCGGCAGGATCGTCGTGGCGGCCTGGACGCCGAACGGGATGGTCGGGCGGATGTTCCGCGCCTCGGCCCCGTACATGCCGCCGCCACCTGAGGGCTTCGTGCCGCCGGTCATGTGGGGCGAGGAGCAGCATGTTCGCGGGCTGTTCGAGAACAGCGATGTCGAGCTGACGTTCGAGCTGCGGACGATCACCTTCGAGGGCGACTCGGTCGAGGCGTGGGTCGAGAAGGACGAGCGGATCCTGGGCCCGTCGGTGATGGCCAAGGCGGCGCTCGAGCAGCAGGGCCGCTACGACGAGCTGCGCCAGGACGTCGTCGATCTGTACGGGGAGTTCAACGAAGCCGATGACGGCAGTTTCAGGGCGCCGGCGGAGTACCTGGTCACCGTCGCCCAGCTGCCGGGCTGAGCCGCGTCAGGCGACGCTCCAGGGCGAGTGCGCGCGCCCGCGCTGCGGCGTGTGGCGCTGCGCGTGGGTATCTGCTTTCTCGACATTGATAGCCATGGCTATCGCAACCGAGAAATCGAGACCCGACCCCCAGAAGACCCGACCCTACCCCGATCCCCCCGACTCCGACGCCGGGCCGCGCAACTCACTTGCCCTGGAAGCGCGGCGCGCGTTTGCCGAGGAAGGCGGCGATGCCCTCCTTGGCGTCGTCGCTTGCGAACACCTCGGCGAAGGCGCGCTTCTCGGCGTCGATCCCCGCGTCGAGCTCGCCGGCGGCGGAGATGCGCTTGATCTGCTCGAGCGCGAGCGGCGCCTGCTGGGCGAGCTTGCGCGCCCAGGCGAGCGCCGTGTCGAGCAGTTCGTGGTCCTCGACGACGCGGTTGACGAGGCCGAACTCGAACGCTTCCTCGGCGCCCATCGGGTCGCCGACGAGGTTCATCTCCAGCGCCTTGTTGGCGCCGACGAGGCGCGGCAGGCGCTGCGTGCCGCCGAAGCCGGGGATGATCCCGAGCTTGATCTCGGGCTGGCCGAACAGCGCGGAGCGCGCGGCGATGCGCACGTCGCAGGCCATCGAGAGCTCGCAGCCGCCGCCGAAGGCGAGCCCGTTGACGGCGGCGATCGTCGCGATCTGGCCCTCGCCGAGCTCTTTGAACAGCGCGTGCGTGTCGTGGATCAGCTGCTCGCCGGCGGCTGCGTCCATCGTCGTGAACGCCTTGATGTCGGCGCCGGCCGAGTACAGCATCGGGTTGGCGGAGGCGATCACGAGCGCGCGCACGCCGCTTGACTTGATCTGCTGCCACACCGTCGCCAGGTCGCCGGCGACCTGCGGCGAGATCGAGTTCATCTGCCCGTTGGCGAGCCACGCGATCGCGACGCCGTCCTCGCGCGTCTCGAGCTTGATCACCTCGGCGGGCTGCTCGGCGTCGGGCTGCGGGTAGGCGTAGAAGCCCTGCCCGCTCTTCTGCCCGAGCCTGCCCTGGGCGACCATCCGGCGCAGGATCGCGGGCGGCGTGAAGCGCTCGCCGAACTTCTCCTGCGCGTTCTCCATCCGCTCGAGCACGGTGTCGAGCCCGTCGACGTCGGCGCGCATGAACGGCGGCAACAGGCCGCGGCGCGGGTCGAGGCCGGCGCCGGCCATCATGCCGAAGTCGATGTCACGGTGGCCGGCGACGCCCTCCTCCAGCACGAGGCAGGCCTCGAGCAACGTCTTCAGCGAGAGCAGCTCGACGAGCTCGTCGATGTCGGGCTCGTTCTCGCCCGGCAGGTTCGGCTCGCCGCTGGGCGAGTAGAAGCCGTCGCCGCCGGTCTTCGCGCCGAGCTTGCCGTCGGCGACGAGCTTCTGCATGCCCTTGGGCACGAAGAAGCGTTCCTCGCCGTAGGACTCGACCAGGTGTTCGGCGACGTGCAGCACGGTGTCGAGGCCGAGCAGGTTGATCAGCGTGTACGGGCCGAGCGGCAGGATCCCGGCCGAGCCGAGCCCCTCGTCGATCTTCTTGATCGACAGACCCTTCTGCTCCTGCTCGCGCCAGACCTCGGCGCTGGAGGAGTTGAGGATGCGGTTGACGACGAAGCCGGGCACCTCGGCGCAGGTGATCGGCTGCTTGCGGATCGCCTGCGCGAAGGTGACGGCGGCGGAGACGGTCTCGGCCGAGGTCTCCTCGCCCTCGACGATCTCGATCAGCGGCATGATCGAGGCGGGGTAGAAGTAGTGGAAGCCGACGACCTTGTCGGGGCGCAGCGTGGCTTCGCCGATCTCGGTGATCGACAGCGAAGAGGTGTTCGAGGCGAGGATCGCGTGTCCGGGCGTGGAGGCGTCGAGCTCGGCGAACACGGCCTGCTTGATCTGCATCCGCTCGGGCACGGCCTCTACGACGAAGTCGACGTCGCCGAAGGGCGCATAGGAGGTCGTGCCCTCGATCCGGCCGAGGATCTCGGCGATCTGCTGGTCGGCCTGCTCGGCGGTGATCTTGCCCTTCTCCGCGAGTTTGTTGATCTGACCGGTCGTCACGTTGCGGGCCTCGTCGAGCCCGGCCTGCACGAGCGCGTCGTCGATGTCCTTCAGCACCACCGGAATCCCCGCGGCGGCGATTGTCTGGGCGATCTGGCCGCCCATCGTCCCGGCACCGACGACTGCTGCTCTGAACACGAACATTGCTTTTCGGTCACTCCTTCTGGCTAGGGTTGCCGGAGCCTAGCGTCCTGAGGCATGGCGACGTCCGGCAGCATCGCACCGCACCTCCCGCCACCCGCGCGGGTTTGTGCAGGTGACGGGGATCGCGATCGCGGGTAGGAGAGGTCTATGAACAAGCTCGAAGAACCTCAGATCAGACGTCGAGGGGGTGACCGGTCGCGAGCACGCATCGCGCGGCGGCGTGGCCTGCTGGCCGGTGCGGCGGCGCTCGCCGTGCTGGCGCTGCCGGCCGCCGCGCAGGCGGCGGCCGTGCCGAAGGTGAACACGAACGGCGCGCGCGAAGTCGGCTACGGCTCAGCCGTCCTGACCGGATCGGTCAACCCGAACGCAAGCAACACGTCGTACTACTTCCAGTACGGCGTGACCAGGGCGTACGGCTCGCAGACGGCGATCGCCGACGCCGGCTCGGGCGCAAAAGCGGTTGCGGTGCGCCTGCCGATCTCAGGGCTTCAGCCGCTGACGGTCTACCACTACCGGCTCGTCGCGGTCAACAGCGCCGGGGCGAGCATCGGCGACGACGAAAAACTGCTGACGACGAAGGTGCCGCTGTCGCTTGCGATCCTCTCCTCGCCCAACCCCGTGCCGTTCGGCGGCGCCGTGACCGTGCAGGGCACGCTCTCGGGCACCGAAAACGCCAACCGCGCGGTCGTGCTACAGGCCAACGCGTTCCCGTTCACGGTGGGCTTTCAGAGCATCGGCAACACCGAGCTGACGAGTCCGACGGGCAGCTTCATCTTCACGGTGCCCTCGCTCACGAGCTCGACGCAGTTCCGCGTGTTCACGCCGACGAGCAAGCCGGTGATCAGCGCGGTGGCGAGCGAGAACGTCGCCGTGCGCGTCTCCAGTCATGTCGCGCGCACCAAGCGCCGCGGCTTCGCGCGCATCTACGGCACGGTCACGCCGGCGGTCGACGGCGCCCAGGTCGGCATGCTGCGGATCGCCCAGGGCCATGGCATCCTCGCCGGCGGCACGGTTGCCAGGCCGAAGAACGCCTCGAGCTCGCAGTTCAGCCGCGTCGTGCGGGTGCGCAAAGGCGCCTACCGCGTGCTCGTGAAGGTCGCCCCGGGCGCGGTCGTCTCGGCGTACGGCACGCCCCTGCTGATCCACTGAGGCTCGACTGCTTCAACCAGGTGAGCGCCGCTGCGCGGAGGCGGCGGCGCTCACCCGGGTATTTCTCTTTTTATTAATTAATTTGAGGAAAAAGTCCAGCCGATCGGGCTCGGACTAGACGGCGACCGTTTCGACGCCGGCGACCGCGACCGGCTCCTCGACGCGCCGCGGCAAGAGCGTTTCGCGCGCGATCACGAGCCGCTGGATCTGCGAGGTGCCCTCGTACAGCTGCATGATCTTGGCGTCGCGGAACAGCTTCTCCACGGGGTACTCCTTGATGAAGCCGTAGCCGCCGTACACCTGCACGGCTTCCGTCGCCGTCTTCATCGCCGTGTCCGCCGCGAAGCGCTTGGCGTGCGAGGAGATCAGCGTGTTGCGTTCGCCCGCGTCGAGCATCGCCGCCGACTTCCACGTCAGCAGGCGCGCCGCCTCGATCTCGGTCGCCATGTCGGCGATGATGAACTGGATCGCCTGGTGCATCGCGATCGGCACGCCGAACTGGACGCGTTCGCGCGAGTAGTCCGTCGCGAACTCGAACGCCGCGCGCGCGATGCCCGTGGCCATCGCCGCCACGCCCGGGCGCGTGCGGTCGAGCGTCATCATCGCCAGCTTGAAGCCCGCGTTTTCCTCACCGAGCAGGTTCTCGGCGGGGACCTCGACGTCGTTGAACGAGATCGTCGCAGTGTTCGACGCGCGCTGGCCGAGCTTGTCCTCCTTCTTGTCCACCACCACGCCCCAGTCGCGCTCGACCACGAACGCCGAGATGCCGCGGTGGCCGGCCTCCTTGTCGGTCTTCGCGTAGACCGTGTAGTAGTCGGCGTAGCCGCCGTTGGTGATGAAGCACTTCGAGCCGTTGATGACGTACTTGTCGCCCTGCTTGACGGCCGTCGTGCGCATGCCCGAGACGTCCGAGCCGGCGTCCGGCTCGGTCAGGCAGAAGGAGGCGAGCTTGGGCGCTTCGGTCAGCATCCCCAGGTACTTCTTCTTGATCTCCTCAGAGCCGCCGAGCGCGATCGGCGCCGTCGCCAGACCGTTGCAGCCGAGCGAGGTCTGGATCCCCGAGCAGCCCCACGAGAGCTCTTCCTCGATCAGGCAGCCGTCGAGGTAGCCCGCGCCGGCGCCGCCGTAGGCCTCCTCGATGTGCGAGTTCATCAAGCCGACCTCCCAGGCCTTCTCGATGATGTCCTGCGGCCACGTGCCCTCCTTGTCGTACTCCCAGGCGACAGGGCGGATCTCCTTGACGGCGAAGTCGTGCGCCATCTCACGCAGGTTCTTCTGCTCGTCGGTGAGCGTGAAATCGACCATTCTTGGAATTACCCCCTACAGGTGGCGGATGGCGCTTGGCCCCTGCCGGGGCGTGCGGCGCGTTTGGACAGTGATTGACTGGTCAGTCAACCCACGATCAGGGTAGCGAAGCGGACCCCGATCGGCAACAATCAGGACGTGGCGCAAAGCATGGCCCTAGCGCTGCAGAGCGCATTCCCGGTCGTCGTGTTCGGCGCCGTCGCGCTGTCGATCGTGATGTCGCTGATCTTCCTGTTCAGCCGCGGCAGCGTGTTCGACCACATCGGCGACGGCGGGCTGACGGGCGAGCCCGACGCCGGGCCCGACCTGCCGCCGCCCCCGCCCGACTCGCCCGCCGGACGCGCCGAGCAGGAGCTCGAAATCCGCCAGATGCTCACGGCGCGCAGCGCGCGCATGGTCGGCCGCGGCGAGGCGCCGCTCGACGTCGAGGCCGAGGTCGCGCGCCTGTTGGCGCCTGCGCAGCGCAGCGGCCACGACCCGGGGTTGATGACGGAGGTTCGCCAGCTCGTCGTCGCGCGCAACGAACGCCGCGCCCGGCAGGGCCTGCAGCCGCTGGACGTCGATGCCGAGGTCAAGCGCACGCTCGACGAGCTCGATCCCTGAGCCGCGAGTCGCCCGCGTCGGACGGCCCCGGCGCACGACGGCGGCGCCAAGCGGCGGCCTGCGACGCCCAAGCGTTCACCACTCGGCCCCCACGCCGTACCGCCGTCGGGTATAAACGGCGCCATGAAGGACGCGCGCCGCTTCGCCCTCGACGAGCTGATGATCCGCCCGGGGACGTACTTCAACCCCTCGACCGAGGTGCTGATCGTCGTCGACGACTCGCCCGAGGTCGATCACGAGATCTTCGAGTCCGAGGACTTCGACAGCACCGACTGGGTGCTGATCTCCGACGACTCGCCCGTCGACGAGCTCAAGCGCGACGACCTGATCGAGGAGTTCCGCACGACCTACAAGCCCGGCGGCGAACCGCTGTCCGACGGCGACGACATCGAGGACGAGGAGGACGAGCTCGAACCCGACGACGACCTGGAGCTCGATCCGGAGTAGCAGGGCCATGTGTGACGGGCCGTGTGTGATGGGCCATGTGTGACGGGCCGTGCGCGACGGGCCGTGCGCGAGCGGGGCCGTGCGCGAGCGGGGCCGTGTGCGAGCGGGGCCGTGTGTGAGCGGGTGCGCGTCCGATTTCGGGTTTCCGATAGCAGGGGTATATACGGCGTATATGCCATTGCTATCGCTGGCTGAATGAGCAGCACGCCCGCGCGCGCTCCGCGCGCGCATGCGCAACTCGCTCGCCCGCACAGGTGTTCACAGCCATGTGCCCGCCTTCCGCTCGTCTGCAACGAGCCCTGCACCGCAGCGACGCGCCGCCCCTACCATGCGCCGCGTGCGCGCAAGGCTTCTCGTGGCGCTCGCCCTCGGCGTGCTGATCCCGACCCTCGCGGCCTCCCCGGCTTCGGCGGCCAAGCCGCGCGCCCACGCCAGCCGCAGCCCAAGCGTGACGAGCGCCCTGCAGGGCCTGCAGCGCAGCGGGCAGATCACGCCGACGCTGTACACGAAATACACCGGCGCCTACTCAGCCGCGAAGCGCTCGCTGGGCCGCTTGAGCGGCAGCCGCCGCGCCGAACTCGGCGCGGTGCTGGCGAACGTCGAAGCGATGGCCGCCGGCGGCTACTTCATCGCCTCGCGCCTGGCCGTGATCTTCCTCACGCTCGAACGCAACCGTCAGTGGTGGACGACCGAACCGCTCGTCGGCAGCGGCGTGCGCGTGAGCTTCCCGGGCTCGAAGCTCGTGTGGGAGCACTACGCCGGGCAGGGAGTCGAGATCCAGTGGCTCGGCACGTTCGGCGAGGGCAACGGGTACTACCTCTCGGGCCACGAAAACGCCAACCTGCGCCAGCTGCTCTCCGAAGTGCTGCCGCTGGCGACGAAACGGGCCGGCGGGATCGCATGGGAGTACATGTTCCCGTTCGACGGCGGACGCCCGCCGTGGACGAGCGGGCTCTCCCAGGGAACAGCGCTGCAGGTGCTCGCGCGCTCGTGGTCGCGCTTCAAGGAACCCGAACTGCTGACGGCTGCACAGCAGGCGCTCGGAATCTTCCAGACGCCGCCGTCCAGCGGCGTGCAGGTGAAGACGCCGGCCGGCGCCGAGTACGCCGAGTACACCTACGCGCCGAGCGACCGCATCCTCAACGGCTTCATCCAGGCCGTGATCGGGCTGTACGACTACACGCAGATCACCAAAGACCCGCTCGGGCTGAAGCTGTTCGAAGCGGGCGATGCCGAGGCACGCGCCGAGGTGCCGCATTACGACACCGGCGCCTGGTCGCTGTATGACCAGTTCTCCGAATCGAACCTCAACTACCACGAACTTCTCACCGAATTCCTCCAGCACCTGTGCGAACGCACGCGCAAAGGCCCGCCGATGAGCACGGCGCCGGCGCCGAGCACGACGACGCCGACGACGAGCACCCCGACGACTCCGACCACGCCGACGATCACGACGCCGACGACACCCTCCGGCGGCACCGCGCCTGGCACGACGGCGAGCGCGCATGCCGCACGCGCACGCTCGGCCGCGACGGCCACGCCGCCGGCGACGCAGATCGCGGGCGATCAGATCTACTGCACGACAGCCCAGAAATTCACGACGTATGAGAAGACGCCGCCCGTCATCTCCGTGATCTCGAAGACGCTCAAGGGTGGCACCCGCGCCGGCGTGCAGCTGTCGCTTTCGAAGATCTCCACAGTGCGCCTGACCGTACGCCAGGGCGGGCGCACCGTGTGGAGCAACAGCGCTTACCTCGCGCGCGGCAAGCCGAAGCTGCTGTGGGTGACGCCGAAGGCCGGCGGCACGTTCAACGTCACGCTGAGCGCGACCGACCCGGCGGGCAACTTCGCCACGGCGACCGGCACGATCGTCGTCTCGCACGGCTGACGCGCCGAGCGCGCATCCTCGCGCCGGGCCGCGCCTAGACTGGTTCCATGACGAGGCTGCTCAACGCTTGGGGCGCGCTCGGCCGCGACCAGCGCGTGGCCGCGCTGACCTCGCTGGGCCTGTTCGTCTCGATGCTGCTGCCGTGGTACAGCAAGACGAGCACGGTCGTCGTGAAGGGCGCTGCCAGCTCGACCGAGCAGAGCCTCAGCGCCTTCCAGGCCTTCTCCTTCGTCGAGGCCGCCGTGCTGCTCGTCAGCGTCGGCGTGCTGTCGATGCTGTTCGCGCGCGCCGAGCAGCGCGACTTCCAGCTGCCCGGCGGCGACGGGACGGTCGTGATGGTCGCCGGCGCGTGGGCGGCGATCCTCGTCTTCTACCGCCTGTTCGACAAGCCCGGGCTACAGGGCAATGAGCGGATCGTCTCGACCGTCGGCGTGCAGTGGGGCATCTTCGTCGCGCTGCTGCTGGCGCTCGGGCTCGCTTACGTCGGGCGGCGCGTGCGCGCGAGCGAGCACGGCGCCCCGCCACTCTCGCGCTCCAGCCGACGGGATCACGACGCGGACGCGCGTCGCGCGAGCGAGCGCCCAGACGAGCGGACCACGGTCATCACATCGCCCGAGCAAGCGGCTGATGCCGGGGACGAAGGGGTACCTCCTGCGCGACCAGCACCGGGACGAGCCGTGCCGGCACGCGCCCCCGGTGGCGAGGCCGCCCCGACAGCCCCGACAGCGCCGTCCACACCGGCCGGTGAGCGGCGCTCGCGGCGCGATCGGCCGCGCTACCCGCCGGGGCCCTCCGAGCAGATGTCCTTCGAGGATCCAACGCCGGAAGACGAGTAGGAGCAGAGGAACCGAACGCGCCGTCTGCAAACGGCGCCTCTCGCAGGCCCCCGGGCGCACTCCCGCTGTCGCGGAAGCTCAGGCAACGCGCTCGACATACTCGCGGAGGGCGGTTCGGGCGATCTCGCTGACGGAGCGATGCTCCTCTCTGGCGCGGGACTTCAGCGCTTCGGCCAGCTCTGGGTCCACGCGCACCTGAACGCGTGGAGAAACGCCCGCGGCGCCGAGCGACGGTCTGCCAAACGTAACCCTCGTGGCCTTCGTCAGGTCATAACCACGCTCTGCCTCCTCGGCCAGTTCGTCGATGATCTCGTCGGTGAGCACGTCGCCGCTGGCCGTCTTGAACTCGGTCATCTAGGCGCCTCCTCATAGCGTTTGCGGTACTTCTCTCGCAGCGGCATCGCGTGGATCACCAGCAGATCCCCGCTGTCGCGCTCGACAGCCATGACCTCGAGCGCGCGGCCGTGCGCATCCTCGCCGAGGTAAACGATGCGGATCGATCCTGACGCCGGGCTGTCAGGCGGGGGAGGCTCCTCGAATCTGGCGCGGTAGTGCGCAATGACATGGCGGCTGCTGTCCTTGGAGATCCGGTGCTTGCCAGCCGAACGTGCGAATCGCACGCTCAGTCCTTGGAGCCTATCACTTTTGTCTGACATAAGTAACGTTGACAAGAGCCAGTCCTGAATCGGCTTTGACGCCAATGATCCAGGCGACTTGGGACGGTTCTCGCCGGCCTGCGCCGCCTACGTACCGACGATCCGGTCGAGCGCGCGTCGCTCTTTTCGCGGTGCCCATAGCGCGCCGAACGCTCGGACCGGCGCGGTCTGAGCACTGAGCCAGGGGAGCGGCTTGAGGAGGAGATCCGCACGTAGCTCTCGCGTCGCGGAGCTCGAACTCGCGCGCGGACGACCAACCGGCGGACGCCTATGATTGCCCAGACGATGTCTCTCCCCTCGCCCGAGGCGCCCGGCGCCCCCGCCCCCTCGCCCGGATCGGTCGCCGACGTCGCCGCGGGCCTGCGCTCCGTGGGCTACCTGCCGGGCGAGTCGACGGCGCTCGTCTCATTCCTCGCGACGAAGCTCGGCAAGCCGGTGCTCGTGGAGGGCCCGGCGGGCGTCGGCAAGACGGAGCTGGCGAAGTCGCTGGCGAAGTACCTCGGGCGCGAGCTGGTGCGCCTGCAGTGCTATGAGGGCCTGGACGAGGCGAAGGCGCTGTACGAGTGGAACTACCGCAAGCAGCTGCTGCGCATCCAGGCGGAGGCGTCGGGCACGGGCTGGGAGGCGGTGCAGGAGGACATCTTCGGCGAGGAGTTCCTGCTGGCGCGCCCGCTGATGACGGCGATCTCCTCCGAGCAGCCCGTGGTGCTGCTGATCGATGAGATCGACAAGACCGACCAGGAGTTCGAGGCGATGCTGCTGGAGGTGCTCTCGGACTTCCAGATCTCGATCCCGGAGCTCGGTCGCGTCGAGTCGCGCACGCACCCGATCGTGCTGCTGACCTCGAACAACTCGCGCGAGCTGACGGAGGCGCTCAAGCGCCGCTGCCTGTACCTCTGGCTCGACTACCCCGAGCTCGAGCACGAGCTCGAGATCGTGCGCCTGCACACGCCCGAGCTGCGCGAGACCGTCGCCCGCCGGCTGGTCGAGGTGATCGGCATGGTGCGCGCGCTCGACCTGAAGAAGCCCCCGTCGATCGCCGAGTCGATCGACTGGGCCCGCGCGCTGCTGTTGCTCGGCGTCGAGGACATCGACGCCGACACGTTTACGGAAACGATGTCGGTGATCGTCAAGCACCGCACCGACATGGACGTGGTCGCCGAGCGCGTCGGGCTGAAGCTCGGCTCGCCGGCCGACGTCGCCTGAGGGCCGGCGTGGCAAGCGTGCCCGGCAACGACCCAGGCCTGGACCCGCAGGCCGCGCGGCCGGGGCTGCCCGCGCGGATCCTCGAATTCGGCGAGGAGCTGCGCGGCGAGGGCGTCGCAGTCGGCACCTCGGAGCTGCTCGACGCGTTCGCCGTGCTCGCCGAGATCGACTGGACCGAGCGCGAGGACTTTCGCGAGGCGCTCGCGGCGACGCTCGCCAAGAGCCAGGAGGACAGGCGTGTGTTCGAGCTCGTGTTCGAGCGCTTCTTCTTCCGCGCGGTCGAGCTGGCGGCGACGCGCGAGGGCATTCGCGAGGAGGACCTGGCGATGCTCGGCGAGCTCTCCGAGCAGGAGCTCGACGCACTGCGCGCGGAGATCGCGCAGGCGCTGCGCGACGGCTCGGAGGGCGCGATGCGCGACCTCGCGCGGATGGCGATCGCGGCGTTCGCGCGACGCCAGGAGGGCTCGGGCGTGATCGGCGTCGACGTGCAGCGCATCCGCCGCGCGCTCGGCCTGCGCGCGGAGCCCCAGCCGGAGCTGCCCGCGGATGACCCGCGCCACGACGGCTTGCCGCGCGATGCGCTGCGCCGCTTCGAGGCGCTGCTGCGCCGCGAGCTCGAGCGCTCGCAGATCGAGCGCACGGGCAGCCTGCCGCCGGCGCGCCCGCTCGGCGAGCTCGACCGCGCGCTGCCCTCGGGCCCGCTCGCCGACCTCGCCGCGGTGCACCGCGTCGTCGCACAGCTGCGCCGGCGCCTGGCGACGCAGGGCAACCAGATGCGCGGCCACCGCAAGCACGCGCACGTCGACGTGCGCCGCACGATGCGCGCATCGCTGCAGACCGGCGGCGTGCCGGTCGAGCTGAAGTTCCGCCCCAAACGCCCCAAACGGCCGGAGATCTACGTGCTGTGCGACGTCTCCACGAGCGTCACCTCGGCCTCGGTGTTCTTCCTCTCGGTGCTGCACGCGCTACACGACACGTTCCGCAAGATGCGCTCGTTCGTGTTCATCGAGCGGATCTCCGAGGTGACCGACATCTTCGAACACGAGCGCAACTTCAAAGCGGTCAGCGAGCGGATCGGCTCAGACGCGGGCGTGGCCGACATCTCGGGCTACACCGACTACGGCCGCGTGTGGTCGGAGTTCCTCGTGCAGGTCGAGGACGACCTGCACCCGCGCGCGACCGTGATCGTGCTCGGCGACGCGCGCACCAACGGGCGCGACCCGCGCGCGGACATCTTCGCGCAGATCGCCGCGCGCGCCGGGCGCACGTTCTGGCTGAATCCCGAGCCGCGCCTGTACTGGAACTACGGCGATTCGGTGATCGCCGCCTACGAGGAGTTCTGCACCGCCTTCGAGTGTTGGACCACAGCGCAGCTCGAGGACTTCGTGCGGGCGCTGACGCGGCCGGTCGTCTCGGCCTGAGGGCGCCCGGTCAGACTTCGCCGCGAGTGTTAGCCCTCATCGCCGGCGGCGAGGGCAGCCCCAGCAGCGTCGGTAAATGCTGAGTCGTACGGGGATTCGGCGACCGCGAGATTGATCTCCGCGGTGGTGTCCTCGTCCTCCATCGCATCGAGCCGGCTCTGCGCGGCCCGCGCATAGAACTCACTGCGGGAGACCCCAATCGCTGCGCTGCCCGCTCGACGCGGTGGAGCATCTCATCAGTGACCGAGATGGCGATCTTCATGTGGCGAGTATGACTGCGTGACCGAGGAAGATGCTGGCCACAGTCCTGGATCTTCACGGAGTAGCATCAGGCCGAAGAAGCAGACACCAGGGGGGCTGGCGGCAGGCTGGCTGAGATGGTGCCCGGGAGCTTGCTCCACCGGCGCCGACCCTTAGAACCTGTGGGGTAATGCCCGCGAAGGGAGCGAAGTGGCAACCGAACTGCAATCCCGCACCAGCCGCCCGCCCGGCGGAGCGCAGCCGACGCGCGAGCCCACGGCGGCGGATCACGCGATCGAGCTACAGGCGGTCGAGCGCACGTTCACGGACCGCCGCGGCACGGATGTCCCTGCGCTCGCCGGGATCTCGCTGCGGGTGGCGCGCGGTGAGCTGCTCGCGGTCGTCGGCCCTAGCGGCTGCGGCAAGACGACGCTGCTCGAGCTGATCTGCCAACTGCAAACGCCGGATGCCGGCACGCTGCAGAGCGAGCCGGCGGTGCTGATGCCCCAGCGCGACCTGCTGCTGCCGTGGCTCGATGCGCGCGACAACGCGGCGCTCGCGCTACGCGTGGCGCACGTGCCGCGCGCACGGGCACGCGAGCGCGCGAGCGCGCTGTTCGCCGAGCTCGGCCTGCAGGGCTTCGAGCGCGCGCACCCAAGCGAGCTGTCGGGCGGCATGCGCCAGCGCGTCGCGTTTGCGCGCACGCTGCTCGCGGGCAAGCCCGTGCTGTGCCTCGACGAGCCCTTCGGCGCGCTCGACGCGATCACGCGGGCAGAGATGCAGGACTGGCTCGTAGGGGCGCTGGCGCGCTCGCCGCGCACGGTCGTGCTCGTCACGCACGACGTCGAGGAGGCCGTGCTGCTCGCCGACCGCGTGCTCGTGCTCTCGCCGCGGCCGGGACGCGTAGCGGGCGAGATCGAGGTCGACCTTCCGCGCCCGCGCACGCGCACCGAGGCCGGCGTCATCGCACTGCGTGAGCGGGCGCTCGGGTTGCTGGCGGGAGCGCAGCCCGCGTGAGGCGACCGTCGCCGTCGCGCCTGCTGGCGCCCCTGCTGCTCGCGCTTGCGCTGCTCGGCATATGGGAGGCGTACGCCGACCTCGGCACGACGAGCTCGTTTGTGCTGCCCGCGCCGCACGCCGTGGCATCGGCGCTGTGGGACAACGCGGGCTTCATCGCGGCCAACCTCGGACCGACGGCCGAGGAGGTCGGCCTCGGCATCCTGCTCGCGCTCGCGCTCGGCTTCGCGCTCGCCGTCGCCGTCCACCTGTCGAGCCCGCTGCGCCGCGCGGTCTACCCGCTGGCGGTCGGCTCGCAGGCGATACCGGTCGCGGTGATCGCGCCGCTGCTCGTGTTCTGGTGGGGCTTCGGCGTGCTGCCGAAGCTCGTCGTGATCGTGCTGATCTGCTTCTTCCCGGTGCTCGTGACGACGGTCGACGGCCTGCGCGCGATCGAGGGCGAGCAGCTGAAGCTGCTGCGCACGCTCGACGCCTCGCGCTGGCAGGCGTTCCGCTTCGCCGAGCTGCCGGCGGCGCTGCCGGCGGCGCTGAGCGGCGCGCGCATCGCGCTCGCCGTCGGCGTGATCGGCGCATACATCGCCGAGTCCCAGACCGCCACGAGCGGCGTCCACGCGGGCCTCGGCCACGAGATCAACGCCGACCTGACGGCGCTGCAGACGCCGCGGGCCTACGCGGCGGCGGTCGTGCTGTTTTCACTGGCGATCGCATGCTTCTACGCCCTGTCCGTGGCCGAGCGCGTGCTCGCGCCGTGGGCGCACCCGAATAGAGGAGAGACGACTTGAGAACGATGTCCGCACCGCTGACCGCATCGCACCGCAGCGCGCGCCGTCGCACGGCGAGGGGGCTCGCCCTGCTGCTGGCGACGGGCTCGCTGCTCGTGCTCTCGGCATGCGGCTCCAAGCAGGACAAGATCTCGCCGTCGGGCACTAAGCCCTTCACGGTCGTGCTCGACTTCTTCCCCAACGCCGACCACGCGGCGCTCTACGCCGGAATCGCGCACGGCGACTTCGGCGCGGTCGGCCTCGACGTCAAGCCGCAAACGCCGGCCGACCCCTCCGAACCGCTCAAGCTGCTCGCGGCGGGCAAGGCCGACATGGCGATCTCATACGAGCCCGAGCTGCTGCTTGCGCGCGATGAAGGCTTCAAGCTCGTCTCGATCGGCGCGCTCGTACAGCGGCCGTTGACCTCGATCATCGCGCTGCCGCAGGGCCACGTTCGCAAGGTGGCGGACCTCGCCGGAAAGACCGTCGGCACGGCCGGCATCCCCTACCAGGCGGCCGAGCTGAAGACGGCCGTGCAGTCGGCCGGCGCCGACCCGGCGAGCGTCAAGGAAGTCAACGTCGGCTTCAACCTGGTGCAGGCGATGCTCTCGAATAAAGTCGCGGCGACGCTCGGCGGCTTCTGGAACTACGAGGCGATCCAGCTACAGCAGATGCACAAGCAACCGCTGGTGATCCCGGTCGACAAAGCCGGCGTGCCGACGTACAACGAGCTCGTGCTGGTCGTGCGCGAAGACGAGGCGCACACGCACGGGCAGGATCTGCGCGCGTTCATGCAGGCGCTCACGCGCGGCGAGCACGAGGTCCGCGCCGACCCGACGGCGGCGGCGGCGCTCGTCGTCAAGGCCAACCCCTCGCTACAGCAGAAGCTGCAGCTCGCCTCGATCGAGCAGACGCTGCCGGCCGCCGTGCCGAGCGCCGGCAAGCCGTTCGGCTGGCAGACGCCTTCGGCGTGGGCCTCGTTCGGACGCTGGATGTTCGATCACGCGCTGCTCAAGCACAACCCGAATTCGGCGCTGCCACCGTTCACCAACGAGTTCCTGCCGGGCCAGGGCATCTGAGCGCCCGGGGCGCACCCGGGCGCTCGATCCTCTCTAGGCTGAGCGAATGCGCATCGGACTGCTGACCGGCGGAGGCGATTGTCCCGGCCTGAACGCGGTGATCCGCGCGGTCGTGCGCCGCGGGCTGGCCGAGCCCGGCAACAGCTTCGTCGGCTTCCGCTACGGGTGGGCCGGCGTACTGACCGACGACGCGATCGAGCTGACGCTCGCGAGCACGGCAGGCATCCTGCCGCGCGGCGGCACGATCCTCGGCACGTCGCGCACGAACCCGTACGCCGACGGGCAGGACGGGACGGCGGCGATCCGCGAGACCCTGCGCGCACGGGAGATCGATGCGCTGATCCCGATCGGCGGCGAGGACACGCTCGGCGTGGCGCTGAAGCTGCACGAGGCGGGTGTGCCGATCGTCGGCGTGCCGAAGACGATCGACAACGATCTCGGCGGCACCGACGTGACGTTCGGCTTCCAGACGGCCGTGCAGATCGTGACCGACGCGGTCGACCGCCTGCACACGACGGCCGAGTCACACAACCGCGTGATGGTGCTCGAGGTGATGGGCAGGCACACGGGCTGGATCGCCACGCATGCCGGTCTGGCCGGCGGCGCCGACGCGATCCTCGTACCCGAGCGCCCGTTCGACATCGACACCGTGGTCGCGCACCTGCGCGCCCGCCACGAGCGCGGACGCAGCTTCTCGATCGTCGTCGTCGCCGAGGGCGCGACGCCGCGCGAGGGCACTTTGCAGGTGCTCGAGGGCACGGCGACAGACGCCTTCGGGCATGCCCGGCTCGGCGGGATCGGCGTCATGCTGGAGGGCGAGCTGGAGCGGCGAACGGGCTATGAGAGCCGCGTGACGATCCTCGGCCACGTGCAGCGCGGCGGCACGCCTGTCGCGTTCGACCGCGTGCTCGCTACGCGCTTCGGCGTCGCCGCGATGGACGCCGCGCTCGGCGGGCGCTCCGGCGTGATGGTCGGACTGCGCGGCACCGAGATCGTCGAGACACCGCTGGCCGAGGCGCTGCGCGAGCCGAAGCTGCTCGACCCCGGGCTGTACGAGACGGCGGAGCTGTTCTTCGGTTAGGCGATCGCGCCGCGCCCGCCCTAAGCGGGTTCTCATCGCCCGCTCAGCGTCGCTTTAGACGCCTCGGGGAAGCTGCCCGGAGTGTCCGCCGCCAAGCGTTCCAAGACGCAACGCTCGGTCGCGGCGCTGCCGGCCGCCTGTGCCGCGGTCGCCGCCCTGCTTCTGACCGGCTGCGGTGGCGCGGGGTCGGGCTCGGGCAACGGCAGCCGGGCCGCGGCGCAGGCCACCGCCGGCGCTCACACCGGCAGCTCCAGCAGCTCCGCCTCGACGCACGGTGGCACGACGGCTGCCGGACCACCCCCGTCGCTGCACGTCGGCGCGAGCACGAAGCTGCCCGAAGCCGTGCAGCTGCCGGGCGTGACCGCCGGGCTCGGCGGCGTGCTCGCGCTCGCCGGGCTCGACGCGGCCGACTCCTCGCTGGCGAGCGTGACGCTGATCGACGGCGGTTCGGCGAGCGCCGTCGCGCAGCTGCCCGAAGCGCTGCACGACGCCGCCGCGGCAAGCATCTCCGGGCGCGCCTACCTGTTCGGCGGCGGCAACGCCGGCACGGCGAGCTCATCGATCCTCGAAGTCACGCGCTCGGGAGCGCATCTCGTGGCACATCTACCGGCGCCGTCCTCCGACGTGGCCGCGGCCGCGATCGGCGGCACCGCCTACGTCGTCGGCGGCTACACCGAGACGACGCCGCTGCGCACGATCGTCGCGTTCACGCCCGGCGGGGCGACGCACGTCGCCGGGATGCTGCCGCGCCCGCTGCGCTACGCCGCCGTCGCGGCGGTCGGCGGGCGCCTGCTGATCGCCGGCGGCACCTCAGGCGAAACGGCCCAGCGGGCAATCCTCTCCTTCGATCCGGCGAGCGGGCGCGTGCAGCAGATCGGCGAGCTGCCGCACGCCCTCACGCACGCCGCGGGCGCTTCGCTTGGCGGCTACATGTACCTGCTCGGCGGGCGCGGCGAAGGGCTCACCGATCAGACCTCGGCGATCCTCGCGGTCGACCCGGCGAGCGGCGCGATCAGCCCAGCCGGGCGCCTTCCGCAAGCGCTCTCCGACCTCGGCGCGGCTTCGCTGCCCGGACGCATCGTCGCCGTCGGTGGCCGCGACAGGGCAGGGACCGTGCACGACCGTGCTTTGACGCTCCTGCCCGCCGCACGATGAGCGCGCTGCGCACGCTCGTCGCCACGACGACGCTGGCGCTCGCGACGACGGGCCTCGCCGCGTGCGGCGGCGGCTCCCAGGTCGGCCGATCCCCCAGCGGCGCGTCGGCCGATACCGGCGCCGGCGACGGCGCTCGCGCGGGCAAGGGCGTCGAAGTCCCGCGCCCCGGGCGAGTGCCGCCACCGCTCGGGCACAGCGATGTCTACGCGGCCGACCGCCCCGGGCGCTTCAGCCCGCGCGTGCGCGGCGACAGGGCGCTCGTGTACGTGCCCAACAGCGAATCGAACACGGTCGACGTGATCTCGCAGAAGACGTTCAAGGTGATCGACAGCTTCCCGGTCGGCGCGCTGCCCCAACACGTGGTGCCCGCCTGGAACCTGCGCACGCTGTACGTCACGAACGACCTCGGCAACAGCCTCACGCCGATCGACCCGCGTACGGGGCGGCCGGGGCGGCCGATCCCGGTGACCGACCCTTACAACATGTACTTCACGCCGAACGGCCGCTGGGCGATCGTCGTCGCCGAGGCGCGTCGCGAGCTCGACTTCCGCGATCCGCGCACGATGGCGCTGCACCGTGCGCTGCCGACGCCGCAGTGCCGCGGCGTCGACCACATGGACTTCACCGCGGGAGGGCGCTACGCGCTGGCCTCGTGTGAGTTCGACGGCAGCCTGATCGTCGTCGACCTGCGCAGCGAGCGCGTCGTGCGCAAGATTCCGCTCGCGGCCGGTGCAAAGCCGCAGGACGTCAAGCTCTCGCCGGACGGCCGCACCTTCTACGTCGCCGACATGGCGCTCGGCGGGGTCTGGTTGATCGACGTGCGCAAGCTACGGGTGATTCGCTTCGAGCTGACCGGCGCCGGCGCCCACGGGCTCTACCCGAGCCGCAACAGCGAGGATCTGTACGTCTCCAATCGCGCCGAAGGATCGATCAGCGTGATCTCGTTCGCCACGCGCCGGCCGATCGCCAAGTGGCGGCTACCGGGCGGCGGCTCGCCCGACATGGGCGGCGTCTCGGCCGATGGCAGCATCCTCTGGCTCTCGGGCCGCTCGGACTCCTCGGTCTATGCGATCTCGACGCGTACCGGGCGGCTGCTGCACCGCATCCCCGTCGGCCTCGGACCGCACGGCCTATGCGTGTGGCCCCAGCCGGGCCGCTACTCGCTCGGGCACACCGGCATCCTGCGCTAGCGGCGCCGCCCCGACCGGGTGCGCCCGGGGCGGAGCGCCCGGCGGCGCGCTTGGCACGAAGCCGGGGATCACGAGCTCGATGCGGGCGCCGTTCTCGGGCGAGCTGCCTGCGCTCACCTCGCCCCTGTGCGCGATCGCGATCGCGCGCACGATCGAGAGGCCCAGACCCGTACCGCCGGAAGCGCGGTCGCGCGCGGAGTCGGTGCGGTGGAAGCGATCGAAGACCCGCTCTCGCTGCTCGCGCGGGATCCCCGGACCGTCGTCTTCGACCAGCAGCCGCAGGCGTCCGGAAGGCAGCGCCTGCACGCCCAGGCGCACGAGCCCGAGCGCGGGAGCCGTGTGCTCGATCGCGTTGCCGATCAGGTTGCGCAGCGCCTGGGCGAGCCTGTCGGGGTCCGCAGTGAGCACTCCCTCAGGCACCCCGCCGGCGAGCTCGAAGCGACGTTCGGCGAGCAGCCCCATCCCGTCCCACAGCTGCTCGACGAACGGGCGCAGCTCGATCGGCTCCAGGCGCAGGAACTCGGTCTGTTCGCTGCGCGCGAGCAGCAGCAGGTCGTCGACGAGCCGGCTGACGCGCCCGATCTCGGCCTGCACGAGCGCCTCGACGCGGCGCAGTTCGGCGGGCGAGGGCTGCTCCTGCGCGGCCAGCACTTCGAGTTGCCCGCGGATCACGGTCAGCGGCGTGCGCAGCTCGTGCGAGGCGTCGGCGACGAACGCGCGCTGTCCGGCGAACGCCTCGGTCAGCCGGTCGAGCATGTGGTTGAAGGCGTCGCTGAGCACGCGCACCTCGCGTGCCTCGCCCTCGGGGTCGTGGATCCGCGGGTGCAGATCGCCGGCGTCGACGCGCGCCGCGACCGCGGCCATCCGCCGCAGCGGTCGCGAGACGCGCGTGCCGATCAGATAGGCCGCCAGCAGCGCGCCGGCCAGCGCGATGATCCCGGCGAGGATGAACGCCCGCGCCACGCTCGCCTGCGCATGCGAGACCCCGGCCAGTGACTCGCCGACGCCGACCGTGACATAGGAGCCGTCGCGCAGCCGTACGTGGCGCTTGAGCAGACGCAGTTGGCCGACATCGCCGAGCGGCAGCGTGGAGTAGCCGGCGGGGGTCGTGAGCAGCGTGGCCGAGAGCGCATTCTCGTGCGCCTGCTCGGCGGCGGTCTCGCCGTCGTCGGGCCTGGACGCGTTGGAGAAGAGCTCCAGGCGGTTGGTGAGCGTGCCGCGGCCGGGGACGCTCGCGAACAGCACGATCGACCCGGCGGCAAAGGACTGATCGCGCACGTACTCGCCCGCCTGGGCGTACGCGCGCGCGCTGGTGGTCGGGCCCCCGCGGGCGAGATCGTGCGTGAACCCGTTGGCGTAGGTCGTGATCTCGCCGTCGATCTGCCGGCGCAGCTGGGTGCCCGTGCCGCTGTAGACGGCGACGAACGCGACGCCCGTGCAGAGCAGCGTCACGAGTGCGATCCAGCCGGCCAGCCGCCAGCGCAGCCCGATCCGCGCGAGGCGTTCGCGTGAGCCGCGCATCGCGCTCAGCCGCTGATGCCCAGCCGGTAGCCGACGGCGCGCACGGTGAAAATCGGCGCTGGATCGCCGGGCGCCCCGAGCTTGCGCCGCAGGTAGCCGACGTAGACGTCGACCACGTTGGTCGTCGGATCGTGCTCGTAGCCCCACACGGCGCTGAGGATCTGCTCGCGCGAGAGCACCTGGCCGTGGTGGCGCATCAGGTGGGCGAGCAGCTCGAACTCGGTCGTCGAGAGCGTCACGGCGCGGCCCGCTCGGTTGGCCTTGCGCGTGAGCAGGTCGACTTCGATGTCATCGGCGCGCAGCGTGTTGGCGGAGGCCTGCGCGACGACGCGCAGATGCGTGCGCACGCGCGCCACCAGCTCGGCGATCGAGAACGGCTTGACCAGGTAGTCGACGGCGCCGGCCTCCAAGCCCGCCACGCGATCCTCGACCTCGCCGCGCGCGGTCAGCACGATCACCGGCAGCGTCGGTCGCGCGCGGCGCAGGCCCTGCAGGATCTCCAAGCCCGAGCGCCCGGGGAGCATCAGATCGAGCACGACCGCGTCGCAGTCGCCGCCGATCGCCAGGCGCTCGCCCTCGATTCCATCGAGCGCCGCGTCCACGGCAAAGCCCTCGGCTTCCAGACCGCGCCGCACGAAATCGACGATCCCCGGCTCGTCCTCGATCAGCAGGACGCGCGCGACCGCTTGTGACTCGCGCTGCGCCGCCGGCTCGTCACCGGCCGAATGCGCCTCACCGCGCTGTGCGCGCGTGCTCGCCGACATTGCACAAGGATAGGCCGCACACCCCCCGCTACGGGCGCCTACGGGTTTCAGAGAACTTTCTCATCTACCTGTTACCGCGTCCTTAGTTCCCGCTCACACACTGCGAGCCATGGCAGTCGACCGTCAAGCGTCGTTCCCGCCGTCGACCTGGGCTCGCCTCGGAGGCCTCGTCGGCGGCGGGACGACGGGGAACGAACGCCTCACGTCCGCCGCCGGCGCAGTGCTGATCGTGCTGCTCGCCGTGATCGGCGTGACGATCATCGCCCTCGGGCCGCTCCTCTCCGTCCACCTGTTCGTGGGCATGTTGCTGGTTGGCCCGGTGCTGCTGAAGCTCGCCGGCACGGGCTACCGCTTCGCCCGCTACTACACAGCGAATCCGCGCTACCGGCGCAAGGGACCGCCCGCGCTACCGCTGCGGATGATCGCGCCGATCGTGATTCTGAGCACGCTCGTGGTCTTCGTCAGCGGCATCGCGCTGCTGTTCGCGGGGCCGAGCTCGCGCGAGGCACTGCTGCCGATCCACAAGGTCAGCTTCATCGTCTGGGTCGCATTCATGGCTATTCACGTGCTCGCGCACCTGCCGACGATGCTGCGCTCGCTGAGCGCCGACTACGGGCCGGCGCACATGAGCACGAGCGCCAAGAGGGGCGCGTGGCAGCAGTACCTTGGCTCGCGCGACAGCGTCAACGGACGCGCCGGGCGGACGCTCTCGCTGACGAGCGCGCTGGCGTTCGGCGTGGTGCTCGCGATCGTGCTGATCCCGCAGTACGGACCCTGGCTCTCGGCCCACAACCTGCACCACTGAATGCGCCGCCACGCCACACATGCACGCGACAGCTCGCTGCGCAGGCTCAGCCGCGTCAACCGCTGGCTGCTCGCGGGCAGCCTCACCGTGACGGGCGTGCTGACCGAGGTCGTCGCCCACGCGTTCCCCGGAAGCGCACACGCGAGCTCCAGCGCCGCGGCCAAAGCTGCGCACAAGCACGCGAGTCACTCCTCCACGCACAGCTCGACCTCGACGAGCACGCTGAAGCCACCGGCGCAACCGCCCGAAGCGAGTGAATCGAGCAGCGAAGCGCCGACCGAACCCTCGCCGGAAGCGACGCAGGAATCGGCGCCTTCGTCGAGCGCTCCCGCCCGAGAATCCGCGCCTGCGCAGGAAGCTGCCCCGGAACCCGCGCCCGAAGCGGCGGCGCCCGAAGCGGCGCCGGAAGCGGAAGCACCGGTCGTCTCGGGGGGATCGTGATGCCCGGGCACGCCTCGCATTCCTCGCGCTGGAGCGGATGCGCCGTCTGGCAGGCGCTCGGCACGAGCGTCGTGCTGCGCACCGCCGATCCGGCCGGGCTGGCGGCGGCCCGCCGTTCCGTCGAGTCCGAGCTGGCGGCGATCGATCGCACCTGCAGCCGCTTCCGCCCCGACTCCGAGCTCTCGCGGCTGAACGACCGCCCGGGCCGGCCGATCCTCCTCAGCCCGCTACTGCTCCAGGCGCTGTCGCTCGCGCTCGACGCCGCGCGCATGACGGGCGGCGACGTCGACCCCACACTCGGGCGTGCGCTCGAGCTCGCCGGCTATGACCGCGACTGGCGCCTGCTGCCGGCGCCGGGCAGCGAGCCCCCGCGGACAGATGGCAAGTCGGCTCCACCGTCGCACTCCCCCGTACTGAAGCTGCGGGCGCTCAGCGGCTGGCGCGCGGTGTCGCTCGAGCGCGCGACGCGCACCGTTCGGCTGCCGCCAGGGCTGCGGCTCGACCTCGGCGCCACCGCCAAGGCGCTCGCGGCCGATCGCGCGGCGGCGGGCGCCCACACGGCCGCCGGCTGCGGCGTACTCGTCAGCCTCGGCGGCGACATCGCCACCGCCGGGCCGGCACCCGACGGCGGTTGGCGCATCCACGTGACCGAGGACCACCGCAGCGACGCCACGGCGCCGGGGCAGACGATCTCGATCCACTCGGGCGGCCTGGCGACGTCGAGCACGACCGTGCGCCGCTGGAGCCACGAAGGCCGCACGATGCACCACATCCTCGACCCCGCGACGGGAACGCCCGCCGACACCTGCTGGCGCACGGTCAGCGTCGCCGCCGAGAGCTGCGCGCACGCGAACATCGCCTGCACCGCCTCGCTCGTGCGCGGTCGCTCGGCGCTGGACTGGCTGGCCGAGCTCGAGCTTCCGGCGAGACTGCTGGACCAGGACGGCTCGGTGACGACGATCGGGCGCTGGCCGGCGCCCCGGTCCACCCAGGCGAGCGCGGCGGTGGCGGGATGATCGATCCGCTCGCTGTCGTCGGCGGCAGCGCCTCCTGGTATCTGACGCGCTCGACCGGCGTCGTCGCCCTCTTGCTGCTGACGCTCGCCGTGGCCCTCGGCGTGATCGACGTCCGCCGCTGGAGCACGCCGCGCTGGCCGCGCTTCGCGCTCGACACGCTGCATCGCAACGTCTCGCTGCTGGCGATGGCGTTCCTCGGCGTGCACGTGCTCACGTCGATCCTCGACAGCTTCGCGCCGATCTCGATCGTCGACGCCGTGATCCCGTTCGTCGGCAGCTACCGCCCCTTCTGGCTCGGCCTGGGCGCGCTCTCGCTGGACATGCTGCTGGCCGTCACGATCAGCAGCCTGCTGCGCCGGCGGCTCGGCTTCGCCGGCTGGCGCGCGATCCACTGGCTCACCTATGCGAGCTGGCCGATCGCCCTGCTGCACAGCTTCGGCACGGGCACCGACGTGAAGGCCGGATGGCTGCTCGCGCTCAGCATCCTCTGCCTGCTCGTCGTGCTGGCGGCGGTGCTCGCTCGCGCGATCTCCGGCTGGCCGGAGCACCTGCGCGCACGCGGCGCCGCACTCGGCGGCGCCGGCGCGTTCTCGCTGTTCCTGCTGCTGTGGCTGCCGGGCGGCCCGCTCGGGTCCGAATGGCCGCGGCGCTCGGGCACGCCGGCCAAGCTGCTGGCGCATTCCGCACACGTCAAGACGACGAAGGGCGGAAAACGATGACCGCGTCATTCCCCACAGCCGAGTTCTCCACGGCCGACGACGCTACGCGCGTATACGAGCGGCCCCCTCAGCCGGCCGACCCGGCAGGCGCAGGCTCGCTGCCGCGCCTGCTCAGAGGCGTGCCGGCGGCCGGCGAAGCGCTCGACATCGACCGCCACCTCGACGTGCACGGCGAGCTCCCGCACGAGCGCAAGCGCAGACGCCGCTCAGCGGATGAGCTGATCGAGCAGGTCGAGCGGGCCGGCCTGCGCGGACGTGGAGGCGCCGGCTTCCCGACGGGCGCGAAGCTGCGCGCCGTGGCGGCGCAGCGCGGTCGCCCGATCGTCGTCGTCAACGCAGCCGAGGGCGAGCCGGCGAGCGACAAGGATCGCGTGCTGTGTCAGCTCGCGCCGCACCTGATGCTCGACGGCGCCGTCGCCGTCGCGCACGCGCTCGGCGCGCGCGAGGCGATCGTCGGCGTCTGCGAGTCCTCCGCGGGCGCCGAGACGCTCGCCCGGGCGATCGAGGAACGCGGGGCCGGCGATGGCGTGCGCATCGAAATGTCGACCGTGCCGGGCGGATACGTGGCCGGACAGGAGTCGGCGCTCGTCAGTTACCTCAACGGCGGCCCGGCGCTGCCGACGTTCACGCCGCCGATGCCCTTCGAGCAGGGCGTCAGACGACGCCCGACGATGCTCTCGAACGCCGAGACGTTCGCCAACGTCGCGCTGATCGCGCGTCACGGGCCCGACTGGTTCAGCGCGCTCGGCACGGCCGCGCAGCCAGGTTCGACGCTCGTCACGCTGTCCGGACCGCTCGCCGCGCCGGCCGTCTACGAGATCGAGTACGGCACGTCGCTGCGCGCGCTGATCGACGCAGCCGGCGGCCTGCTCGCGCCGGTCCGCGCGGTCCTGCTCGGCGGCTACGCCGGCGCCTGGGTCGACGGCGCGTCGCTGGCCGATCTGGCGCTCTCCGATGCGCAGCTCGCGCGCCATCGCGCCTCGCTCGGGGCCGGCGTCATCACGCTGCTCTCCGACGCCGCCTGCCCGGTGGCCGAAACCGCGCGCGTCACCCGCTGGATGGCCGGCGAGAGCGCCGGCCAATGCGGCCCCTGCGTGCACGGCCTCGGCGCGCTCGCCGCAACGATCTCCGAGCTTGCGGCCGGAGTGGCCGGCCACGACGCCGAGCAGCGCATCGAAATGCTCGCGCAGCTCGTTCGCCGCCGGGGGGCGTGCGCCCATCCAGACGGCACCGCCCGCTTCGCACTCAGCGCGATCGAGGTGTTCCGCGACGAGTTCGCCGACCACGCCCGCCACGGCGCGTGTGAGCGCTGCTCCGCCGGCTCCGAGCTGCCGCTGCCGGAGCACCCCCGCGTGCCGGCACGCGCGGCGTCCCGTCCGCGCGAGCGCGCCTCCTCGCGCCGGCGCCCGCGTCCGCTTGCCGGCGAACGGGCGGTCCGATGAGCTACCGACTGCGCCTGAACCCGATCGCCTGCGAGGCGCACGGCATGTGCGCCGAGCTCCTGCCCGAGCGGATCACGCTCGATGAGTGGGGCTATCCGGTACTCGACGACGAGCCTCTCGCGGGCGCGGTGCTCGAGCACGCAAGGCGCGCCGCGCAGGCCTGCCCCACGTTCGCGCTGCTCGTCGAGCGCGAGCGCGAGCGCAGCCGCAGCTGAGCCGGCGCACGCGGCGCGCCCAGGGGCGCCAACGGCGCTCAGCTCGTCAATCGCTCACAGCGCCCACGCGTGCACGGCCGCCAGCCCGGCCCACTCCTCGTAAGGCGCGAAGAAGGCCCGTACCTCCTGCTCCTGCGCCCGCGCATACGGGTCGCCGCCGCTGAGCAGGCGGCCGACGAGCTTGAGCAGGCCGACGTCGCCGGCGGGCACCTGGTCGTGGCGCCCCTGCCCGTGCAGCGCGAGCATCTCGACCGTCCAGCTGCCGATGCCGGGGATCGCGCGCAGCCTGCGCCAGCTGCCCTCGTGGTCTGAGCTGTGCAGGTCGACGCGACCCTTGGCCACCTCGCGCGCGGCGCGCACGAGCGTGATCGCCCGGCACGCGGCGAGGTCGAACGACTCCAGCCGCGCCGGCGCCGTGCCGGCGAGCGCCGCGGGCGTCGGCAGGTCGCGCAGCGGGCTGGCCGCGCCGTCCCAGCCGATCCAGCGCCGCCCCAGCGCGGAGAGCAGCCGGCGCTCGATCGCGGCCGCCCGCTCGTACTCGATCAGCTGCTCGCAGACCGCCCAGGCGAGCGCCTCGAACGGCTCCGGGCGCCGCCGCACGCGCAGCCACGGCCGGCGGCTGAGCGAGCGCCCGATCAGTGGGTCGCTCGCGAAGCGGCGGTGAAACGCGCGCAGGTCGTCGTCGACGCCCAGCGCGAAGCGCATCCGCTCGATTCCGTAGGACGCGGCAGAGCGCGTGCCGGCCCGCGCGCCGAACAGAACCCGCTCGCCGGCCGTCTGCGCGACACGCACGAGCACCGGCTCGCCCTCGTGGTGCAGCAGCCGCTCGAGCACGCCGCCGCGGCGGCGCACCGTGCCGTCCATCGCGCCGCCGGGCAGGCGAAAGGGGCCCGCCGGGCGTACCTCGACGCGCTGCTCGACCGTGCGCACCTGCCGCGCCCGCCCGCCGTCGCGCTAGTCGCGGCCGCCGAGCAGGTGCACGTCGAGCAGCAGCGAGCGGCTGCCGACGATCTGCACGAGCTCGCCCGCACTCGAAGCGCTGCGACGGCGACCGCGCGCGAGCCGTCGCCCAGCCCGGCTCCCTTGCGCAAGCGCCTGCGAGCGACGTTGGCGGCGCGTGACGAGCCCGACCACGGCAGCGCCGGCGACGAAGCCGCCGGCCGCGACCGCCGCGGCCTGCACCGCCGGCAGCGTCGTCCCCTCGCGCGCCGCCGCCAGATCGCCGGAGACGACCTCGGCGCGCACCACGCGCGCCTCCTGTGCCAGCACCGGCAGCGAGTCGCCCTCGGCGGCGCCCGCGTCCTCGACGCCCGGGTCCTCGGGGCCCGACGCGGTCGTTACCTCAGGCTCCGTCGCTGCCTCCACCCGCTGTGAGAACGTGCTCATCCGGCCAAGTGTAGAGAGCCTCTCAGACCTCTCTGCTGCCGGCCCCGGCGCTCGCGCTACAGCTCGCGCTCGTAGATGCGGTAGCGCTTGACGATCTTGCCACCCATCGCTTCCATGCCGCGGTTCATCGGCGTGTTGGTCTCGAGGATCCAGCCCATCTCGCCCCCATCCTGGGGCCGGGCTTCGGCGGCGTCGTAGTGGAGCTGGTACAGCCGCGCGGCGACGCCCGTGTGCTGGTAGGAGGGCTTGACGCCGAGGAAGCCGACGCGCACACGGTCGGTCAGCCTGCCTTTGTTGAGGAAGTACCACCAGCCGAACGGCAGCAGCCGGCCCTTCATTTTCGCCAGCACCTGGTTTGCGTCGGGGACGGTGATCGCCATGCCGACGACCTCGCCGTCCTCTTCGCGCTCGGCGATCATGAACCAATGCTTGTCGAACACCAGATGAAGCTCCTGCGCGTAGGCGTCCAGGTCCTTCTTCGAGAACGGGACGAAGTCCCAGTTCTTCGACCACGCCGAGTTGTAGACCTCGGCGAACTTGTCCATGTCCTTGCGTAGCTGGGAGCGGCGCATCGGGCGCACGCGGATGCCGTGCTCGCTCTGGGCCTTCTCGGCCAGCTCCCAGATCACGGGCAGCACTTTGTCGCGGTCGGTGACCTCGAGATTCCACATCAGCAGGTCGATCGCCTTGGTCATGCCGGCCGCCTCGATGCGCTCGCGGTAGTACGGCGGGTTCCACATCTGGGCGATCATCGGCCGCAGCTCATAGCCCTCGATCAGCACGCCGCTCTCGTCGTTCATGGCAAAGCTGGCTGGACCGACGATGCGCTCCTTGCCGCGCTCACGCAGCCACGCCGCGGCGGCGTCGAGCAGCGCCTCGAGCACCTCCTGGTCGTCCTCGAACTCGAGGAAGCCGAACCAGCCCCAGTTCTTTCCCTGGTGCTCGTTGAACGCGTCGTTGACCTGCGCGGTGATGCGCCCGACGACGCGGCCGTCGCGCCATGCGAGGAAGTACTCGGCCTCGCCATGGCTGAAGAAGGCGTTGAAACGGCGGCTCAGGAACAGCCGCCGCTCGAGCTTCAGCGGGGGCACCCACTGCGGGTGGTTAGCATGCAGACCGAACGGGAGGTCGATGAATCGCTTCAGATCTCTGCCGCCCGAAACGGACCTGATTTCGACTCCCACGGCCGAGGCACACTACATGCAGAGCACCATCGACGTCTTCGCGAAGGTCCGCGGCCACGACCGCTCCGAGCTGCTCGCGGCGGCGCGCGAGGCGGACATCCTGCCGTACTTCCATCTGCTCAGCTCGCCGGCGATGCCGGTCGTCGAGATGGAGGGCGCCGAGCGGATCATGCTCGGCTCGAACAACTACCTCGGCCTGACCGGCGACGAGCGCGTGATGGGAGGTGCCGAGGATGCCCTGCACCGCTACGGCACCGGCCTGACCGGCTCGCGCCTGCTCAACGGCACGATCCCGCTGCACCTCGAACTCGAGCGCGAGATCGCCGAGTGGATGGACAGCGAGGATGCGATCGTGTTCACGACCGGCCATCAGGCCAACGTCGGCACGCTCGGCACGCTGCTCGGGCCGCAGGACACGGTGATCGCCGACGCCGGCGACCACGCGTCGATCCTCGACGGCTGCCTGCTCTCGCGCGCCAAGCTGCGCCCGTTCCGCCACAACCGCCTGGACAAGCTCGAGAAGATGCTGCAACGCGCCCAGGACGACGGCGGCGGCATCCTCGTCGTCGTCGACGGCGTCTTCTCGATGGAGGGCGACATCGCCCCGCTGAACGAGATCTGCGAGCTGTGCGAGCGCTACGGCGCGCGCCTGATGGTCGACGAGGCGCACGGCGCCGGGGTGCTGGGCGCACGCGGCGCGGGCACGGCCGAACTGCTCGGCGTCGCCGACCGCGTCGACCTGCGCATGGGGACGTTCTCCAAGTCGCTCGCCTCCTGCGGCGGCTTCGTCGCAGGCCCGCACGAGGTGATCGAGTACCTGCGCCTGTACTCGCGTGCCTTCCTGTTCACCGCATCGGCTGTCCCTGCCGCCGTCGGCGCGGCGCTAGCCGCGCTGCGCGTGCTGCGCTCGGATGATGGGCCGCCGCTGCTCGCACGCGTGCTCGAGAACGCGCGGCACCTGCGCGACGGGCTCGAAGCGCAGGGCTTCGCCGTCGTGCGCCCGCAGACGCTCCCGCGCGACGCAGCCGTGCAGGAGCATGCCCCCGGCCTGCGCGCCGGCGGCGAGGGCGCGGGCGACTCGTCGCAGACGATCGTCACGCCGATCGTGCCCGTGCTGGTCGGCGATGACTGGAAGGCGGCCGTGCTGTGGCGCGCGCTGTATGACGAGGGCGTGTTCGTCAACACGGCGCTGCACCCCGCCGTGCCGCCCGGCGGCGCGCTCTTGCGCACGAGCGTGATGGCCACGCACGACACCGCCACCCTCGACCGCGCGCTGGAGGCCTTCGCGCGGGTCAAGCGCAAGTTCGAGGCGGAGCACGGTCCGCTTCCGGCGCCCGGCGCCGAGTGATCGCGTGAGGTCTGAGGACCTCGCCGCCGAGCCCATACCCGCCGGGCGACTTGTCCAAATCTTCACAAGTCCGAAGCCAACATAAAAAGGTCGCTTCTAGCGTACGAAGCGCGAGAACCTAGTTGACCGAATGCCCCGCCCTGACATAGCTTGCGGGAGCGCTCCGCATGTCGTCCAGGTTCGCTCCGCACCTGTCATCTCCAAGACAATCTTGATGGGCTGAAGGCTCCGGCCCAGGGTGGATTCTGGACGTCCTCCCGAGCGCTAACTCGTCAAAAAATCAAGCATGGATGTTGCGGCTCGGTCCCCCGGGGCCGCAACGGGGAGAGTCCCAAATGAACGCGACAGCGACGATTGCCCCTGCTCCGCAGTACATGCGCGCCCTGGAGCGCGCCAACAAGGTTCGCCTGGCCCGTGCGGAGCTCAAGCGCAAGGTCTCGCTCGATCAGATCGATGCCGCCGAGGTGATCCTGTCCTGCCCTTGGGAGGCGCACAGCATGGCCGTCGCCGACCTGCTGATGAGTCAGCGCCGCTGGGGGCAGACCCGCTGCCGCAAGTTCCTCGCCCAGATCCCGATGTCCGAGAAGAAGACGATCGGCTCGATGACCGAGCGTCAGCGACGCACGCTGGCGGAGATGTTGCGCTCCTCGACCGAGCGGGGCCGCGCCTGGGGCGCGACCCCCTTGCTAACGGACAGCCTGACGAGAGCGTGAGCTCCCACCAGCCGGCGAGCATCCCGATCAGGCCGAGCCGAGGGCGAACCTCCCATACCCCGCAGCCGCCCTGTCCGAGATCGCGCACCGGCAGGCGCACGAACTTGTAGCGGCCCGGTTCGAGCTTCATCCGCTCGAGCTGCTCCTGCGCACGCAGCTCGTGCAGCGCGCGTCCACGGGCCATCCCGCGTAGGTCCTGCACGCGCGCCGCGAGCCGGTCGCGCTGGCGCTCGAGCTGCTCGAGGCTCAGCAGCCGCGGCCCGCCGAAGGATTCCTGGCGCGGCAGACGCGCGGCGCCAACCGGGATGTGCGGGAAGCCGGTGGCGACGATCCCCGACAGCTCGCGCTCCAGGCGCGTGACCTGCTCGCGAAGCGTTCGGCGGGCAGCCGACTCGTCGACCTTCTCGACAGCCGGCGCGACGGCCGGATTGCCGCCCTCGATCGTCAGCTGCTCGGTTTGGCTCACGCCCCCGACTCCTCCTCGTAGCGCGCCGGACGCCGGAATTCTACCAGTGCCGCAGGCCCACCGTTGCGGCTTGCGGCGCGCTCCTAGCGCGAGCCGAACGGCGCGCGGCACGCTCGTGGCGGATGCTCACGGGCTCTCCAGCGAGGCGCGACAGCTCCACAGCGCCTCTTCGGCGTAGAGCTCGGGCACGCCGGCCACCTGCACGGCGAACAGCGCCAGCCGCGGCGAGCGCGCGCGGGGCGCGTGCGCGGGGGCGGTCTCCCCGAACAGCACCGCCAGCGGCGTCGCGGCGTCGGCCACGACCAGTCGTCCCTCGGGCAGCGCCGGCGCATCCTCGCCACGGCCGAGGCGCTCGCCCTGCGTGCTCGCGCGGATCCCGAGCGGTCCGTCGACGCCGTCGGCGTCGAGCGCCCACACGGGCACGCCCGTGTCGAGCAGGCCGATCAGCAGCACATCGCCGAGCAAGCCGGCCGAGATGAAGCCGCCCTGCATCATCCGCTCGAGCACGGCCGCCTCGATCGGCGTGCGCACGACCTCCGGGTCCAGGCCGATGTGGCGGAAGAACACGCGGTAGGCCGACGGGACCGGCTCGCGCCGCACGGCGACCGCGTTGGCGCCGCGGAAACGATCGGACTTTTCGCGCAGCCGCTCCAGCAGGTCGGCGGGCGTGTTGCCCGTCAGCGAGCCCTTGCGGGCGACCTCGACGTGGGTGCTCAGCAGCCGCAGGCCGGGCAGCTCCTGCTCGACCTCGCGCGCGCACCAGCCTGGCACGAGCTCCGGGGTGGGCGCGGCGCTCATCGCGCCGGACCGCGCCAGCCGCGTTCGCGAGCGCCGTTGACGAGCGTGGCCAGCCGCCGGCGCAGCTGCGCTTTCGAGGGGCGGTTCAGCAGCGCGCTGCCCTGTGCCTCGCCGCCGGGGTAGATGAAGCTCAGCTGCGGGCAGGTGCCGACCTTGTACAGCGCCGCCAGCGCCCCGTCGCTGTCGATCCCGATCGGCAGCGACAGCCGGTGCGTGCGGATCAGCTTGCGCGCCTTCGTGCGATCCCCCTTCAGCGCGACCCCGGCGAAGCGCACGCCGGGGAACGACGGCGCGAGCGCCTGCATGTCGTCGAGCACGTCAGGGCAGGAGCCGCCGTCGACGAACAGCGCGAGCACGACCGGCGCGCCTTCGTATAGCTGGCAGACGTTGAGGATCTGCGGGCCGCGCTCCTTGCAGGCCGGCACGCGCCCGGCGGCGCCCTCGTTGGCGCGCGTCGCCGTGTCGGCGTCGCCGTTCAGCGTGCCGAGCGCCAGCGGCACGGCGAACGGCGGCACCCGTTCGCCGGGGGCCAGGCCCTTGACGCCGTTGGGCTTGGTCACGATCGTGTTGATCGTGATCAGCCCGATGATCACCAGCGCGAGCAGCCCGACATAGCCGCCGTAGCGAGGCGTCGTGCGGCGCGGCGGGCCTTTCTCAGACGTGCTCATGGACGGGCTCGCCGCTACGCGCTCGCAGCGCCGGCGGCTGCGCTCCCTCGCCGTCTGCCGCGGGCACGCCGAAGCGGATCAGCGCGGCGGGCAGCGCCACGAGCACGCCCAGCAGCGAGACGGTCAGGTCGATCAGCGTGACGAGCCCGAAGTCGCGCAGCATGCGGATGTCCGACAGCGCCAGCACGCCGAAGCCCGCGATCGCGGTCACGCCGGAGGCGGCGATCGCGGCGCCGGTGCGGCGGTAAGCGCGCCGCAGCGCCTCGACCGTGTCGTACCCCGCGCGCAGCTCCTGGCGGTGGCGCTCGCAGAGCAGCACGCTGAACTCGGTCGAGATCGCGATCACGAGCGCGCCGAGCGTGACCGACATCGGGTTCAGCGGGACGCGCATGGCGAACAGGATCAGCGCCGACCAGCCGCTCGCCAGCGCGATCGGCACGAGCGGGACGAGCGCGCGGCTCACCTCGCCGCCGAAGGCGAGCAGCAGCACGAGCGCGACGACGGCGAGGCTCGCCAAAAGCGTCTCCACGCGCCGCAGCGGCGAGGCGACCGCCGTGCCCGACTTGGCCGCCAGCACGGGCAGGCCGACGAGCTGCGCGCTGACACCGGCCGGCGGGTGCAGGCTCGCGCGCATCCCTTCGATCAGCTGCTGTTGCTGCTGCAGGCTCATCAGGCGGATGCCGAACGCGAGCGTCGCCACCCGCCGATCGGGCGTGATCACGTCCTGGGAGAAGTACGGCGGGATCGCGCCGAGCAGGCCGCTCACCTCGGCCTGCGTGAGCTTGTTCGATTTCTTCGGCGCCGCTTTGCCGGCTTTGCCCGGTTTCGCTTGGACGCCTTCTTCGGGAACGATCTGCCCGGCGCCGGCGCCCTGCGTGGAGAACAGGTCGGGCAGGGAGAACGCCGGGCACAGGCGGGCCTTGCCGCAACCGGCGGCTGAGCTGTAGCCGTAGCGCTCGAGCACGCTCTTCTCGTATCTACTCATCCATTCGATCGTGGCCGGCTTCGTCAGGGCGTTCGAGCTGACCATCAGGTCGATCTCACCGCCAACCCCCGTCGAGCGCTCGAGCGCACCCAGGCCTTCGAGCGAGCTGAGGTTCTGCGGCACGAGCTTGGTGATGTCGGTCTCGACGCGCGTCTGCGTGTCCAGTCCCCAGCCGAGCGCGGCGAGCAGCAGGCCGGCCAGCAGCACGCGGCCGGGGCGGCGGATCGCGCCGACCAGCGCGCCGCGCGTGACAGCACGCGTCAGCGGGTTGTCGCGCAGCAGCTCACCCGCCTCGCGCCAGGCCGACGCGACGTCCGCGGCAAGCGCCGTCGCGGCCGACGCAGGCGCCGCGGCCGGCCGCGCGCGCAGGCTCGCCCGACGGCGCCCCGCCAGCGCGAGCACACCGGCGCCGGCGGTCAGCGCGCAGAGGAAGGCGACGATCACGCCGAGCACGAGCAGCAGCCCGAAGCCGCGCACCATCGGCACCGGCGAGAGCAGCAGCACGAGCATCGCCGCCGCGCTGGCCGCTCCCGCCGTGGCGATCGTCGGCGCGCCGAGCGCGGCCGCGCGCACGACGACCGTCTCGCGCGCCTCGCCGCCGTCGCGCTCGGACTCCTCCTGCACGCGCGACTGGAACTGGATCGCGTAGTCGACGGCGAGGCCGACGAGCACGGGCAGCACGGCGATCGATGCGACCGTCAACGAGGCGCCGGCGAGCGACAGCGCGCCGAACGTCAGCGCCGCCGCGAGCACCGCGATTGCCAGCGGCAAGAGGCGCGGGCGCCCGGTGAAGATCAGACCGAGCGAGGCGGCCATCACGAGCAGCACGGCGATCAGCAGCAGCTCGATTGAGCGCGTGATCGAGCTGGTCAGATCGGACACGATCACGGGCACCCCCGTGACCAGGTAGCGCTCGCCGTGGCGCAGGCGCCACTGCGGCATCGCGACGGCCTGACGGATCAGCCCGATCGTGTGAGTGCGCTGGGACTCGCTCAGCCCCGCGCGCATACGCACCGAGACGAGCGCCGCTTCGCGGCTCGGGAACAGGTAGGCGAAGCGCTGCTTGGGCGTGCCCGCGCGCTTGCTCGAGTCGAACACGAGCGCCGTCGCGAATTCGTGGTCCTCGATGCTCGGCTTCGAGGTCAGCCCGTACTGCAACGCCAGCGTCACGAGCCCCTCCTGGAAGCGGGCGATGGTGATCTTGCTCGCCTGCCGGCCGAGCGTGCGCGCTTCGGCCGCGCTCAGCCCGCGCTTCAGCGCGGCCTGTGTCACGGCGCGCTCGGCCTGCTTGGCCTGCAATTCGGCCTGCTTGCTCTGGCTGGCCAGCTGTTCGTCGATCTGACCGGCCGCCTCGTTGACGAACGTGCCGGGGCCGAACACGACCTTCACCGGATGGTCGTGGGCGAGCTTGCCGCAGGGACCGCCCACGCCGCCCTCCTGGGCGAGCGCCTTGAGCGGCACATTGCCCGACAGGCAGCCCTCCAGGCCGAGCAGCCGCTGCAGGTCTTCGCTCAGCACGAGTTTCTGCAGGTCGCCTTTGACGAGCACCTCGACCGGCTCTTCGCCGAAGTTCCGATAGAAGCTCTGCGTGTCGCGGTACTCCGAGCTCGAGCTCGACACGAACGTGCTCGTCGCCGCCGTCGGCTTCAGCCGCAGCGCCAGCCCGGCGCCGGCGAGGCCGAGCACGATCGCCCCCGCGATCACGAGTCGCGGGCGGCGCACGGCCGCGCCGGCCAGCGCCGAGAGAAGACGTGAAGCGTTCACAGACAGGGAAAGGCTAACCGCGGGCGACGGTCAGACGCGCAGGCGTCGAGCCGGCGGCGGCCCGGCGCCTCACTCCATCCCGAGCGGGCCTGCGGATTCGCCGGAGAGGAACTGGCGCACGAACGGGTTTTCCGAGGCGAACAGCTCCTCGGCGGGGCCGGATTCGACGATCCGCCCCTTCCACAGCACGGAGATGTGTTCGGCGACGCGGCGGGCGCTCATGATGTCGTGCGTGATCACGACGTAGCAGCCGCCGTTCTCGGCGTGGATTTCCTTGATCAGCTCGCACAGCAGCGCCGTGCGCACGGGGTCCAGGCCGGAGTCGGGCTCGTCGAACAGGACGATCTCGGGGTCGAGCACGAGCGAGCGGGCGAAGCCGGCCCGCTTGCGCATCCCGCCGGAGAGCTGGTTGGGCATCTTCTCGCCCTCTCCGCCGAGGCCGACCTCGCTCATCCGCCGGTTGACGATCTCGGCGATCTCCTCCTCGCCCTTCTCCGTGTGCTGGCGCAGCGGGAAGGCGACGTTGTCGTACAGGTTGAGCGAGCCGAACAGTGCGCCGTCCTGGAACAGCACGCCGAACTTCTTGCGTATCTCGAACAGGTCGGCGTCGGCGAGGCTGGGAATCGAGACGCCGTGCACGAGCACGTCGCCCTGGTCAGGGTAGAGCAGGCCGACGATGTGCTTGATGCAGACCGACTTGCCCGTGCCCGACGGCCCGATGATCATCGAGATCTGGTTCTCGGGCAGGCCCATGTTCAGGCCGCGCAGCACGTGGTTGCGCCCGAAGGACTTGTGCACGTCGATGAACTCGATCGCGTCGGGCTCCTTGGAGGGGCGGATCGTCCCCGTGTGGAACTCGAACTCCTCTGCCTCCTCGGCGTCGCCGCGAGGCCCGGGCGGCTGCTCGGCCATGCGCCTAGCTCACCCCCCGATCGGGGCCCGCGGATTGGCCCCCCAGAAGACCTGCGTGCCGATCATGCCGATCAGATGCACGAGCACGAGGTTGAGCACCATCGACTTGGCCGTGGCTCTCCCCACCCCCACGGGTCCTCCGCTCGCGTTGTAGCCGTAGTAGCACGCAACGAGCACGATAGCGGTGGCCATGAACATGGCCTTGATCAGGCTGTAGAGGAAATCGGGTGGATTCTGGAACTGCCAGAAGATCAGGAAGTAGCCGCCGGATGAGACGTAGCCGATCTGCTGCACGACGGCGATATAGGACGCAAGGAAGGCGGCGCCGATGCCGGCGAGGTACATGAACGGCAGCACCAGCCACGCGGCGAGCAGGCGCGTGGCGCAGAGGAAGGTCATCGAGTTGATGCCCATCACCTCGAGCGCGTCGATCTCCTCGGAGATGCGCATCGCGCCGAGCTCGGCGACGATCCCGGTGCCGACCTTGGCGGCCATCATGTAGCCGAAGGCGTACGGCGTGATCTCGCGCAGGTCACACCAGGCGGTGAACACGCCCGAGTAGGCCGGCGCGCCCTGGGCGGCCGTGAAGTAGGCCCCCTCGATCCCGCACTGCAAGCCGAGGATGAACATCAGCGTCCAGATGATCGTGGTCGAGCCGACGATCAGGATGCCCGCCTGGCGCAGCGACTCGCCGAAGAAGCGGAACACGCGCAGGCCGTAGACGTCGCCCACGATCTGCCCCGTGAACTTGCCGATCTCGCCGGTCGCCGCGAGCCATTCGCGCGGCATTGCCAGAAGCTCGCCCATTACGCGGTCACCCCTCTCATCACTTGATGACCAGGATCTGCGGGTGGGTTGCCAGGAGGGTCTGCGTGAACACGTAGTCGAAGGAGAAGATCGCGGTGAAGGCGAGCACGACGGCCTCGTTGACGGCGCGCCCGACACCCTCGGCGCCGCCGGAGGCGGACATGCCCTTGTAACAGCAGACGATCGCGATGATCGCGCCGTAGATGGTCGTCTTCAGCACCGATCCCCACAGGTCGGTGGTCGAGGCGTTGGCGAACAGCGTGTTCCAGAACGGGCCGAGCGGCTGCGCGTTGATCAGCTCGGCGATGATCCCGCCGAAGATGCCGAACAGCAGCGCGTAGATGTCGAACAGGCCGGTCACGACCATCAGCGCGAGGAAGCGGGGCACGACGAGGTTCTTGACGGGGTCGACGCCGAGCACCTGCAGGGCGTCGAGCTCCTCGCGCACCTTGCGCGCGCCGAGGTCGGCGGTGATCGCGGTGCCGGCCACGCCGGCGACGACTACGGCGGTCACGCTGGGGCCGATCTCGCGGATCGCGCCGAGCACGAAGAAGCCGCCGAGGCGGTCGAGCGCGCCGAAGATCGTGAGGAAGTTGGCGGCTTGCAGGCCGGGCGCGGCATAGCAGAGGCAGACGGTCGAGATCAGCAGCGGGAACCAGCACAGCCGCAGCGCGAAGAGGAACTGCGAGACGAGCTCGCCGCCGTAGGGATAGGGCGGGCGCAGGGCTGACACGATCGTCCTCCCGGTGAGGATCATCATGTCCCCAAATTCCTCTAGCACGTGCCGTGCCGGGACGAACGCCCGCTCGGCTACGCTGCGCACCATCTCTGCTGCCCCTCCTCGGGTCGCCTTTCGCTGCAGGGGACTCTACGCGATGGGCCTGTGCGACGCCAGCGCCAAGCGCGCCGCGCCCCCGCCGGACACAGCCGGGAATGCCGTGACAGACCGCAACAGCCGTTGATAGGGTGGCTCGACCGTGACTGGGAGAGGAGCGATCTCGGTGGGGCTGCTCGGCGCGTGCGCGGCGTTCGTGATGAGCGGCTGCGGCGGCGGCACCGAACAGAGCCACGGCGAAGTCAAGCGCAGCTACGACATGCGCATCGCGGCGGCGACGTTTCCGGCGAAGCAGTCGATGGCGCGCCCGGCCGAGATGAAGGTGCGCGTGAGCAACGAAAGCGCACGCACCGTGCCGAACGTCGCGATCTCGGTCGATTCGTTCTCCTACGTCGAAAAATACGCCGAACTGGCCGCGAACAAGCGGCCGATCTGGGTGGTCGAAGAAGGCCCGGGAACGCCGGCCGAGCTGCCGGTCCAGAGCCAGGCCGTGAGCCCGCCGGGCGGCGGCCAGACCAACTACGTCAACACGTGGGCGCTCGGGCCGCTGAAGGCCGGCTCCTCGCGCACGTTCACGTGGAAGGTCGTGCCGGTCAAGGCGGGCTCCTACACGCTGCATCTGAAGGTGGCGGCGGGACTGGCGGGCAACGCCCGCGCCGTCTTGCGCGGCGGCGGTCAGGTGAGCAGGAGCCTCACGGCCGAGATCGCCCCGGCCCCGCCGATCACGCACGTGAACCCGAGCACGGGCAAAGTCGTGCCGGGGACGTTCCCGACGAGCTCCAAATAGCAGCCCGCGTAGCGCCCCGCGGCCGAGCAGCCGCGCAGACTCCAGCGCATTTGGCCCGCTGTCGAAACGGGCTCTCGCCGATTTCGCCAGGAGATGATGTCGGCGAGCGCGCTTGGCACTACGATTGCGTTCGGCTCTACGGGCCTTGGCCCAAACCGCCTTCGCACGATCTTCGACCGACCCGGCGGGCGCTCCTCGCTCGCTTGACCGCCTTCAGGAGGAATCGATTCCGCTCATGCCCAGGACACGTCAGCAAAACGTCACAGCCGCACAGTGGAGCGCCAACGGCTCCGCCCTCGGCTCCCCGGATCTGACCGTCGCGGAGCACCAGGTCTTCGGCGCGAACGTGTTCTCGCCGGCTGTGCAGCGCACCCGCCTGCCCAAGCACGTCTACAAGGCCCTGCACCGCACGCTCTCGCGCGGCGAGGCGCTCGACACGACGCTGGCCGACTCGGTCGCGCAGGCGATGAAGGAATGGGCGATGGAGAAGGGCGCGACGCACTACACGCACTGGTTCCAGCCACTGACGGGCTCCACGGCGGAGAAGCACGACTCCTTCTACGGCCCGGTCGGCGACGGCACGGCGATCGCGGAGTTCTCGGGCAAGGAGCTGATCCAGGGCGAGCCTGACGCGTCTTCGTTTCCGACAGGGGGCATCCGGGCGACGTTCGAGGCGCGCGGCTACACGGCGTGGGACCCGACCTCGCCGGCGTTCGTGCTGGAGAACCCGAACGGGGCGCTGTTGTGCATCCCGACTGCTTTCACGTCATGGACGGGCGAGGCGCTGGACCACAAGATCCCGCTGTTGCGTTCGATGGACGCGCTCTCGGGCGCGGCGATCCGCGCGCTTGAGACGCTCGGCGTCGATGAGGCCTCGCGTGTGTTCACGACGACGGGCTGCGAGCAGGAGTACTTCCTGATCGACGAGCAGTACTTCTTCGAACGGCCGGACCTGGTCACGACCGGCCGCACGCTGTTCGGCGCGAAACCGCCGAAGGGCCACGAGCTGGACGACCACTACTTCGGCTCGATCCCGGAGCGGGTGCTGGCGTACATGCTCGAGGTCGAGCTGGAGCTGGCGAAGCTGGGCGTGCCGATCAAGACGCGCCACAACGAGGTCGCGCCGAACCAGTTCGAGGTGGCGCCGATCTTCGAGAACTCGAACGTCGGCTCGGACCACCAGATGCTGACGATGCAGGTGATGCAGAACACTGCGCGCCGCTACGGCCTGGTCTGCCTGATGCACGAGAAGCCGTTCGCGGGCGTCAACGGCTCGGGCAAGCACAACAACTGGTCGATGGGCACGGACACTCACCTGAACCTGCTCGAGCCGGGCGACACGCCGGCGGAGAACCTACAGTTCCTGTTCTTCTGCGCGGCCGTGATCAAGGCGGTCAACGAGCACCAGCAGCTGTTGCGGGCGTCGATCGCGAGCGCGGGCCAGGACCACCGCCTGGGCGCCAACGAGGCGCCGCCGGCGATCATCTCGATCTTCCTCGGCGCCGAGCTGGAGAAGGTCTTCACGGCGATCGAGAAGGGCAAAGTGCAGGCGTCGAAGCCGGGCTCGTTCCTCGGCCTGGGCACGCCGGTGCTGCCGCCGCTGCCGCTGCACGGCGGCGACCGCAACCGCACGAGCCCATTCGCCTTCACGGGCAACAAGTTCGAGTTCCGCGCGCTTGGCTCCAACCAGTCGCCGGCGTTCCCGAACACGGTGCTGAACACGATCGTGGCGGAGTCGGTCGACGAGCTCTCAGACAAGCTGAAGGCGGCGCTCAAGCGCTCCGGCGCGACGCTCGAGAAAGCGGTCACGAGCGTCGTCAAGGAGGCATGGACGGAGAACAAGCAGGTCGTGTTCGACGGCGACGGCTACTCGGAGGAGTGGCACGAGGAGGCCGAGAAGCGCGGCCTGGCGAACCTCAAAACGACGCCCGACGCGCTGCCGTGGCTGATCGAGAAATCGACGGTCGCGACGTTCAAGAAATACAAGGTGCTGTCAAAGCGCGAGCTCGAGTCACGCTACGAGGTGTTCACGGAGCAGTACGTGATCAACCTCAACATCGAGTCCGAGACGGAGGCGACGATCGCGCGCACGATGCTGCTGCCGGCTGCCGTGCGCTACCTGACCGAACTGCGCGCGAGCGCGATCGAGGAGCTCGTCGGCGAGGTCGAGCCGCTCGTCAAGGAGCTGCACTTCGCGATCAGGAAGCTCGAGGACGCGAACCTCGAGCAGAACCACCCGGAGGGCGCGCAGAAGGAGGCCGTCTACATGCGCGACTTCGTCGTCCCGGCGATGGAAGACGTGCGCGACGTGGCCGACCGGCTCGAGAAGCTCGTGGCGGATGACCTGTGGCCGCTGCCGAAGTACTCGGAGATGCTGTTCATCAAGTAGGCGGCGGCGTCTGCCAGGCGCTGGATTTATTTGATGAGAGAGAGCCCGCTTCGGCGGGCTCTCTTGATATCCAGGCCAGGGGTCGAGCGGCTGGGATCCGCCTATCGCTCAGCCAAGCGCTGCGAGAACTGCGAGGGAGTTTCAATCGGCGGCTCGGTCTCGGAAAGATCCGTGAGGTCGCGATCGCCCGAGATGAGCACGTCGGCCTTCGCCGAGTGTGCAAGTGCCAGTAGGTACTTCTCGTCCGGATCCCGTGTCATCGAGGTAGCCGCGGCGGTTGGATCCTGCGCCCACTCAGCAATGGAGACCAGGTCCGCGAGAAAGCGGTCCGTCGCATCTTGCCCGAGCACGTCTCTGAACTTCGGGCGGGCAAGGACTTCCTCCAGCTCTTGGAATAGCAGCGCCGAGACGACGGGGCGCCAGCGTCCGGTGGTGGCGCCGTCGAGGAGTCGCCCGCATAGCCCGTTTGGTCAGCGGGCTGCCGAGACGAGCACATTTACGTCGGCCACGGCCCGAAGCTCTGCGCTCACTCGGCCGCGGAGCCTCGTCTCCCGGCGGCGCGCTCGCGCCTGGCCGCGCGTGTCTCGCTAATGGCCAGCGCCATCGCTTGCTCGTCGTCCAAGTCGTTCAACTCCGGCCGGGCACGCAGCTCGTCGAGGAGCCGACGCATGTCCTCGCGGGCCGCTTCTCCCCGACCCTCGTCAACCACGTAGGCGCGGAGCGCGTCCTCAACCAACTGGCTCTCGCTGCGATGCGTAGCAACGGCGGTCAGCTTCGTAGCCGTCAACACGCCCTCGTCGATGTAGTACGTCGTCTTGCGTCTAGCCATAACATCACGGTAACGTCATGGCGTCAAACCGTCAAGACGCCCACTCGATCCCTGAGGTGCGCCTCCCGAAGCCTCCTAGCGACGCCTGAGGCGCGGCGGCGAGTAGGAGGTGCTGCATGCATAGCCGTAGCGCTCGTACTGGCGCTCGTAGCGGCGCGCGCAGTACTCACCCCCGTGCAGGCACTTGTGGCTGCCACCGATCCTCGCGGACGTGAAGCCCGCGCTGCACGACACGTGCGCGACGGGACTGGCAGGCGCGGCGGCAGGCACCGCAGCCGCCGCAAGTGCCGCCGCTGCGAGCAGCGCTGTGGCAGATGACCTCAGGCTCAACTTCATCGGGCGAGATCCTACATGCCAGAATGAGTCGCGCGATTCGGGCGATCAGCCGCCTAACCCGAACGCTCGCAGCGCAGCGGACGACCACAACCCCTGATCCTCCTGCCCGAGCCGCCACAGCCCTGCGGCCAGCCCGTGCGCACGAGCAATCCGCAGCAGCGCGGCGTCGGCCGCGGCATCCATGCTCCAGACGACGTGCGGTACGCCCACGGCGTCGCTGTATTCGAAGGTGAGCTCGTGCGAGGCGGGGTCGCTGCGCACGTGCGCATGCTGTGCGTGGGCCAGCGCGACGATGCCTTGGTACTGATACGCGGCTGCGGGGTGCGCGGAGCCGCCGCCTTCGGGCCAGTCGAGCCCGTACATCGGCGCGCCGAGCACGAAGCGCCGGGCGTTGGGCAGCGAGGCGAGATAAGCAGCCGTTTCGGAGGCGGCGCCGAGCGGCGCGATGGGGCCGGGCGCGGAGCCTTCCCAGTGCGCACCCCAGGCGAGCACGAACACGCTGTCGGCGAGCGCGGCGAGCGCGCGGTCGTCGTAGAAGCCGGTCGAGCGGCGCGGGTCGTCTTCGCTGACCCCGACGACGACGACGGAGAGCTTCTTGTGGATCGCGTGCAGCCGCGCGGCGAGCGTCGAGACAAACGACGTGAGCGCCTGACGATCGCCGGCGCGATCGTTCTCGAGATCGAGGTTGAGCCCCTGAAAAGAGGGGTCGTGCGCGATCGCGGTCAGGCGCGCAAGCGTGGCGGCGCGCAGTGCCGGCTGGGTCAGGATCAGGTGCACGGTGGCGCCGTCCTGGCAGTTGAAGCGCGGCATCACGGCGATCTGCTGCGCGCGCGCGTAGGCGGTGTCTTCGGGCACATCGGCGCCGGTGACGCGCCCGCTGGGCACGGCGCAGTCGAAGTAGGTCGGGTAGAGCACGCCGATCGAGCGCGCATGCGCGCGCAGGTCGCGCAGCGAGTCGGGCGCGCTTGAGAGCAGGTAGGCCTGCAGCGGGTACGCGGGCGCCGGACGGCGCGCGGCCACGGCGGTGGACGCGACCGTGCCGAGCACAGCGCAGGCGAGCAGCGAGCGCACGAGCGGCGCGGCAGATACCGGCCGGAGGGAGATCGACCTCTTCATCAACCGGCGGCGACCTGCGGCAGCGACCAGACACTCTGATCCTCGCTGCCGAGATGCCACAGCCCGATTTTCAGGCCGAGCGATTCGGCGAGCTGCATGCGCGCGCCGATCGACTGCTGGTTGGTGAACCACACGTCGTGGCGCACGCCGGAGCCGTCGTGGTAGGTGAAGTGCGGGCTGAGCGCAGTGGCGTCCCATTCGGGCAGCACGCCGAACACGGTCTGCAGCGCGACGATGTCTTCGTACTCGAGCGGCGTGCCCGGGTTGCCCGAGCCGCCGCCGTTGGGCCAGTCGATCCCGTACATCGGCATCCCCAGCACGAACTTGGCGCGGTTGGGCAGCGTGGCGGTGTATTCGGCGACGCGCTTGAACCAGCCCCATTCGTCGATCGAGCCGGGGGCGGACGTCGTCCAGTGAAGGCCCCAGTCGGTCACGAACAGGTAGTCGGCGACGGCCGACAGCGCGGCGTCGTCGTACATCGCGGCGCGCCCGGTCATCACGTTGTAGTACTTGGCGGTGACGATCGTCGAGACCTTGTCGCCCTGGGAGTGGAGCTTTGCGGCGAGCGCGGTGATGAACGCCGTGAACGGCGCGCGGTCGCTCGGCGGGGCGTCCTCGAAGTCGACCTGGATTCCCTGGTAGCCGTGTTCGCGACAGAGCGCGGCGAGGTTTTCGATCATCGCCGCCCGAGCAGCGGGCTGGTTGAGGATTTCTTCCTCGCGGTTGAGGTTCTGGCAGTTCAGCCGCGGCATCACTTCGATCCGCCGCGCCTCGGCCCAGCTGGTCACGAGCGGGTCATCGCTGCCGCTGACCGAGCCGCCGACGTTGCAGTTGAAGTACGTCGGGTAGACGACGCCGACCTGCTGGTAGTGGGCCTGGAGGTCGTGGAAGCTCTGGTCGGTGGAAGCGAGCAGGAAGGCCTGCGCCGTGCCGGTCGTGGGCGTCGGGTCGGCCGTGTGCACGGTCAACGCGGGCGTCGGTTCGCTGATCGCGCCGAGCGAGTCAACGGCGACGACGGTTAGCTGGTAATCGGTCGACGGCGCCAGGCTGCCGAGCGTCATCGTCGGTTCGACGCTCTGACCGACGGGTTCGCCGTCACGGAACACGCGGTAGCCGACGATGTTCCCGCTGACAGCGGTGCTCGGCGCCCAGCTGAGCCGCGCCGACTGGCTCGTCAGTTCGCTCACCGAGAGCCCGCCGGGCGTCGATGGCGGCGTGTGCGTCGTCACGACTGTCACGTCGGGGGCCGGCGCGCTGAGGTAGCCGGCGGCGTCCTCGGCGCGCACGGTGAACGTGTAGGAGCGTTGCGAGGCGAGCGCGACGGTCGCGCTCTGGCCGTGCACGACGCCGACGGGAGCGCCGTCCTTGTAGAGCACGTAGCCTGCGAGCGAGCCGGCGGTGACGCTGCCGGGCTGCCAGGAGAGCGTGGCGGAGGTGTCGGTCACGCGTTCGGCGGCGATCAGCGGCGATCCGGCGGGCGGCGTGTGCGTCGTGCTCAAGCTGAGCGGCGCGCTGCGCGGGCTCTCGCGTTTGGCGGCATCGATGGCGCTGACGCTCACGGCGTAGGTATGCGGGTAGCTGAGCTGCGCGAGGCGCATCGAGCTGCCGGGCGTCTGCCCGACGAGCCTGCCGTCGCGGTATACGCGGTAGCCGGCGATCCGCGAGCCGCCGGCTTTGCTCGCGATCCACACGATCGTGGCGCCCTGTTCTGAGACTTCGGCGGCGCTGACGCCGGTGGGCGTGCTCGGGCCGCCCCCGCCCGCGCCCGAGCTCACCTGCCCACCGGCGCCGATCACGAGCGCGGCGCTTGCCGGGCCGAGGTGCCCGCGCGTGTCGACGGCTGCGACGGTCACGCGGTGGGCGCGCCCGGAGCTGAGCTTGATCGCGTAGCTGCGAGCACGCGTCTGTCCGACGACGGCGGCATCGCGCACGACGCGGTAACCGGCGAGTGGAGCATCGCCACGCGTGGCCGCGTGCCAGGCAAGCGTGAGCTTGCCGGCGCCGTGGCCGACGATGCGCACGCCGGCGACCTGCCCGGGCGCGCGGAAAGGCACCTTGCTGCGCACTTTCGACCAGCAGCCGTGGCCGGCGTCGACGCCGCCGCGGGCCTGCACGGAGAACGTGGTCACGCGGCCGGGCGTGACGCGAAGCACGATCGAGCCGTGCGTGGTCTGCCCGACGGTGCGCCCGGAGCGCTGCACGCGGTAGACGATGCCGGAGCCGGCGCCGGCCGGCGCCTTCCACGTGAGCCGTGCGCGCGGCCCGCCGATTCGCGTGAGGTGCAAGTCGCGCGGAGTCAGCCCGGCGCATCGGTGCGTCGAAGCCGCAGTCGCGGACGTGGGCACGGTCGAACCAGGGACCGCAAGCGCGAGCAGTGCGAGCGTGAAGCGGACAGGCCTCATCGCGTCGGCCCCAGTCGCACGATGCCTTCGCGCCCGATCTGCGGGAACGCGTGCCAGTGCCCGTAGATCTTGCCGAGGCTCGCCTCGGCGGCCGGCCGCGGCGCGGGCTTGGCGTGCGGGCGCCCCGGCTGCAGCTTGCGCTCGAGGCGCACGACGCCGGCCCACGCCTGGCGCGCGAGGTGGCGGGGCGCGTTCAGCTCGCCGGGCCCGAGCAGTGTGACGGGCAGGAGCGAGGCGGGCAGCACGAGCATCGCGAGCACACGCTTGGGCGTGAGCACGCGCGCGGAGGCATCCTCGCTGCCGGGCCGATATGCGGTCGCGGCGGTGGCCATCAGATGCTCCCGCCGTCGGTCGCGAGTGCCGGGCCACCGGGCCTCAGCCCGGCGCCGGGCGCCGCACCCGGCGGCGCGCGCGTGCCCCATTTGGAGGTGCGGCAGGTGGCGATCGCGTAGTAGGTCTGCCACAGCATGATCGCGAGGTAGAAGAAGACGAACAGCACGCCGTAGAGCCAGACGAGGCTGTACTCGTCCTGGAAGAGCACGTAGTAGAGCGAGTAGACCATCGCCAGCGAGTAGATCCCGGCGAGGTAGACGAGCGGCAGCGTGCCGCCGTGGATCAACGGCCCCCAGACGAGCGCGTGCAGCGCGGCGACGGGCGCGATCAGCGGCAGCACGATCGAGAGGTAGGTGAAGAAGGCGGCAACCGGGTGCTTGCGCCAGATGAAGCGCGCGACGAGCAGTGACTCGCGCGTCCAGGAGCGCTTCCAGCGGGTCTGCTGCTTGAGGAAGCCGCGGAAGCCGTTGGGCACGATCGTGTGCGAGACGGCGCGCTTCTCATAGACCACGCGCCAGTCGCGCAGCACGCAGTTGGTCAGCGAGCGGTCATCGCCGAAGGTCGACTCGATCCCGAGGAAGGTCTGGTTCTCCCACCAGTCCATGCGCGGGAGGATCGCCTCGCGCCGGTAGGCCGAGAAGCAGCCCGAGCAGCAGGTCACGGCGTTGAACACCGATTCGGCGGCCTTGACGACGCGGAAGGCGACGAAGTAGCGTACGCCCTGCATGCGCGTGAGCCAGTTCTCGCGCAGGTTGAGCACGTCGGCGTGACCGCAGACGGCCCCTACGCGCGGATCGGCGAACGGCTGTACGAGCTTGCGCAGCGCGTCGGGCGCGACGACGGAGTCGGAGTCGACGAACACGATCACCTCGGCGTCGCTCGCGCGAATTCCGGCCGCCATCGCGGCGCGCTTGCCGCGGTTCTCGGGGAAGTCGATCACCTGCACGCGACCGGGCGCGCTGTCGGCGACGCGTCGCATCTCGGCGAGCGTGTCGTCGTCGGAGCCGTCGTTGACGGCGATCAGCTGGAGCTTCTCGACTGGGTAGTCGAGCTCCAACAGCGCGCTGAGCGACTGCCCGATCGCCTCCTCCTCGTTGAAGCCGGGCATCACGATCGCGATGCGGGGCTCCTGGCCGGTGGCGCGGCAGGAACGGTAGAACAGGCTCAGCACGAAGCGGCTGATGATGTAGCCGGCGACGCAGACGCTGTAGACGCCGAAGAACACGTTGGAGAACAGCAGGTCGATGAAGGCGGCCTTGTAGGCCATCACGGAGACGATCAGGGCGAGGAGATAGAGCGCCGCGACCGCCTTCAGCACGCGCAGGAGCGACATCGCTCAGGGCACCAGCCTGCGGCGTCCGCCGGGCGTGCGGTAGGTGCAGTCGAGCACGGCCGGGCAGCGCTCGAGCCAGCCGTAGTCGTATCCGGGATGCACGGTGACGACGATTGCCAGCTGGTAGTCCTCGGGGCCAAAGCCGGAGGCGTCGACGCGCGGATCGGGGCAGACGCTGTGCAGCTGATCTTCGCCGAGTCGCATGACGGGCACGAGCGGGTCGTGGTAGTCGACGACGGCGCCTTCCTCGCGCAGGCGCCGCACGATCTCGCGGGCGGGCGCTTCGCGAGCGTCGGCCACGCCGGGCTTGTAGGAGGCGCCGACCACGAGCACGCGGGCGCCACAGAGCGACTGGCCCGCTTCGACGAGCGTCTCGTGCGCGCGGCAGACGACATGGCGCGGACGGGCGGCGAGCTTGCGCAGTCCCTGCTCGGCGACGCTCGCAGGGCGTCCACGCCGGCGCAGTGGATGTACGAGGTAGTACGGGTCGACGCCGATGCAGTGCCCGCCGACGCCGGCAGAGGGGTAGTGGGCCATGAAGCCGTAGGGCTTGCTCGCGGCCCCCTCGGTCACCTCGATCGGATCGAGCCCGTGCACGCTGCAGGCTTCGGCGATCTCGAAGGCGAGCGCGATGTTCACGGCGCGGAAGGTGTTCTCGTACAGCTTGACCATCTCGGCGGCCTCGGGCGAGGAGACGCGGTGCAGGCGCTCGCACGTGTGTCGCAGCACGGCGGCTGCGCGGCGCAAGCACGTCTCGCTGACCCCTCCGAGCACGCGTGGCGTGGTCGTCTGGGAGTGCTCGTCGACGCCGGGATCGATGCGCTCGGGGGCGAATGCGACGAACACGTTCTCGCCGGCGTGCAGCCCGCGTTCGGCGAGTGGCTCCACGAGCAGCTCGCGCGTGCAGCCGACGTACGTCGTCGAGGTGAGCACGATCGTCTGCTCGGGACGGGCGTGGCGCACGACCGACGCGCATGCCCCCTGCAACGCGCGTGTGTCGGGCGTGCGCCACTCGTCGATCGGCGTGGGCACGCAGATCATCACGAGGTCGGCCGCGTTGAGCGCCTCGCTGCGATCGGTCAGCACGAAGCCGTCGCCTTCGAGGTGCTCGCCCAGGCTGTCGCGCTCTGAGTCGAGCAGCTCGGCCTCGCCGCTGCGGATCTGCGCCAGACGCTCGGGCGAGCTGTCGAGCCCGACGATCCTGCAGCCGGCGTTGCGCAGCGCGATCGCGGTGGGAAGCCCGACGTAGCCGAGCCCGACGACTGCGACCACGGCATGCTCGCTTGCGACTGCCGCCGAGGGGGGGAGCGCGGCGACGCGCTCCCCAAGCGCGTCCGCCGGCTCGACCTCGGCCCCCGGTCGCTCGGCCGTCGTGTCGGCAACCGTCGCGTCGACCGTGATGTCTCGCAACATGGTGATTCCCCCTTGTCCAATCTGTAAAGCCTGCTTTACAGCGCCGCGCCGCGCCGATCGCGCGGTGAGGAGCCCCTGTCGTTCGTTGCGAGACCTTCGCGGAGCCGAGTTGTCCTCCCGTTCCGCTGCTCGTCGCGGCGCAGTGTGCACACCGAGCGGCCGTTCGCCAAAGCGTTTGGACAGCCGTTCTAGAAGCGCGCGCCAAAGGGCCTACGGCGCGTCGTCCCTAGCGGACGCCGGGTGCCCGAAACGGGCAGTCACGCTGACCGGCCGGTTCTGCCCGTCGATAGCATGACTTCGATGCCCCGCGACTACCTCAAGGCGATCTCCGAGCACGTCGTCGTCTACGACGGCGGCATGGGCGCGACGCTCGAGCAGTTCGAGCTGACCAACGAGGACTACGGCGGGCTTCAGGGCAAGTGCCACGAGGCGCTCGTGCTCAACCGCCCGGACGTGATCGAGGGCGTGCACTGCTCGATGCTCGAGGCCGGCGCGGAAGTGCTCGAGACGGACACGTTCCAGGGCTCACGGATCAAGCTCGAGGAGTGGGGCCTGGCCGACTACACGGTCGAGATCAACACGAAGGCGGCCGAGATCGCGCGCAGGGCGGCCGGCGAGCAGCGCTTCGTGGCGGGCTCGATCGGCCCGACGGGCTACCTGCCGGCGTCGGAAGACCCCTCGCTCGGGCAGATCCGCTTCTCAGAGCTCGTCGAGGTCTTCTGCGAGCAGGCGGCCGGGCTGATCGACGGCGGCGCGGACCTGATCATCATCGAGACGGCGCAGGACATCCTCGAGGTCAAGGCGGCGGTGTTCGGCGCGCGCGAGGCGTTCAAGAGCACGGGCCGCACGCTGCCGATCCACACCTCGGTCTCGCTGCTGCCGAACGGCGGCAAGATGCTGCTCGGAACGGACATCTCCTCTGTCCTGACGACGCTCGAGGCGCTGAAGGTCGACGTGATCGGGCTGAATTGCTCGACTGGGCCGGAGGACATGCGCGACGCGATCCGCTTCCTCGGCGAGTTCTCGCCCATGCCGGTCGCGTGCATCCCCAACGCGGGGCTGCCGCTGCAGGGTCCGGACGGCGAGACGATCTTCCCGGAGCAGCCAGAGCCGCTGGCGGATGCGCTGAAGGAGTTCGTCGAGCGCTACGGCGTCGGCATCGTGGGCGGCTGCTGCGGCACCACGCCCGCACACATCGCCGCGATCGTCGAGCGCGTGGGCGGGCGTCCCGTGCAGGCGCGCCCGGCGCCGCGCGTGGCCCACGTGTCCTCGATGATCGCCGCCACCCCGCTCGTGCAGGAGCCGCGGCCGACGATGGTCGGCGAGCGCGTCAACTCGCAGGGGTCGCGCAAGGCCAAGGAGCTGCTGCTGGCCGACGACTACGACGGGCTCGTCCAGATCGCCGAGGACCAGGTCAGCGGCGGCGCCCACGTGCTCGACCTGTGCGTGGCGCTGACCGAGCGATCCGATGAGGACGAGCAGATGAGGGTGCTCGCCAAGAAGGTCTCGCTGACCCAGCCCGCGCCGATCCAGGTCGACTCGACCGAGCCCGAGGTGATCGAGCGCACGCTCGAGCAGATCCCCGGCCGGGCGATCGTCAACTCCGTCAACCTCGAGGCCGGACGGGGCAAGCTCGACCGCGTCGTGCCGATGGCGCTGGCTCACGGCGCCGCCCTGATCGCGCTCACGATCGACGAGGTCGGGATGGCCAAGACGGCCGAGCGCAAGGTCGAGATCGCCAAGCGGATCCGCGACCTGTGCGTCGAGGAGCACGGCCTGGATCCCGAGCTGCTGATCTTCGACTGCCTCACCTTCACACTGACGACCGGCGATGAGGAGTGGCGGCCGTCCGCGGTCGAGACGATCGCGGGCATCAAGGCGATCAAGGCTGAGATCCCGCACGTAAAGACCTCCCTGGGCGTCTCCAACGTCTCGTTCGGCGTCTCCCCGACCGCTCGCGCGGTGCTCAACTCGGTCTTCCTGCACCACTGCGTCCAGGCGGGGCTCGACCTGGCGATGGTCAACCCGAACCACAT
>JBIOEW010000013.1:0-80761 GCA_044446425.1 Solirubrobacterales bacterium | reverse complement strand
GTGGTGGTGACTGCCTTCGCCTGGATCTTCCTGAAGCAGCGGCCGAGGGCGCTGTTCCTGCTGGCCGTGGCCGTCGCGGAAGGGCTTGATGTTGATGATGACCTTCTCGGCCTGGTGGGGGCGCCCGTCGAGCGTCGCCGTGGGGAGGTGGGGCGGCGCGTCGGCGCGGGCGGGGGTGGGGGGGGGAGCGCCCCCCCAGCGCCGGCAGGGGGTAGAGAGGGTGTTGCCGGGGCGGCGGGCGGCGGGGGGGGTGGCGGGGGGGGCGGGGGCGGCCCCCCCCCCCCCCGCCGCGGGGTGCCGCTGATGGGTACCCCCAGGGCCTGCTTCGGAGAGCTCGGCCTGACGGGCGAGCTGCGCTGGGTCGGGCACCCCGAGCGGCGCCTGGAAGAGGCGGCGAAGCACGGTTGCACCGACGTGATCGCGCCGCCGGACAGCGGTGGCGGCTCGTGCGAGGCGACGACGTTGCGCGAGGCGCTCGCGCTGGCTCTGCCGTCGGCCTCAAGCGCTGGTACCGGGCGCTTGACGGAGGCAGTAGCTTGACCTGGCGTACAAGCGTGTACGAGGCGCTAAAGAAACGCTAAATGCCCTAGAATAGGGGCAGTGGCTCTACGATCCGGCGAAGATTTTCATACAGAAGTAAGGCCGGAGCCGGGGTTGATGAAGGCGCTGGAGATGATCGCTCCAGGCACCGCGCTGCGTGAGGGAATCGAGAACATCCTTCACGCACGCACCGGTGGCCTGATCGTCATCGGTGAGCCCGAAGACCTCAGTTTCCTGAACTCCGGCGGGATCAAGCTGGACATCGACTACACGCCTGCCTTCCTCTACCAGGTGGCGAAGATGGACGGCGCGATCATCCTCAACGCGAGCGCCACGAAGATCACGATGGCCAACGTCCAGCTGATGCCCGATCCGACGATCCTCTCGCACGAGACGGGCACGAGACACCGCACGGCGGAGCGTGTCTCCAAGCAGACCGAGGCGCTCGTGATCGCCATCTCCCAGCGCCGCGAGGTCGTCTCGCTGTACGTCGACGGCGCCAAGTACATCCTCGAGGACATCCCGGTCGTGCTCGCCAAGGCCAACCAGGCGCTGGCGACGCTCGACAAGTACCGCACGCGCCTGGACCAGGTGTCCACGCGGCTGACGGCGCTCGAGTTCGAGGGCGGCGCCACGCTGCACGACGTGCTCACCGTGCTACAGCGCTCGGAGCTCGTGACGCGCATGGCTGTCGAGATCGAGCGCTACATCGTCGAGCTCGGCAGCGAGGGGCGGCTGATCGAGATGCAGCTCGAGGAGACGACCGTCGGCACGGCGGCCGAGAAGGCCGCGCTCGTGCGCGACTACCTGTTCGACTACTCCGACGAGGCGTTTGCGGCCGGGCTGGAGGAGATCGGCCGGCTCGCCCACCAAGATCTGCTCGACTTCGGCCGGCTCGCCGAGCTGCTCGGCTACGACCGCAAGCTGAACACGCTCGACTACCCGGTCTCGCCGCGCGGCTATCGCGTGCTCAGCCGCATCCCGCGGCTGCCGAAGCTCGTCGTCACCGAGATCGTCGGTGAGTTCGGTGGTCTCGACGAGCTGCTCGCTGCGACCGACGCCGAGCTCGAGGCGGTCGACGGGGTCGGGGAGATCAGAGCCAAGGACATACGCGAGGGCCTGCGCCGGCTGCAGGAGATCAACCTCGTCGATCGCTACTTGCAGACTTGAAGACGGGCCGGCCCCCGTGGCCGGCCGAAACAAAGGAGAACACCATTCCGCCACAAGCAACGCAAGACGAAGTGCTGGACGACGAGATCGAGGTCACGCGCGAAGTCGAGTTCATCGAATTCGAGCTCGGCGATCATGTCGTCTACCCCCACCACGGCGCCGGCAAGGTGCTGAAGAAGGAGGAGATGGAGATGCTCGGCGAACGGCGCGAGTACCTCACGATCAAGATCCTCCACAACGACATGACGGTGAGGGTGCCGACCGAGAACGCCGCCCTGGCCGGCCTGCGCAGGGTGATCGACGAAGAGACGGTCAAGAAGGTTCTGGACGTGCTGCGGGATGAGGTCTCGGAGATGCCGAAGAACTGGAACCGCCGCTTCAAGCACAACCGCGACAAGATCAAGACGGGTGACATCTACGAGCTTGCCGAGGTCGTGCGTAACCTCTCGCTGCGCGAGAGCGAGAAGGGCCTCTCGACGGGCGAGAAGCAGATGTACACGCGCACCAAGAAGATCCTCGCCTCCGAGCTGATGTACGCGCTCGACAAGGACGAGGAAGAGGCTGAGAGCTATCTCGACGAGCTGCTCGCCGCCTCGGCCACCAGCCAGATGGCCGGAGCAGCAGCCGAGTAACGGGCTTTCGCGCACGCTCCAGCGGCGAGGCTCGCCTGGAGCGTGCGCGACAGTCCCCAAGTGAAGATGGCCGCGAGCGAACGGTGAGCAGATGGCGATCGCGCTGATCGTGGCCGCGGGCAGCGGCGAGCGCCTCGGCGCGGGGCGCCCGAAGGCGCTCGTCGAGCTCGCCGGGCACTCGATGCTGCACTGGTCGCTGCAGGCGCTCGGCGCGAGCGAGGAGATCGAGCGGATCATCGTCGCCCTGCCCGCCGGCGCCGAGCTGCCGGCAGGCGCCGGCCTGCCGCGAACGGTCGGCGCGGACGTGGTCGGCGTCGAGGGCGGCGCGACGCGCTCGGAGTCGGTGCGCTGCGCGCTAGCCGTCGCCGGCGCCGGCGATCCGGTGCTCGTGCACGACGCCGCAAGGCCGCTGCTCACACCGGCGATCGTCCGCCATGTGCTGGGCGTGCTCGAGGCCGATGCGCAGGCCGAGGCGGCGATCGCGGCGGCGCCGGTCACCGACACGATCAAGCGTCTGGCCGAGCACGGCGGCGTGGTCGAGACGCTCGACCGCAGCAGTCTGTGGGCCGTACAGACGCCGCAGGTCTTCCGCCGCGCCGCGCTCGAGCGTGCGCTGCAGGCGCCCGATGAGGTGCTCGCCGAAGCCACCGACGACGCCTGGCTGATCGAGCGCGCCGGCGGCCGCGTCGTCGTCGCCCGCGTGGCCGGCGAGAACCTCAAGGTGACGACGCCGCTCGACCTCGAGATCGCCGGCGAGCTGCTCTTGCGCCGCGTGAATGCTGCTGCCGGCGATCGCGCGAGCGATCCTGCTTGAATCGCAGCGCCGGCTCGCCTACGCCGGCGCACGGACATGCTGACCGACTACCACCTCCACCTGCGCCCCGACGATCACGACGCGCGCCCTGAGGAGTACTTCACGCAGGCCAACTTCGAGCGCTACCGCGCGGCGGCGAGCGAGCGGGGAATCGCCGAGCTGGGCGTCTCCGAACATATCTACCGCTTCGAGCAGGCGCTCGATCTGTGGCAGCACCCGTTCTGGGTCCCGTTCGCGCGCGACGACGTCGACTCCTACTGCGCCTTCGTGCGCGAGCAGACCGACCTGCGCCTGGGGATCGAGGCCGACTTCGTGCCGGGGGCGGAGGACCGCCTGGCGAACCTGCTGCAGGCGCGCGACTTCGACTACGTCGTCGGCTCGGTGCATTTCATCCGCGAGGGCGCCGTCGACATGGACGACTACAGCGTGTGGGATTCCGGGCGCAGCGTCGAGGAGATCTGGCGACGCTACTTCGAGACGATCGGCGAGGCGGCCCGCAGCGGTCTCTTCGACATCCTCGCGCACCCGGATCTGGTCAAGGTGTGGGGTGGCGAGCGACCGCTGCCCGAAGGCGACCTGCGCCGCTACTACGAGCTCGCGATCGACGGGATCGCCGAGTCGGGGATCGCCGTGGAGGTATCCACGGCGGGCCTGCGCAAGCGCGTGCAGGAGATCTATCCGGCGCCGGCCTTTCTCGAGATGTGCTTGGAAGCGGGCGCGCCCGTGGCGCTGTCGAGCGATGCTCACCTCCCCGAGGACGTCGGCGCCGACTACGATCGCGCGCAGCAGCTGCTGGCAGAGCTCGGCGTAACCGAGCTCAGTGTGTTCGAGCACCGCGAGCGCCGCCGGCAGCCGATCGGCGCGAGCGAGCCCGTGCAATGAGCGCGCTCGTCGGCATCGGCTATGACTCCCATCGGCTGCTCGGCGGGCGGCGGATGGTGATCGGCGGCGTCGAGATCCCCGGCGAGCTGGGCCTCGACGGGCACTCCGACGCCGACGTGCTGGCCCACGCCGTCACCGACGCGCTGCTCGGCGCCGCCGGGCTCGGTGACATCGGCGAGCACTTCCCCGACACCGACGAGCGCTGGCGCGATGCCGACTCGATGCAGCTGCTCGCCGAGGTCGTCGAGAGCGTTCAGAACGCGGGGCTTCAGGTCGTCAACGTCGACTGCACTGTCGTGATGGAGCGCCCGAAGCTCGCGCCGCACCGCCAGGCGATCCGCGAGGGGTTGGCCAGGGTGCTCGGTCTGGACGTCCGCCGGGTGAACGTGAAGGCCAGCACCGGCGAGGGGATCGGCTTCGTCGGCCGCGGCGAGGGCGTCGCCGCGCTGGCCGTCGCCGGCCTCAGCGCGCCCGCCGATCTTACCGGCGGCGGCGCCTGAGCTCAGACGCGGCGCTGCTGAGCGCTAGGGTTGCCGCGCGATGCGCGCAGTCCAGCTACACGACAGCCGCAGCGGTGAGATCCTGCCGCTCGCGCCAAGCGACCCGGCTCGCGTGGGCGTCTACGCATGCGGGCCGACCGTGTACAGCCGCATCCACATCGGCAACGCGCGCCCGTTCGTGATCTTCAGCCTGCTCAAGCGCTTCCTCGAGCACGAGGGCTACGGCGTGCAGCTCGTGATCAACGTGACCGACGTCAACGACAAGATCTACGACGCAGCACGCGCGCAGGGGCGCCCCAGCGCAGAGTTGGCCGAGGAGATGACGCGCCTCTATCGGGCCGACACGGACTCGCTCGCGATCGGCCGGCCAGACCACGAGCCGCTCGCCTCGGAGACGATCGGGCCGATCGTCGAGCACATCGCAGCGCTCGTGCAGCGTGGCCACGCCTACGCCGTCGACGGCGACGTCTACTTCCGCGTGCGCTCCGACGAGGGCTATGGCACGCTCTCGCACCGCCGCCTCGACGACATGGACCAGGGCGAGGGCGTGGAGGGTTCTGAGCGCAAGGAGGACCCGCTCGACTTCGCCCTGTGGAAGGCGCACAAGGAGGGCGAGGACACTGTCTGGGACTCGCCTTGGGGCCCAGGCCGACCGGGCTGGCACATCGAGTGCTCGGCGATGGCCGAGCAGCTGCTCGGCGTCGGCTTCGACGTACACGGCGGAGGCTCCGATCTGCTCTTCCCGCATCACGAGAACGAGGCGGCGCAGACGCGCGCGGCGCGCGGCAGCGAGTTGACCAAGCTGTGGATGCACAACGGGATGATCCAGTTCACCGGCGAGAAGATGGCCAAGTCGACGGGCAACATCGCGCTGCTGCACGAGGTCGTCGGCGAGTATGGCGCCGAGGCCGTCGTGATGTACCTGATCTCCGGGCACTACCGCCAACCGCTTGCCTTCTCCGAGGCCGCGCTGGAGCAGGCCGCCGCGAACGTCAGGCGCATCCGCGAGGCCGGGCGCAGGCTTGGACCCGGGCCGACGGCGACACGCGAGCCGAGCCAGAAGCAGCGCCTCGATGCGGCCCGCGAGGCGTTCCTGCAGGCGCTCGCCAACGACTTCAACACGCCGCTCGCGCTGGCGCAGCTCAACGAGTGGTTGACCGCCGCGGCCGCCGCCCAGGCGAGCGGCGACGCCGATCTGGGCGAGATGCTTGGCGTCGTCGGCCTGGAGGCGCTGCTGGAGCCCGATCAGGCGGCGCCCGCCGAGGTCCGCGAGCTCGCCGAGCAGCGCGAGCAGGCCCGCGCGGCGCGCGACTTCGCCGCCTCCGACCGGCTGCGCGAGGAGATCGCGGCGCACGGCTGGGACGTGCGCGACGGAGCCGACGGCTTCGAGCTGCTCCCGCGGTGATCCTCTACGGGCGCAACCCCGTGATGGAGGCGCTGCGCGGGCGCCGGGCCGCGGCCGTCAAGGACGTCTGGGCGACTGCTGCCGCGGCGCGCGAGCAGTGGCTGAAGCAGGCGCAGGCGCGGATCGTGACCAGCGAGGAGATCGAGCGCCGCTGCGGCTCGAGCTCACACCAGGGCGTCTGTGCCGATGCCGGCCCCTACGGCTACTCCTCCACCGAGCAGCTGCTCGCGGGCAGAGAGCCGTTGATCGTCGCGCTCGACCAGGTGCAGGACCCGCAGAACCTCGGCTCGATCTGCCGCACCGCCGAGTGCGCCGGCGCCGCCGGGGTCGTGATCCCCGAGCGCCGCGCCGCCGAGGTGACGCCGGCCGTCTGCAAGGCCTCTGCCGGCGCCGTCGAGCATCTGCCTGTGGCGCGCGTGCGCAACATGGCCGACTTCCTCGCCGAGGCGCGTGAGGCCGGCTGCTGGTGCTACGGCGCGAGCGGCGACGAGGATCGGGCCGGGGGCGCGCCAGGGGAGCCTGGCGGACGGACGAAAGCAGCCCGCGGTGCCCCCGCACCGATCCCCTACGACGCCCCGGACTACGCCGGCGCCGGGGTCGTGCTCGTGCTCGGCAGCGAGGGCAGCGGCCTTCGGCCACGCGTCGCCGGGGCATGCGACGAGCTGATCGCACTGCCGTTGCTCGGGCGGATCGAGTCGCTGGGCGTGGGCGCCGCCGCCGCGGCCATTTTGTACGAGATCTTGCAGCGTCGGGCGGCGGCTCTTGACAACTCTCCATAACTGTGCGAGGCTCGCGCCAACATAACGCTGAACCTAAGGTTGAAGAAGCCTCAGGTCAGCTGTACATAGCTTTGGCGCCAGGGGAGGAGTGCGCCACTGAGCAAACTGGGACCTGCCCGCGGGCAGGTCGCCTGGAAAGGATCTGCTCGTGGCCCGAATCTCCCATAACCCTAACTCTGAACCCAAGGTTGATGACGGCTATCTCATAGCCCTCGCCAAGCTGGGGGACCGCTACGCCTATGACCGGCTCGTGCGGCGCTATCACGGCTTCGTCCGTCTGAAGGCCTCCTCGTACTTCCTCGCCGGCGGCGACTCCGACGACCTGATCCAGGAGGGGCTGGTCGGCCTGTACAAGGCGATCCGCGACTTCCGCACCGATCGCGAGTCGAGCTTCCGCAACTTCGCCGAGCTCTGCATCACGCGCCAGATCATCACGGCGGTGAAGACGGCGACGCGCAACAAGCACACGCCGCTGAACCAGTACGTCTCGTTCTCCTCGACGCCCGCCGGCGCCGGCGACGACGTGCCGACGCTCGACCAGATCCTGCCCGGACCGACCGTGCACGACCCCGTCAATCAGGTGATCAGCTCCGAGGAGCTGCGCTCGCTCGTCGGCTGCCTCTCGAGTGCGCTCTCAGAGCTCGAGAGCCGCGTCCTCTCGCTCTATCTCGACGGCTACTCCTACGAGCAGGTCGGCGAGCGCCTGGAGTGCGACACGAAGACCGTCGACAACGCCCTGCAGCGCGTCAAGCGCAAGGTCGGCGCGCATCTGCAGGCGCGGGCCGTCGCCGCCTGAGCAGACGCCGAGCCGACGCCACGAGCAACTGCGCCGGTTTCCGGCGGGGAATCGCGTTCCCCGCCGGAATCGTGAAACGCCGGCTTCGTGCGGCCTGGACCCGGCTTCCCGCTTGCGGCCTAGACGTGCCCTTCGGCGGGCTGAGTCGAGTTACCGGGCGACTCGGGCGCCAGCGCAGCCGCCGGGGCCGGAGTGACTCCGAGCGACACCGTCGGCGTCGAAGCGCCCTGGTTTTCGGGGTCGCCGGGGATCTTCACCCTGAGCTTGCGCGTGCTCGCCGCGAAGAACGTGTGCGCGATCGCGAACGTCCCATCGGCAGCTACCTGGCCGACCTCGACCGTGTGGTAGCTGACGCCCGTTCCACCGAGCGCCTGCAGGTACACGGGGTGGCCGGCGTGGGCCGGCGTGACGGCGCCTGAGAACGTGACCGGCTGACCGGCCGCAACGCTTGTGGCTGACGCGGTTGCCGTGATCCCGTAGCGGACACCCTCGAACAGGCGCGAGGATGTTTTGCCGGCCCCCGTGACCTTGTAGAAGGTGCTCTGCCCCGGCGTCTGCACCGGGAAGGAGTAGGCGCCGCCCGTGGCGCTCATCGTGCTCGCCACAGGGACGAAGTCGTGCTGCAGGCGGTTGCGCGCGAGCAGCGTGAGCGCCGTCGGCGTGGCCGATTCGATCTTGCCGCTGATCGTCGCCGGCTGCCCGTAGGAGATCGGGTCCGCCGAGCTTTCGATCGTCAGCGCCGGGTTCTGTGCCTGGGAGATCTCATAAGAGAGCGGTTCGGAGGCGCCCGGCGCGTTCAGCTTGTGGGCGCGGACTACCACGCGGACGTTTGCGTCACCCGGCACGGCGAAGATGTGCGTGATCGAGTAGGTGCCGCCCTGGCCGACCGTGCTCAAGCCGATCCGGCGCCATTCTTCGCCGGCCACCGAGCTCTCACGCTGTAGCACGACGAGCGCGCCCGCGTCTGCCGGGCTGACGCTGCCCGAGAAGACGACCTTGTTGCTCAGTCCCTGCCTGCGCAGGTGCGAGCGGATGAAAGGGCCGCCGCCCGTGAACAGCTGCGAGCCGTCGGGTGGGCCGGTCATCGTGACCTTGGGCGAGACCCTCACGCCGCGGTGTCCGCTCTGGACGCCGTCGACGACCACGTAGAACTGGCCGTTCGTCTGCACCGCGGGAGTCGTGAACGCGAAGTTGCCGTGTTCGTCGGTCGTCGTCGTGCCGGCCGCCGCCGCGGGCGGTCCGCCGACCGAGCGCTCGAAGACCGTCACCGTCTGTCCGGCCGGGGGCTGTGTCGGGCAGAGCAGCTCGCCGAACACGACCGTCGATTCGCCGGCTTCGATGAAGCGCGGCGCCACGTTGAGGTGCACGCGGCAGCCACGGGTGGCCGATGCTTTGCGCTCAGCGCGCGGGGCGTGCCTGGGTGCGTGGCGCCTGGCCGAAGCGGCCGCCGGGAACAGCGCGGCGGCGATCGCGGCGATCGCCGCAAGGGCCCATGTCAATCTGATCGAACGCATTACGCGCCTCCTTTGTGTTCTCGCTCTCGTGATGCTGGAAGTAACCCGGCCGAGGGCGTGTCGTTGCGGTCCTCAGACGACATATCGCAAGCCGTCAAATGCGCGTTTCAAGGCCTGCGATGCGGGTATGCGGTTTGATAGATGTAGACGAGGGGGCTCAGCGAGGCGACCGGGGGCCACCGCGAGGGAACCCGAAAGGGACTGAAACCGGGATACGGGGGAGCGGCGCCCCAGTATGCGCGCAGGGATGAGATGGTGTCCTTGCCGGCAGGAGAGCAGCGTGCGCTCGGCCACGAAGGAGATCTCCGCGGCAACATCGAGGGCCGTTCGCCCTCGCCCGGTCCCAGGATGGTGTCTCTCTTCATGTCGAGCGGGTCGTGAGCGTCCGCCCACGACCCGCTCTCACTTGATCCTCGCTGCCGAGAGCTCTCAGTGGGGCGAGACCTGGTAGCAAGCCACGTCGTATTGCGACTTTTCGCTGTAGTGCTGGCCTCCGGTACCACCGCTTTCGCTGTTGATCCCTGGCTCATTGAACGGCGACCCGGGAGAGTTCGCGGCGTGCCCTGGCGTCTTACCGCCCGCCGCCTCGATTTCCTGACACGACTGACTGGGCGGGCCGGTGCCGCTCGGGTTGCGTGCTGCGAGCGCTCCGGCCGGCGCCGTCGCGAGGGCTACGGTCACGACGGTCACAAGCGTGAATCTGCGCATGGAGACCTCCTATCTTTCGGCTATGGCTTTCGACCGTGGGACTCCATCTGGAGAAGATCCTTCCCCGAGCGAGTTGAGGCCGAACCAACTTTGGCGGGTGCGCTCTATCCAGCTGAGCTACGGTGCGCCTGCGTTTGGCGATCTACTGCCTGCTTCTTGAGGTAATGGTGCAAGGTCGAGGGTGAGTCCCGATGCGAGCGGACCTACAAGTCAGCAGCATGCTGGCCCGGCGAGTCTCGCTAGAGCTCCTGCCCGGCCAGGAACGACGCCAGCAGCGTGTTGTACGGCTCGCCCGCGGACGGGATCGTGTGTCCGCGGCCGGCGATCGTCTCGCGCCGCGCTCCCAGGCGCTCGGCGACGGCGTCGCAGATCGCCTCGAACACCGGCGAGTGCCCGCCCGAGATGACGAGCTTCGCAAACGGCGCCGCGCATAGCTCTCGCAGCGGCGGATCGGCCTCCCACGGCGGGCGTTCGCTCATCAACAGCCGCGCGCCGGCCAGCAGCTCGCCGCCGAGCTCCTCGGGCGTCTCATGCGAGGAGCCCACGCCGCCGCGAAACGCCCGCAGGAAGTCGAGCGGCTCGAGCGTCTGCGCGTGCGCGTAGAGCAGCTCGCCCGATGCGATCTGCGCGTCGACCGCCGGTTGTCCAGCGGCGACGCGCATGCAACCCGGCTCGGAGATCGTCAGCGAGCGCACCGCGTCCGGACGCAGAGCTGCCGCATACAGCGCGATCACGGCGCCGTATGAGTGACCGACGAGGTGCGCGCCGTCGCCCAGCAGCTCCGCGACGAGCGGCGCTTCCACCTCGAAGTCGCCGCGCGCCGGCGGTGGGCTGGCGGCAAAGCCCGGGCGGTTGGGCAGCACGAGCGTCCATCGCTCGGCCAGCGGCAGCTGCCGGCGCCACGTGCGCTCTGCGCCCACGACGCTGCCGTGCACGAGCACCACGCGCGGCCCCGAGCCATGGCGCGCGACATCGAGCTCGCCTGTGCGCATGGCCTACGGCACGATCACGTTCGCCGGGTTCGGCTGCTGCTCCGGCGGCGCCTGGCTGTAATCGCCGAACGGGCCGTCGCGCTGGACGACCGCGCCGCTGACGCCCTCGCGTTCGGCCAGCTCGATGAACTCCTTCGCCTCCGGCGTGTTGCGCATCAGCCCGTCGAGCACCGGGCCGAGGAGCTGCGTCGAGGCCAGCCCCATGTTCTCGTAGGCCTGGTTGACGATCAGCTTCATCGCGCTCAGCTGCGACAGCGGGATCGCGGCGAGCTGCTGCGCGCGCTCGGCCACCTCCGCCTCCAGGCGCGCGAACGGCACGGCCGCGTTGATCAACCCCGCCTCGACCGCTTCGACGCCCGACAGCGGTTTGCCCGTCAGCGAGTATTCCTTGGCCTTCGTCAGCCCCAGCCGGTACAGCCACATGCCGGTCAGGTAGCAGCCCCACATGCGCGAGTAAGACGTGCCGATGCGCGCGTCCTCCGAGGCGATCACCAGATCCGCGCACAGCGCCATGTCCGAGCCGCCGCCCACGCACCAGCCGTGCACCTGGGCGATCACCGGCTTCGGCGAGCGCCACAGGCTCATGAACTTCGGCACCGGGCCGACCGCCTGCGAAGTCGCCATCGCGAAGTCCTTGCCCGCGTCCCACTGCCCGTCGGTGCTCAGCGACTCATCCCAGTGATGAAAGCCCCCGCCGAGGTCGAAGCCCGCGCAGAACGCCCGCCCGGCTCCGCGCAGCACGATCACCTTGATCTGCTCGTCGGCGATCGCGCGATGGACGGCCGCCTCGAGCTCATCCGGCATCGGCGGCACGATCGTGTTGAGCCGCTCCGGCCGGTTCAGCGTGATCGTCGCAAGCGCGCCCTCGGTGTCGTACAGCAGCGTCTGGAAGGACATCTGGCCTCCTCGGAGTAGAACGGCGGACAGGCGGGCACTAGATATCTGACGATGTCATCCCGAGCCCTCCGGCGCGATGCTATTGCGGTCCAAGCGGCGGAGCGCCATTTTGGACGCGCGTCGAACGACCGCAGCGCGATCCCCGCCCACAATTGGGGCATGTCGGGGACTACGCCAGCGGAGCACGGCGGCAGCAAGGACACGTGGGTGCCGGCGTCATGAGCAGGCCCGTGATCGGCGTGACCGTCTCTGAGATTCGCCAGAAGGAACACGTGCAGAACGTGCTGCACGGCGAGCCGACGCACACCGAGATGACGCTCGGGCTCTCCTACATGCGCGCCGTCGAGATGGCCGGCGGGCTGCCCGTCGCGCTGCCGCCGCTGAGCAGCGAGAACGTCGACGCGCTGCTCGATCACCTCTCCGGGCTGCTCTTGACCGGCGGGCCCGACCTCGACCCCTCGACCTACGGCGCCGCGCCGCATCCCGAGCTCGGGCCGACAGACCCCGTCGTCGACGCCTTCGAGCTCGCGCTCTGCCGCCACGCCTACCGGCGGAGGATGCCGATCCTCGGCATCTGCCGCGGCGCGCAGCTGCTCAACGTCGCGCGCCAGGGCACGCTGCACCAGCATGTGCCCGAGTTGACCGACGGCACGGTCGAGCACCGTCAGGCCGAGATCGGCACGCGCACGAGCCACGAGGTGCGCGTCGCGCCCGACTCGAGCCTCGCGCAGACGACCGGCGGCGGCCCGGTAAAGGTCAACTCCTTCCACCACCAGGCGATCGATCAGATCGGCTTCGGCCTGCGCGCCGTGGCCTGGTCGCAAGACGGCCTGATCGAGGCGGTCGAGGAGAACGAGGGCCGCTTCATCCTCGGCGTGCAGTGGCACGCCGAGACGCTGGTGGCAGACGCCGAGCAGCTCTCGCTGTTCGAGCGCCTGGTCGAGGCGACCAAGCGCCCCGGCATGGCCGCGCCACGCGAACGCGGGCGCCCCGGCGCCGACCGCGGCGGGCAGGAGGACTTCGGTGCCCGCGCAGTCTGAGGCGCCGCCGATCGACACGCGTGCCGGCGAGTGGTCGCGCTGGGCGCCCGCCGCCGGGGCGTCATGGACGATCGGCGTCGAGGAGGAGGTGATGCTGCTCGACCCCTCCGACTGGGCGCTCGCCTCCGAGGCCGACGCCGTGATGTCGCGGCTCACCGGCGAGCTCGCCTCGCACGCAAGCACCGAGACGCACGGCTCGGCGCTCGAGCTGCGCACCGACCCGCATGCGACCGTCGCCGACGGTCTCGCGCAGCTCGAGGACCTGCGCGGCGACCTCGCGCGCGAGCTCGCGCCGCTCGACCTGCGCGCAGCCGTCGCCGGGCTGCACCCGTTCACGCTGTGGCAGGACACGAAGATCTCCGAAGGCGATCGCTACCGCTTCCTGTACGGGTCGATGCGCGAGCTCGCCCGGCGCGAGCCGACCTTCGCGCTGCACGTGCACGTCGCCCTGCCCGACCCCGAAAGCGCCGTGCGCGCGATCAACCGCCTGCGCTCGCACCTGCCGCTGCTGCTCGCTTTGTCCGCCAACTCGCCCTTCTGGCAGGGCCGCGAGACCGGCCTCGCCTCGGCGCGCACGCCGCTGTTCCAGGCGTTTCCGCGCGTGGGCATCCCGCGCGCCTTCCTCGACTACGAAGACTACGTCTCGACGATCGACCTGCTGCTGCGCTGCGAGGCCTTCCCCGAGCCGACCTTCCTGTGGTGGGACGCACGCTTGCAACCGCGCTTCGGCACGATCGAGGTGCGGATCATGGACGCGCAGAGCACCGTCGCCGACTCGGCCGCGCTGACCGCGCTCGTGCAGTGCCTCGTGCACCTCGAGGCGACCGAGGGCTCGGGCATCGACCCCGCCTTCGACCTGCCCGAGATCCTCGCCGAGAACCGCTTCCTCGCCGCCCGCGACGGCGCCGAGGCGAGCCTGATCGACGCGCGGCTCGGCCGTCGCTCGCCGGTTCCCGACGTGCTTGAGGCGATGCTCGAGCGCTGCCTGCCGCACGCCGAAGACCTGCGCTGCGTGCAGGAGCTCCAGCTGACGCGCAACCTCGTCGCCACGCCGCGGCCCAAGCGCCAGCTCGACCTGGCGCGCGGCCCCGACAAGCTGCCCGGGCTCGTCGAGGCGCTGTCCGCGCTGTTCTAGGGGCGTCGTCGTGGCGCCGGCGGTCGGCGTCATGGCGCGGGCGGCCGGGGCGTGGCGTGGCGTGGCGTGGGTGTTGATCGCCTTTTGAAGACTTGGTGCGCATATGTATATACGGCGTATATGCAATCGCTACCGATCAGCAGAAATCACACAACCAAGCCTCCGCCTTCATACTCTCGATATGTCCGATATGTCCGCTCTCGACGGGGGGTGATCGCCATGCGCGCGCTCGTGCAGCGCGTCACATATGCGAGCGTCGACGTCGACGAGCAGACCGTCGCGCAGATCGGCCCCGGCCTGCTCGTGCTGCTCGGCATCGCCCGCGAGGACGGCGCCGCTGCGGCCGACAAGCTCGCCGAGAAGGTGCGCGCGATGCGCATCTTCAACGACGCCGACGGGCGCATGAACGAGCCGCTCGGCGAGCGCGAGATCCTCTGCGTCAGCCAGTTCACGCTGTACGGCGATGCGCGCAAGGGCAACCGCCCGAGCTTCGTCGTCGCCGCGCCCGGCGAGCAGGCCGAGCCGCTGTACGAGCGCTTCTGCGAGCGAGCCGGTGCCAAGCGCGGCCTGTTCGGCGCGCACATGGCCGTAACGCTTGTCAACGACGGACCCGTCACGATCCTGCTGGAAGCATGAGCGAGAGCAGCCCGCAGCCATCTGACGTCCGTGAGGACGTGATCCTCTACGTGATCCACGGCTCGCACGCCTGCCGCGCGGCGATGCTGATGCTCGCGCACAAGCAGATCCCCTACCGGCTCGTGACGCTGCCGACGGGCGCCCACCCGATGCTGCTGCGCGCGCACGGCTTCGCCGGCCATCGCAAGCCGATCCGCAGCGTCGACGGGCGCGCGCATCGCTCGCTCGCGCTGCTCGACCGGATGGGGACCGTGCCGGCGCTGCGCTGTGGCTCAGAGCGGGTGCAGACCAACCGTGCGATCGCCCGCCGGCTCGAGCGCGTGCAACCCGAGCCGCCGCTCTTCCCCGCCGATCCCCAGCGGAGGGCAGCCGTCGAAGAGGCCGAGGAGTGGGGCGATGAGACCTTCCAGATGGCCGCCCGGCGGATCGTGCTGGCCGGTGCGCTGCACGGCATCGACGGCCTGCGCGATCGCGCCAACGACGGCCGGCTCGGCCCGCTGCTCGCACGCGGCGAGCGCTCGCGTGCGATCAACTCGCTGATCGCCGGGCGCGCCGTGTTCAGGGCCGGCGGTCCCGATGCCGAGCAGAGGCTGCTCACCGAGCTGCCCGGCATGCTCGATATGGTCGACGACTGGATCGCGCAGGGCGTGCTCGACGGTCCCGAGCTGAACGCCGCCGACTTCATGATCGCGCCGAGCCTCGCGCTGATCGCCTATCGCCTGGACCTGCGCCCGCAGATCGAAGGGCGCCCGGCCTGGGGCTGGCTGGAGCGCGTGCTCCCGGAGCCGGCGCTAAGCCACAGCTGAGGCGAGCTCCATCGGCTCGGCCAGCGCCCGCCCGTGGCGGATCAGGTCGGCCGCGCGCTCTGCCACGGCGATCGTCGGCGCGTTGGTGTTGCCGCGCGGCACGACCGGCATCACCGACGCGTCGACCACGCGCAGACCGTCGATGCCGTTGACGCGCAGCTCGGTGTCAACCACCGCGCCCGCGTCCTCGCCCATGCGGCACGTGCCGACGGGGTGGTAGATCGCGAACGTCGTGCGCGCCGCGTGCGCGCGCAGCGCCTCGTCGCTGTCGTCGGCCGGCGTGTTGAACGGCGTCGCCGCGTAGGGCTTCATCGCCGGCTGGGCGCAGATGTCGAGCAACAGGCGCAGCCCGGCGACCATCCGCTGCATGTCATCGCCGGCCGTGTAGAAGGCGTTGTGGATCACCGGCTTGGCCGTCGGGTCTTTGGAGAGCAGGCGCACCGTGCCGCGGCTCTGCTCAGTGAGCAGGCAAGGCGAGGCCCACACGCCGTGGGCCTCGGGGTCGCGCATGCCCTCCTCGACGATGTGCACCGGGGCCACGTGGAACTGGATGTCGGGCGCCGGCGCGCCGGCGCCGACACGCGCGAAGCCGCCCGCCTCGGCGAGGTTCGACGCGAACGGTCCCGTCTGTGTCGCTTCGAACTCCTCCAGCGCGGCCGGCTCGAGCGCGAGCAACAGGCTCTCCGGCTCGGGCGTCGTCCACACGAGCTGCGTCGCCGGGTGGTCTGAGAGGTTCTCGCCGACCTGCGGCTGGTCGAGCAGCACCTCGATCTCGCGCATCGTCAGGTGCTCGGCCGGGCCGACGCCCGAGAGCATCAGCAGCTGCGGTGAGTTGTAGGCGCCGCCGCAGAGGATCACCTCGCGCTCGGCGCGCAGCTGTTGCAGCTGTCCGAGCTGGCTCGCCTGCACGCCGACCGCGCGCGTGCCCTCGAACAGGATGCGCTGCACGAGCATGTACGGCATCACCGTGAGGTTGGGGCGCTCCGCGGCCGGATGCAGGTAGGCGACGGCCGTGCTCGCGCGCATGCCGCCGCGCTGGGTCACCTGGTAGAGCCCGACGCCGTCCTGCGTCTCGCCGTTGAAGTCAGGGTTGCGCGGCAGGCCGGCCTGCTCGCCGGCGTCGACGAAGGCGCTCGAGATCTTGTTGTGCGATCGCTCCTCGCTGACCGGCAGCGGGCCGCCGGCGCCATGCCACTGCGAGGCGCCGCGCTCGTTGTCCTCGGCCTTGATGAAGTACGGCAGCAGGTCGGCCGCGCTCCAGCCCGGCACGTTCCATTCGTCGTAGTCGAGGCGGTTGCCGCGGATGTAGACCATCGCGTTGACCGACGAGGAGCCGCCGAGCACGCGCCCGCGCGGCAGCGTGATGCGCCGCCCGCCGCACTCGTGCTCGGGCGCCGAGTGGTAGTCCCAGTCGACCTCTGTCGAGCCGAGCTGCAGGTAGCCGAGCGGCACGTGGATGTTCTCGTTGACATCCGGTGGCCCCGCCTCGAGCAGCAGCACCTGCGCGTCCGGGTCCTCGCTGAGACGGTTGGCGAGCACGCAGCCCGCCGATCCTGCGCCGACGATCACGTAGTCGTACATCTGGCTCCCCTTCCTCGTGTGCGGCAACGATACTGCTTGACATGAGTCGCTCGCTGTCGTGGCCCGTGCGCGTGATCCTGCTCGTGGCGACGGTCCTGAGCGTGGCGAGCATCCACGCGGTGTGGGCCAACCGCCAGCTGCTCGACACGGGCTACTGGACGCGCACGAACACGAAGCTGCTCGAGAACCACGCGATCCAGCGTCAGCTCTCGACGTATCTGACCGAACAGCTCTACGCCAACGTCGACCTCGCGGGCGAGCTGCGCTCGGGACTGCCGAAGGAGCTCAAGCCGCTCGCGGGGCCGGCGGCGGGCGGGCTGCGCACGGTGATCGAAGAAGGCGTGCTGGTGGCGCTGCAGAGCGCGCCGGTGCAGCAGCTCTGGCGCAGGGCGAGCGAAGCGACGCACGAACAGCTGGTGGACGTGATCGAGAACAAGGGCACGATCGTGCACACGCGGGACGGCGGCGCCGTCGTGCTGGACCTGCGCCCGATCGTGGCGAACCTGGCCGATCGCTTCGGCACGCCGGCGTCGGTCGTCGAAAAGCTGCGCAGCTCGGTCGGGGAGATCACGATCCTGCGTGCCAAGCGGCTCGAAACGCTGCAGGGTGCGGCGCGCGGCCTGCGCGATCTGGCGATCGTGCTGCCTGCGCTCGTGTTGCTGTTGCTCGCGCTCGCGGTCGGCCTGTCGTCGGGCAGGCGCAGCCGCGCGCTCGTAGCCGCCGGCCTGGTCGGGATCGTCTCAGGGGCGGCCGCGCTGGTCGTGCGCTCGATCGCCGGCACCGAGGTCGTGGGCGAAGTGATCGCCAGCGAATCGGTGCGCCCGGCTGCGGACGCGGCGTGGTCGATCGCCACGAGCGTGCTCGTCGAGGTTGCGGTCGGCACGATCTTCATCGGCGCGCTCGCCTCGATCGCGGGCTTGATCGCAGGGCGCTCGCGCTGGGCCTCATCGCTGCGCCGCACGCTGGCGCCGTACCTGCGCGATCGACCTGACGTGGCGTTTGGCGTGACCGGCGTCGCGCTCCTGCTGTTCTTCCTGTGGGGCCCGATCCAGGCGACGCACAGGGTCGTCGGGATCGTCCTGATCTCACTGCTGACGCTGCTCGGGGTCGAGCTGCTGAGACGCCAGACGCGCTCCGAGTTCCCCGCCGCCCATTACCTGCCCGAGCGCGACGGGCTGCGCGGGCGGGCGCTCGGCGCGCGCGATCTGCTCGTGCGTGGGGGCAGCCGCCTGCACGCGGGCGTGGCCGCAGCCGAGCCAAGCAGGCAGGCGACGACGGCGGTCGCGGCGTACCCGGCGTCGTCGGTCGAGCAGCTCGAGCGCTTGGCGGCGCTGCATGCCGGCGGCGAGCTGACCGACGAGGAGTTCGCCGCAGCCAAGCGCAGACTGCTTTTGGATTAGAGCCCTGTCGGGCTCGATATGACCGCGTCGCGGCCCGCGCACTTGCGAGCATTTCCGCGTCGCATCGCAGTCGTTACCCTGGGGTAGTGAGATCGGCGCGAGAACCTCCGACCGACTTGACCACGGCGCCATCCGGTGACGTGCGTGATCCACTCTCCGTCCCGGAGGCCGTGATCGCCGCGCGCCGGCGCCCTATGTCTGAGCGCCTGGAGCTGGCACTGAGCTGGAACGCCGTCGCGGCCGAACTTCGTCAAGGTCTGGCTGCGGCAACCGGCCACAACCTCAACCGGTGAACGAGCCGGGGCAGTTCGACGCCCGTAAGCTCTTTGCCGCGCTTGCGCGTCACGGTGTCGAATACGTAACGATCGGCGGCATCGCGATTCAGGCCTATGGCGGGCAGCGGCTGACGCAGGATCTCGATCTGGCCGTCGCACAATCTGCCGAGAACTTCACCCGCCTTGCAGACGCCCTCGGTGACCTCGACGCTCGCATCCTCGGCCCTGACGGTCGACGGTCGCGGTCGGCGCCCAGCGCGACCCTGCTGGCGTCGAGCGATCAATGGCACCTGATCACTGTCCACGGCGCACTCGACCTCGTCACAGCGCCCGCTCACCTCGGATCCTTCGCCGAACTACGAGGCCGCGCTCACGAGGTCCCACTCGGCGAGCTGTCGGTTCCGATCGCCGACCGAACGGATCTGATCGAGATGAAGCGGGCCGCCGGTCGTCCGCAGGATCTGGCCGACATCCGCCTGCTCGAGTCGCTGGACGACTCGCCCTGAGCCCTGTCGGGCTCGATATGACCGCGTCGCGGCCCGCGCGCGGGCTCGCGGTGAAGTTCAGCCCTCGGCCAGCGCCTGGCGCTTGATCTGCTCGAACTCGGCCTGGTTGATCGCGCCGCGCTCGAGCAGTTCGTGCGCTTTGGCGATCTTGTCCGTCGGATCGGCCTTGCCGGCGACCGACTGCACGTACTTGCCGAATTCGTCTTCGACGGCTTTCTGCTGGCGCTGTGCGCGCTCGGTCATACCCGTGTGCTGCGTGATCAGGTAGATGAACGTGCCGAGGTAGGGCAGCACGATGATCGCGATGATCCACAGCACCTTGACCGCGCCCGTCGTGTCATGACGGCGGAAGATGTCGCTGAGCACCGCGAACAGGATCATCAGCCAGACGATGAACGCGAAGAAGACGAGGATCGTCCAGAAGATTTCGAGCAGTGGGTAGTCCGTAGCGAGGATCATGCTGCCGAGCATAGGCCAGGGGGGAGACGCAACGCGCGAGTGGCGACGCGCGAGCGCTCACGAGAGCGGACGCATAGGCCGGAGCGCCGTCAGTCCTTGTGCACCCGCGCGTAGCCGTATGCCGCCCGGACGAGGAAGCCGACCGTCAGCAGCCCCCACACGAGCGCCACGACCGGCGCGCCTTTGACGCCCGCCAGGACCGCGACGATCAGGCAGGAGAGGGCGGCGCATAGGGAGAAGACGAGGTTGGGCACCGCGTCCAAGTTCAGCATGGGAAGTCGTCGGTCAGCGTTTCGAACGGCCAGCCAGGGGCTGGATGGGCCCGGTTGGCGTTGCGCAAACGCCATGCGCAAGGCGAATTACGGGCTGGCGCTCAAGCAGTACAGTTCGACTGTGCCGAACCGTCGGATGGGTGTCGTTTCAGCTCCCTCTACTCGATAGCTCGTGTGAGATGAGATCCATCAGATGCGCCGTAATAGGAGCATCGCTCCTCTTGCTGGGGGCGATGGTCGCCGAGGCCACCGCGCTTGGAGGGCCGAGGGCCATGCCGGCGGGCTGCGGCGGCGTGGTGAGCACGGGCCCGTCGAACTGGCGCCATGACTACCGCGCCCCGCTGGCGATCGGTGACTCGACGATGCTGCTCGCGCTGCCCGACCTGTCGCGTGAGGGCATCTCGGGCAATGCGCACGGCTGTCGCCAGTATCCCGAGGCGTTGAGTCTGCTGAGCGCGTTGCGTCAGGCGCACGAGCTTCCGCGCGTCGTCGTCATAGCGCTCGGCGCCAACGGCGAAATCACCGACAGCGACGTGAATCGAGCGCTGAAGCTGCTCGGTCGCGAGCGGCTGCTCGTACTTGTAACGCCGCGCGAGCTTGGCGGTGGCGCGGGTTCGGACGCGCAGCTGGTGCGGTCGGAGGGGCGCCGGCACCCGCAGCGCGTGGGGGTCCTCGATTGGGTCGCCTACAGCTCCGGGCATCCGGAGTGGTTCGAACCGGACGGGCTCCATCTGTCACCGAGCGGGTCTGCGGCGCTGGCTGCTCTGATCGGTCGCGTCCGTCCGCTGGCGGCGCCACCAACGTCCGTGCGGCCTCCGAAGTGCTCGTCTTCGAAGTCTCCCACGCCGATGGCGCTCACCGGTGTGATCGTTGCTCCGTCAGGTGGGGGGCTGAGCGTGCATCCGGATTCGTCGCGCCTGAAGATCACGCTCCTCAACGCGAATCCGTTCGCCGTCGAGGGCGTGGCACAGCTGAGCGAAGCCGTCGCCGGCGGTCGAACGATCGCTGCCACCTGCATTTCGGCGCCGCCCGGAGGCCCTGGCGCGGCTACGCTCCGCCTTGACGCTGCTGCGCTCGCCGATCTCGAGCTTCGCCGGCGCTACCGAGTCCGCTTGGAGGTCTCGGTGAGTGCGCCACCGAATCTCAGCGCCACCGTCACGGACATCTATTCGCTCAGGCAAACGCCGCGCTGAGGCGAATCGAGCTGCATCGGGTTGGCACGACCGCCGGCCCAGGTCGCCGCAGCCGGCGCGCTCGCCGCGACGACCGCTACCCAGGGCATCTTCGCCTGTCGCGAGGATACTGCCGACCGATCACGAACTTGTTGCTGGAATCCTGTCAGTCGAAACTAATCGGAGAATTGCAGTGGATGCAGGCAGCAGCGATCCTTCTATGCCGGACGACTCGGCAAGCCAGACGTGGGGTGGACTGCCCCGACTGCCCTACCGGCAGCTTGTAATCGCCGTTCTGGCTGTCTCGTCGGTGCTCAGCTATGCGCTGGTCAGCCGAGCATCGACGCCGCCGCTGCCACGCGCGCCGGTCACGTTGGAGTGGGTTGGCGACATCGCGCTCAGTACCCAGCGCGGGCTTCCCCCCGGCGGGCTCGATCGCGCGCTGAGGCCGGTGCGTCGGCTGCTGCGCCATGCTGATCTGACATTGGGCAATCTCGAGGGAACGCTCTCGGTCGGCGGACCTTCGAAGTGCGGCGGGATCGGCGGAGGTGCCTGCTTCGCGTTCCAGGCGCCTCCGTCGGTGGCGCACGAACTTGGATCGCTTGGTTTCGACCTGGTCAACCAGGCCAACAATCACTCGCTTGACTACGGCCTGACAGGTCGCGAGCAGACGATCTCGGCTCTGAAGCGAGCCGGGGTCGCGCATACCGGGCTGCCCCACAAAGTGACGATCCTGCGTGCGAACGGAACTCGCGTCGCGTTCGTCGGCTTTGCACCGTACCCCTACGACGGAAACCTGCTCGATATCGCGGCTGCACAGCGACTGGTCCGCTACGCCCACGCCCGCGCAGCGCTCGTCGTGGTGATAATCCATGCCGGTGGGGAGGGCGCCGGCGAGCTGCATACGCCGAGCGGAAATGAGAGCTATCTCGGTGAGAATCGGGGCGACGCGCGAGCCTTCGCTCATGCTGTGATCGACGCCGGCGCCTCGATCGTGCTCGGTTCCGGACCCCACGTGATCCGAGGTGTCGAGCGCTATCGAGGTCGCTTGATCGCGTATTCGCTCGGCAACTTTGTCGGCTACAACACGCTCGGCGGGGGAGGGGTGCTTTCCGAGAGTGCGATCTTGCGTGTCACGCTGGGGGCCGGCGGCCGCGTGCTGGCGGGGCGCTGGATCCCGATAAGGCTGATCAGCGGGCTGCCGCGTCCAGACCCCAGCGGCACCAGCGCAAAGTTGGTCGCGGCGCTCTCGAGGGCCGATTTTCCCAGCGATCACTACGCAATCGGACCCAGCGGCATGTTCCACCTACCGGCACCCGCCGCGAGCGTGCCCCGTTGAGGAAAAGCTGCAATCATGCGCCCGTGGCTCGACGTTCGGCGACGATGCTCGTGGCTCTCCTCGCAACTGGCTCGGTTTTCGCGGCACATGTCGGTGCGAGCCCCACCGCCTTCGCCTCGGGTTGCCGGATACCGCACCAAGGTGAGCACCTTGGGCCGACCTACCTGACGGCGCTCAGTGTCAGCGGGACGAGCTGCGCCACTGGACTGTCTGTCGTCGGCGCTTATCACGCTTGCCAGCTGAAGCACGGCGGTGTCAAGGGCAAGTGCACCTCGGCGGTCGACGGGTTCCGCTGCACCGAGAAGCGCGGACCGTCGATTCCCACGGAGTTCTTCAGCAGCGTCGCCTGCCAGAATGGAACCAGGCGCGTTAGCTACAAGTACTCGCAGTTCACCTGACTTGCCCCGAGCGAGGTGCACGCCGAGCAAGTACCGACCGGGTCTGTACCTACACATCTCCGCCGATCACGGCAGCACGCCGTCGCGACGAAGCTGCGCGATGAACATCCGGGCGACGATACGGTCGGCTGATTCGGAGAGATGAAAGCCATCGGACTCATGCACGGTGATCGTCTGCCCGTCGTGCGTGAGGCTGTTGATGTAATGCCCGCCCGGGGAGAAGGTCGGACGCAAGTCGAAGAAATGCACGCCTTCGGGGAACTGCGCCGCGGCGCTGACGATTCCGCGGTTCACGGCTCGGACGACCTTGACGAACGGTTCTTTGCTGGGCGTCGGAATCAGAAACCAGTACACCGCGGCGACGCCTGCTTGGCGATAGGTGCGCATCATCCCGGCGACCCGCGCCGCGTATTCTCGGGACCAGTCGGCGCCGCAGCATTCGGCGCTACCCAGTCGAAAGCCCTCATTGCCGCCAAGGAACATCGCGACGATGTCGGGGTGATGGTCGGCCACCTGGCCGAGGGCGTGTCCCGGCCAGTTGAAGAAGAACGGCGAGGAGATCGCCGTGCTCTGGCGAGCATCGCTGGTCACCGTCACCCCGCCCGCTCCAGAGAGGTCCGAAGCTAGGTCGTCGTCGAGCACCTGCATCTCGGAGTCGCCGGTCGCGAGCAAGACGGGGCGCGAGGAGAGCACGTGCAAGGTCAGTTGGACCTTCTGCCAGGGATCGGAGACCTCGACGGCAGACCGTCCGGTGGAGCTCGGGCGGAGACGCACGAGCGTCTCGCTACGCCCTGGCTTGAGCGTCACGGCGGGACATGAGCGTGAGCGACCAGCTCCGATGCAGGCGTGTACTCGCAGGCCGCCCAGCCGCCAGCGGTCGGTCACGGCGATCGTCGCCGGATAGCCACGATGCAGGCGCATCGGCAGCACGCGTGCGAAGAATCGCGCTGCGCACGACGGCGTCGTCACGGAGGTGGAAGCGGATTGTTCGGTCCCGTCGGGAAGGGTCTCTGTGACTTGGAAGGATCGCGTTGTGCGATCGCACGACCAAGTCAGGCTGCTCGCAAGCGAGGCAGCCCCCCGTTCCGTCGCGAGAACGCCCAGCGGCACAGGCGTCGGCGCGCCCGGGTCGAGCTCGGTGACACTCACCGACGGCGCGAGCGCACCGTGGACCGACAGGGCGATGCAGCCCGTCGTGGCGGTGGAGGCCGAGAGCGTCAATGGACCGCCTTCGCTTGCTGGAGTGGGCGGGAGCGAGGAGCAGGGCGCTTTGACCGCGCGGCCGATCGACGCCCCTGCGGCAAGCGTGACGCTCAACGCGAGGGCGATCGCAACGAACGTCGCCCCGCAAGCCTGCCGGATGCCGGACGGACGCTTGTGGGTGGCTGAGCCGACGTTGCTGTTCACGTTTCTCCTCGGGTCGCTGTGGTCTCAGTAGATGAAGTCATGGCTCAGGTCGGCGAGCACATAGCTCGCCAGCAGTTTTGAGCCTGCGTCGTTGAGGTGAATACCGTCGCTTTCGCGCACGATCGTGTTCGTGCCCGAAATCGGCATCGCATCGCGGTAGCCGCGGGGCGTGAAAATCGACACAGCATCGATCACGCGCACCTGACTCGCCCACGGTTGCGCACCCACCTGGATCGCGGCATTTACTACGCGCGCGATCGACTCGCGCGCGGCGTCACGCGGGTCGGGCAGGGTGATCCAATAGACACGACCCCGCCCTCCTTGGCGGTAGTAGTTGGCAATGATCCTCACGCGCTGGGCATAGATCGCTGCCCACTCGGCACCGCAGCATTGGATCTGCTTGCCATCGGGGCCGGCCATCGGGAATCCCTCGTTGGCGCCGACGAAGACGACTACGGCGTCGGGACGGTCGCTGCGCACCTGGCTCGCCGACAGCTTGCCCCAGTCGACGATCTGGCTGTTCGATATGCCGGTGCCGATGTGCGGATCCTGGATCACGTGCACGTGGGAGACGAGGCTTTGGGCCAAATCGGAATCGAGCGGCATCGACATCGAGTCACCTGTGACCAGCAGGGTGTGCAGGACATGTCGCGGCGGCGCCGGCAGGCCAAGCGTGACGGGGTCGAAAGCCTCAGGGGAAACGGCCGGGATCTGAGTGGCGGAGGCGCTTGGCGCTCCAGCGGCGAAGCCGCCGCCGGAGGAGCCCAAGCCTTCCTCGGGGGAGAGGAAACCCGTCGCGTGCTGCGCGACGTCTGCCAGCTCGAGGTGCGTGGATGCACTTGCGGCAGGCCGACCGACTGCGCGAACGATCCTGCCGCCAATTCCCGTCATGCGTTCTCCGGCATGGAGAATCGTGCGCCCCTCGAACAGTCCCAGCAGCACTGCGGCGAGCAGGACGACGAGTACCGCGTCGCGCGCGCGGTAGCGCCGAGCGCCCTCGTCGTCAAAGCGGCTCATCAGACTGTCATCGCGCGGTTCGCTCATCAGAATCGGAAGTAGATGAAGGGCGGAACGCCTTGACTCGGGACCGTGGCGCCGGCGAACGCTATGACAATCGCCAGTCCGACTGCCAGCAACGCGGGTTTGACGCGGTCGATGCGTAGCTGCAGCGCCTCGAGAGGCCTGGCGGGGACGAGTTGAAGGCCGATCACGACCAGCAGCGCCAGAAGCACTTGTGGGCTCAGCAGTGTCGCCGCGCCTGGGTGCGTGAGACGCGAGAGGAAGGCGCCCACGGCGCTGAAGTTAGAAGAGCGGAACAAGATCCAAGCGAAGACAACCACGTTGAACGTCACCAGCCAGCGCAACCAGCCGGGTAGACGCACTCGCCCGCCCCACATGTGCTCGACGATCAGTCCGACCCCGTGTAGGGCGCCCCACGCCACGAACGTCCAGGCAGCCCCGTGCCAGAGGCCCCCGAGCAACATCGTGAGCAGCAGGTTGCGATACGTCAACAACCGCCCGCCGCGGTTGCCGCCTAGGGGAATGTAGAGATAGTCGCGCAGAAACCGCGAGAGCGTCATGTTCCAGCGCCGCCAGAAATCGCGCAGCCCGGTGGCGCGGTATGGCGCACGGAAGTTCTGGGGGAAGACATAGCCCATCAGCAGCGCGAGGCCGATCGCCATGTCGGTGTAGCCCGAGAAGTCGCAATAGATCTGCGCGGCGTAGCAGTAGGCAGCGAGCAGTGCGTTCAGACCGTCGTAGGCCTGGGGCACCGCGAAGACGCGATCGACGACGGCGCGGGCAAGGAAGTCGGCGATCACGATCTTCTTGACCAGCCCCAGGGCGATCAGCGAGACACCGGCGCCTACGGCGACCTTCTGCGGATCCCTCGGTGTCGCGAGTTGGGGCAAGAACTCGCGAGCGCGAACGATCGGGCCCGCGATCAGATGGGGAAAGAAGCTCAGGTAGACGGCGGCGTCGATAAGCCGAGCCGGCGCGAGCAGTCCCCGCTTGACATCGACGACGTAAGAGATCGCTTGAAACGTGAAGAAGCTGATTCCCACGGGCAACGCGAGCTGCACCAGCGGCAACGGCATTCCCAAGCCGATGCGATGAAGCGCATCTGAGAATTGCTGGGCGAAGAACCCGTAGTACTTGAAGACCCCCAGGAGGCCAAGGTCGAGCGCGACGGCCACAGCCAACAGGGCACGCTTGCGGCGCTCGCTGCTGCCCCGGTGTATGAGTGTGGCAGCGAGCTGATTTCCCAAAGTGACCCCTGCGAGCAAGAAGCAGAAGCTCCAGCTCGCCGCGCCGTAGAAGACGTAACTTGCGCCCACGATGAACGGCTTCCACAGTCGCGGACGCTTCATCAGCAGCCACGAGATGGGCAGGACGATCGTGAAGAAGATCGCGAACTGAACTGAGGGAAAGATCACGCGTCTCGGGCTCCTCGACCACGACCATCGCAGTGCTTCTAACGCCAACCAGGCGGGAAGCCTAGAGCCGACGGCCGACGTTGGAGGACTCCGATAGTTGAGAGCGATCCGAAGATCCGTCGGGTCACGATGCGACCCACGTGTGCAAGCATTCCCGCCCGATGGGCATTCCGGGGCGCAATCATTACGGGGCCGTTGGATTCGTCGTGCTAGCGGCTGCGACGCTCACGTGGGGCGCTGCGCCCGCGGCAGCCGCATGCGGTCAGGACTACCACGCGACGCCTGCGCACAGCGACATTCCCGGCGGCGCGCCCCTCGCGATCGGCGACTCTGTCCTGGCAGACGCCGTACCGCTCCTGGTTCGCGACGGCTTTGAGGCGGATGGCATGGTCTGCAGGCAGATGGGACAAGGCCTGGCGCTGTTGCGAGCAAGGGGTCCGGCCTTGCCGCACCTCATCGTCCTGGCCCTCGGCACGAACGGCGACGTCACGGCCGAGCAGATTGATGCTGCGCTCGCGATCGTCGGTCCGGGGCGGACCCTTGCGCTTGTGGTGCCGCACGGCAGCGTCGCGCCCTCTTCCCCGAAAATCATCCGCGCCGCGGCGGCGGCTCATCCTCGGCGAGTCCTCTTGCTCGACTGGGATCGGTTGGTGGCTGCTCATCCTGACTGGCTGGCGCCCGACGGGGTGCACCTCGGCGGCTCTGCCGGTATTGCCGCCTTCGCCCAGATGATCGCCGGCGTTCTGCCCTACGCGACTACTGGTTCGACTGAAGCAGAAGCGACGGTGGATCCAGGTACGCCGATCACGATCCAGCCGCCCCCTGGGCATCGGAACGAAGCCGGCGCGACCGCGTCGGCCGGCAGCACGGAGAGCGCACCCGGGAGATCGAGTGGCGGCTGGAGCCGATCGGTGCTGATCCCTCTGCGTGCGCTCGGTGCGTTCCTGGCAACGGTGGCGGCGCCGGCGACAGTCGCATGGTAAGTCGAAGCGGGCTGCTCCGGCCGAGTGTTGGGATCACATGAGAGTCAGGCACACGACGCTATACGTTGCGTTCGCGCTCGCAGTCATGGTGGTGGTTGGCTTGGGCCGTGCGACATCATCGAAGAGCTCGACGGATCCGCCCTCGGGCTACCGTCCGCTGCTGTCACAGTCGTCGGTCGTGATCTCTGATACCGGTGCAATCGGGCGATTGCATCTCGGCGTCAGCACCGCCGCCGACGTGGTCGCGTTTGCCGGCTCGCCTGAAGCCGAAGACCAAGGGGAAGAGCGGTCTGGCGAGCCGTATCGCGAGCTTGGCTACGAATGCCGTCCGGCTGTCTTGGGCAGGGTCGATTTGACCCATATCGAACTGGTCGCCGCCGATCCCCGCCAGGCGTGTCGGACGGTGTATTTCGTCGACCTCACCAAGGGCGAGCTGGCGCTGCTCGCCACGACCTCTGGACGCTTTCGAGACGGCCACGGCATCCGCGTTGGGATGGCGACCCGCACCGCCGATCGTCGTGCCCACAAGCGCGCCATCGGGGGATGCCTGGATGCGCTGCGCTTCCGTACTCGCAAGGCCTCTCTCACCGCGTTGATCTACGGCGCAGGCCGACCGGTGGTCCGCCGTCTCGCGGGCGGCAGTACCGAGCTGGTTGTCAAAGGCGGTCATGTCGGCGAGCTCTGGCTCGTCGCCGCGTCCGACGAACTCGGCGTTGCCGATTGCATTGACTCCTAGCGTGGTGAGCTGGGTAGCGTCGTTCCGATGCCGACCGCCGGCGAGCAGGCATCGCCACACGACGCGAAGTGCGTCTCAAGTCAAGCGGAAGAGCCGCGGTTACCCGCCGCTGCCGGCTCCCGCCACGAGCCAGCCCGACCCCGAGCGAACGAGCTTCAGCGGCGCCGCTTTTTCGGCCTGCACCACGGCGGCGGTTTTCGACTGAGAGACCAAGCGGATGTGCACGTGGGAGAACTTGCTCAGCCGGGCACTGCCGCCGAAGTGCTTGAGCGTCAGCTCGACCGCCGCTGCGCAAGTGCTCGCCCCGGTCCTCCCACCTGGAAGGCGCTTGCCGATTTCAACGAACCGGCGCTGGCGGTCGGCCGTGCTGAGTTCGCACATCTTCTTGCCGTTCCCGGCTGCCGTCGCGCGGTACCACTGTTCGCCGACCTGCGTTGGCGTCGGCCCGGAGGAGCCGCCGCAGCCGGCCAACGCGAACGCGGCCAGCGCCGCCGTCAAGGTTCCGATTGCTCTCGCCAAGATCGCCCTTCCTCCTGTGGTTTGTCTGTGCAGCGCCACCAACGCGAGCTCACTCCGACCATCCCAGATCGGTCGACGCCGGACACCGTATACCGCGCCAAGCCGGAAAGGGGTCTCGAACCCCCGCCTCCTGTTTAGGAGAGCGTGTCGTGCCTCATATCCGCAGTCATCGAGCGCGAGTCACGAGGCCATATCGGCGCGTATCCGGGTCCTGTTCCAGGATGCCCACGCTCGTCCAGGTCCTTACGAGGCGGTGGACGGTACTGGGGCTCAGCCCGACCACTCTCGCCGTGTCGGCGATTGTCTGCCGAGTGCCATCGACGGGAAAGGCCGCCAGAACCTGAAAGCCGCGCGCCAGCGAGCTTGAATACCTCGGGGAGTCTCTGAAGGCGTGCGAGGGAGCCCTGCTCGAAGTGGTCAGGGCCGCCAGCAGCGGCGAGAAACCGTGGGGGTCGATGACCGCTTCGCGCAGCACACGGACGATCTGTGCCTGCGTAAGGGCTATTGTGATCGAGTTCTCGGGCATAGGCGCGGCCGTTGCCGCGCAGCTTGAGCGTGAGGTGTGAGGCGCGGCGACATGGTGCGGCAATGCTGCCGGTGCGCGATGCCGACTAATAGTCCAGTTCTGAGTATTCAGGTTTGAGCATCCACGTGCGCCGATCGAGAGCCTTAAGCGGTGCGCTGGTCGTAGACGAAGCGCCAGGCACGCAAGATCGGGAACAGCAGTCGCGTGAGCGAGCCGCCTGATTCGACCAATGTGCGTGTTCGGGCGGACATCTCGGTGGTGCGCGCGCTGCTCTTCGACAGATACATCGCCGCCATCGCGGCAGCGATGACGGCGTGCTTGGACCCCTGCGGCAATGACCGCGCCTCGGAAGCCGATCTTGCCAGAAGCTGTCGCACCCCGCGGATGGCGCTCCCGCTGCTCGGGTAGTGCGCGATGTAGCTGTGGTTGCCGTCGCGCGCGTCCTCCGCTTGGTCTACATAGCTGTCGAGCATCGTGGTTGCGGCCGAAAGCCACGGGAAGTACGCGCCGTGAACCGCTTCTATCTCGGACTCAGCGCAGCGAGGTTCTGCCGCCAACGCCAAGAGGGCGTGGATGTTCAGGGGCGCGCTGGCGGCACCCGATAGCTCCCACCAGCCCAGGCCGGGTCTACCCGGAAGGTGGCGCTCGACCCACTGCTTGAGGGCGGCGTCGCGACGGCAAGGGTCAGGGTCATGGTTGAGGGCGAGGACCTGCGCCAACTCGGCATCGTGCAGGGCGCGCGCACGAATCCGCGGGTAGGAAGGAAGCGTCGCGCAGCTCCGACGACAGGATTCGACGAGAGCCCGGAGATAGCCGCCATCCTCGCGCCAGGGATGCTGGCAGTAGTAGTCGGAGATCGAAGCGCTCGGGTCAATCGCCTCGGCGATCGCTAGATGCAACTGTCGCCCGTCGATCTGGCCGACAGCTGCGGCGCGCTCACTGAGATTGTCGAGGAGATCCCAGATGAGCTCGTAGGCGACCAAGAGGCGCAGCAAGTCGTAGTTGCGCCGGCGCGGAAGTATCCAGAACAAGGCCGCACCGTCGGCGTGCGTGCGCTTCGTGTCCAAGGCGGCAAGCGCGTCCGAACGAATTGTTGGATCAGGGATAAGCGTCGCGTGGCGACGCCATCGCTCGATCTCTGCAGAGACCGCGCGAAGGCCCCAAACCAGCTCACGTACGGCGGCGGCCGCGAGCGCCCAAAGCTGAGCGGGACTCAGTGGGGTTGGATCGTCCATTTCGCAGCACGGGACGATTCTAATTCTAGTTGGGGCCCCGGATCAGTCGCCGAGGCTCGCAGCGGGCTCCACGCGCGCGACCAGATACCCGGGTATCGCGGTGATCGCAACGGCAACCACGGTGACGAGCGCAAAGCTCAGAATCGCGCCCACGACGCCGAGCGAGAACACGACGGGAAACCCCGTGACGCTGAGAATCGTGTGGCTCCCCAGCACCTGCCCATAGAGCCCGAACACCGCGCCGGCGGCGCAGCCGGAGCCGACCAAGATGAAGCTCTCGAGTAACAGCGAGCGCCACACGTCGAGGTCGCTGTATCCGTCGAGCTTGAGGCTGGCCAGCCGCGGTCGGCGCTGCCAGATCATGCTTCCGATCGCGGCCGCCATCGCCAAGATCGCCGCGATCAGGACGAGCGCGGAGATCTGCGTGAGGCGCGAGAGGCCTTGACGACTGGCGGCACGCTGGTGCGCTTCGCGTTCGAGGGCGGTCTGCACCGTCAGACCAGAGCTCGCTCCCAGCGCCTGTCTCAGCTCCCGCCCGATGGCGGCTGCGCTGGTGCCGGGGCTGGCGCTCACCTCATAGGCGGTGGCGTCGTCGCTTTCCCAGGCGTGTTCGTAATCGTCGGCGTTGATCACGATCGTACCTGGCGGCCAGCCGATGTTCGTGCCGAGCGCGGCCACTCGAAAGCGCGTCGGACGCGGCGAGGGCAATGTAAATGAGTCGCCGATGTGAAGCCCGTGCTCGACTGCGATCGCCTTTGAAATGACCGCCCAGCCTCCGGAGCGCACGCGAGCGTCGGCTAGCCCAAGACTGCCTTCTACGAGCTGGTGCGGCGGAATCAGCTGCGCCTGGCTTTTCGGCGGAGCGCTGACCCAGACACGGCGATCGTCGTAGTCGAGGAATCCGCCGCGATAGAGCGCGACGGTGCGAACCCCCGGCAGAAGCGCGAGGCGTCTCGCTGCGTCCGGATGGAATGGCGTCGTCGCCAGCAAATTGTTCAGCCCCGGAGGAAAGGCCCACACGTCTGCCGCCTTGCTGATGTCTTGAGCGGAGCGGTCGAGTCCGCGCTGTAGGTCCGCGTGGGCGCCCTGAATAGCCACACTTCCGAAGACGGCGAGGGCGCCGGTGGCTGCGATGCCGACAGTTCGCGCCCATGCGGAGCGCAGCTCGCTGAGGGCGACCGATGGCGCCCTGGCCCGAAGATCGAGGGTCAAGCGCGAAGCCAGGGCAATGACAGCGCCGAGCAGGCGAGGCAAGAGCAAGAGCAGGGCGACGGTCAGCGTCACGATGCCCACAACCGCGTCCGCCGGTGCGAGCAGGAGGACAAACGTGGTCGCCACGAGGCAGAGAATCCCGATAGACAGAGCCGTGCGAGCGCCGAGACGCGAAGCCCGCTGCCCCCCTCGAGCCAGCGGTCTGGCGATGAAGGTGTCACGCATCGGGCCGAGCACGCCAACGCACGCCGCGAGTATGCCGCCGAGCACCGCAAGCGCGACGGCTTGCCAACTGACGATGCGCTGGGAGCCCACGGGAAATGCAAACGACAGATATCCCGGGCTCGCGTGAAAGAGGCGAAGCGAAAGCTCCTCGCCCAGGAGCAATCCGAGCGCAGAAGCGACGACTCCCAAGATGAGAGCGTCAAAGAGGAGCACCTGGACAACCGTCCGCGGCCCATATCCGTCGAGTCGCAAGTCGGCGATCAAGCGTCGGCGCGCCGGCACCGTCAAGAGAATCGCGTTGAAGGCAAAGAGGAAGCCAACGAGCGCGCTGATTGCCGCGAACACCGAGGTCGACTGATTCGTGGGCTTCGCAGCGCTGTCGAACAGGGTCGCGTCGAAGTTCGCCGGCTGCACGTTGAGGCGTCCGCCCGCGAGGCGCCTGAGCGCAGCGGCGACGCCAGCCTCTTTTCCCGGCTGCGTCTGCACGAAGATGCGCGTTACCCGCCCGGCCATGCCGGCGAGCTGCTGCGCGTAGGAGAGGGGGGCGAGGGCGACAGGACTGTGGACGAGGGCCGAGATCTCCTGCTCCTGCAGAACGATGCCGAGCAGCGCCTGCGTGGTCAACTCGCCGATCTGCACCCGCACGGGTTCGAGCGCGGCGGCACCGATGCCGCGGGCGATCGGCGCGGGTAGCGCCAGCGCATGTTGGCGAGCGAGTGCCGCGGCGCTGAAGTGGCGAAGAAGCGAGCCTCCGAGGTGGACGAAGCGTGGGTCTGCCCCGATCAGGTCAACCGAGCTGCGACCGCGGGGACCGATCACGTTCGCCTGCGTCTCGAGGACCGGCGCAGCAGAGCGCACGCCCGGCAGGGCGCGGACCTCGCCGAGCAGGACTTCGCTGAAGCCCTGAGGGGCCCGGGCGGCAAGCTGCAGCTGCGAACTGCCGACGAGCCCGCTGGTCAGCTGATGAACCGAGCCGTTCAGGCTCGTGTTGGCGACCTGCGAGGCAAACAGCAGTGCGACGCCTACCGCAATCCCAACGACGGCGAACGCTTCCTGCACGAGCCTCGCGCGCAGACGGATGCGGTAGAGATAGAGAACGCCGAGGGGTTTCATCTCGGCACCGCGAGCGCCGATCACTCGATGCGGTTGTCGGGCGTCGGGGCGGCGTCCTCCAGCTTTCCATCTCGCAAGGTATGAACGCGATCGGCAAACGAGGCAGCCTGCGGATCGTGGGTGACGAGCAGCACCGCGATCCTCCGCTCGCGGCATAGTTCGCTGAGTATTTCGAGGACTTCACGGCCCCTGTCGGTGTCGAGGCTGCCGGTGGGCTCGTCGGCGAGCACCAGCTCTGGCTCGGTCGAGAGCGCTCGCGCGATCATCACGCGCTGGCGCTCACCCATCGAGAGCTCATCGGAGCGATGTCGAAGGCGCTCATCCAAGCCGAGTCGAGAGAGCAGCGGTGCAACCTTGCGATGAGCCTCGCGGACCGTCGCAGGCTTACCGAGGAGCTTCAGCGCGGCGTTGTCCAGCGCAGTCGCGCCAGGGATCAAGTCAAGGGACTGACGGACGAACCCAACTTGGTGCATCCGGTAGTGCGCGGCCTCGCTGGGTGAGAACGAGGAGATTTGTCGCTCTCCGAGCACAACTTCGCCGCTGTCTGGACGCATGACGGCCGCCGCGAGGAGCAAGAGCGTGGACTTTCCCGATCCACTCGGGCCATAGAGGGCGACGAGTTCCCCCGGCGCGACCGACAGCGAAACTCCGGCTACCGCTTGTACCGGCTCGGCGTCGCCGACCGAGAATCGCTTTACGACTTCGCGAAGCGCGAGCACTACGCGGATTGCTCGCGGCCTGGAAACGCAATCACGTTTCGCTCGCCAGGATCGCGCGGCATCACGAGACGGCCTTCGCTGAGAGAGGCAATCTGGTCGGCGTGAGCCATCTCCGGCATATCCGGCACCATGAGCAGGATGCCCAAACCCTCCTCCACGCAGGCCGCCCGGAAAAGCCTCATGACCTCCTCGCGCTGTAGCGCGTTCAGGTAGGCAGTCGGATCGTCGGCGACCAAGAGCCGTGGCTCGCGCGCCAAGGCGTGCGCGATCGAGACGAGCGTTCTTTGGCCGTCGGTGAGGCTCTCCCAGCGGGCCTCGGCGCAGTCGCCGACACCCATGCGCTGCAAGATCGTCGCCGCACGACGTCGTGCGCTGCGCGGCGAGTGTTTGCCGAGAAGCGGGAACGCCACGTAGTCTGCAACTGTCCTCAGCTCTTCGCTGGAGGACCCGACACGCCGCACCCAGCCGATGCCCTCGTGCAGCAGCGGCGTCGAGCCGCGTCGTGGGCGTTTCAACTCCTGCCCCTCGAAGCGAACGGCTCCGCGATCAGGCTGCTCCAAACCGGCCGCGAGGCGCGCAAGCGTCGTCTTTCCTGAGCCCCGCTGCCCCCAGATCAGGACGAGTTCGCCCGCATGCACATGGAGGCAGACATCTGCCAGCACGATCGTCTCATGCGGCCCGCGCCAGTGGCTCTTAAAGACGCGATCGATGCGAAGAAGCTCGTTCATCCCCACAGGTCCAGCCTATTGCCGTCCGCCGGCGTGCCGCTCCTCAAACAGCTTCATTACGCTGCGGGCTTCTTGAAGCCACTCGATCCTGGTCTGGAGCATCTTGATTGCCGCGTTCCTTTGAAGCAGAGCAGCGGCGGCCGGCCAGCTTTCGGGCTGGCCTGGCAGGACGTGCGAGCTGGTCAGCACCTTGAGCTGCTCCATGCAGTAGAGCTCCTGACCCCACGTCTGCTCGATTAGTGTCGGCAGGATCTCAGGGCCCGAAAATTTGATCTTCAGATCGAGTTCTTGGCGCACGGGCGCCGGGCGCGAGGGGCTGAGCAGCCAGTCACGAAAGAAGTCTTGACCCTTTGGGGTGGCCTCATACATCCTCCGGCTCGCCGCCCGACCTGTCTGATGCGTCCCGAGCTGGCCACACGCGCGAATGTGCTTACGCCGCTCAAGCGTGTCGAGCGCGCTGTATACGCCGGTGCGGCGCCATTCCCAATCCGGGAGGCGATCGTCGAGCCGTTGTCCGAGCTGGTAGCCGTAGCTGGGGCGCTCGACGATCAGGCCCAAGACGACATGCCTGATGCTCATGGCCTCCATCGGTTGAGCCATCGCCCGCAAACCCCTCTCGTCTGACGAGTAGAATCTATTCGCTGACTTGGACCCTAGCCTACCGTTACGAGATTCGCATTTGCGGACTAGTAAGAGGATAAGGAGACATGCTGTGCTACTGAGCGCAATCCAGCCGCGTCGCGGAGTGCTACTGGTATTGACCCTGCTGGGATGGCTTGCAAGCTGCGCGACGACCAGCGCGCTACAGCCAGCGCACAGTGTGAGCAGAACCAAGCCGAGAGCTCCTGTGGCCGATGCCGCTCTGGCGATCACTCTCACCGAGAGTGGACACCTTCATTCCGTCTCAAAGGGCGGCAACACGATCGAAGAGGAAGGCCAGGCCACCGGGACCTACAGATGCGCGATCGTTGTCCACCTCTTGATCGTCTCGACCAATCGCGTGAGCGCGACCTTCACGGTCAAGCCAAAGGGGGGCACCGTCAGCGGCAAGGGAACAGCCCGGCTCACGACGAGCGGCGGCTACGGCTACTTCGGCGGCACGCTCGCGATCAGCAAGGGGACGGGCGCTTTTGCGCACGCCTCGGGTAACAACATCGGCTTCAGCGGGAAGTTCAACCGCGAAACGCTCAGCGTGACCGTCAACGTCCACGGCGTCGTACACATCTAAAGCAAGCCACGCATTATCCACGAAGGAGCCATGCGCAACGTCTCGATCCTGGCGGTGGTTGTGCTGTCTTGCCTCTGCACGATCGGACTTGGTGTCACGCAGGCTGCGCAAGCGGTGAGGCTTGAAGCGAGTTTCGCACCCTACAAACTGGGGAGGCCGACGACGATCGGCTTTGGCTTCGACGTCTCCAGCTCGACGCCTGGCGCGATCCCGTCGCCTGTGACGGGGATCGATCTGTATCTACCGGCCGGAATGGGACTGGCAACCAGCACGCTGGGGTTGGCGGCCTGTGACCCTGCGCGCTTGCTCGCCCTAGGGCTTGAGGGCTGCCCCGCCAACGCGCGCGTCGGGTTCGGGACAGCCCGGGGCGAGCTCAAGGCTGGAGGCGAAGTGATCGACGAGGAAGCGACAGTGCAGGCCGTCCTTGGACCGCCCATCAACGAAAACGAGCAGGTGCTTTTCTATGTTGAAAGCAATGAACCGGTCTTTTCCCAGTTCGTGTTCCCGGGCGAACTCTTGCCATCCTCCTCGCCTGCATTTAGCGGACATCTCAACACCACGGTGCCACTCGTCCCCACGTGGACCGACGGCCCCGATATTGCCGTCACTAAATTCAGCTCAACGCTTGGGCCGCGCGGACTGACCTACCTTCGACATCGGCACGGCGTCGTGGTGCCGTTCCACCCGAGGGGCATATCGGTCCCTGCGAGGTGTCCGGCCGGAGGTTTTCCGTTTGTTGCACGGCTCGTGTTTGCGGATGGTTCACGCACCGTGGCGCATCACAACATTTCATGTCAGTGATCGAACAGGCCGGCGGCTCTGACTGTGGGGGTCAAGCTCGGCCTCGAGCGCCCCATGTATACGGCGGCGTCCCAGGCGTCCAGGCCCGTTCATCCCTCTCCCTCCCTGGCGAAGCAGGGGAGTAGTGCAAGCGCTGGCCTTGAAAGGCAAGCTCTTGCTGAACATCGAACCCAGCGTCCGTCTATCTGCGCTCGCCAACGGGCAAGCGCGCAGAGCGTCCCGAGGTGTTGCAGCGCTTCACGGAACTCGGCGACCCAATGCCGGAAGTCGGCGACCGTGCGACCGGCAGAAACGAAACTGACGCGCGCTGAAGGCGGGGCTCCACTCAGCATCGATCCCTCGGCGACCGGTCTTCGGGCCGTCAGGGAAATCGCTCCTGCCGTCCCCGCCCGTTGCTAGCCGGAAGCGCTTGGCAGTGGGGGCTTCTCGAAGCCGACGCGGGGGCTCGAACCCTGAACCCCTTCATTACAAGCGGATCGATCGGCCCCGAACAGGATCGTCAGCGGTAGAGCCAAATTCCAATCCTGGTGCGGGATTACGCCGGTTCGGCCCGGAGGACAAACGCGGCCATTTGCGCTCAAAAAGTGTATCCGTTTGCTGCAAGATCGCTGCAAAAAGACAGAGCCGACGAGGAGAATCGAACTCCTAACCTCGCGCTTACAAGGCGCGCGCTCTACCAGTTGAGCTACGTCGGCAAATTGGGCTCCCGGGATGGTAGCGCCGGCCTATGGCTCCGCTTTGGCTCGCTCCAGACTCCGCGTTGGCCGCGCTCAACTTCCGGATCTGCCCGTGTGTCAAGGGATCATTGTGGCGCGAGGGGATTGAGGCGACAGGGCACCGCCATAGCTGCGCGCTGGCCTTGTTCCCGATTGGACAGGCGCGGCGTACGGTCGACGCTGGTAGCTTCGATCCGAGATGCGCCGCAGCGGCCTAAACCCTCGCTTGCTACTTGCGCTACTGGTCCTCGTCGTGGTCGCCGGTGGCGTGGCGCTGCTTGCCGGGGGCGGCTCCTCCGGTGCCAAGGGCAGCGGCTTGACGACTGCCAGCAGCTCCAAGAAGACCGCCTACCACGCCGAAGCGGCGCTGTCGCCGCCCACATCGGCTCCGCCGCTTGAGCTACGCAACTATCTCGGGCAGCCGGTCAACCTGAGCTCCTATCGCGGCAAGGCCGTGCTGGTCACTTTCCTCTACACCAACTGCCCGGACGTCTGCCCCCTGATCACGTCGAACCTCCGCGTCGCGCAGAACCTGATGAGCAAGTCGGCGCGCGCCGACACGCAGATCATCGCGGTCTCGGTCGATCCGAAAGGCGATACCCCGAAGGCCGTGGCGGCGTTCCTTGCACAGCACGAGATGACCGGCCGAATGCAATACCTCGTCGGCTCGGCGAGCGAACTCGCGCCGGTCTGGAAGGCGTGGGGGGTCGGCTCCCAGCGCGACGTGCAGCAGCCGCAGTTCGTAACCATTCGGGCCTGATCTACGGAATCACGGCCTCGGGCAAGCGCGCGACGCTCTACACGGCGAGCTTCAAGCCGGCCGCTGTTGCGCACGACGCTCCTCTGCTCGCCACGCACTGAGCCCTGCAGCGTCGCACCAGCCATGAACTGGGAGTAGAGTCGCGCTCGCCGTGCTCTATGCGCTCCTTTGCCTCTCGCCGGTGCTCCTGCTCCTGGTCCCGCTGCTCGCCAGGCGCTATCCGGGCGAGCGTGCGCTGTTGGCGTTGCAGCGCACCGAGCGACCACGGCTCCGTCCACCCCTCCGTGGCGTCCCTCGGTGTCGCTTCGTCGCGATCCTCGCTCGCGGCGGTCGCTTGATCGGCTACTCGCTTGCGGTTCGTCCGCCGCCGCTCCTGCACGCGAGCTAGCCGCCTCTGAATCCGGGCTTCGCCCGGCTCGGCTGCTCATCGCCGTAGAGGGTCATGCCCGCGTACGCCTGCGTCGCGGGATGGTCTGTCCATTCGTGCCCGCAAGGGCGTGTTCGAGGAGCGTGCAATGTCACGTCGTTTCATCACCGCCACGCTTGGCGCGGTGCTGCTGGCTTTCCCAGCGACGCTGCAGGCGCAAGGTAACCCGGCGACGAAGGAGAGCGCCAGCCCGATCAACGATCAGGGAAGCAGCTACAACTACCGCTCGAGCATCACCCGTGTGGCCCCGAACCTCCCCGGACTGCACCTCGAAGTGCTGGAGTTCGCCGACCGGCTCGTGCTGAGCAACCACACGGGGCAGACCGTGACGGTCTACGGCTACCAGGGCGAACCGTACGCCCGAGTGCTCGCCGACGGAGCGGTCGAAGTCAACGAGCGCTCGCCCGCCTACTTCCTCAACCAGAGCTTCTACGCAGCGGTGAACGTGCCGGCTTCGGCCTCGCCGAGCGCCAAGCCCGCCTGGACGCTGATCGACCGTACCGGCCAGCTCGAATGGCACGACCATCGCATCCACTGGATGTCTCCGGCGCTCCCTCCGCAGGTCAAGGACAAGGGCAAGCGCACCAAGATCTTCGATTGGCAGGTGCCGATCGCCGTGGGGGCAAAGCGAGGGACCGTCGACGGCCAGCTCTTCTGGGTGCCCGAGCAGGGAACCAAGACACCCGTCGGCGCGATCATCGCGCTTGTCCTGATCGTTCTCGCAGGTCTCGCGCTCGTGCTCGTTGTGCACAGGCGCAGACGAGCCGGCGGACCACCCGGGACCGGACCCGGAGCGGACGAGATGCCTGAGCGACCCGCGCGGGAGGCCTGGTGAGCACAGGCATCAGCAGCGCTCGGGCGCTCTCTGGAACACCACCGCGAAGTCACGGCTTGCGCGGCGTCGTACTCGTGCTTTCCCTAGCCGTGGCGGGCGTGCTCGCGAGCGCCCCGGCCGCGTGGGCGCACGCAGAGCTGCTTGGCACCTCGCCGCTATCGGGGTCGACCGTCAAGGTCCAACCGAGCGAGGTCGTCTTCAAGTTCAACCAAGCGGTCGGCGGCACGCCAGGAGCGGTGCGCGTGTACGACGCCAAGGGCGACGAGGTCGACGACCTGAACGTCGGGCACCCGGACGGCCACGAGCACTGGATGGGTGTGGGACTGAAGTCGCATCTGCCCGACGGCACCTACACGGCGACCTATCGGGTGATCTCCGCCGACACGCACATCGTCTACGGCGGTCTGGTGTTCGACATCGGCCACGCCGGCGCCGCTCCCAAGTTCACGGTCGCCGGGCTGATCGGCAAGAGCGAAACCGGCCGGGTCACGAAGGTCGCCTTCGGCGTTGTTCGAGCTCTGAACTACCTGACGCTCGCGCTGATGCTCGGTGGCCTCGCCTTCCTCCTCTTCGCGTGGATGCCGGGCCTCTCGGCCGTCGCGAGCGGGGAGCAGCGCTGGTCGCTCGCTTCGCGTGCGTTCGCGGCGCGGCTGTGGAGGCTGCTCGGCGCGGCCGTCGTGCTCGGCGTGGTCGTGAGCGTGCTCGGCGTACTCCTACAAGGAGCAAGCGCGGCAGGCGAGTCGCTGTGGAACTCGCTGAAAGGCCCGATCATCGAAGACACGCTGGAAAGCCGCTTCGGGGAGGTCTGGGGGCTGCGCGCGATTGATTGGCTGCTGCTCGGCGGCGTGCTCATCACGGCCAGGGCGCTCGGCGAGAGTGCAATCCCGATGCTAGGGCGCTCGCGCGAGAGCGAGTCACCACCGACGCCGCGCTCGCCGCGGGTGGTTCTTGCGCTGCTCGTGCTCGGCAGTGCCTACCTCGCGATCACCCCGGCGCTCGCCGGCCATCCGAGCATCGAGAGCCCCGTCGCCGTGTTCTTCGCATCCGACGTGCTGCATGTGCTCGCCGCCGGCGTGTGGGTTGGCGGGATCGCCTGCCTGCTGCTCGCCGTGCCCGCTGCGACGCGCCAGCTCGATGCGTCAGAGCGCAGCCGACTGCTGCTCGCGACGCTCGCGCGCTTCTCACCGCTCGCGCTCGGCTCCGTCCTCGTGATCGCGGCCAGCGGAGTGCTCCAGGCCTATATCGACGTGCGCAGCGTTCATGGCCTCCTGCACACCACCTACGGCGTGCTGGTCCTCGTCAAGGTCGCGCTGCTCTCCTCGCTGATCGCGCTGGGCTGGGTCAACCGCAAGCGGGTCATTCCCACGTTGAAGCGGGTGGTCGGCGACGGGGGCTCGCCGAGCGGGGTCGGGCTGCTGGTGCGGCGCACGATGCGAGCAGAGCTCGTGCTGATGCTCTCCGTGTTCGGCGTGACCGCCGCCCTGGTCAGCTACACGCCGCCGATCGACGCGGCGTCGGGACCGTTCTCGGCGAGTGAGACGATCGGGCCAGCCGAGCTCGAGATGACCGTCGAACCGGCGAAGGTCGGTCCGAACACGATCCATCTCTACCTGATCGACGTGAAGACGGGCGCTCAGTACACCGCGACCAGGGAACTCACGGCCACGGCCAAGCTGCCGTCCAAGGACATAGGCCCGCTGCCGCTGAAGGCGAGCCTGGCCGGGCCTGGGCATTACGTGATGAACTCCGCGGTGCTCAGTCCGGGTGGTACCTGGAGCATCCAGATCCACGACCGCGTCTCGGAATTCGAGCAGTACAACCGCACGGTGAAGGTGCCGATCCGATGAGCGCGCCGGGGCGGCGGAAGTGCGCGCGGATCGTGCTCGCAAGCGCTGGTGTGGCGCTGCTGGCCGTGCTCGCACAGGTGCCCGACTTGGCGCTCGGGCTCGCCTACCTCGGCCCCGCCGTACTGCTGCTCCTGCTCCTGAGCCTGGGCCGCTATCCCGGCGAGCGGCATCTCCTCTCGCGCACGCGCACGCGACCCGCCCGCGCGCGCGCCGGCGCAGTCCCCCAAGCACCTACGCTCCGAGCCCGCGTGCTGATCGCGCGTGGGGGCGCCCTGCTTGCCTCGGCGCTGGCAGGACGCGCTCCACCCCTGAGTACCGCACAGCCATCAACTGTTCATCTATTCAGGAGGAACGCCGAACATGAAAGCCAAGAAGCTCGCGGGCCTGCTTGCCGCGGGAGCGCTCGTCGCGCCCGCAAGCGCGCAGGCGCACGTCAGCCTGCATCCCAACACGATTCCCGCCGGGGCCTCCGCGACGCTCGACGTCCGCGTGCCCGGCGAGCAGGAAGGCGCGTACATCAAGAGGGTCGACGTGCTGTTCCCGCAGGGGTTCACGGGTGTTGACTACGAAAACGTGCCGGGCTGGAGCGTGAAGGTGATCGAAAGCAAGCTCGCGCCCCCGATCGAAGAAGACGGTGAAACGATCGACAGCGAGGTCTCGCAGATCGCCTGGACGTGGGTTGGCCCGCTGGGCAAGGTCGAGAACGGCCAGTTCGTCAACTTCCCGCTCTCGCTGGCGATCCCCGTGGACGCGGCCGGCAAAGCGCTGGAATTCAGGACCGTCCAGACCTACAGCAACGGCGAAATTGTGCACTGGATCGAACCGGCGCTCGACGCTGAACACCCCTCGCCGAGGATCAACGTCACGGCCAAGGGCGGCGTGATCGAGGACGTTGCGGGAGCGGAGGCAGGACCCGAAGCGGGGCAGACCCCGGCTAGCGCCTCGGTGGCGGCCTCGACGACGGCCACCGCGAAAGCGAGCACCGGCGCGAGCAAGGGCCTCGCCATCGTCGCGTCGATCCTCGGCGCGCTCGGATTGGTCGTCGGCCTGGGGGTCTTCGCATCCTCACGGCACAAGACAGCCGCCTAATCGCAAGCCCGATCGCAATGACTAGCTCCCACCCACGAACCGCTGCGCCCCGGGCGGTTCGTGGGTGGCGCTCGCGATCGCGACTGCTCAGGCCCAGCTTGCTCCTCGGAGCCTGTGTGCTGGTCGCCAGCGTCCTTTTCCCGCAGGCCGCGCTCGCGCATGGGATCGTCGGCCGAGCCGACCTGCCGATTCCGACGTGGCTGTTCAGCTGGGCTGCAGCGATCGTCCTCGTGCTCTCCTTCGTGGCGCTTTCGACGCTCTGGCGCACGCCGCAGCTTCAGGAAGCGCAGCTGCGAAGGCTGGCAAAGCTCCCGCGGCTCCTTGAATGGCTGGCGAGCATGGTGGGGATCGCGCTCTTCGCCTTGGTCCTCTACAGCGGGTTCGCTGGCTCCCAGGTGGCGAGCGCGAACTTCTCGGTGACCTTCGTCTACGTGATTTTCTGGGTGGGGCTCCCGGTGCTCAGCGTGCTGTTCGGGGACGTGTTTGCGGCGCTTAGCCCGTGGCGCACGTCCGCTCGCGTCCTTTGGGCCGTGGTGCGCCTACTGCGCCGAGGAACGCCTTCACCCGTACTTCGCTACCCGGACTGGCTGGACAATTGGCCGGCGGTCGCGGGACTCGTCGGCTTCGCTTGGCTGGAGCTTGTCTACGAACTGAATCTTCGCGATCACCCCGCCACGATCGCGGCCCTCTCGCTCGCCTACTTCCTAGCGATGCTTATAGGGATGATGCTGTTCGGAGTCGAGCAGTGGGACTCGCAGGCGGACGGCTTTCGGGTGTACCTGAACATGGTCTCGCGGCTCGCGCCCCTCTGCCGCGACAAGGACGGTGCGCTCTGCCTGAGACGGCCGCTGAGCGGCATTACGCAACTGCCGATTCGCCCCGGCACCGTCGCGGTGATCTGCACGCTCATCGGCACGACCACCTTCGACGGGCTCAGCAACGGCGCGGTCTGGCGCAAAAGCGAGCCGAGCCTGCAGAGCGCGTTCGCCGATCTCGGCTTTGGGCCGACCCCTGCGGCCGAGCTGACCTACTCGGTGGGGCTGGTCCTATGCATCCTGTTGATCCTCGGCGTCTACCGGCTCGGGATTCGCGGCGTCGCGAGCGTCAGCGCACGTTATGACGCGGCGACTCTCTCGCGGACATTCGCGCACACGCTCGTGCCGATCGCCTTCGCCTATGTCCTCGCTCACTACTTCTCGCTGCTGCTCTGGCAAGGACAAGCGGTCATCTTTCTCTTCTCGGACCCGCTCGGTGATGGCTCGAACATTCTCGGCACCGCGGGCTATCAGATCGACTACCACGTCATCTCCTACGCGGGTATCTGGTACGTCCAGGTCGCCGCGCTCCTGGCCGGTCACGTGGCCGGGCTGATGCTCGCGCATGACCGAGCGCTCGTGCTCTACAGGGGACGGATCGATGCGGCGGTGCGCAGCCAGTACTGGATGCTCGCGGTGATGGTCGCCTTCACGAGCTTTGGCCTGTGGCTCCTGTCCGCTGTTGGCACATAAATGTGAGAGGAGAGAGCACCAGGGCCGAAGGCGCGAAGCTGGCGTAGAAGGCCAAACTTGTGCTCGTGGCTTCAGGGCAAGTTGTCTTCCCGGCAGCTGGTACGGGAAGCTGCAAGATCGAACTGACCCCGCAACCGGTAAGAAACTACTCGAGCAGACACCGGGCGGGGTCGTAGGTGACCTCGATGTGCTTGCCGTCGTAGCGCCTCACAAGCTGAACTGCTCCCGGTAGTCCTGCGGCACGAGCGGCTCGAACTCGCGGTGAAGCTCTTTATGGTAGGCCGACTGCGCGGCCTTGTACACACCCGAACAACGTTGGCGCAACGGGCTGGCAGATAGATAGCTTTGCATCCTGGGTCAGAGTATTTTGAGAATGCGATGGCGCCAGGAAGAAAGCATTTGGATGGGCGATGAGGTGCTGAGAATCAGCCTTCTCGGGGCGTTCTCGGTCGCCCTGGGTGGTGAGGTGATCGCCGACGACGCTTGGCGGCTGCGCAAGGCCAAGACCCTGATCAAGCTGCTCGCGCTCGCGCCCGAACGGCGGATGCACGCTGGGGAGGCCGCCGAGCTGCTCTGGCCGGATCGCGACCAGGCCTCTGCACGCAACAACCTGCACCAGGCGATCTTTGCGGCGCGGCGCGCCCTCGACTCGATCGGCCTCGACGGCGCCGCCTGCCTCGAGTTGCACGACGACCTGATCGAGCTCTGCTCCGAGGCGCCGGTCTGGATCGACGTCGAGGCTTTCGAGGACGCCGGGGCCCGGGCGCGCGCCGGGCGCGACGCGTCCGCCTACCGGGCGGTGCTCGACTCCCACGAGGGCGAGCTGCTGCCCGAGGACCGCTACGAGGAGTGGACTGCCACCCGCCGAGACGCTGTCGAGGAGCTTCGCCTGGCCCTGGGATTCGAGCTGGCCGGGCTCGAGGCGGAGGTCAATCCGGCGGCGGCGATCGACCGCCTGCGGGCGATACTGGTCGACGAGCCGCTGCACGAGCCGACCCACCGGGCGCTGATGCGCCTATATGTAGATGGCGGACGCCGGCAGGAGGCGCTGGCCCGGTTCCAGCAGCTGAAGCTCGGCCTGCGGCGCGAGTTCGAGGACGAGCCCGACGACGAGACCCGCCGCCTATACCGCGAGATTCTCACCCGCAGCCATGACGAGGAGCCCGATCTCGTGCCCTCGCCGGACGAGGCGCCGTCCGGTGGCGGACGCGCCCTGGAGCTCCCCCAACAGCTGACCAGCTTCATCGGCCGCGAGCGAGAGCTGGCCGAGGCCGCCATCCTCCTGCGCAACTCGCGGCTGCTGACCCTGACGGGGGCGGGCGGGTGCGGCAAGACGAGGCTGGCACTGGAGCTGGCCGGGCAACACCGCGGCGATTTCGCCGACGGTGTCTGGCCGGTCGAGCTGGCCGCGCTCGGCGAGCCCGAGCTGATCGGCCCCGCGGTCGCCCAGGCGCTGGACACGCGGCTCGCCTCCGACCGCGCCCCGGAGGTGGCGCTCGCCGGCCACATCGGCGAGCGCCAGCAGCTCCTCCTGCTCGACAACTGCGAGCACCTGGTCGAGCCGGTCGCGCACCTTGTCGAGGCGCTGCTCCGACACTGCCCTCGCCTCACTGTGCTGGCGACCAGCCGTGAGCCACTCCGCGTCCCCGGCGAGGTGACCTGGCGGGTCCCCTCGCTCTCGCTCCCCAGCCTGGCCGTTGCCTCCCCCTCGGGTGAGGCGATCAAAGCGGAGTCGGTGCGGCTCTTCGTCGTGCGCGCCGGCCACTCGGCGCCTGGCTTCGAGTTGGACACGGAGAACGCGGCCGCGATCTCGGCCCTCTGCCACCGCCTCGACGGGATGCCGCTGGCGATCGAGCTGGCGGCGGCGCGGGTCAGCGTCCTTACACCCGCCCAGATCGTCGAGCGCCTCGACGGCTCGCTCGACCTGCTCTCGGCCGGGGGGCCCCGCACGGCGATGACCCGTCAGCAGACGCTGCGGGCGACTCTTGCCTGGAGCTTCGACCTGCTCGAGGCCGACGAGCAGGTCCTCCTGCGGCGACTCTCGGTGTTCACCAGGAGCTTCTCCCTTGAGGCAGCCGAGGACATCTGCTCGGAGGACCCACTCGTGCGCCACGAGGTCGTCGCCGTGCTCGCCCGCCTGATCGACAAGTCGCTGGTTCACGTCGAGGAGGGACCGGGCGCCCGCCGATACCGGCTCCTGGAGACGATCCGGCAATATGCCGCCGAGCGGCTCGCCGACGCCGGGGAGCGCGAGGCCTTCGAGCGCCGCCACCGTGACTGGTACGTCGAGCTGGCCGGGAGCGACCCGACGCCGGCCGGCGACCTTCCCGCCCAGGACCGGCTGCGGCGACTGGACCTGGAGCGCGACAACCTCCGCGCGGCGCTTGCCACGGCGCTCGCCGATGATCCCCAGGTCGCCCTCCGCCTCGTCGCCACGCTCTGGCGCTTCTGGCTGATGCGGGGCTACCTCGCCGAGGGATACCGCTGGCTCGCGGCGTCGCTGGCCGCGGCGCCGGAGCACACCGCCGATCGCGCCCGCGCCCTGCTCGCCGCCTGCCTCGTGGGCCTGCGGCGCGGGGTCTACGGCCGCCTCCGCGAGTTCGGCGATGAAAGCGTCGCGATCTTCCGCGAGCTCGGCGACCACGCCGGGATGCTCGACGCGGTCGAGGTCTCGACGGCCTACCACGCGATCGTCAGCGCCAGGGTGGATGTCGAGTCGCGCGTCGCCGAGCACGAGGGGCTGGCCGTCGACGATCTTCCAGCTGCGCGCCCGCCTGTATGGGCCGCACACACCCGTGGCATCGCCGCCTGGTTCCGTCGCGAGTACCCGCAGGCCCGGGAGCAGCTCGAGCTCGCGCTGGGTCGCGCCGGCGAGCTGGTCGCCGACCCTCGCCCGGCGCTCTGGCCCCTCAGCTACGGGCTGATCTCGGTCGAGCCCGAGGCGTACTACCCGCTCTTCTTGCAGGAGGAAACCGTGATCGTTGGGCGCCGGGTCGGGGGCGCGGCCGCCGCCGCCCACATCCTGGTCAACCTGGCCGCGGTCGACCGGGCGGAGGGGGATTTCGCCCGCGCCCGCGAGCTGATCGAGGAGAGTGTTGAGCGCTTCCAGCGGCTCGCGGACGTGCAGGGCGAGGCGTTGGCGCTCAACGCGCTCGGCAACCTGGCGCGCTCGAGCGGGGACTTCGACCGCGGCCGGGCGCTGCTCGACCGTAGCCTCGCTCTGCGCCAGGAGGTCGGCGACAGGCGTGGCACGGGCATCACGCTCGGCTGCCTGGCGGTGCTCGTTGCCCGTTCGGGAGACCCGGCGGGGGGGCGGGCCGCGGCCGCCCAGAGCCGCACCTGGTTCGCCGAGAATGACGACATGATCGGGCTCAGCGCCGCCGAGCTGAGCCTGGCCAACGTCGCGCTCGCCGAGGAGGACCGGGTGGGCGCCCGCGCCCACCTCGAGGCGGCTGCCGCGGTGCTCGGGCGGATCGAGTCCACACCCCAGGAGGGCTGGGTGCTGGCGGTGCTCGCGGCGGTCTGCGCTGAGGAAGGGGAGGCGACCACGGCTCGCAGCTGGCTCGACCGGGCGAGACGGCATTTCGAGCTGCTCGACGGCGACGCGGGGACGGCCTACTGCCTGGACTTGGAGCGGGCGCCCGGTTTCGCGACGGCGAGCGCGATAGCCGAGTAACCCGACTTAGAGGAGCCCTGACTAAGACATTGCAAAGTCATCGTTAAGAGGTGGACCGTAGCCTCGCTGAGCGTCGTCGAAACGCGACGTCACACAACTGAACCGAGAAGGGGGCCGGCATGGCTACGCAAGGAGTGCTTGGAGCGGCAACGCTGAAGGAGTTCGAGGATGGGCTGCACGGAGAACTGATCCGGCCCGGCGACGGCGCCTACGACGAGGCTCGTTCGATCTGGAACGGCGCCCATGACGCCCGCCCTGCGGTGATCGCCCGCTGCGCTGATGCGTCCGACGTGCGTCACGCCATCGGCTTCGCGCGCAGCGAGGGGCTCGACGTCGCCGTGCGCGGCGGCAGCCACAGCATTCCCGGCTTCTCGACCTGCGACGACGGCATCGTCATCGACCTCTCGCCGATGAATGCCGTCACGGTGGATGTGAGCGGCCGCACCGCCACCGCCGAGGGCGGCCTCACCTGGGGGGAGTTCGACGCCGCCACCCAGGAGCACGGCCTCGCCACCACCGGGGGGCTGATCTCGACTACCGGCGTCGCCGGCTTCACGCTGGGCGGCGGGATCGGCTGGCTGATGCGCAAGCACGGCCTGGCCTGCGACAACCTGCGCTCGGCCGAGGTCCTCACCGCCGACGGCCAGATCCTCACCGCGAGCGCGACGGAGAACCCCGACCTCTTCTGGGGCCTGCGCGGGGGAGGAGGCAACTTCGGCGTCGTCACCTCCTTCGAGTTCGATCTGCACCCGGTCGGCCCGACCGTGGCCGCCGGCCCGGTCTTCTACCCGGGCGACCGCGCCGAGGAGGTCATGCGCTTCTACCGCGATTTCGCGCGCGAGCTGCCGGATGAGCTGAGCACCCTGGTCAATCTGATCACCGCGCCACCCGCCCCGTTCCTGCCCGAGGACTGGCACGGCAAGAAGCTGATCGCCCTGGTCGGCTGCTACTCCGGCGACCCCGAGGAGGGGATGAAGGCGCTACAGCCAATCCGCGACCTCGGCGACCCCGTCGCCGACCTGGTCGGCGCGATGCCCTACGTGCAGATGCAGAGCCTGCTCGATGCGCTCTGGCCGAAGGGCACCCAGGCCTACATGAAGGCGGGCTACTTCCGCGAGCTCGACGACCACGCGATCGAGACGATGGCTCGCTTCCATCAGAACGCGACCTCTCCGTCCTCGGAGATCCACATCCAGCACTTCGGCGGCGCGATCGCCCGTGTCGGCGAGGACGAGACCGCCCACGGCGAGCGCCAGGCGCCGTTCGTGCTCAACGCGATCGCCACCACGCACGAGCCGGGCGGGGGTCTGGAGACCCACATCGATTGGGCGCAGCGTCTCTATGCCGAGATCGAGCCGTCGCTGACCGGCGGCTCCTACATCAACTTCCTCTCCTCCGAGGGCGAGGATCGGGTGCAGGCGGCCTACGGGACCGAGAAGTTCGCCCGGCTGCGGGCGCTGAAGGACCGCTACGACCCGACCAACTTGTTCCACCTCAACCAGAACATCCCACCGTCGTCATGAGAAACGGCCGCAAATCGCAGTTCGAGGATGTCGGCCGTCATCGACTCATCGACTGAGGACACAATCGCTCGGCCACAACCCGAGAGGCGCACCGAACGCGGCCGAGCTCCTCACCATCAACTTCAACAGGAGGCAGAAACATGCGATCCATCCCACGTAATGACGTGCCGGTCGTCATCGCCGACAACGGCGTCGAGGTCCGTTTGCGCGACGAGGACGGTCTCTCGATCGGGTTCGTGCAGCTGCCGGCCGGAGCCGACCTGCGCCCGGCCACCGTCGGTCTCCCCAACGACCTCTGCCCGTGTCCGCACTGGGGGTACATGATCAAGGGCAAGGTGCGGATGCACACCCTTGATGGACATCAGGACTTCGCCGCCGGCGAAGCGTTCTACTGGGCCCCCGGCCACGCACCGGAGGCGCTCGAGGACTCTGAGTACGTCGACTTCTCACCGACAGAGCAGTTCCGTCCGGTGATCGAGCACATCACCTCCGGGGCCGCATCCACGCGATAGCGCTCACAGCGAGCCGTCGCGCAACGCGCCGCTCTCAATAGCGCGCTCGGCCTCGATCTCCTTCCATGCGTCTCTGTCAACGCGCAGAGCCTCGTAGCGGGCGGAAAGCTGGTCGAAGAACAGTCGCCGCTCGAGTGCCTCGGCGGCCTCGTCAACGAGCTGACTCATGGGACGACCGGTTGCTTGCGCCAACTTGGCGAAGCGATCGCGGGTCTGCTCACTCACCCTGACAGTGGTGCTCATCTTTCGTCTACAACATAGGCGCTTGATCTGTCTACCTGGGGCATCCCGGCGCAAGCGGGTTGAGGCCGCGGGCTTCTGCCGCTGCGTGCAGATCGCTGTCGTACACGAACAGAGCTCCGAGATCCTCGCGCATGGTGAGCGCGGTGGCGAGGTGGATTGCGTCCATCGCTCCTAGCGGCGGGGCGTAGGCGTCGGTCGCGAGCTCGATGATCTCAGGGGACAGCGGGATCAGGGTGATTTGCTCGAGCGCAGCGCCCGCCCGCCGCAAGGTGCCCTCATCGCCGAGACGCCTTGCCGTGCAGATCGCCTCGACGCGGATCAGCTCGTTCGCGACCTGCACCGGACAGTCGGCCAGCGCCGCGCGGAACGCTTCTGTCTCGCGCTCAGCCTTGAACAGCTTGACCAGCGCCGAGGCGTCGACGTATGCGGCGCTCACTCGCCGCGAACCCATCGCAGCGCCTCGGTTGCCGGCGCTGTGCCCGCAGGGTCCGGCTCGCCCGGCGGCGGCTCCAGCTCCAGCAGGCTGCCGCGGCCCGGCATCGCGCCGTAGCGCTCGGCGAGCTTGGCTCGCAGTTGCGACTCCGAGCCCGCATCGGCCAGTACGGCCCGCGCCCCGCGCAGCGTGAGCGCACGGATCTGCGCTGCCGCCGAGCGGGTCTCGGCGGGGTCGAGTAAAGACTCGGTCAGCGCGAGCGCCCGTTCCATCTCTGGATCGCGCACCACGCCCAAGCGGGGGTGGCGGGATGCCATTCATTGATGGTAGCACTTTGGGGTAGCACTCTGCTCAGATCCGGAGTGGTCTAGCCCACGCCTTATACGACAAGGAGACCATCCCAGTCCGCCTTCCGTATAGCCGCCAACAGATTGTTCAGTTCTATGCGGATACCGGACTACCAGGGTCTGGTAGTCGGATATAATCATCGAGATGAGCACACTAGCGCGCACTGTCTCGCCCGAGGCGTCGGCCGTGCTCGAGCACGTCGCAGCGGCTAAGCGCCGTACAGTCAGCTTGCCGGCTGACCGAGGGTGGCTGGCCGAGGTTACGCCCCATTACGCTCGTCTGCTCGATCGCATGGCCGCCCGCAAAGTGCTTTACCGGGTCTCGCGTGGTCAGTATGTGGTGGCTCCATGGGCGACGGACGGGGTCGACCAGGCCGCACCGGCGGAGCTGCTCGTGGATCTGGTTCTGCGTGAACAGGGCGAGTACTACCTCGCTTTTCTCAGCGCTCTGATCGCCCACCGTTTGACCGATCTGCACACCTCAGCGCTGTATGCGGCCATCCGGCAGGACAACCGGACAGACCGCACCTCCGTGTCCTTGGCTGGGTACGAGCTGAAGCTCGTACGCCTCTCTCCGTCGCGTTGGCCGAGAGATGAGAGCGAGCGCGAACGGGTGCGGGTGCAGTCGGGGCTCAAGGAGTTCGTCTGGCGCTCCACGCTCGAAAGGACGCTCGTCGACTGCCTGCTGCGTCCCGAGATGTGCGCTGGCATCGAGACGGTCGTCACAGGTTGGACGCGCGCTGAGGAGGACCGCGTTGATTGGGAAACGGTGTGGGCGATCGCTAAGCGGGTAGGCGCGGCGACGGCTCGGCGTGTCGCCTATCTGCTGATCAGCACCGGCCACGAACATGTCCTTGTCGACGACCTGCCGACGCTTCAGGCCAAGCGTGCGGATGTACCGCTGGACCGATCCAATGGCTATGGCATGAGTCGTCGCGAGATGACGCGCGACCCGCAGACCGGAGTCCTGCTCAACGTCCCGGCCGAGCAGCTGCACGGATGGCTTGGTGCGGTGGGGATCGGGTGATCAACTACCCGGAGGACCAGCAGTTGCGCGAACAGGCCAGCCTGCCCTACTCGCAGCTACGAGAGGTGTTGCACGACAAGCTCGAGGTCATGCGCGAACTTCAGCCCGAGATCTACCGAGCATTCCCCAGCGTCGACGCCGCCGTCGGCAAGCTCGCCCAACCACCCCGATTCGACCAAGTGCAGTGGCAGAAGCTCGTCTACTTGCAAGCCCACCGCGCCGCCTACTCCCAGGAAGATATGCGCCGCATCGTGCAGCAGGCCCTCGCCCCAGGGCTACGCCGCTCGCAAGCACGCTGACCGCGCTGGTGCAGCACTAATGGCCGTGCGTGCCTGCGCCGCGGACTGTCTGCCACGAGGCCCACGTGATCCGCAGGATGACCAGCGTGATCGCCAGCCCGATCAGCGGGTCGGCAATCGGAGCGCCGAGCGCAACGACTACGGCGCTGAGGATCACCGACAGCGAGACATACGCGTCCGCGTGCGCGTGGTTGCCGTCGGCGATCAGCGCCGCCGAGTCGAGCCGCCTTCCCGCGCGCGTGCGGATCTGCGCGGCCATCCAGTTGCCGGCGTAGCCGACGACGCCCGCCGCCGCCAGCGCCCACAGGTCGCTCGGCGCGCTCGGATCGATCAGGCGATGGACCGCCTCGACGCCGGCAACCGAGGCCGAGATGAAGATCGCCGCCACGACGGCCAGCCCCGCGTAGCCCTCGGCGCGCTGTGAACGCAGCATGAAGGCCACCCCCAGCGGCACCGCCGTCAGCGCGTCGCCGCCGTTGTGCATCAGGTCGGCCAGCAGCGCGATGCTGCCCGACGCCGCGAAGATCAGCGCCTGAACGGCGGTCGCGAGGCCGAGCACGAGCAGCGACAGCGAGACCGCCCGCACGCCCTCGCGCGAGCGCTTGATCGAGTCGTCGACCAGACCGTGGCTATGGCCGTCGTGACGCTCCGCGTGCGCCGCCTCCCGGGGGGTGGCGTGCTCGCCGGCGTGCGCGTGTCCTATCGCGACCGGCCTCGCCGGCGCCGGCAGCCAGATGTGGCGGTGGCGCCCCGCGTGCGGATGGCTGTGGACGTGGCGGCCGTGACGATGGGTCAGCGTGTCGTGCATCGCCTCGATCCACTGTAACGGCGCCGTCGCGCGCGGTGTATTCCAGGCATGGAGCAGCAGCGACAGCGCAGGGCCGACCTCGACTGCTTCCGCGAACGCTCGTTGAACAAGGGCGTGAACCCCTTCGTCTACTGGACGCTGCGGGCGATCCTCGTGCCCGCCTTCCTCGTCTACTTCCGCATGCAGCGGGTCGGTCGCGAGCACCTGCCCAAGCAGGGCCCGCTGCTGCTCGCCTCCAACCACCGCAGCTTTCTCGACCCGTTCGTGATCGGCATGCTCGTGCGCCGCCCCGTCTACTACATGGCCAAGCGCGAGCTGTTCGAGAAGCCCTGGCAGGCATGGATCCTGAACGCCCTCGGCGCCTTCCCCGTCGACCGCGGGCGTGGCGACAGCGCGGCGATGGACACCGCGCGGACGATCCTCGAACGAGGCGACTGCGTTGTGCTGTTCCCCGAGGGTACGCGCGTGCGCCGCGGCCCGCTCGCCAAGCCTCGCCGCGGCGTCGGCCGCCTCGCGCTCGAAACCGGCGTGCCCGTCGCGCCGGTCGCCGTGGCAGGCACCGAAGACGTCCGCCGCGGCTGGCGCATCCGCCCGCGCAAGATCCGCGTGCGCGTCGGGCGCCCGCTCAACTTCCCCACCGCCGGCAGCTCCTCCCCCTCGCTTGCCGAGGGCGTCACCGATCGCGTGTGGTCGTGCGTGAGCCTGCAGTGGGAGTGGCTCGGCGGCGCCCGCGCCGAGGACACGGCGGGGGCCGAACGGCGCGCGCCGACGACCTTCGTGCGACGACAGCACAGCGAGCAGCCGGCGGCGCGCGCCGAGCGCAAGGCGCGCCGGGCCTCGACCGTCGCGAGCGGAGCTGCGCACGCGGACTCGCAGAGAGCCGGCGACGAGGAGAACCGCGCGGCCTGAGCCGGCCGCGTCCGCATGGGGCGGACGGGGCCGGATGCCCACGAGCGCGGGATAGGGTGTGCCATGAGTGACCGAGACCCACGTCAAGAAGTCCAAGGCTCAGCTCGACGCCGAGTTCTCCGAGCTCTACCGCGCCCATCTGCGCGACGTCTACAGCTATGCCTACTACCGTGTCGGCGATCATCACGACGCCGAGGACCTGACCGAGCAGACCTTCCTGCAGGCCTACCGGCACTTCGAGCGCGCGCAGCAGGAGTCCAACGGCCGCCCGCTGCGCCCGTGGTTGATCCGCATCGCACACAATCTCGCCGCCAACCTGTATCGCGACCGCTCGCGCAGGCCGGCCTCGCCGATCGACGAGAACAGCAACCTCACCGCATTGCACACGACCGAGCAGCTCGTCGAGGGGCGCGACGAGCTGAGCCGCGTGCTACAGGGTGTGCAGCAGTTGCCCGACGACCGGCGCGAGGCGCTGATCATGCGCTTCGCCCTGGGCATGGACAACCGCGAGATCGCGCGGGCGATGGACCGCACCGACGGCGCCACCAAGGTGCTGATCCATCGCGCCATCAAGCAGCTCGAGGAGCTCGTCGGCGATCCGCGCAAGGAGGGCAGCGATGAGTGAGGCCGCGCACAACTTCGAGAGCCTGCTGCGCGAAGCGCTGACCCCTGTCGAGCCGCCGGAGGATCTCGTCGAGCGCCTCGAGTCGACGCTCACCTCGATCACCGAACTGGCCGCCGACGAGCTCGAGGCGTGGGAGCTCTCGGCGATGCGCGACCCGCGCAACTGGGTGCGCCCGGCCGCCGCCATCGTCGCCGGGAGCGCCGCCGGCGCGGCGCTCGTCGTGCTGCGCGCCCGTCGCCGCGCCGCCGCCCGCACGAGCCGACCGCTCGGCTTGGACCTTCCTCATCTCGATCGCGCCGGCGCCGAGCGCGCGCTGCGCGACCTCGGCCGCGAGACGCGCAAGCTGTTCGGCGAGCGCTGAGCCGGCGCTCGCCGGCTGCGCTCGCCCGGCGGGCGCCAAGCTAGTCTCTGCTCAGCGCATGGCCACCTGCTACCGCCACCCCTCGCGCGAGACCGCCGTCTCGTGCTCGAACTGCGGGCGGCCGATCTGCCCCGACTGCATGACCACCACGCCCGTCGGAATGCGCTGCCCCGAGTGCGCCGGCGAACGCACCAAGGTCAAGACGATCCGCAACGTCTCCAGCCGCCCCGAGCTGACGCTCGCGTTGATCGCCGTCAACGTCGTCGCCTTCCTCGCCGAGGGCAACGTCTCGATCGGTGGGCGGCCCAGCAACAACGTCTACGAAGAAGGCGCGCTGTTCGGCAGCGTCGAAGGGGTGCCTGGACTTGGCGTCGCCCACGGTCAGTGGTGGCGCATCGTGACCGGCGGCTTCCTGCACGAGAACCTCCTGCACATCGCCTTCAACATGTACGTGCTCTACGTGCTCGGCTCGATGCTCGAGCCCGCGCTCGGTCGCTTGCGCTTCGGCTTGATCTACGGCGTTTCGCTGCTCGCGGGCTCGCTCGGCGCGCTGATCGTCTCGCCTCACGTCGTCACCGTCGGTGCCTCCGGCGCCGTGTTCGGCGTGATGGGCTGCGCCGCCGTCGAGATGCGCGCGCGCCAGATCCCGGTCATGCAGAGCGGCGTCGGCGGGCTGATCCTGATCAACCTCGTGATCAGCTTCGCCCTGCCCGGGATCTCCTGGGGCGGCCACGTCGGCGGGCTGATCGGCGGCGCGCTCGCCGCGATCGCCTTGCAGCTCGGCCTGCGCTTCCGCCGGCAAGCCGCCGCCATGGCGGCCTGTGTCGTGCTCGGCGCCGCCTGCTTCGCCGGCTGCATCGCCGTCTCCAAGTCGACCGAAGCCGAAGCCGAAGCGCCCGTTCGGCTGGTCGAACCCGGTTAGTAAGCGAACCCGGCCGGTAAGCCGCCGGCAGAGGCCGCCCGCGCGGCCGCCGGTGCCGACCGCTACCGCGCGGGCGCCGCCAGCTCGACCTCGAGCACCTCGGCAGCCGCCGCCGGCAGCTGCTCGGGATGCAGGATGTGCCCGAGCAGCTCAAGGCCGTCGATCAGGCGCGGTCCGGGACGCGAGAAGTAGGCCGACGCGTTGACCGCCACGACCCGCCCAGCGCCGAGCGCCGCCAGCTCCTCGGCGTGCTCGAGCGCCTCCTCGCGCGCGCGGGCCGCGTCGTAGCCGCACGGCATCACCACGACCACCTCCGGCTGCGCCGCCGCGACCTGCTCCCACGAGAACACCTCCGAGTGCTCGCCCGCCAAGCCGAGCACGTCCTCGCCGCCCGCCAGCTCGATCATCTGCGGCGTCCAGTGTCCGGCCACGTAGACCGGGTCGAGCCACTCCAGCGCCGCCACACGCACGCGCCGCTGCCCGCGCACGGCCAGCGTGACGCGGTCGATCCGTCCCGCCGCCTGTGCGATCAGCTCGACGCCGCGATCGCGGCTGTCCGTCGCCTGCGCCAGCGTGCGCACGTCCCCGAGCGTCTCCCCGAGCGTCTTCGGGTCCAGCGCGATCACACGCGGGCGCGATGGCAGCTCCTTGGCCAGCGCCGCCACCTCCTCGTAGGAGACCGCGCAGACCGGGCAGAGCTCCTGCGTGACGATCAGCTCCGGCGCGAGCTCGCCGAGCTTGTCGCGGTCGAGCGAGTAGATCGCCTCGCCCTCGAGCGTGCGCTCGCGCACGGCCGCGTCGATCTCGCCCGCGCTGAGTCCCGCCGGCAGCACGTCGCGCGTGACCTTTGCCAGCTCCAGCGCCTGCGCCGGGAAGTCGCACTCGTGCGTCATCGCCACCACCTGCGGCCCGAGCCCGAGCGCGAACAGCAGCTCCGTCGCGTGGGGCACGAGGCTGACGATGCGCATCTACATGACTTTACGAGCCGCCGCTCGCCCGCACGCGCCGCGCCGCAGCACCGCCGGGCCGCGGCGCAGCATCGCTGGGGCGCTCGCGTCGCGCCGTGCGCTCGGGCCGCGCCCCTGCGCTCGCGTCGCGCCGTGCGCTCGCTATGCTCGCCGGCAGGCGATGGCACTGCTCAGCGATGCTCAGATCGAGCAGCAACTGCAAGGCTCCGAGTGGCGACGCGAGGGGAGCGCGATCGTGCGCGACTACGAGCTCGCCGACTTCGTCGCCGCGATCGAGCTCGTGCAGCGCGTCGCCGGGCAGGCCGAGGCGGCCAACCACCACCCCGACATCCTCGTGCACGGCTGGAACAAGGTTCGCCTGACGCTCTCCACGCACTCCGCCGGGGGGTTGACAGCAGCCGACTTCGCGCTGGCCGAGCGGATCGACGAACCGATCGGGCCCGTGTTCGACGGTTGAGCGCGCCGCCGATCACCTCCGCGAGCGCGGCCGATCCCTCCTGCTTCCGACGCTCTGCCTTGCTACCTTTGGCGGGTCGGCAAAGCATGAACGACGACGAAGAACTTCCCCGAAGTAGCGCGGCCCCGAAGGGCCTCCCGCGTCGCCGTCAGCTCCCGCGGCGCGTTCGCGCCGGGTGCTCGGCCCCACAGGTGCTCGCCGCCGCGTGAACGCACTCAAGATCATCCTCGCGGCTGTGCTCGTCGCGATCAACGCGTTCTTCGTGATCGCCGAGTACGCGCTCGTGCGCTCGCGCCGCACGCGCCTGGAAGAGATGCGCGACGAAGGGGTCAAAGGCGCGCGGCTCGCGCTCGCGCAGCTGGCCGACATCAACGAGTACATCTCTGCCGTCCAGATCGGCGTCACGCTGACCTCGATCGGGATCGGCGCGCTCGGCGAGCCCGCGCTCGCCGACGTCTTCAAGGGCGCGCTCGGAACGGCGCTCGCGCACGGCGCCGCCGTCGCGATTTCGGCGGTCGTCGCCTTCCTGATCATCTCCAGCGCCCAGCTCGTCGCCGGCGAGATGGTGCCGAAGTTCTATGCCATCGACCGCGCCGAGTCGGTTGCCCGCCGCGTCGCCCGGCCGCTGCAGGCCGTCAGCGTGCTGTTCCATCCCGTCACCGCCGTGCTGACCGGCATCGCCGACCGCATCCTGCGGCTGCTCGGCGTCGACATGAGCGAGGAGCGCCGCGGCGGCTCGCCCGACGAGCTCAAGCGGCTGATCGCCGAGTCCCACGCCGGCGGGCACATCGACCTCGGCGAGGCAGGCATGCTCAGCGGCGTCTTCCACCTGCACGAGCAGGAGGCGCGCCAGGTGATGACGCCGATCCCGGCCGTCGTCACCGTCGACGCCGCCCAGGACGTCGAGGCCGCTTTGCAGCTGTGCGTCTCCAGCGGCCACACGCGCCTCGTCGTGACCGAGGCCGACGACCGCGATCGCGTGCGCGGGATCGTGCACGCCAACACGCTCGTGCAGCAGCTGATGGAGGACGGGCCGCACTCGCCGATCGCGCCGCTCGTGCACGACGCGCCGATCGTGCCCGAGACCAAGCCGCTCGACGACCTGCTCGCCGACCTGCAGCGCGCGCGCACCTCGATGGCCGTGATCGTCGACGAGTACGGCCGCGTCGTCGGCATCGTCACCGTCGAGGACATCATCGAGGAGGTCGTCGGCGAGATCTCCGACGAGACCGACCCCGCCGGCGGCGAGATCCGCAGGCTCGCCAACGGCGATTGGTTCGTGCGCGGACACGTCGCCGTCACCGACCTCGCCGACTACGGCCTGCACCTGCCCGTCGACAGCGACGCCTACAACTCGATCGGCGGGCTCGTCTTCGCCGAGCTCGGCAGGCTGCCGCGGCGCGGCGACACCGTCGCCATCAACGGCTTCTCCGTGCGCGTCGAGTCAGTGCGAGACAACCGCATCGAGGCCGTGCGCATCCGCGAGCGCCGCTCCGTGCAGACCGGCGACGCACGCGGCGACGGCGAGGACTGATCGCGGCACTGCGCAGCCCAAGACGATCGCAGCCGCAGGCGCACATGAGCAGCCGCCAGAGGGCCGAGAGTCAAGCTGGCCGATCGTGAGGAGCATCTGACTCACGATCGGTCAAAGACGCAGGGAGCGAAGTGTGCCGGCCGAAACGGGGATGCGAGCGAAGCGAGTGTCTCCCGGCTTCGGCCCATGAGCGACTGAGGACGCAGGCTCGCGCCGGCTCTCGGTTCTCTGGGGTTAAACACGTCCGGCCCGCGGGGGGAGCGGGCCGGAGCGTGTGCACTGGGAGGAGGCGGGTGTGCGTTGCGACTCAACGTCGCTGATAACCAGTATTGCCCGCTCCATGAACCCCAGCTAAAAGTCTCCTGAGTGTTTCTCAAGATGGAACTGTGCGGATAGTCACTAGCGACGGCTGGGCGCGAAGCGGGGCGGGGGCCGCCCGCGCCGATCTCCTCTGAAGGCGCGCCAGCGCCTCCATCTCAATAGACGTGAAAGCCGCGCTTGCTCTTGCGCCCGAGCGCTTCTTCGGCGATCAGCTCGTCCACGCGCGGCGGGATCGGCGCGCCGATCGTCTCGCCGATCGCCCTGCTCACGTCGAGGCCGACCAGGTCGAGCAGCGCCAGCGGCCCCATCGGGTGCCCCGCGCCGAGGCGCATGCACGTGTCGATCGCGTCCGCCTGCATGCCCGTCTCTTCCTGCAGGCGCACCGCGCTGAACAGGTACGGGAACAGCAGGCGGTTGACCACGAAGCCCGGCACGTCCGGCACCTCGACCGGCGTCTTCTCGAACGTCTCGCACAGCGTCAGCGCCCGCTCGCGCGTTTCCTCGCTCGCCGCCTGCGGGAAGATCAGCTCGACCAGCTGCATCTTCGTGACCGGGTTGAAGACATGCAGGCCGACGAAGCGCTGCGGGCGCCCGCTCGCCTCGGCCAGGCGCTCGATCGACAGCGACGACGTCGTGCTCGCCAGGATCGCCCGCTCGCCCACGACCTCGTTGAGCTCGCCGAGCAGGCCCGCCTTGACGTCGTGATCCTCCACGACCGCCTCCACCACGAACTCCTCGTCGGCCAGCTCCCGCGGATCCGTGACGATTTCCACGTGCTCCGGGTCGACTTCCGCGCCCAGGCGCGCCAGCGTCTTCTCGACCGTCGCCCGCGCGCGCTCCGCCGAGCTGCTCGAGCGCGCCAGCAGCTGCACCGGGCCGTGATGGGCAGCCGTCGCCGCCAGGCCGCACGCGATCGCGCCGCTGCCTACCACCGCCAGCTGCTTCCCTGTTGTTGACTGACCAGTCAATCTAGTTGTGGCTCCACCGCGGTAGAGTATGTGCTGCAGGTGCCCGGCACCATCTTCGAGCGCGCCCGACGGTCGGGAGCGTTCCGAGTTTTCCCCGTATCCGCCGCGCAAACCGCCGCGCAACAACGCCGTAGGAGGCAATCAAATGAGGCAAGCAGAGGGCCGCGAGGTCGTAATCGTCGAGGCTGTGCGCACGCCGATCGGACGCGGGCACAAGGAGAAGGGCTACTACAAGGACACCCACCCCAACACGCTGCTCGGCAAGACCTACTCCGAGGTCATCAAGCGCTCCGGGATCGACGCCGCAGAGGTCGAGGACGTCGTCGCCGGCTGCGTGCAGCAGTTCGGCGAGCAGGGCTTCAACATCGCCCGCAACGCCTGGCTGCAGGAGGGCCTGCCGATCGAGACGCCCGGCACCACGATCGACCGCCAGTGCGGCTCCGCCCAGCAGGCCGTCAACTTCTCCGCCGCGCTGATCGCCGCCGGCGTGCACGACGCCATGATCGGCTCCGGCGTCGAGCACATGGGCCACCTGCCGTTCGCCGCCGGGATGAAGACCCAAGAGGACTTCGGCTACGCCTTCACACCCGAGCTGATGGCCAAGCACAACATCGTCGGGCAGGGCCTTGGTGCCGAGATGATCGCCGATGAGTGGGAGATCTCCCGCTCCGAGCTCGACGAGCTCGCAGTGCGCTCGCACAAGCTCGCCCACCAGGCCACCGAGGAGGGTCGCTTCGAGCGCGAGATCGTGCCGATGACCGTCGACGGCCAGGAGTACGTGACCGACCAGGGCATCCGCCCCGAAACGAGCCTGCAGGCGCTCTCGCAGCTGAAGCCCGCCTTCAAGCCCGACGGCAAGATCACCGCCGGCAACGCCTCGCAGATCTCAGACGGCGCCGCCGCCGTGCTGCTCATGTCAGCCGACAAGGCCAAGGCGCTCGGGCTCACGCCGCGCGCGCGGATCGTCGACCAGACGACCGTCGGCTGCGACCCCGTGAAAATGCTCGAGGGGCCGATCCCGGCCACGCGCAAGATCCTGCAGCGCAACTCGATGTCGATCAACGACATCGACCTGTTCGAGATCAACGAGGCCTTCGCGCCCGTGCTCGCCGCCTGGCGCCGCGAGCTCGACCCCGACATGGACCGCGTCAACGTCAACGGCGGCGCCATGGCCCTCGGGCACCCGCTCGGCTCCACCGGCGCCCGTCTGATCACCACCCTGCTGCACGAGCTCGAGCGCTCCGACAAGGAGGTCGGCTTCGTCACCATGTGCTGCGGCGGCGGGCTCGGCACCGGCACGCTGATTCAGCGCGTTTGATCGAGATGATCGAGCCGGCCTGAGCCGGCCGGCTTTGAGATGACTGCAGGGCGAGACCCGTCGCGCGCAGCGGCGGGTCTCAGCCTTCGCTCAGCCGCTCGGGCCGCCGCCGGTCCAGTTGACTGCGACTGGAGGCAGGGCCAGCAGCGCGGCCCACGTGGAGGCTTCGGCGACGCCGGTCGGCGCCAGCGCGCGTGCAGTCTGGAAGCTCTTCAGGTTCGCCGTCGTCTGCGAGCCGAAGTTGCCGGTGACTTCCTGGGATGCAATCGCACTCGCCAGATGCTCCTGCAGCCACAACACCTGATCGCCCTTGCTGCCACTGTGCACTTCCGGGTATTCGTCGTTCGGCGTGACGCTCGTCAGCGCCGCCAGCGGCGCCGCCAGCGCGCTCCAGCCGCCGGTCGGCGTCTCCTGCCAGTCCCAGAAGGAGAAGCCCGTGGCGCCGTAGTCGACGGCCTCCTCGCGGAAGCGCAGCACGTCGCTGGAGCTGACGCCGCCGTAGGTCTGCCCGAGCGGGAAGATCGGCCGGCCGTAGATGCGGTTGCCGATGTACGTGTTCGCGTAGACCGTGTCCACCGAGGTGCCGATGTCCTTCCAGTACATCTGCGGCGCGTTGTACTGCGCGCCGTTCGGCCCCAGGAACACCGAGTACGGCAGCGACGGGTGGTAGCTGACGTAGGGGAACGAGGCCAGCGCCAGCGGGTAGGCCGGGCCGATCTTCGCCCGCAGGTCTTCGATGTAGGTCTGCGCCGCCGCGTAGTGGCCTTCGTACTCGGCCTCCGCGTCGATCACCAGGCAGTCGGCGCCGTTCGTCGCCGCCTCCGCGCCGAGGTTGGCCTCGCCCGCCGGGTTCGTCCCGTACACGTACTGCCACGCGCACGCTTTCAGCCCGTTGGCGTGCAGTTCCGCCACGAGCTGCGGCGAGAACTGGCTCCAGTAGTTGCTCGAGCCGTCCGAGCTCTTGATCAACAGCGTGCTCACGCCCGCCGCGTGGGCCTGGGCGACGATCGAGGCCACGTTGCCGCCGTTGGATTTGCTCACGTACCAGATCCACATGCCCTGCCCGTCGAACGGCGAGCCGCTGACCGCGCCCACCGTCGCCGGCAGCGGGTGCGGTTTCACCGGCGGGTGCAGCGCGTGTTTGTAGATGTAGATCGGGCCGTAGGAGCTCGAGTGCCGCGCATGGCCCAGCAGCACCATGATGTGGCCCGAGTGCGCGTTGCTCGGCACCGTCAGCAGCAGCCCCGTGCTCGTCTTGCGCAGGTGGGCGATCGGCGAGTTGCGCGCGATGCGCGCGCCCGGGGTGCGGGGGAAGGCGATCGCCGAGCCCGCGCCCAGGCCCTTGCCCGCGAGCAAGAGCGTCCCGCGCGTGGAGACCTGATGCGGGTTGCCGCTGCACCGTGAGCTCGGCACGCAGCTGACGCTCATGATGCGCACGGTCAGGACGTGCGGGCTCGCTGTGCTGTGGCTCTTCGGCGCCGGCGTCGCCGGCGCCGCTGGTGTCGCCGCTGGGCTCGCGCCGCCGCTGACGCTGCCCTGGGAGGTGGCGCCCGCGCTGCTCGCGAGCGCGCTCGGCGTGTACGCGCACAGCGCCGGCGCCGCGCAGAGCAGCGCTATCGAGAGATGTGCGGTACGGAGCAGATGTCCAGCCCCGGATCGCTTGTGGACGTCGACTGGCGACAAGACAATCCCCTTCGACTGCGGGTCGAGCATCGACCCCGACGGGCGGCGTCAGAGGTTAGCCGCTCTCAGTCGCAAACCGCGCAGCGGCATGGAAGTTGCGTCAGCCCCAGCGGAAGCCAAGCGCGGAGGGGCTCGGCGCGAGCGGGCTCGAGCGCAGGTCGGGCGCCGTGTCGGGCAGGTTGAAGCCGCTCGGCGCCACGTCGTTCGGTGCGTCGCCGTGGAACAACGAGGCGAGGTACTGGATCTGCTCGCGCCCGACGCCGAGCTCGAACTGGCCGCCGCCGTAGTTGCCGATCCCGCGCTCTGCGCAGTGGTCGTAGGTGTCGAGCAACTTGCGCAGGCCGCCGATCCGTGAGGGCTTGACGTTGACCATGCGCGGCGGGTAGGGCAGCGCCTCGATGTCCGCGATCGAGTGGATCGGCGCATCCCAGGAGAAGCGCTCGCGGTGAGCGGCCAGCAGCTCGTCGATTTCGGGCGTCAGCTTGGGGTCCTCGATCCACGCATCCGGGAAGGCCTCGACGACGCGTCGGTAGAGCACCGGGTCGGCCGGCTGGTCGACGATCGTGCCGGTGTAGAGGCCCTTGAAGTCGACCGAGTCGACCGCGCCCGTCGCCTTCAGCTCGGCGATCAATCGCTCGTCCCACGAGCTCGTCGGGTCGAGCTTGAAGCGCAGCTCCGGGTAGAGCTCCAGGCGGCTGCTGACCGGCGCGAGCGTCGGCGGCTCGCCGAGGCGCAGCGAGACGACGAAGCGCACCGGACGGGGCTCACGCCCGAGCGCTGCGTGCAGCGTCGTGTCCGCCTGGCGCAGCGCCAGGTCGAGCGCGGCCGACTCATACGCCCACGTGCGGTAGTTGCGCGAGACCTCGCGCTGCGGTGGCTGCGGGAACAGCTCCAGGCCCGCGAGATGCTCGGCGAAGGAGGCGATCGTGAAGCTCCCGTCCAGCGGCAGCGACGGTCCGGCGGCCTGCAGGATCTCGTGATCCTCGGCGTCGTAGGTAACGTCCTCGCCGACGCCCTGCTCGCCCTTGCCGTGCAACCTGATGACCGTGCTCTTGCGCGTGAACTCGCTCGAGACGCTCGCCTGCAGCGGGTCGAGCGCGTAGCCCCCGATCTCGACGGGCAGCTCGGCGAGCAGCTCCCACGTGCTCATCCTGCCGCCTCTCGCTCGAGCCGGCCGACGAGCTCGTCCAGGCGCAGCTCCTCCAGCGCGTCGCCGACCGCGCTGAGCTCGCGCGCGCACAGCTCGATCAGTGCCTTGCCCTCCTTGACCAGCTCGAGCGTCTCATTCAGGCTCGCCTCGCCCGAGTCCAGGCGGCGGATGATCTCCTCCACGCGCGCCGACGCGGCCTCGTAGCTGAGCGGCTGCGCGGCTGTCGCGCTCGCGGGCGGCAGCCGCTCGCCGTTCTGCTCCAGCTCGCTCATCGCTCGCCCGTCCGCTCGTCGCGCACCTGCGCCGGCACCGCGCCGTCGGCGAAGCGCAGTCGCAGCGCTCGCGCCTCGCGCGCCCGCGCCGCGCTCGTCAGCGGCTCGCCGGCCGCCGACTCCACGACCGCGTATCCCCGCTCGAGCGTGCGCTGTGGATCATGCGCGGCGAGCGCCATCGCAAGACTCTGCAGCTCGCGCGGCTGGCGGCGGCGGCAGTCAGACAGAGCTGCCTCGGCCTTGCGCTGCAAGACGAGCGCGCGGCGCCCGGTGACGGTGTGCTCGCCCTCCACGCGCCGTCGCGATCCGGCGCGGATCTCGCGCAGCTGCTGGTGCAGTCGCACGCGCTGGCGCTCGACGTGGGCGCCGGGCGCGCGCGAGAGCGAGGCCAAGAGGCGCGCGCGATTCAGCACGGCGCGCCTGCCGTGCTCGCGCAGCCGCCGCGCCGCGCGCGCCTGCTCCAAGCGGGCCGCCGCGCAGTCGATCCTCACCGCAGCCTCGGCCGCGTGAGTCGGCGTCGAGCAGCTGACCGCCGCGACGTCGTCGAGCAGCGTGCGGTCTGTGTGGTGGCCGACCGATGCGATCACCGGCACGCGCGACAGCGCCACCGTGCGGCAGAGCGTCTCGTCGCAGAAGCACAAGAGGTCGGCGAGCGAGCCGCCGCCGCGCGCGACGATCACCACGTCGACCTCGGCAAGCGCGGTCAGGTCGCCGAGGGCGCGCACGATCGCCGGCGCCGCGTGGCGGTCCTGCACGGGCGCGAAGCCCCACACCAGCCGCCCCGCCCAGCCGCGCCTTGCGAGCGCCGCGAGCACGTCGTCGCGCGCCTTGCCCTGCTCGGCCGTGATCACGCCGATCGTGCGCGGCACGAGCGCGCGCGGGAGCAGCTTCTGCGGCTGAAGCAGGCCCTCGCCGTCGAGCTGCTTGCGCAGCCGGTCGATGCGCGCGAGCAGATCGCCCTCGCCGGCTACGCGCAGGTCGGTGACCGCGAAGGAGAAGCCCGGCGAGGAGGTGGCGCTGCCCGGGTAGTAGTCGCAGCCGCCCGCGACGACGACCTGCACGCCCTCGCTCGGCTCGCCGCCGGCGCGCGCCACGATCGCCTCCCAATCGGCGCGCCACGCGGCGCACGGCAGCGCGCCGCCGGCGTCGCGCAGCTCGAAGTACACACGGGCGCGCGAAGGCCGTACGTTGACGAGCTCGCCGACGACCTGCACGCGCGCGAACGCGCGCAGCTTGCCGCGCAGCGCCGCTGCGTACTCACCGACCGGGAACGGCCCCGCGAGGTCGCTCTCGGGGATTCCGCCGGCGGCTGGCAGAGGCTCGATCGAGGGGTCCGTCCGCGCCATCAAGGGCCAGCATAGGCGGTACGATCGACGTCAATGCGCGGCACTCGACCACGGCCCTCCGGCTCCTAGCAGCGGCTGCCGTGGCGAATCGCAGCAAGGGCGGTCGCGGGCGCTCGCGCAAGCGCAGGTCGGCCGCTCGCGCGAAGGCCGCAGCGCCCGTAGCCGGCGTCGAGGCGGCGCAGGCCGAGCAGGTCGCCGAGGGCCGATCCTCGTCGGCTTCGGCGTCGGACGCCGCCGCGAGCAAGGCCGGCGCAGGTGAGCGGTCGGGCAGACGGCCGCGCGCCCAGCGCAGGGGGGGCGCACAGACTCCGTCCGACGGCTACCGCGCTCCCGGCTCGGTCGGCGAGCGCCCGCGCGCTCCGTGGCACCCGTTCCCGCTTGCCGAGCTCTCGATCCTCGTCGGACTGGTCGCCGTGGCGATCGGCGCCGCGCGCGGGGAAGCGGGCAAAACGCTGCTGCTCGTCGGCGTCGTCGTCGTCGTGCTGGGGACGCTCGACACGACCATCCGCGAGCACCTCAGCGGCTACCGCTCGCACGCAGGGCTGCTGGCGGCGGTGCCGACGGCGCTGTTCCACGGCGCCGTCGCGCTCGGCTTGTTCGCGCTCGGGGCCCCCAGGGTGACGTGGGTGCTCGTGCCAGTCGTGCTCGACGTGCCGCTGTTCTCGGTGCTGCTGAAACTGCTCCGCGCCCGTTTTGAGGACGCGCGCCGCGAACGGGTCTTCGCGGGGCGGCGCTAGCGGCTTCCCGGCCGCTACGTACGCCCGGCGACGCTAGACGCGCCCGGCGGCGCTGTCGTCGAGCGAGGGCAGCGTGCGCTCGCCGGGGGCTCCCGGCTCGCCGCGCACCTCGCCCTCGCGCCCCAGACGCTCCAGTCGCGCGATCTCGCGCGCGCCTTCGACATGGGCCGGGTGATCCTCTCCCAGCCCGTCGATCAGCTTGGCGATGCGTTCGCGCAGTTGCAGCGCGAAGTGCGGCGTGGAGGCGCCCATCAGCATGCGCACGTCCTCGACGGTGACTTCGCCGGCGCGCTCCTTGCGCAGCGTCCGCGGATCCTCTGCCTGGCTCACTCGGTCCTCATCCGCTGGTCGATCTCCCGCTCGTCGTGTCTGATGTGGTGTCGCTGCTCATTCGGCCTGGGCGACCGATTCTTCGGCGGTCGACTGCCGGCGCGGGGCGATCTCGAGAACCGTGTCCAGTTCGGCCTGCGCGAGCGCCGAGATGGCCTGTTCGTCGCCGATCAGCCAGCCGTGATTGTAGACCTCGCGCACGGGCGGGATCGCCGCCGTGTAGCCCGGCTCGATGTCGCTCAGGTAGTGCGTCAGCGGCGCGGGCACGGAGGCGCTGTGTTCGAGCAGCAGCAGCGGCCCGTAGTCGCCGTGCGCCGACAGCGATGCCGCGGCGGGGGCGTCGAGCGGGCGCGCGAGGTTGGCGAACACGAGCCCGTGGCCCGCTTCGTGGATGCCCCAGCCGAACGTTCCGCGGGAGAAGCGAGAGACGGAGATCGCGTTCTCGACGGGGTCGTTGCTCGCGGGAGCCGTCCCTTCGCCCGACCCGGCGTCGCCGGTGACGTGCACGACCGTGCCTAGCTGTGCCAGCGCAGCGAACGGTCCGCTGTGCAGCGTCGTTGGCGCGACCACGTAGATCGTCGGGTGCCCGAGCGGTTTCAGCGCGTCGCTCGTCGCCTTGGGCACGCTCGAGCGGGTGACGAACAGGATCGGCGCACCGCTCTCGGCGGCGAGACCGGCCGCCGGCATCTGCAGCGCGCGTGGCGCGTCGGCCGCAACGACGATGACCGCGTGCGGGGAGCGCCCGCGGGCGGACTCGAGCAGCTTCAACACGGCGACCCCCGCGCTCGCCGCCGCTTCGCCTTCGCCGACGCCCGCCCCGGCCCTGGTGCCGGCCCCGGTGTCGGTCCCGGCGACGCTACCGGCGATCGACTTGGCCTTGTAGCCGGGCGGCACGGCGACGCCCGCGCCCACGGCAATCACCTGCGCGCCGCCGAGCTTGGCGGCGCCGATCGGGCGCATCGCCTGTAGCGCCTGCGCGCCGGCTTCGGGCAGCGCATCGCCTTCGGCGTAGAGCAGCGGCGCGGCGAGCGGGACGGACGCGAGCGAGGAAGCGGCCAGCGCGGCGGGCCAGTCGTGCTCGTCGACGATCACGACCGCCTGCGGCCGGGTGGCGGGCGTGAAGCCGGGGTAGACGACGCGCGCGACGGCGGCCGCATCGTCGGCGGCGCCGACGCCGCCCAGCCTCGTCGTGTTCTTTGTGGCGACCGCCGTGACTCCGCGCGCTTCGGGCGCCGGCAGGGCGCCGCCGCCGGCTTTCGCGCCGTCGGCGTGGGCGCCCTTGCCGCATCCGGCGAGCACGGCTAGCGCGCCCCCGCAGAGCGCGAGCGCCGCAAGCAGCCGGAGCGGGAGGACGCGCATGGCTGCGGACACTAGCGGGAGCGCCGGAGCCCGAGGCCCGCTCCAGCCGCGATCTGGCCGCGTTCGAGCATGCCATCTCGGACAGCCCCGCGCCGCATCCGAGCCGCATCTCGGCCGCTTTGCGTGCAGGAGTCGGGACGGCGAGCAGGAATGCCGAGGTTTGAGCGCGCGTCGCTCAGGGCTATGAGGCGATTACTTTGCTTCTTTGCAGGCAAAACGTGCACACCGGCGGCCACGTGCTGCAAGCGTCATTGCAGTTTGCTAGCGTGCGCCGCCAAGAACGCCGAGTCCCTGACCAGATGTCAGAGACCGGGGGACCCATGTTGTTGGGGCGAATCTCGCGGATGGCCGCGAGAAGCGCAGGCTCTTTCAGCGCTAGCCCGTCAGCTAACCCCGGAGGCCGACGAAAGAGGTTGTTGTCTTGCGGGTGCGAACCCTCAGCAGTTTTCTAAGCAGCTTGACGATCCTGGCCATTGCGGCCACCCCCGGCATGGCGGCCGGCACAGGCGGAGCCGCCGCCGGCAGCACCACGACCCCGGCGACGCCGGCACCGGCGCCGGCGCCGGCGATCCACCTGTCCCCGATCGTCTCGAAGTCGCGGCGCCTGACCTACAAGGGCCCGGTCTACGAGAAGACGGCCACGGGCGAAGTCGTTCCGTATGTGCCGTCGACACCGGCGACACCGGCGGCGCAGCTCACGACGGCCACCGGCGGCAGCCCTGTCGGGTCAGCTGCGGCGAACACGACCGAAGCGGCGGCGCCGGCGGCGGGCACGCCCCAGCCGGAGTTGCTCGTACCGGGCTCGATCGCTCGCTACGTGGGCGGCTATGCAGCGGCGCCGATGAACGCGCCGGCGAACGTCCAGCAGGTGATCTGGACGGCGAATCAGATCATCGGCCTGCCCTACATCTACGGCGGCGGGCACGCCTCGTTCAGCTCGCCCGGCTACGACTGCTCGGGCACGGTGTCCTTCGCGCTGCACGGCGGCAGCCTGCTCAGCACGCCGATGGACTCCTCGGAATTCATGCACTGGGGCTCGCACGGAGCGGGGCGCTGGATCGCGGTGTTCGGCAATTCGGGTCACGCCTACATGGACGTGGCGGGGCTGCGCTTGGACACGAGCGCGGCCGACGACCCGTCCAACCAGCAGGGTCCGCGCTGGCGTCCGCTGCGCAGCGAAAACGCCGGCTACAGCGTGCGCCACCCGCTCGGCCTCTAGAAGACAGCGGCATCTGCGCCGCTCCCGGTCGGCTAGGCTTGAGAGAGCCGGTCGATCCGGGACCGGCTGCCCCCGCGCAACGCAATAGGAGGATCACATGGCCGGGCTGACCGGGCGCATGTCAACCGTCGTGAAGGCGAAGGTCTCGAAACTGCTCGATCGCGCCGAAGACCCGGCCGAGACGCTGGACTACAGCTACCAGAAGCAGGTCGAACAGCTGCAGAACGTGAAGAAGGGCATCGCCGACGTGGTGACCGCCAAGAAGCGTCTGCAGATGCAGGAAAAGTCGCTGCAGCAGAGCGTCGTCAAGCTCGACACGCAGGCGCGCCAGGCGCTCTCGGCGGGCAACGAAGAGCTCGCGCGCACGGCGCTCGAGCGCAAGAACGTGGCGCAGACCGAGCTGCAGGGCCTCGACACGCAGGTCACAGAACTGGAAGCGCAGCAGGAGAAGCTGACCGACTCAGAGCAGAAACTGCGCGCCAAGATCGAGGCCTTCCGCACGAAGAAGGAGGTCATCAAGGCGCAGTACTCGGCGGCCGAGGCGCAGGTGCGCATCTCCGAGGCGGCGACCGGAGTCGGCGAGCAGATGGCCGATGTCGGCCTGGCGATGCAGCGCGCCGTCGATAAGACCGAAAACATGAAAGCGCGCGCCGACGCCGTCTCCGAGCTGGAAGCGGCGGGCACGTTCGACGACATCACGGCGCTCGGTGGCGGCGAAGACGACATCGACCGCCAGCTCAAGCAGCTATCCAGCCAGCCGGCCGTCGACGACGACCTGGAGAAGATGAAGGCCGAACTGGGCAAGGGCGGCGGCGAGACGCCGCAGATCGCCCCGGCCGGCGACGCCGAGACCAGCGCGCCCGCCGCAGCTCCGCCGAGTGAGGGTGGCCAGGCATGATCGTGCGCGTCTCCGGCGAGGCGCAGTACCGCCTCGCGAACGAGAAGAAGGACGAGCTGAACGAGCTCGACAACGCGGTCGTTGCCACCGTCGAGGGTGAGGACGAGGCTCGCTTCGTGCAGTCTTTCGCCGCGCTGCTCGACTTCGTGCGGGCAAACGGGGAGCGTCTCGGCGACGACGAGCTCGAGGGCTCGGACCTGATCCTGCCGCCCGCCGATCTCACGCTCGCCGAGGCCGAGTACGACTTCTCGGGCGAGGGGTTGATTCCGGATTAGCTTCGGAGTCGGGTTGAGGTCGGGGTAGGGGTAGGGGGTCTGGCCGGGAAAGCAGGTGGCGCCACGGGTACCCCCCGCGATCCGCGATAGAGGAGTGGGGATGTGCGGCGACGGTTGCGATAGCCATCGTATGTACAGCGCGTATATACGATGGCTACCGTTGGACGCGGCGCGCATGATCGACCCCCTGCGCGCCTTCGTTCGTTACGGGGCGCGGCCCGTAACGAAGGGCGCGGCGCCCCGGCCGCTCAGATCGGGATCCCCCAAAGCGCGAACCACCGCTCGATTTCGGCCTCGAGCGGCAGCTCGCTCCCGACCTGCGCCTTGAGCTGCAGCTCGCGCTCGACGGAGCGCTCCTGCGCGTCGCCGGGCGCGGGCGCGAACGGGTACCAGGCGCCACGCTTGTAGTTGTAGATGAAGTAGATCCGCTGTCCCTTGCCGTCGGTGAAGCCGAACACGGCGCACAGCAGCCGCTCGCCGAAGCCGGCGGTCTCGATCGAGCTGGAGACGGCGTTGATGCCGACGGCGAGATCTTCGACGCTGGGGGCGCCGTCGGGACTGCGCAGGATCATCCAGCGGTAGCCGTAGCTGTCGTCTTCGGTCTTGACGGTCGTGCCGTTGTCGCCGCCGGTGGCGGTGACGACTTCTTCCATGTCCTTGATGGTCGATTCGAATTCGCTCGTGGCGAGCGCCTGGAAGACGATGGCGGCGCTGCCGGAGGGGTCGACGCCGTGTTCGGCCTGCAAGTCGACGTAGGCGGTGGTGATCGCGAACAAACGATCGGGCGCGGGGCCCTTGACCTGATGGCGGCCGGTGAGGATGTCGCGCAGGCCCAAGGCTCAGGCGGCTCAGGCGTTGGCGGCGCTGAGGCCGCCCTGCAACTGGGACTCGAGGCGCTCGAGCGCGGCGAGGCGCTGCTCGAGCGGCGGGTGGTCGGCGAAGATGTTCATCAGCGACTTCTTGGCGCGCGGCGGGATGATGAAGAAGGCGCTGGAGCCTTCGACACGGCGCAGGTCCTGGCTGGGCGCCTGTTCGATGGCGCCGCTGATCTTGATCAGCGCCGAGGAGAGCGCGCTGGGACGCCCGGTGAGCACGGCCGAGCCGCGGTCGGCGGCGAACTCGCGGTAGCGCGAGAGCGTACGCAAGAGGATGAAGGAGACGGCATAGACGACGATGGAGACGAGGATCACGAGCATGATCTCGCGCTCCTCTTCTTCGCCGCCGTAGCCGCCGCCGAAGAAGAAGGCGAACTGGAGGATCAGCGCTGCGAGCGAAGCGAAGAAGCTGGCGAGCGTCATCACCATCACGTCGCGGTTGATCACGTGAGTGAGCTCGTGCGCCATCACGCCTTCGAGCTCGGCGGGCGAGAGCATCTGCAGGATGCCGCGGGTCGCGGCGACTGTGGCGGACTTCTGCGAGCGCCCGAGCGCGCAGGCGTTGGGCACGGCGGTCTCGATCACGCAGACGCGTGGTTTGGGCAGATCAGCCTGCACGCAGAGGCGGTCGATGATGCCGTGCAGCTCGGGCTCTTCATCGGGCGTGACCTCTTTCAGGCCCATGGCGGCCATCGCGAGCTTGTCGGAGCCGAACAGCTGACCGAGCAGCAGCACGACGGCGACGACGACGATCAGCCCTGCACCGGCGCCGGCGGCGAAGAGGACGCCGACGAACACGACGTAGAGCAGGCCGAGCAGGAACAGCGTCAGCGCCATGCGCGCCTGCAGCCCTGTGTCCTTGCCGAAGGTCCGACGGTTCGCGACCATGCGCAGATTGTCGCAGAAGCGGTTACACGTGCCCTAAAGTTGCGCGCGGAGCCGATGCCCGACCGTCGCCAGCCATGAAACCCGAGATCCACTTCCTCGGGATCTCGATCAAGACGTTCGGGGTGACGTTCGCGCTCGGCTTCGTGGCGTGTGGTGCGGTCGTCGCGCGTCGCCTGAAGGAGCTCGGAAAGCCGGTCGACTGGGCGTATGAGATCACCTTCGCGGCGCTGATCGGCGGCGTGGTCGGTGCGCGCGCGTACTACGTGATCCAGAACTTCTCGACGGCCAAGCACGACCTGCTGGGCAGCATCTTCTCGGGCTCGGGCCTGGTCTGGTACGGCGGCGCGATCGGCGGCGCGATCGGCGTGATCGGCTGGATGCGCTGGCGCAACGTCCTGGAACTGCGGGTGCTCGACATGTGTGCGACGGCACTGGCGCTGGGCTATGCGATCGGGCGCATCGGCTGCCAGGTGTCGGGCGACGGCGACTACGGCATCCGCTCGAGTCTGCCGTGGGCGATGGGCTATCCGCACGGCACGCTGCCGACGCCGCCGGGCGTGAAGGTGCAGCCGACGCCGATCTACGAGACGGTGGCGATGTGCCTGGTGGCGTGGGGGCTGTGGCAGCTGCGCGACCGCGTCAGGCCGGGAGTGGTGTTCGCGCTGTACCTGCTGCTGAGCGGCTTCGAGCGCTTCCTGGTCGAGTTCATCCGCCGCAACACGGAGGTCTTCGCGGGGCTCACGACGCCGCAGCTGGAGAGCGTCGGGCTGATGGCGATCGGCCTGCTCTGGCTTGGGCTGATGGCGCGTCGCGGGGGCGCGGCTTCGCTGCGAGCCTCGCCCGCCTGAGCAGGCACGCGATAATCCGCTTCGATGGCGACCGAGACGATGCTCTCCGACGTGTTCCCGCTCGGCAGCCGGCTGAACGAGGCCGGCCGGCTGGAGGTGGGCGGTTGCGACACGATCGAGCTGGCGCGCGAGTTCGGCACGCCGGCGTACGTGGTGGCGGAGGACGACCTGCGAACCCGTGCGCGCGCGTTCGTCGACGGCGGAACGCAGGCGGGTCACGAGGACTTCCACGTCGTGTTCGCCTCGAAGGCGTTCCCCTGCACGGCCGTGCTCGCGCTGTTCGCGCAGGAGGGGCTGTGGTGCGACGTGGCCTCGGGCGGAGAGCTGCACCTTGCGCTGAACGCGGGCTTCGCGCCAGGGCGCATCGTGATGCACGGAAACGCCAAGTCGGAGGATGAGCTGCGCACGGCGCTGGCGCACGGCGTCGGTCTGATCGTCGTCGATAATTTTGATGAGATCGATCGATTGCAGCGGCTCGTGGCGTCGCACGGCGCGGGCGCAGCCGACGGCCGCTCGGACGTTCAGCGGGTGCTCCTGCGGGTCACGCCGGACGTGCGCGGCGAGACGCACGAGAAGATCTCCACGGGCCAGGCGGACTCGAAGTTCGGCTTCTCGATGGCGCGGGCGTCGGAGGCGATTGCGCGGGTTCAGGCGGTCGAGGGGCTCTCGCTTGCCGGCCTGCATGCGCACATCGGCTCGCAGCTGCTCGAGCTGGAGCCGTTTCGCCGCGAGGTCGCCGAGCTGGCGAAGCTCGGCGACTTCGAGCTGTGGGACCTCGGCGGCGGGCTGGGCGTGCGCTACACGAGCGACCAGCCGCAGCCGCCGTCGATCGAGGACTACGTCTCCACGCTGCTGGCGACGGCGGCAGCGCACGGCATGGGCGCGCCGGGCAGGCGCCTGTTGATCGAGCCGGGCCGCGCGCTGTGCGCGAACGCGTGCGTGACGCTGTACACGGTCGAGTCGGTCAAGCAGAACGTCTCGCGCTGGGTGGCGGTAGACGGCGGCATGTCGGACAACCTGCGTCCGATGCTCTACGGCGCGCGCTACGAAGCGCACGTGGCCGATCGCTTCGACGGCGAGACGCGCTGCGAGCTGGCCGGCAAGCACTGCGAGTCGGGCGATGTGATCGTGCGCGAGGCGCTGCTTGACGACCCGCGTCCTGGTGATGTGATCGTGACGCCGGCGACGGGCGCCTACGGTTATGCGATGTCGAACAACTACAACGGCGTGCCGCGGCCGCCGGTCGTCTTCTGCAAGGACGGCGACGCGCGCGTGGTGGTCAGGCGCGAGCGTTTCGAGGATCTGACGGCGCGCGATGTCGGCTGAGGCGCGCACGGCAGAGGACGCGGCGCCGGCCGCGGCGGGCGGGCGGCGCCCGTTTCAGGTCGGCCTGCTCGGCCACGGCACGGTCGGTGGGGCGTTCGCGGAACTGCTCGACGAGCGGGCGGGTGAGATCGAGCGCTTCAACGGCCGCCGGCCGGTGATCTGCGGCGTGCTCACGCGCTCGCGCGGCGATTTCGAGAAGATCCTCGCCGACTCGGATCTGCTGGTCGAGGTGATGGGCGGGATCGAACCTGCGCGCGAGTACCTGCTGCGCGCGCTGCGCGGCGGCAAACACGTTGTGACGGCGAACAAGCAGCTGCTCTCCCAGCACGGCGAGGAGCTGTTCGAGTGCGCGCGCGAGCACGACGTGCGACTGCGCTTCGAGGCGGCCGTGGCGGGCGCGGTGCCGGTCGTGCGCGTGCTCGAGGAATCGCTTTCGGCGACGCCGATCGAGCGCATCCACGGGATCGTCAACGGCACGACCAACTTCATCCTCTCGGAGATGGCCGGCGGCAAGAGCTATGCCGAGGCGCTGGCCGAGGCCCAGCGCGTGGGCTACGCCGAGGCCGACCCCTCAGACGACGTCTCGGGGCGCGACGCGGCGGCGAAGATGGCGATCCTCGCGCGCCTGGCGTTCGGCTCGCCGGTGCACCTCGACGAGGTCCGCTACGAGGGCATCGAGCAGCTCGACTCAGATGACCTCGAGTACGCACGCGAGCTCGGCCTCGGGCTGAAGCTGGTCGGCACGGCCGAGCGCCGCGACGGTGGCCTGTCGGTGCACGTGCACCCGACGTTCCTCTACTCGGGGCATCCGCTGGCGTCGGTGTCGGGGCCGTTCAACGCGGTCACGGTCGAGTCGGACACGATCACGGAGATAACGCTGTCGGGGCCGGGCGCGGGGGGCCGGCAGACGGCGAGCGCCGTGCTGGGCGACGTCGTCAGCGTGATGACGGGCGGCGCGCGACCGCCGGCGCCGCCGCTGCAGATGGAGCTGATCGGAGACGTCGACAGCGCCTTCTACCTGCACCTCGACGTGGAAGACGTGCCGGGCGTGCTGGCGGCGGTGACGAGGGTGCTGGGCGAGCACGACGTGTCGATCAAGTCGGTCGTGCAGCGCGGCATCGCAGAGCACGCGCGGCTGGTGATGGTCACGCACCCGGTGCTCGAGTCGAGTCTGCGCGCGGCGGTGGCCGAGGTCGACGTATTCGACTTCATCCGCGCCCCCACGCGCGCGATCCGCGTAATCGAAGAGGAGTTCGGGTGAGATGACGGTTCCGACGGACATCAACGAGCTGCCGCCGGTGCCGCTGCCGCGCGTTGAAGGGGCGGCGTTCTCGGGCACACATGTGCCGCTGATCGAGCGCTATCACGAGCGCCTGCCGTTCGAGCCGGGCGACAAGCTGGTCAGCCTGCAGGAGGGCTCGACGCCGCTCCTGCGCGCGCCGGTCATCTCGCAGATGGTCGGTGCGACGGTGCGGCTGAAGCTCGAGGGCGCCAACCCGACAGGCTCGTTCAAGGATCGCGGGATGACATGCGCGCTGTCGGCCGCCGTGCGCGACGGCGCCAAGGCGGTGATCTGCGCCTCGACGGGCAACACGGCGGCGAGCGCGGCGGCGTACGCCGCCCGCGCGGGCATCACGTGCGCGGTGATCGTCCCAGACGGCAAGATCGCCCAGGGCAAGATGGCGCAGACGCTCGTGCACGGGGCACGCGTGATAACGCTCGCAGGCAACTTCGACCAGGCGCTGACGCTCGTGCGCGAGCTGACGGCGACGCACCCGATCGTGCTCGTCAACTCGGTCAACGAGTTCCGCATCGAAGGCCAGAAGACGGCTGCGTTCGAGATTCACGAGGCGCTCGACGGCGCCTGTGAAGCGCTCTGCATCCCGGTGGGCAACGCCGGCAACATCACCTCCTACTGGCGCGGCTTTCGCGAGGTCGGCGCGGCGCCGCGGATGCTCGGCTTCCAGGCCGAGGGGGCGGCGCCGCTGGTCGAGGGCCACCCGATCGAGCACCCCGAAACGGTTGCGAGCGCGATCAGGATCGGCAACCCGGTGCGCTGGGAGGACGCGATGGCGGCGGCGACCGACTCGCGGGGGGCGATCCGCGTGGTCTCCGACGAGGAGATCCTCACGGCTTACCAGCTGCTGGCATCGCGCGAAGGGATGTTCTGCGAGCCGGCCTCGGCGGCGTCGGTGGCGGGGCTGTTGAAGTACGGCGCCGAAGGCGCCGAGCAGATCGTCTGCGTGCTCACGGGACGCGGCTTGAAGGACCCGGAGACGGCGCTGGCCAACAACGACGGGCGGATCATCCAGTGCGTCGCCGAGACGGCCGCGATCGAGCAAGCCGTCCTCGGCGATCCGTGAGCGACGAGCTGTGAGCGCCGGGACGTGATCCGCAGGCGTTTGGTGCGTGTGCCGGCGTCCTCGGCGAACCTGGGGCCGGGCTTCGACTGCATGGCGGCGGCGCTGGCGCTGCACGTCGAGCTGGAGGTGCTCGAGACGGGCAGCTTCGCGGTGGAGACGGCGCTGGCGGTGGCGCGCGGGCGCGAGAACCTGTGCGTGCGCGCGTTCGAGCGGCTGCATCCGGCAGATCACTTCACGTTCAAGATCTCCTCGCAGGTGCCGCTGTCGGGCGGGCTCGGCTCCAGCGCGGCGGCGATCGTGGCGGGGCTGATGGCGGCGGATCACCTGTTCGAGCTCGACGCCGACCTGCTGGCGCTGGCGAGCGAGCTCGAGGGCCATCCGGACAACGTTGCGGCCTCGCTGCATGGCGGCTTTGTGATCTGCGCGGACGGGCAGGCGACGCGCTTTGAGCCGCCGACGGGTCTGGAGGCGCTGGCGGTGGTGCCGCAGGAAGCGGTGCACACGAGCGAGGCGCGCGCGGCGCTGGCGGGCGGGGTCCCGCTGGCGGACGCCGTGTTCAACGTGGCACATGGCGCGTTGCTCACGCTGGGCCTGGCGCGCGGCGACTGGGACATGCTCGGGCGCGGGCTGCAGGATCGCCTGCACCAGCAGCAGCGCGCGCATCTGTTCCCGCGCTCGTACGAGCTGGCCTCGCGGGCCCGCGAGCTGGGCGCGCTGGGGGCGACGATCTCGGGCGCCGGGCCGACGGTGCTCGTGTGGTGCTTCTACGAGCAGACGGGAGCTGTGGCGGAGGCGCTGCGGGCGGAGATCGACGGCTGGGCGACGCTCTTGCGGGCGCCGTTCGAGCCGCAGGGGGCGTACGTGACCGAGCTGTAGCCGCGTCGGGGTGCCGCCGCTCGTCGAGGTGCCGCCGGCGCCGCGCCCGGCGGGGCCGCTAACGCAGTTGCGCGAGGCGCTGCGAGGCCTCGCCGAGCGCGGGCAGGCGCTCGAGCACTTCGCCGGCGAGGTCGAGGTAGTCGGCGCCGAGGTCGGGGCGGTGGTCGAGGATCGAGCGAGCGCGCTCGGCCGACTCGGCGTAGGCGATCGAGGAGCGGATGGTCGTGTCGAAGACGAGCTCGCCGAAGCGCTCCTTCAGCGAGACGAGCGCCTCGCGCGAGTGGATCGTGCGCATATCGGCGAGGTTGAGCAGCACGCCGACGACAGACAGCCCTTCGTTGAGCCCGTCGCGCGCGAGCTCGACGACCTCCATCGCCTGCTCGACGCCCTGCAGCGCGAAGTACTGCGCCTCGGCCGTGATGAGCGCACGGTCGGCGGCGACGAGCGCGTTGACGGTCAGCAGGCCGAGCGACGGCGGGCAGTCGATCAGGATCAGCTCGTACTCGTCGGGCAGCTTGGCCAACGCGCGGCGCAGCGTCAGCTCGCGCCCCATCTTGCCGCCGAGCATCAGCTCGGCCTCGGCCAGCGTGAGGTTGGCCGGAATCAGGTCGTCGTGGATCGCCTCGGCCGCGCCGGCGCGGCCTGAGAGCACGTCGGCGATCGTCGGCTCGGCCTCGGGCGGGACGTCGAAGTAGTCGGACAGGTTGCCCTGCGGATCGAGGTCGATCGCGAGCGTGCGCGCGCCGCTGCGGCGGAACGCGTCGGTCAGCGTGCGAACGGTCGTGGTCTTACCCGTGCCTCCCTTCTGGGAGAGCACCGCGATCGTGTCAGCCATCGGCTGATATTACGTCTCTGCGCGCTCGCGCGCGGGTTCGGCTGGCCGGATCGCTGGAGCGTGCGCGCGCTATGGCGCGGCCACGAGGTAGCTCAGCCGGTAGCGCCCGACGATGATCTCATCGCCGTCCTGCAGCAGCTTGCCGTCGATCCGCTCGCCGTTGACGAACACGCCGTTGAGGCTGCGGTCGTCGAGCACGCGCACGCCGTCGGGCTGGCGCACGATCAGCGCGTGACGACGCGAGACGGTCGGGTCGTCGAAGCGGACGTCGGCGGCGAGGCTGCGCCCGATGCGCGTCCACTCGCGCGACAGCGCGACGGTGCGTGTCTCGGTGCCCTCCGTGAAGCAGAGGTACTCGCCTGGCTGGCCGATCCGCCGACGCGCTTCGGCCAGCACGGCCCTGTGGTCGAGCGGGGCGGGCTCGGAGAGCACTCCGCCGTGGCGGGCGGTCTGCTCACCGCCCGACTCTCCGGCAGTGGCCCGCTCGGCGCTGAACAGGGAAGCGCGCACGAAGTCGCTGCCGCCGCAGCCTGGACAGGCGCCCAGCGTGTCCTCGCCGCTGAGCGTCAAGACGTAGCCGCATTTGCGGCAGCAGAACGAGCCGGCCCCGACAAAGTCTCGGGCCGTGGAGCTGTCGCCTGTGAGGGGCCCCTTGCTGAGTAGATCCATGTTGCTCTCCTCCTTCCTCTTTGCCCGGCGCTCCGCGATGTGCTGCTGGGTGCTTCCGTCGAGGGAAAGATCGTGGCGATCATAACAAGGTTGGCCAACCCGGCGAATTCAAGATTCCCGCATTTTCCGGGAAGGTCAACGACTCCACTGTCAAGCCCAACCGATCGCCGACACCTCGGCAACGATCAACTACCCGACGTGATCTGCGGACAAACCCCCGGGCGCCGGCCCGCGTCGGCTCCGGTCCACCCGTGTCAAGGGCAGGAAGGGCCGCCCGCACGGCGAAAAACCCGCGAGATGGCTTCTACGACGACAGACCACGAGCAGCAGTTCGAGCGTTTCCTGCTGCGCCGCGGCGTGGGCGCGTTGGAGGCCGATCGCGACCGCTGCGCCGACTGCGGGCGCACGCCGCTGACCGGCGAGCACGTGCACCTGTACGACGGGCGGGGCGGCGGTGTGGTCTGCGAGCTGTGCCGCACGCTACGTCGCGAGCCGCCTGTCGCCAGCGAGATCGTGCGCCACTGCGAGCACGGTCATGCAGTCCGCCTGACGGCGCGCGCAGCCTGAGCAGCACGCCGTTGCGCTGAGCGGCACGCAGGTCCGGCGCGGCGCGCTTTAGACTGGCGGGCGTTGTGGACCCTTTGACCGTCTCGACAGTGATCTCGGCGCCGCGCGAGCAGGTGTTCGACTACCTGCAGGACATCGCCAACCACAGCGAGTTCACGGATCACTTCATCGTCGACTGGCACCTGACGCGGATCGACTCGGTCGGTCGCGGGGCGGGGGCGCGGTTTCGCGTGAAGGCGCCGGGCAACCGCTTCGGCTGGGGCGACGCGACCTTCGTCGAGGTCGATCGCCCACACCGCATCGTCGAGGCGGGTCGCACGGGCAAGAACAACCGCATCCGCACGCTCGGCACGTACGAGCTGGCGCCGGGCGCGTCGGGCACGACGCGCGTGCGCTTCACGCTCGAGACGGCACCGGTGACGCTGTCGGATCGACTGGTCGAGTCGCTCGGTGCGCGCGGCTGGCTGAGGCGAAAGAACACGCGCGCGATGCGGCGGCTGCGCGCGATCATCGAGCGTGGCGAGCAGCGCGGAGATCGCGTGACGGTCGCCGCCGGATAGACTGCCGCGTCGCATGTCCAGCCGTCTGCGAAAGCTCCCGCTTCTCGGGCTCGTCCTGCTCGCGGCCGGCGCCCTCGGCGCCTGCGGCGACTCGCACACGAAGGTCACCACCGGAACCTACGCCGGTGAGTCCGGCCAGAACGCGCCGTATCTGGACGTCGGGCCGCTCGTCTACGAGGTCCAGCTCTCGCGCGAGCTGAACCCCTACGACGTCGAGGACGCCGCCTACCTGGAAGGCCTCTCGCCCGAACAGCGCAAGCTCGAACCCGGTCAGGAGTGGTTCGCGGTGTTCGTGCAGGTCTACAACAACCACTCGCAGCCTCAGACGGCCTCGACGGATATGAAGATCTACGACACCCAGGGCAACACCTACCTGCCGCTGGTGCCGGCCGGGCACAGCTCGTTCGTCTACAGCGGCGGCACGGTGGAGGGCAAAGAACGCCTGCCGGTGCTCAGCACGGTGGCCTCCAACGGCGCGACGCAGGGGTCGATGCTGCTGTTCAAGATCCAGACGGTCTCGCTCGACAACCGCCCGCTCGAGCTGAGGATCGTCGATCCCACGGACGCGGCCGAGGCGGCCACGGCCGAGCTGGACGTCTAGTGGACCCGTCCGCAAATCCTGCGGAGTACCGGAAGGGATCGCGTTGGGCGCGCAGAATCATGTGTCGTGCCCCGGGTCAGCACATATGTGATCGAGCTCTCTGAGGCGGAGCGGGTAGAGCTCGAGCGGCGGGCCG
>JBIOEW010000012.1:0-84684 GCA_044446425.1 Solirubrobacterales bacterium | reverse complement strand
GCCCGCAAGAAAGCGCCAAAACGCTAGGAATGACGGCGAATTGCTCAGGAGTGAGACATGTAAGGATGCGAATTCTGGGAATCGCCCTGCTCGCGGCGTTCGCGCTGAGCGCTGTCGGAGCTGGGTCGGCGCTGGCAAAAGACAAATACGGGGTCAACACCTGGCAGCAGTACAAACACTGCCCGCTCAAATACGAAGGCATCACGGACTGCTTCACGGGCATCACGAACGGTGGCGCGCAAGGCGGCTACTTCCAGTACGGCACCGTGCTGACGAGGCTCAACAAATCGATCACGATCCAGGGCGGCTTCAAAGGGGAAGAAAACTTCATCGAAGTCGCAGCCCCGGAAGACGGCGCGAACCTGCTGGAAAGCCCGGCAGAGCCGATCGTCACGGGTCTGAAGGTGATCACGCCCAAGATTCAGGAACAGGCGAACTGGCCGGAAGCACTGAAGGCCAGCTTCGCCGAAGCCGTCGCGAACAAAGAAACCAAGGCGTTCGCCACAATTGAATCGGCGGGCAACGAATGCACGACGGTGCCGGGCTGCATCGACACCGAATCGCTCCTGTTCCCAACAGAATCGCCGCCCGCGTTCAGGCTGGCGCTGAAGGTGAAGGTCACGGCCCCGTGGCTTGAAAAACTGGGTGGTGGTCCCTGCATGATCGGGAGCGACGAAAACCCGATCAAACAGAATCTAGTCACGGCCGGTGCGGGCAACGTAGGTACTAGTGTTACGTTCAACAAATTGTTCACCAACACCTTGGTTGCCAACAGCCGACTGGTGGACGTCAAGTGGCACATCTCGAAGGAACAAGGCGCCAAGGGTTGCGGCGGCAGCGAATATGAAGCGTATGTTGACAAAGCGCTCAACCTCGCGCTCGAGGTCGAATTTCCAGCAGGCGGAGAAGTCACCGGACGCAGAGGCGTGACGGTGCTGACGGGCAACCTGCATGACGGCAACTCCGAAGCCGTCGGGCCAGCGCTCGAAGAAGGCGCCAAATAGGCCACTAGGACACAACCGCAGTTAGCTAGTAAGCCAGCGGAGCCTCGTCAACCCGACGGGGCTCCGCTGCCATAAGCCTCGAAACGAAGTGCCAAGAGCGGAAAGGGAGAATTGGTAATGGTACGCATAAAGATCGTGGGGGCCTGCCTCCTCGCCGCGTGCGCGATGGGCATCCTCGCCGCATCGAGCGCCTCGGCGTTCGTGCGCGAACCCCCGGAAATCGGGCGCTGCATCAAGCACGCGGGTGGGCACTGGAAAGACGGAGGCTGCAAGACTGCGGCCAAAGTGTCCTCCGAACAGAAATTTGAATGGTACCCGGCCTACGGCGAAGCCGAAAACGGCGAAACCAAGCTGGCCGAAAAAGTAAAAGCCACCTCGGTGTCCAAAGAAGGCACGCTGATACAGCTGACGACGGTCAGTGGTGAAGGGATCGGCTGTAAAAAACAGGTCGCAAGCGTCGAAGCGACCGGGCCGAAAACGCTGAAGTCGTTCAACATAGCCTTCAGAGAATGCGCCGAGACGGGACAGAAATGCACGAGCACCAACCCCGTCGCGGGCGAAACGGGCGAAATCAAGGTCAAAGAACTCAACGGCCTGATCGGGATCGAAAAATTCGGCGAAACGCACGCCAAAGACAAGGTGGCCAACCTGTTCAAGCCGGCCGTCGGCGAAATCTTCACCGAATTCCAGTGCGGCGGGATTCCGGTGACGGTCAAAGGCGAAGTCCTCAACCCGCTCACAGCGAACTCGATGAAGCTGTCCGCGACAGTCAAGTTCCTCGCCTCCAAAGGCAAACAGAAACCGGAAAAGTTCGCGACCGACCCAGTCGGCACCAAACGCGTGCTTGAAGCGAGCAAAATCATCGGCGGCGGCTTCACGCAGGCCGGACAGTCGCTGACGACGATCCAGACGGGCGAAGAAAAGCTGGAGATCAACACGCTGATCTGAGGGGGAAGCGACGCTCATCGGAACGCGAATCTCGCCGACGATGTCGCGCCGACGCAGTTGGATGTTGACGCTATGGGCGGGTGTGGCTATTGTTGGCCATGCTCGCCCGACGCGTATAGCGGGCGCGCCTGGAGCACTTCGGAGAAGGAGCAGCGTGGGGGAGACCATGAAAGCGAGGGCAATGACCATCGGAGCACTGAGCCGCGGCGCGGCACGGCCCGTCTGCGCCGTCTTGGGCGTCATTCTCGTCGTCCTGCTCGGGTGCAGCTCCTCCGCCGTGGCCCAGGCGAGCCACGTATTCTCCCGCTCCTTCGTCGGCGCGGGCGAATGCGGCCTGTTGAGCCCCGGCGGCGTGGCGATCAACGAAACCAGCGGCGATATCTACGTCGTCGATCGTGGCCATGAACGGGTCGTGCGCTTCGGCCACGGCGGCGAATGCCTCTCCCACTTCAAGGTCAAGGTGCCCGCGCCCGAAGAAGGCGCCGTCGAAAACTCGACGATCGCGGTCGACAACGACCCGAGCAGCCCGTCCTTTGGCGACGTCTACGTCGCGGCCACCGCATCCGAACCGGAAGCGATCAACAAGTACGAAGCGCTGGCCAAAGAAACAGGCGGAAAAGTAGAAGGCAAACTGTCGAGCATCAAAAAGGGCGAAGAAGAAGAATTCGGCGGCATCCATGGCGTCGCCGTCGACGCTTCAGGCAACCTCTATGCCTACCAAGAAGAAGGCGTCGTCGACTCCTATGACGCCAAAGCGCCGAAAAACAAATTCGTGAGCGCGACCGAACTGGAAGGCGGCTGCATCGAATCCTTCAGCGGCTTCGCGGTCGCTCCGGCCGGCGACGTGTTCTACGTCGCCAAAGAACGCGAATCGCGAAGCGAATCGTGCATCGAACCCTCGCGCGTGATCGCCCAGTACGCAAGCTCGGGCAGCGTGCTCAAGCGCGCGCTGCAGAGCGAACGCTCGACCGGCGCCGCGGTCGCGTTCGGCGGTGGCGACAACGGCGACGTGTACGTTCAGGGAGGGAAATCGGTGAGCACATTCACCGCCGGCGGAGCCTTCGTGCAGCGCTTCGGCGCAGAAGCAGGGCACGAACTACAGGAAGGTACCGGCATCGCGGTCGACGCAAGCACCCGTGAGGTACTCGTCGCCGACACCCTCACAAACGCGATCGACGTCTATGAAGAACCCGCCGGCAAGCCGGCGATTGAAGGCCTTTCGGCCCAGGAAGTCGCGGGCAACCCCGCCTCAGAGAAGCTGACCGCGCTGATCGACCCCAAGGGCTCTGACACTCACTACTTCTTCCAGTACGGCACGGCCGATTGCACGGCCACCCCGGCGGCCTGCACCGACGTCCCCGCGGCGCCGGGCGAAGACATCGGCTCGGGCTTCGGCGATCGCCCGGTGAGCGCGGAACTATCCGGCCTGAAAGCAGGCACCAGCTACTTCTATCGCGTCCTTGCCTCCAACTCGAGCGGCACAAGCGAAGGATTGAGCGCCACCTTCCAGACACTGCCCACGCCGGCGGTCTTGCCCGACGGGCGCTCATGGGAGCTCGTCTCGCCCGCCGAGAAGGGCGGCGGCAGCGTCGAACCGATCTCGCTCGACGGGGGTCTGATCCAGGCCGCTGCGCAAGGGGGCGCGCTTGCGTATATCGCGAACGGACCGTTTGGCGCTGAAATCGAAGGCAACCGCGCGCTTGAACCGAATCAGCTCGTCGCCAAGCGCGCCGCCGAAGGGTGGTCCTCCCAGGACATCGTCACGCGAAACGAACGAGGCGAAGGCTTTCAAGGCGGCTCGCGGCGCGAGTATCAGGCCTTCTCGCCCGACCTCTCACTCGGTCTGGTCGAACCGCAGCCCACGCTCGAAGCGTTCGAACACCCCTCGCTCTCGCCCGAAGCCGGCGAACGGACGATCTACCGTCGTAGCGACGAAGCGTGTCGGGCCACGCCGGAACACTGCTTTGAACCGCTCGTCTCGCCTGGCAGCGACACGGCAGAAGTCGCCGGCGAAAAGACGCGCTTCGGCGCCAAGCTCGCGCTGATGGGTTCGAGCCTGGACCTGAACCACGCGGTGTTCGAATCCAAGGTCGGGCTGACGGCGGCACAGAGCACTCTGCCCTCCGAACAGAACCTCTACGAGTGGAGTGCCGGCAAGCCGCCCTCGCAGCAACTCCAGCTCGTCAGCGTGTTGCCTTCCGGCGCGCCTGCCGAAGAAGCGTCGCTGGGCAACGAAGACAAGGGCATCCGAAACGCGGTGTCGGCCGATGGTTCGCGCATCTTCTGGACGGGCCTGGCCGAAAACGCGGCGCACGAACTGTACCCGCACCTGTTCATGCGCGACACGGCAACCGGCGAAACCGTCGAGCTCGACGCCGCCCAGGGCGTCAACGAACAGCCCGAAGAAGATCCCCGGCTTGCAACCGAAGCGCAGGAGTATCAGACGGCCAGCGCAAACGGAGAACGTGTGTTCTTCACCTACCCGTTCGCGCTGAACGAAGAATCTACGTTGCCCAAAGAAGCCATCGCCCTCGAAGAAGGCTCCGACCTCTACGCGTGCGAACTGCCGCATGAAGCGAAACAGTGCAAGCTCAAGGATCTGACGGTGGGGCGCTTTGGCGAAAGCGCCGACGTGCTCGGCGTACTCGGCGCGAGCGAAGACGGCACCTACATCTACTTCGTCGCAAACGGGGTGCTGGCCCCCGGCGCCACCCCCGGCAGCTGCGTCTCAGAACACAAGCCGGAAGAAACATGCAACCTCTACTCCGAGCACTACGACACGGAAACGAAAGCGTGGGAAGAACCGCGCTTCATCGCGACCCTCTCCGACGAAGACCAGCATGACTGGCTGGCGGAAGTCGGGGGGGAGCTCGCGCGTCAGAGCTCGCGCGTCTCGCCCAACGGGCGCTACGTGGCGTTCATGTCCAACCGCAGCCTCACGGGCTATGACAACCGCGACACGAACCCGCTGGCACACGAAGCGCGCGATCAGGAGGTGTTCCTCTATGACGCGGCCGAAGGCCGTTTGGCCTGCGCCTCGTGCAACCCCAGCGGAGAACGCCCGCACGGCGTGCTCGACCAGGAAAATGCGGGCGAAGGCCTCGGGCTGCTCGTCGACCGCCCAGAAGCCTGGATCAACGGACAATGGCTCGCGGCGAGCGTCCCGGGCTGGACGGCGATATCGGGAGTCGCCGGCGGCTTTGCCGCTCACTACCAGTCGCGCTACCTCTCGAACTCGGGTCGCCTGTTCTTCAACGGCGCGGACTCGCTCGTGCCCCAGGAACTCGCGAGCGAGAAACTGACGCTCACTCGCGACGAGCAGGTAGAAGGCCAGGCGACCCAGGTGGGCGTGGAGAACGTCTATGAGTACGAGCCCAAGGGCGTCGGCGGCTGCCAGAAAGAAGACTGCGTCGGGTTGATCTCCTCAGGGACCTCAGGACACGAATCGGCGTTCCTCGACGCCTCAGAAACAGGGGATGAAGTGTTCTTCATCACCGCTGAACGACTGGTGCCGACCGAGCAGGACACAAACTACGACGTCTACGACGCGCGCGTGTGCACCGAATCCTCGCCCTGTCTGAAATACGAAGTCAGCAACTCAACACCATGCGAAGGGCTGAGCGGTGAAAGCGCCTGCCGAGGCCCCGAAGCCTCCCACGAAGGCTTCTCGCCGCCGGCAACATCGACATTCTCGGGCCCGGGCAATTCCGGCTCTGCGCCGGTCCCCGCCGCCAAAGTGCTGCCGAAGAAAACGGTCCATCTGACTCGTGCGCAAAAGCTCTCAAAAGCGCTGAAGGCATGTCGCAAGAAGCACGACAAGAAGAAGCGCACGGCGTGTGAACGCCAGGCTCGCAAGAAATACGCCCCCAAGCGCAAGGGCACGAAGGCCAAGAAAGGCGGGCACTGATGTCAGGCCGTGCTCGCCGGTGCTCCTCACTGCTCGCCGCCACCGTCGCGCTGCTGGCACTGCTTTCGTGCGCGGGCTTCGCGCGGGCCGACTCGCCTTCCCCCTGGTGGCGTCTGAGCGCGCGCCCGGCGCCGACCTATCTACCGCAGTCCGGCGAGGCCAAGCTGATCGTGGCGGCAACGAACGTCGGCGATGCGCCTACGAGCGGGCCGATCACGATCACCGACAAGCTGCCGGCGAACATACAGGCCAGCGCGATCATCGCCCACGCCGAACTGGAAGCGACGAGCAGCTTCTGCCAGGGCCCACCGAGCTCCGCGAGCGAACCGAGCTGTACCTATGAAAAAGCGGTCGCACCATATGAACGCCTGGAAATCGAAATCACAGTCAAAACCTCAGGTGCGCATACCGGCGAAGTCAACACACTGAGCGTGAGCGGCGGCGGCGCGCCGGCGACGCCACCTCTTGCGCGCCCGTTGCGGGTCTCTGAAGAACCGGTGCCGTTCGGCATCGAAAAAGTCGAACTCGTGCCCGAAGAAGCGGCCGGCGAAGGGGTGGCGGGCGGCGCGCCGGACAGGCGGGCGGGCTCGATCCCGTTCCAGTTGACGACCGAGCTCGACTTCAACCAGAAGCTCGAAGCCTACCCCGGCTTTGTCTCGCTGCAAGGGCGCGGGGCGGTCGCGTCGGCCCCTGCGCTGCCGCGAGACCTGGCCTTCAAGCTGCCGCCCGGGCTCTTGGGCAACGTCAACTCCCTCGCGCAATGCTCGGACACCGAGTTCGCGACAATCTTCACGGGCAACTTCAACGGCTGCCCCGCGAGCAGTGCGATCGGCGTCGCGACGGTCGCGGTGACCGAACCGAACAACATCGGCACAGGCACGCGCAGGGTGCCCGTGTTCAACATGGTCCCGGCTCCAGGCGAGCCCGCGCAGTTCGGCTTCGAGGTCGAACGAGTGCAGGTGATCCTGAAAACAGAAGTGCTCACCGGCGAGGACTATGCCGTCGCCGTGAGGACGACCGAAACCTCGCAGCTCGCGCAGGTGCTGAGCGCGCAGGTCACGCTGTGGGGCGAACCCGGCTCAGAAGCGCACGACGGATCGCGCGGTTGGTCGTGCCTCGTGCCCTGGCGCGGCTCGGGCAACTGCGTGCCACCCGCGCCCGCGGAACGCCCGAGCATCCCGTTCCTGCGCCTGCCCACCGCCTGCGAGCCAATGACGATGAGGACAGAAGGCGTCTCCTGGCCGACGAGCGCTGCACCCAATGGGCTCCCCCTCCAGCAGCCCGAACCGCTGCCCGGAGACAGCTCCTTCCTGGACGAACTCATCGGCTGTGGCTCACTCCCCTTCAGCCCCTCGATCGAAGTCACACCGGAACAGCAGGCGGGCAACACGCCGAGTGGGATGACCGTCGATGTCAAAGTGCCCCAGGAGCCGAGCCTGCAGCTCGGCGGGCTTGCCGAGGGCGATGTGAGGAGCACCACCGTCACGCTGCCCGAAGGCATGCTGTTGAACCCGGCCGCCGCCGATGGCCTGCTGGCCTGCAGCGAAGCGCAGATCGGACTGCACTCCGTTGCGCCGATCGCGTGCCCGAACGAGTCGAAGGTCGGCGTCGTGCACATCGAGTCGCCGTTCCTGCCCAAGCAGCGGGAGAAGCCCGGCGAACCCTTTGAAACGATCGACGGCGCCGTCTACCTGGCAGCGCAGGAAGCCAATCCGTTCGGCTCGCTGCTGGCGCTCTACATCGTCGCCGAATCGCCGATCTCCCACGTGCTCGTCAAGCTCGCCGGCGAAGTGAAGCTGAATCCAAGCACGGGACAGATCGCCTCGACGTTCAAAGACACGCCGCCGCTGCCCTTCGAAGATCTCAAACTGCAGTTCTTCGGCGGACCGCGCGCCTCGCTGACGACGCCCGCCGGCTGCGGGCCGCACACGACCAGTGCGTCGTTTTCCTCCTGGTCGGGCGCAGAAGCGCCCGCGTCGGCGACGTTCCAGACGACAACGGGCGCAGAAGGCGGCGCCTGCTCAGAACCACAGCCGTTCGCCCCGTCCATCAGCGCGGGGTCGACCAACACGCAGGCCGGCGCCTTTACGCCGTTCACGCTCACGATCTCCCGCCCCGACGCGGATCAGGCGATCAACTCCCTCACGGTCCATCTGCCGCCGGGTATCGCCGCGATGCTCGCCTCGGTCACGCCGTGTCCCGAACCGCAGGCGGCCGGCGGGCAGTGCGGCCCCGAGAGCGAGATCGGACACGCGAGCTCGAGCGCGGGCCTTGGCTCAGATCCGTTCACGCTGCAGGGCACGGTCTATCTGACCGGCCCCTATGGCAAGGCTCCCTTCGGCCTCTCGATCGTCACGCCCGCCAACGCCGGACCATTCCACCTGGGCAACGTGATCGTGCGCTCGGCGATCAATGTCGATCCGCATACCGCGGCGGTCACGATCTCAAGCGCCGTACCGACGATGGTCAGCACCGCCGAGCACCCCGACACGGGCATTCCGGTCCAGCTCAAGCAGACGACGGTGACCGTCGATCGCCCGAACTTCCAGTTCAACCCGACCAACTGCAGCCCGATGTCGATCACCGCGACGATGGGCGGCGCGCAGGGTGCGCTGGCCTCGGTCTCGAGCCCCTTCCAGGTGGGCAACTGCGGCGCGCTGCCTTTCCACCCGACGCTTACCGCCACGACAAAAGGGAACGCGAGCAAAGCCAACGGCGCGAGCTTCACGGTCAAGGTGACCTCCTCGCCGGGTCAGGCGAACATCGCCAAAACCAAGCTCGTCTTGCCGATTCAGCTGCCCGCGAGGCTCACGACGATCCAGAAAGCGTGCACCGATGCAGTCTTTGAAGCCAACCCGGCTGCCTGCCCGGAAGGCTCGAACATCGGCAGCGCAACCGCACACACGCCGGTGCTTAGAAGTCCGCTGAGCGGTCCGGCCTATCTCGTCTCACACGGCAACGCGGCCTTCCCCGACGTCGAGTTCGTCCTGCAGGGCGAAGGCATCACGCTGATCCTCGACGGCCAGACCGACATCAAAAAAGGTATTACCACCTCGACCTTCAACAGCGTGCCCGACGCGCCGGTGACGAGCTTCGAAACCGTGCTGCCCGAGGGCCCGCACTCGGCGCTGACCTCGAACGTCCCGACCAGCAGACGCTTCAGTCTGTGCGGCAGCAAATTGACGATGCCGACGACGATCACCGCTCAGAACGGCGCCGTGATCGAGCGAAACACACCGATCCCGGTCACGGGCTGCGGTGCCGTGAAGGGATCTAAGACGACGCGAGCCCAGTTGCTCGCGAAAGCGCTGAAGAAGTGCCGCAAGCAGTTCAAGCGTGCCGGAAGGCAACGCGCGGCATGCGAAAAGAAAGCACGCAAGCGCTACGCAGCGAACAAGGCCGGCAAGGGCGCAGCCAAGCACAAGAAGCGCTCATAGGGGCTTGCTCAGGGGCCCGACTCAGCGGGCCGGCCGCCCTCGCCGAGCTTGCCCTCGATGAACTCGATCGCGTCGGGGACGCCGAGGAAGGGGGCGAGGATCATGTACACCATCATCGGCAGGAGCGTGAACAGCTCTTCGGCGCGGTCGCAGCGGATGTAGCGGGCCGTCGTCTCCATGACCGCGCCGGCGATCGCGCTGGTGGTCGTCGTCGACGGACTCACTCCACCACGGATGTAGCGGTGACCGTCTCTGAGAAAGACGGTGAAGGCGAGCACCGCCTCGTCTGTGCGCCGCGCGACGGAAGGACCGAGAGCGTACGATTCGACGAAGGCGAAGTGGGCGAGGCTGGGCGAGCCCACCACCAAGCCGGTCGCCGCGCCCCAGCTGTCCCAGACCCGCTCCGGCCAGGTGCCGGACGAAGCGATGAACGCGCCCGCGGCCGTCGCCATCATTTGCTCGAAGACGAGCCTGTGGGTGGCTAGAAATGCGTCCGAGCGGCTATGGAAATGTGAGTAGAAGACCTCGCGAGACACCCCGGCCTTGGCGACGATGTCCGCAACCGTCGTGTCCTCGTAGCCCTTGGCGCGGATGACGTCGGCCGTCGCATGGAGGATACGTTCCTGCTGCACGCGGGTAACGAGCGCTGTGGGGAGGCGATGACGTCCCCTGGGCAATGGCGCTGGAGCCATCGCGCCCGGTGGCAGGCGCTCGTCGGACTGGAGCCCGGACTCGGGGAACTCGATCGGACGGCTCCCTGTGCGTCCCTGCGCGCGATAGCAGTCGACCCATTCGAGCATCTCGCCGAGTAGCTCACCCGAGTCGTATTGACCGCGGCGCATTCGCATGCCGAGCACGCGCACCAGACCTCCGAGCAGGATGCTCGGCGGCAGGTCGGGCAGCAGGGTCTGCTTGCGCACGCTACGGTGCGCCTCTTCGATCTCCTCCTGCAATCGCGTCAGCAGGTCATCTCGCTCTCTCAGCGCAGCCGGACCGGCGAGCATCGCCTCATGGGTGAGAAAGGCGAATCCGGACGGATCTTGCTGGGCGAAGTCGATCATCGCGGCAAAGGCGGAGTTGATCGCCTGCGCGGCGTCCCCGTCGGCGATCGCGGCTGCGACCACGTCGCTCATCCGCCTCGCCAGCTCTACGTGAGCGGCTAGAAAGCATGCTTCCTTGTTTTCGAAGAGCTCGTAGAACGTCGCCCGCGAGACCCCTGCGCGTGCGGAGACATCGCCGACGCGTGCGGCAGGGTAGCCGCTCTCGGCGGCGATCGCGACGATCGCCTGGAGCAGTCGCGCGCGCTGGTCCGCCCGGCTCGACCTCGTCTCCCGAGCAACGACCCCCTGCGACCTGGGTTCTGGCGACATTGTCTCGTCCTCGGCCACGGACACCGGAGGGTACACAAATCTCTGACCCATATATAGCGACCGCAAGGTTTCAGCGGACAGGTCGTGCGGAATCGTGGGGCTGCTCTGAGGCCTGTGATCTGGACCGCTTTGAATCCGGCTGTCAAACCGAGAAACCCTAGAAACCGTCAGATCTCGCTCTCGGCAAGGGCTCGTGCAACGATCGATAGATTGGATACCAGCCTCGTTCACAAGCCAGCGCAAAGGCCTGCGTGCACGGCTGTAGCTCCGCTAGGAGTCAAGTCACGGGCATTCGCCGCTGCGCATCGCCGCCGGCGCCGAGGATGACCAGCTGCTGCGCCGGGCGGCGCTTCGTCGACGAGTGCGCCGACGGGTTCGGTCTCGCTAGGCGCTGGCTGCGAGCGGGGGGCCGGCCGGGCTCTGCTCGCTCAGCTCCTCGATCAGCCGAACGGCCTCCTCGGGGCCGGTGAACGGCGCGAGCGCAATGTAGGTGAGCTCGGGCAGTCGTGGCAACAGGCCTGCAAAATCTTGCCGGGCGGCGTGACGCTGAACGATCTCGAACGCGGCGCCCGCGATCGCCTCGGAGGTGACGCGCGGCAGCTGCTGCGCCTCGGGCCGGTAGCCGTAGCCTTCCTCGAGGAACAGCGTGAACGATCGTGTGATCTCCTCGCTGCGGCGGATCGCCACTGGGCCGGCGGCGTAGCACTCGACCAGCCGCAGGTGTGAGATCGTCGGTGCCGAGGCGATCAGCTTGAGCAGCGCGCCGAGTCCGTTCCACACCCGTTCCGGCCAGTTTGCGACCGAGAAGTAGGCGCTGGCGCAGGTGTCGACGATGTGCTGGACGGGATGCTGCTGAGCTTCCAGAAAGGCATGTTCCTTGTCGGTGAAGTGCTCGTAGAAGACGTCGCGCGCGACCCCCGCCCGCGCGACGATGTCGGCGACCGTCGTGTTCGCGTAGCCCTTGCTCATCGTCACCTCTGCGGTGGCGTAGATGATCCGCGTGTGCTGGCTTCGCGCTACCACGCCCGAGGGCAGCCCGTGCCTCCCGCGCGGCAGCCGTCTGCGGGAGGGCAAGTCCGACTTCGGCGTTCCCGGAGGCTCGCCGGCGAGCAGAGCCCGCGAGCTCGTGCTCCAGATGTCGGCGCCCGGCGGGACGGCGTAGGAGGCAAGCCAGCGGATCAGGTCGTCCGTCATCGTGGGAAGCTGATCGGCTGTGTTCGTGCGCAGCCGGCGGCCGACGATGCTGCGCAGCGCGCCGACGAAGGCCGTGGCCGGCACGTCGAGCCGCTCGCCTGTCTGCGGCATGCCGTCGAGCATCGACTGGACGAGGCGCTCGAATCGCCCCAGCACCCGTTTGCGCTCCTCGCCGATCAGCCGGCCGCCGGCTGCGGCCTCGACGAACAGCAGACGTCCACTGTCGGGGTCATCGCTCAGGGCGCTCAGCAACGCACTGAGCGATCCGTGCAGCATCTCGCGCCAGTCCTCGCTTTCCGGCGTGTGCGTCCGAATCTCCTCGTGCAGGCGATCGGCGACCGAACGATAGGCCGCGAGCAAGCAGTCTTCCTTGCCGCTGAACAGCTTGTAGAACGTGGCGCTCGAGACGCGCGCGTGCGAGCTGATCTGGGCGACGCTGACTCCCTGATATCCGCCCCTCGCCGAGAGCTCGATGATCGCGTCCGTCAGCCGCTCGCTCTGGGTTCGCTTCGCCCCGGGCGATGCGGTCGTCGCGCGGCTTGCCTTGGATCGGCGATCGCGCAGATCTAGAGCGGGTCGGTGAGCGGGTCGTGCCATGACTGACTTCAGAAGCATACAGAAATTTGCACGCAAGTCCGACCGTTCGGTTTCATTCTCACCGGACGCGGAGTCAAGCCAAAGATCCCGCGAGGCCCCCCGATCGGTTTCTGCGCGCTGTCGCCGAAATCCCCCGAAATCCCTATATAGAGCCATGTTCTTGCCTGAAGCGCCACGTTGGCAAGCTGCTGCCGCGGCTAGTTACTTGACGCATCGATCGTTTTATGTTTAGATAACGACCTCGTTCAGAAGTGATGTAGAGACGCCAGCGCGTCGGTCCGGGCAGAGGGAGATCGTCGGTCGGGATCGACTGGGAAGAGGGGGGAAGATTCGTGCGGGGTGTAGCCAGGATTGGTCGGCCGGTTTGTCCGAGCGTCACGGTTGGGCTTGTCTCCACGGTGGCGCTCGCAGAAGCTCGGCGGCCCCTCTGTCCCTCTCCGCTGAGACTCAACGGGCGCCGGGCACACATCCTGTCCGGCGCCCGTAACCCTTCCTTCCGTTAGGAGCAGTCCGATGCGTTGCGCAATTGGCGGCGATCGTGGACGGAGTAGCTCACCGGCGACGCCGTCCACGAGAGTCGGCCCTCTGCTTTGCCGAGCGCTGAGCAGACGACGGCCCGGATCGGCGCCGGCCCCGTCGGCGGTGGCCAGGCGCTCGGCGCTCGGCGGGCCGAGCAGATGAGCGCGGTACACGACGAGCGCTCCGAGCACCTCATGCACGAGGTGCAACGAGAGCTTGTGAGAAGCGTCCAGCGTGGCTGGCTCATGTCGGCGCTTGCGAGGGTCGTCTGCGAGCACGGAGCAGAGGGAGCCAGCGTGCGCCAGATCGTCGCGTGCGCCGGTGTATCGAGGCGTCGCTTCTACGAGTTGTTCGCCAGCTCGGACGATTGCTTCAGGGCCGTTTTCGAGGATGCGATCGGGCAGGTCCGGATACGCGCTTCGCGCGCCTACGGCATCGAAGGCGCCTGGAGCGATCGGTTGCGTGCAGGGCTCTTCGCGGTGCTTGCCTACTTCGACTCCGAGCCGGAGCTGGCCCGTCTGCTGGTCTTGCACACGACCGCCACCGGCCCGGCGACGGCGCGGCGCAACGAGCTGCTTTGGCAGCTGATCGATTTCATCGACAGCGAAGGGCGCGCGGCGAATCCGGCGTCGAACCCCCCGCCGCTGACCGGCGAGACCGTCGTCGGTGGCGTTCTCGGCGTCATCCAGGCGCGCCTCTCCGAAGATGGCGAGGCGCCGCTCACGTCGCTCGTGAATCCGCTGATGAGCGTGATCGCGCTGCCTTACCTCGGTCCCGAGGCTGCCTGGGAAGAGCTCGCGCGACCGGTTCACGCAGCTGTGAGGACGCCTCCACAGGACCGCGCTGAGCGCAACGCGCCCGGCGACCTCGACATGCGCCTCACCTATCGCACGCTTCGCGTGCTCGCCGAGATCGCGGCTGCTCCCGGCATCAGCAACCAGGCGGTAGCCGAGGCGGCTGGGATCCGCGACCAGGGGCAGATCTCGAAGCTGCTGAGCAGGGTGGAGGGGCTGGGGCTGATCCGCAACGCCGGCGCCGGACAGGCCAAGGGGCGCCCGAACGCCTGGCACATCACCCACCGGGGCGCCGCCGTCGGGCGTGACCTGGGACAACGGCTTCGTCGCGACTCCTCCGCTCTGCATCTCGGCGGGGGCTAGCGGCGTGAGCGCTCCGAGCGACGCGGGCGCGAGAGCCGGCGTCAGCCGGCCGTCGGCGCGCGGGCTCGGCATCGACATGGGCTTGCGCGCGATGAGGCGGCTCGCCGGATCTGAGGTGCTCGACCGTGTTGGCGCGCGCAAGCACGTGGAGCGGGCTCTGTTTCGAACGACGAAGGGCGGCTTGCGCTCGGTCAGCGCCGCCGGACGCAGGTTCAAGTCGGTCAACGGCGGCGGCAACCCGGCGCGGCAGCCATCGAGCGCCCCCGCGACCCTGTTCGACGTCGACCCCGACGCCGAGCAGGCGCTGATCCAGCGAACGGTGCGCGAATACGCAGCGGCCGAGGTGCGGCCCGCCGCCTACGACGCCGACGCCGACGCTCGCACCCCCGACGCCGTCCTGGCGCAGATCGGCGAGCTTGCAGTCAACACGCTTGGAGTGCCCGAGGAGCTTGGCGGAGCGATGCACGGGCACGCGGCCGTCACGGCCGTCCTCGTGGGTGAGGCGCTGTCGCATGGAGACATGGGCATCGCCTACGCCGCGCTTGCGCCTGGGGCGGTGGCCACGGCGATCGGCCGTTGGGGGTCGGCTGACCAGCAGGCGACCTACCTGCCGGCTTTCACCGGCCAGGCTCCGCCGACAGCGGCGCTGGCGATGCTCGAGCCGAGCCCGCTGTTCGACCCGATGCGTCTGAACACGACGGCTGTCCGTCATGCAGGCGGCTGGCTGCTGCAAGGGGCAAAGGGGCTGCTCGCGCGCGCTCAGCAGTGCGAGCTGTTCGTCGTGGCCGCTGACGCGGCCGGGATCGGGCCGTCGCTGTTCGTCGTCGAGTCTGGCGCCGCGGGACTCGCGGTGCAGGGCGAACCGGCGATGGGCCTGCGGGCGGCCGCGACCGGCCGACTGCTGCTGGAAGGTGTTCGCGTGGAGAGCGATGCTCTGCTGGGAGAGGGTGCACGCGAGGTGTACGTCGAATGTGTGCATCGTGCTCGCATCGCATGGTGTGCGCTCGCCGTCGGAGTCGCCCAGGCCACGCTCGACTATGTCGGCCCCTACGTCAAGGAGCGCACTGCGTTCGGCGAGCCGATCGCCGACCGTCAAGCCGTCGCCTTTGCGATCGCAGACATCGCGATCGAGTCGAGCGGGATGCGCCTTGCCACCTATCGCGCGGCGAGCTTGGCCGATCAGCGACGAGACTTCGCGCAAGCGGCCGCGGTCGCGAGAACATTGTGCGCAAGGCACGGCATGCGCATCGGCTCCGAAGGCGTGCAACTGCTCGGCGGGCACGGCTACACCAAGGAGCACCCCGTCGAGCGCTGGTACCGAGACCTGCGGGCGGCCGGCGTGATGGAGGGCGCGCTGCTCGTCTAGAGCGCCGCCCGATGATGATCAACCTAGAGACGCCGAAGAAGTTCGAGCAGCGCATCGCCCAGGCCCAGCACGTTGCCCGTGAGGTGTTTCGCCCGATCTCGCGCAAGTACGACTTGGCCGAGCACGAGTACCCCAAGGAGCTCGACATGCTGGCGTCGCTGATCGACGGCTTGAACGAGGGCGGCGCCGGCGAGGGCGCCGGCGCCGCGTCGGCTCGTCGCAAGGCCCGCGCCGAGCGCGACGGCGAGAACCGCAATGGCTCGAACCTGCTGACCGTGCTCAGCGTGATCGAGCTCTGCTGGGGCGACGTCGGCCTGCTGCTTTCGATGCCGCGGCAGGGGCTTGGCAACTCGGCGATCGCCTCCGTTGCCAACGACGAGCAGCTCGCGCGCTACGGCGGACGGTGGGCCGCGATGGCGATCACCGAGCCCGAGGCCGGCTCTGACTCGGCCGCGATTCGCACGACCGCCGTGCTCGACGGCGAGGAGTACGTGCTCAACGGAGAGAAGATCTTCGTGACGGCGGGCGAGCGCGCAGAGCTCGTCGTCGTCTGGGCCACGCTCGACCGCGCGCGCGGGCGCGCCGCGATCCGCTCGTTCGTGGTCGAGCGCTCCAATCCCGGACTCAGGCTCGAGCGGCTCGACCACAAGCTCGGGATCCGTGCTTCCGATACGGCGACGTTCAGGCTGGAGGACTGCCGCGTGCCCAAGGACGCGCTGTTGGGCGGCGCCGAGAAGGCTGAACAGGATGTCAAGCAAGGCTTCGGCGGGGCGATGCAGACGTTCGACAACACGCGCCCGCTGGTTGCCGCGATGGCCGTGGGAGTGGCCCGTGCATCGCTTGACGAGACGCGCGAGAAGCTCGCCGAGGTCGGGGTTGAGGTCGGCTATGCGAGGCCTGCGCTGGCCCAGTCGGCCGCCGCCGCGCGACTGCTCGAGCTGGAGGCCGAATACGAGGCCGCCCGCCTGTTGACGCTTCACGCCGCGTGGATGGCCGACAACGGCCGACCCAACTCACTGCAGGCGTCGCTCGCCAAGGCAAAGGCCGGGCGGATGAGCGTCGATGTGACGCTCGCCTGCGTCGAGTTGTGCGGCAGCATCGGCTACAGCGAGCAGGAGTTGCTCGAGAAGTGGGCGCGCGACGCCAAGATCCTCGACATCTTCGAGGGCACGCAGCAGATCCAGCTGCTGATCGTCGCTCGCACGCTGCTCGGCAGGAACTCGGCTCAGCTGAAGTAGGGATGCGCGTGCTCTAGCGATCACAGGCCCGGGTCTTCACGGGCGTCGTGGGCGACGCCACACCACGACGTCCGTGAAGGCTCGGGCCGCGCGCTCACGGCATGGCTGTCGCCGCAGCGGCCCGCAGCTTCCGTCAGCCGGCGAGCGGCCCGGCAAGACCGCTCGTGCGCGGCTCGCCCGCTGCGCGGTCGGGATGGTCGCGCTCGTTGAAGCGGCGCAGCCCCTCAGCCATCTGCGGGTCGCCGATCAGGCGGTTGAAGCAGCGCGCCTCGATCCGCATACCCTGCTCGAGCGGCTCGCCGAAGCCGCGCACGGCGGCCTCCCTCTCGCTGCGGATCGCCGGCTGGAGCAACGCTGCGATCGTGTGCGCCAGCTCGACGGCGCGCGCGACAGGTTCCGCTCGGCACGAGCTCGTTGACGAGGCCGATGCGCAGCGCCTCCTCGGCGTCGATCACGCGGCCCGTGACGATCAGCTCCAGCGCGCGCCGGAAGCCGACGATGCGCGGCAGCCGCTGGGTGCCGCCATCGGCCAGGCCGATGTTCCAGCGCCGGCAGGTCACGCCGAATGTCGCGTGCTCGTCGGCGATTGCCATGTCCGTCCAGCACGCCCACTCCAAGCCCTTGCATAGGCGACGCCGTTGACCGCTGCGATCGTCGGCTTATAAATATCGGTCCAACGGGAGGGGCCGAGCACCCCCGGTCGCTCACCGCGATCGTGTGCCGCCGGCTCCTGCGGCGCGAATCGCTCGGGCGCCTCCAGATCCGCCTTGAGGTCACCGCCGGCGCGACGGCGCCGGCGACTTGCTCGATCTCGATCGCCGAGACCGTCGCGGCGAGGCGCTATGGGCGCGGCGCCTTCAGCTCGCGCACGAGCTCGGCCGGGTCGACCCCGAGGCCGCCCGCGATCTTCAGCAGGTTGTGCAGGCTGAGGTTGCGCCGGCCGCGCTCGACCTGCCCGAGGAAGGTCCAGTGAACGGCGCACCTGTCGGCCAGCGCCTCTTGGCTGAGGCCGAGCTCTTCGCGCCGCCTGCGCACTCGCTCGCCGAGTAGGCGCGTGGCATCGGACAGCGGCTCGGGCATGGAATATCAACAACATCCGACAGCGACTGTCTATGTCCAGAGCAAGTAGGCCTCATGCATTAGAGTCCCAACTATTCATATCCTGGTACAGTCCGCGTCCCCACGCGGAGAGGCCGGGGAGGCAGGCTCCCACTCAGCCTGCCTCCCCGAGCAATCGGGGGCGAGCAGTAGACTGCCACCCGCTTCGCTGCTTATGCGAAGCAGAGCGCCATCGAAGCAGAGCGCCATGGCACCGACAGCTCCCGAGCCTCCATTCCATCTGCTGCTCGCCGTCGACGAGGTCGGCGTGACCACGACCGCGCTCAAACTGCTGATCGCAGACGAGGCCCACGAGCAGCAGATCCGCGGGCTCGCGCGGGAAGTGCTCGCGCAGCTCGACGGCCGGCCCGACGAACACGGCATCCTCTCCGTCACGCTCAGCTCGCGCCAGATGAAGATCACGCACACCGCGCTGCGCTCGCTCTTTCGCGACCTCGGGCGCGAGCAGGCCGATGATCTCGAGCGTCTTCGCGCGATCCTCGAGAAGCTCCCCGACGAGCACACGATGCGAGCGATCTCACTCAACTAGCCTGCACAGAGCGCCCTTGGGAAAGGCGCCCGGGCCAGTACGCGACTCATCGGGCGAGTAGGTTCATCAGCTGCCCGGCGGTGAGTCGCGCCTGCCGGTGCAGGCCGCCCTCGGAGGCCAGCTCCAGGTCGATCGATCGCAGCAGCGTGTGGCGGTAGGAGAACGGAGCGAACGTCAGCGAGACGAACAGCAGCACGGCCTCCTTGACCTCGAACGGCCTCAGCCCCCGCTTGGCGCCGGCGCGCCGCAGCGCTTGGAAGGCTTCCTGCATCGCCGTCGAGGAGCGACTCGTGCGGCTCAACCTACGTCCGCCGTCGAGCTCCTCGCGCATGATCAGCGCGACGAACTCGGGGTGCTCCAGCAGGAAGCGCATGTATCCGGCCGCCGCCGCGGCCAGCGCCGCCGGTAGTCGCCCGAGCTCGGCATCGCTCTCACACCACCCGCGAACCGGCACGAAGGCCTGCTCGGTCGCCTGCTGGCGGCTGCCGAACGCGGCCGTCAGCACCTCGCCGTAGAGCGACTGCTTGGAGCCGAAGAAGTAGCCAGGCGCGCCGCGCGATAGGCCGGCGGCCGCGCCGATCTCCGACATGCTCGCACCGTTGTAGCCCCCTGCAGCGAACAGTTGCGTGGCGGCCCCGAGGATCGCGCTGCGGCTGCGCTCGGCGTCGCGGATCCGCTCTGGACGCAGCAGTGCTGAGTCCTGTCGTGCCCGACTCCCCGGAAGCGCCTGCTCGTCTACCGCTGCTCCAGCCACATCCTGCATCTTAGCTTGCTGATCGACAAGCTAACTTTGATAACTTGTCGCGCATCAAGTTAGTTAGTTCGTTCGCTGGAGGAGGACCCCTTGCCCGCCGACGACCCAGTCATCTACTTCGACCTCGGCTCTCCCTATGCCTACCTCGCGCTCGCGCGCGCGAGATCCGTTCTCGGCGTGCAGCCCGAGCTGCGGCCTGTGCTGCTCGGCGCGATCTTCGCGCGTCGCGGCTTTGGCTCGTGGGGACGCACCGAGGCTCGTGAGGCGCGGATCGCCGAGATCGAGCAGCGGGCGCTTCGCTACGGGCTGCCGCCGGTGCGCTGGCCCCGGGGGTGGCCGGCCAACGGTCTCACCGCCATGCGCTGCGCGAGCTGGGCTTGCGAGCGGGGGATGGGGGAGGCGTTCGCGCGAGCCGTGTTTGACAAGCAATTCGTCGCCGCGGCCGATATCGCCGATCTGGATGTGCTGCTTGATTGCGCCGGCGACGCCGGCCTCGACGTTGAGGCGCTCAGCGCGGCCCTGAAACTGCCGGCGCTGAAGGAGTCGCTGCGTGAGGCGAGCGACCGCGCATGGGAGGAAGGGGTGCGCGGCGTGCCGACTCTCCGGGTCGGAGAGCTTCTCTTCTACGGCGACGATCAGCTCGAGCTCGCGGCCGAGGCGCTGCGAGCGTAAGCCGAGCGCAACTCAGTCGGCGCCCGCGCGCGATCGAAGGCGCATCGAGGGCAATCGACTCAAGAGCCACATCCTGGGTCCCCGTGGGCTGTAACGTCGCCTAGTCCGCCTCGGCTCGAGCGTCAGCCGGCTCCTTGCGACGCCTCGCACGCAGGTACCGGTCCAGGTAGATCATGCCCTGTGAAAGACGCGCGATCGGTTCGAGCACGCGTGCCGGCAGCTGCTCACGTTCACGGTCGACATTTTGGTCAAGCTGAGACCATAGATCCATGACATCTTCGATCATCGCGACGAGGTCCGCATCGCTTGCTCCGCTCGATACTTCCCGGGCCTCACGTATGGCCCAATCGATGTATCCCGGTGGCAGCAGCGCCTCGGGAGTCGCAAGTAGCTTTTGCTGTCCACGCGCAAGCTCCAGAACCTCTGCGAGCACGTCGCCCGACGGGCGATTCGGCGTCTTAGCCCTCGGCTTGGCCTGCTGCAACTCGTCCAGACGCTCCTGCAAGTGCGGCCACCACACGTCGAAGACTTCACCAACGCGACTTTCACCCAATGCGTGATCGTCACACGCCTTATCGATGCTGAGCAGCAACTTTTTGACTTCATCGCGCTCGATTAGGGTTGACTGGAATTGCAGTAGCGGCCCCTGCACCGCCAGCCGATCGATACCAAAAAGCAGTGGCGCCACTCGACTGCGGTCGAGAGACTTGGATAGCGCCCCCGCCTCGAAGTTCACCCAGGGTGCCTCGATGTTTTCTGGCGTTACGCAAATGATGCCGAAGCTGGAGTGCTCAAGCTCTCGCGAGATGTCAGTGCTCCAGCGAGCACCCTTGTCAATATCCTCAGACGAGACGTATGGCTCAACTATTTGCAGCGCCGACGGGAGCCAATCGCGCAAAGCGACTGCCACCTGGTGGCTCAAGCTGCCAGACCAGCTAATGAAGACCTTCATGTATTCCTCTCCTAACGCCCACGCGATGTGTTTCGTCGCGGAGTTCACTTCAGTCGGGCCCAGGAGAGGAGAGAGCCCTGGCTTGGGCTTGGCCGCAACGTAGCTGAAGTCGCCCACCCGCCTCGGCTGTTCAGCGACTGCTCTTTACCCCGATTCCGAGCGGCACACAACTGTGCGTGACGGGGGAAATCGCCTACACATGCCGCAGCGCCCGGCCCGGGGAGACCGACGCCCCTAGTTACACTTCATGAAATGTTTACACCTGCTCAACAGAGTCACCGCTGAGTCGCCCGATGTTGTGTCAGAAACATATGGGACTGGCTACCCAGACAACAGGGGTGTTTTTGATTATTTCGCCGGATTCGGTTGAGGCTCTCGGATTACGTGAGTAACTGGCGCTATTTCGGTAAGTGAAACGATCTGGGGGTTCGTACGGGTGATTTCGTAACCCGACCGGGTGTGTTGCTTTAGCGGGCTTATGACGCGCGCGGTCATGCAAGGCACGACCACCTGGTCCCCGTTCATTGGACCGATTGATGGTCCGGGTAGTCAGCTGCGAGTCGCTGCGAATTCGCGCGCTGCGGCGCTCCGCTCATGCTCGAATGCAGGCTCGAGCCGCTCGAGCTGCTGATCGCCGACGCCCATCGTCCGTGCGACATCTCGCCAGCGCGCAGTCGCATCGGATACTTCCCGGACGATGTCGCGCGCTTGCACCTCTGAGACCCTGAACAGGTCGGCGACTTCGAGGGCTGTCGCGAGGCTTGCCTGCGCGTTGTTCTCGTCGATCGCGGTCGCCAAGTGCCTCGCTGCGCCATCGGGGTTGGGGTTCAAGTCGAACGCCGGCGACAGTGACCAGCCTGCTGTGCTCTTGCGCAGGAAACCGTGGTTGCGGAGATGGTCGTCGATGTTGGAGATCAAGACCGTAAACACGATCCGTCGCCACAGCTCGCGCAAATCCGCAGCGGCGTCGGACGAGCGTTCTTCAAGCGCCTGAGCGATGTCCAGATAGCTCGCCTGCTCCCCCTCTTTGGCTTGTAGCATCGACATCGCGCTCAAGTAGCCGAGCCGCCCGCCGGCATCGCGATCGAACCGCCGCAAGACCAGTACCGGCCGACTCTCGATCACATGCAGCCTGTGTTCGGGGACGGTGACACTGGCATCTGCTGCGAGCGTGAGCGCCACGGCCTCCCATCGAATTACATCCCACGCATCGCCTTGGGGGAGGGGAACTTGGCAATCGCGAGACGTCCCTCGGTGTCGAGCACGTGGGCCTTTGGCCGCGCGCCGCCCAGCGAGCTGCCACCGTGAAGAAGGAGACGTAGATCCTCGCTGGTCGGTTCGCCTCGTTCGAGCTCTTCGGTGGCATTCAGCAGACGTGGCAGTCCGACTAGCTGCGGCACTTCCTCGGCATCTACGGCCAGATACCGCCCGCCGTCGTGCTCGCGAAAGCGCAGCGCGCCTTGCCGCAGATCGTCGCGTGCGCCGAGCAGGAAGTCGACCTCGGTCAGCCCGCGCTGCTGCGAGCCGGCATCTCGGGCGTGCTGCGCCTCCGCGCGTCGAACGAGACGCCGTCCCTATCCGTCTGGGGCACAGTCGGACATCGCCCCGAACAGCGGCTGGCCGACGGCCGTCTGGTGCTGACCCGCTTGCAGCGGCAGCCCGGGATCGAGCTCGTAGGCATCGGCTCGTTCTAGGTATCCGTCTCGATAGCTGAAGGTGGCCGATTCGAGGGCCCGCCCGAATCGCATGGCAACCGAGGGTACCCGAACTGGGTTCTGGCTGCCAGAACTGTGCCGTATGCGACGACCCGGCTGGCGCTCGTCGTCGACCGTTACACGAAGCCCGCATCCTGGCGCACGCGGCGCCAAAACGAAGGCCGAGCATCCAGGCGACGGCCCCAATGTACAGCGCCGCGGCCGCGAGCAAGAGGCTGATCGCGAATGTCCATAGCGCGCGGACGAGGATCACTTCGGCGATCGAGAGGAGTCGAGTTCGCGAAGACGCCCAGGTCGTAGGTGCTCATCGGCGCGCCGGCCAGAACGCCGGACTCAACGATCCGCAGACCCAACCAAACCCTCGGGGTCGCCGACACCGGCAACAAGCGAACCCCTGAAGAGCGAGCTCGCCGATCGGTCATTTGCGCGGCAGCTCTGCGCAGATCAACCGCACCCCGACATCCCGCTCAGCCAGGCGGCGCAGGTGGCCGTGACGCTCCTCCCAGCGCCCGCTCTCCAGATCGGCTCGCAGCGAGGCAAGTCCCTGCTCGACCTCCTGCGACGGCATCAAGTGCCACACCGAGCTACCCCGCCGCACGTCGGGGTCGAGGTGCATCTCGGGACGATCCCAGAGCGCACAGAAGAAGCCGTCCTCACAGGCTCGCGGCACCGGCACCACTTCAACGCGCGCGCCCGGCAGCATCGCGACGAGCTGCTTGATCGCGGGCATGGCGTCCCCGTGGATCTCAAGCGTCCGCGGGAAGTATTCCTTGACCAGCCAGAGATCACCGAGTGGCTCGGGATCGAACGTGAGGATCACGACCCGTCGGCGGGCGACACGCTGCATCTCCAAGAGCCCAGCGTGCAGATCGCTCCAGTGGTGGACGCTGATGATCGCCATCGCCGCGTCGAAGCTGTCGTCTGCGAACGGCAGCGCTTCGGCGCTCGCTTGCACGACCTCTGCTGCGCCCTCGGGGCGCTGCTCGATCATCCGCTGAGAAGGCTCGACTGCCACGACCCGTCGTCCCGGCGGCTCATATGAGCCGGTGCCGGCGCCAACGTTGAGAACGCTTTCGGCATCGCCGAGCGCAGCTTCGATCCGCGCTGCAATACGTGGATCGGGTCGGCGGACCTCACGGTAGCCGCGACCTATCTGGTCATAGATTGCGATGGCACACGATAAGTCTTCCTCGCGGCGCTCGGACCTGAAAGTCACCACGCGGCCTTCGCCGCGATTACGAGCGCATGAAGGATGGCAGCCGCATCCGGCTTGATCGCCTGAGGGTGTGTGCACCTATTTGGGCGCGCTCGATGCCGTAGACCTGTGTGCCGAGCTCCGCTTCACGGACGGCAATCCTTGTGCTGTGCCCGGTGTCCTGGTGTTTCCCAAGGCTGTGTAGGTGATCCAGAACCTGCTGCACGTGATTGTTCTTGACGGTCGGGCGCATGGGCTGGATGCATCATCGAGGATCGCTAGTCATGGGTGGGGCGAACGACACGACGGGCGTCCGTCAGGTCGCCGCGAGGGCGGCGATGAACGGCTCTCGAATAGCGGGGTTGCAGTGGTCGTCCTCGAGTGCGCGCTTCTCTTGGTCGGGGTGGTCTCCCGCCGGGATGTCCTTGCCTGGCCCACACGCGAGCGGGAGCGATGAGCGTCCGTCCCATGGCTCTCCGGGGAACGTTGCGTCGATCGTGAGCCGTTCCCCGTCGATCGTCACCAGCAGATAGCGATGCACGTCGACGAGGCCGTCCGCAGGGATGCTGGCGGCGACCGCAGCCCCAAATAGGCGTTGCGCTCTCGCCTTGCTGAGGAGATAGATCCGGTGCATGAGCTTCGGCTCAGTCGTCGGGAATCGCTCGGCGAGTATGTGCGCAAGATAGAGATGCTTGGTCGAGCACGTCCCGCGCCGCTCGCGGAGCATGGCGTCGACCGTGCGGTCATTTGGACGGCCATAGGGAAGCGCGCGCACCGATTCAACAAGATCAATCACCTGCTCCCGTGCATCCGACGATTCGCTGGTCACATCGAAGAGATTGTCACGTCCGGCAATGCAGTAGTAGTCGTCGTTGGTCGGGCCCTTGTGGTCGTGACGCGGCGAACAGCAATTGGTGATAGCGGCGCGCCAGGTGGCGCTTGAGGCAGCGCATCGCCTCGATGCGGGTCTTGCCTTCTGCTTCCTTGCGGTCGAGGTAGGCGCGGTTGTCAGGGTCGAGTCTGCCGCGTGTAATCGCGATGACGTGCAGTGCGCGGTTGAGCTGGCGGTTGCCACCACGGCTGAGGCGATGCCGGTCGCGTTGGCCGGAGGACGCGGGGATCGGAGCGACGCCGGCCATCCTTGCGAGTGCGCGTCGGTGGCGAAGCACTCGGCTCCGGCGGTCTGTCCGATCAGGATCGCTGCTGTGAGAGGGCCGCACCCGGTCTCCTCGAGCAGCTCCGGCCGGTGAACGCGGATGAGGTCGCGCAGCTGTCGCTTTAGCTGTTCGGCGTCACGCGTCAGCGCTCCAATCCGAAGCGTCTGCTCGCGAGCGATCGAGACCCTCGCGCAAGCTCGCTCTGGCGATCGCTCTCGCGTCGATCTGATCGGACTTGCCTGGCTCGCGTTCCCGGCGACGGGATGCGCCCATCAGCTTTGGTGCGACGCGTACCACCCGCTCACCCGCTGCGACCAGCGAGCGCTCAAAGCGCTGGGAGACGTGCCGGCAGTCCTCGACAGCCCACACGATCTCGCCGCTCAGTTCGCGGCCCAGAAAGCACGGTCTCAGCAAGCTGAGAGAGCGACTTCGAGCGAGCCGAGAGCAACCTCCAGCGCGCGCTGACGCGGGCTGGCGACTGCGCCGCCGCCTACCGCGAAGCCGGTGGGCCGCTGCGGCGGCAGTTCAATCTGGCCTTCTTCAAGCGGCTGCTGGTGGACGATGACTACAACGTCAGCGGCGAACCGGCCGAGCCGTTCGACACGCTGCTCGACCCAGAGCTACGGCGGGCTGTCGCCGCCAAGGCTGGTCGAGAGCTGCAAGACGCCGTGGACGGCGTGCTCCGGCAGCGAGCGACTGGGGGCGCTTCGGCCCCGCGCCGCCCGCGACAACGGGGGTACGTAGACGCACCAAACCCCGGCCCCTTTTCGGAGCCGGGGGTTTTAGTCCGACAAGTTTGGTGCGCTCGAATGGACTCGAACCATCACGGGCCGTAAAGCCCACAAGGCCCTCAACCTCATTCGCCCTGAAAAGCTGTGTACGCCGGTGGCCGGATCGTCCGGTTTGTGGGGTTTCGCGTAAGCGTCGGCCGCACCGGTCGGGCCGAGTGTTGCCACGCTGTTGCCACGGAGGGAGGTGGGGGCGGTCTCAGGATCTGTGCGCGTCCGGTGCTGGTTCAATCGGTGGCTCGGTGGTGTCGGCCAGCTTGGGCAGCGCATCGCCGCCCGCGCAGTGCCACGAGATCCGCAGGTCGCGTCTGTGAGGCTCACCTTCCCTCGTGGGTAGTCTTCGGCTGCCTGCTGGCGCCTCAGTCCCCGTCGTACATCAGTCGACGCGCCCAGGGGGCGACTGTCGCGCGTACGCTTGTGCTGACAGGGGGTGGCAGACGAGCAAGGAGCCCGCCTACGTCGAGGCATCGCGCGCCAGGCGCGGAACCGACCGGTTCGTCTCGCGCGAGGATCTCGGCGTCGAAGGCCGCGACGCCGAGCGAGTCACGCGCCTTGCCGCGAGGATGGCGCAGAGCCGTGCGCAGACGCCTTCGCTCGCCTACCCCGAGCTGAGCGATGGTGAGCGGGATCTTGACCTGGCTCAGGCGGTCTTCCCAACCAGAACGCGCCTGGCCGGGCTTGCACGCGGCGTCCTGCGGATCGCCGAGCCGTCGACGCACGAGCGCGGCCGATGAGCGACAGCCGTAGGTTCCAGATCGTGCTGCCGGGGCCGGTTGCCGTCGAACTCGAAGCTCTTGCGCAAGGAGCAGACGAGCCACCCTCGACGCTGTCCGCCCAATTCGTTCGCGGCGGGGTCGCAGAAGCTTCCGACGCGGGCAAGGTGCGCCCGCTCAAGCACGCGCCCGTGATCGCCCGACCCGCGCCCCGCGCCGAGCGCGCGCACTGGCTTGAGCCGTGGGGCGGCGATGCCGCTTGGCGTGCGGACATGTGGGGGCAGATCGTCGCGCTGCATGGCCGCTATCCGCGGGCGCTCGCCTCGCTCAAGCAGGGCTGGTGCAATGAGGAGGAGCACGTCGAGGAGCTCGGCGCGCTTGCGGCCTGGCGCGCTCAGCTAGATGACGCCGGGGTCTATCCGCGCGAAGAGTTGATCTTTCGTAGCCATCTCCTAGATTACTCCGCGCAGCTTCGTCAAGAAGGCGGTGGCGTGGCGCGGGCGTGGAAGCCCGGGCCACCTCCTGACGACTGGGCAGGGACATCGGCCTAGCCGCTTCGTGCCGCGTCTGGGCTAGCTCGCTCGTGAGCGAGGGCAAGGGACACGCGTTGCCGCATTTGTGCGGCTCCCGTCAACGAAGGCGAAATCTGCTGCAAACGGAAATCCCCCGCGCGGGCAGTGATTTGGCAGAAGAATCCCGCGGGGCTTGTATGGGACAAGCTCGCCACGTACCCGTTCGAGATACGTGAGACCCAGCGGCCCAAACGTCGCGTGCAGTCCGATCACGGCCACGTCCGGGCCTCCCGGCAGGCCTTCCACCAGTGGCACGCTCACGAGGATCTTTTCGCTACCCGCCGTTGTCCCTTCCGAGAGAAGCCCCGTGAACGCGATGTCCGCAGCTACGGGCATTTCGCCTTCTGCGTAGAAAAACAGGCCAATGCTGTCGGCTTGCGGAGCGCGCACGATTGTTACTCGCGCTTTCTCTCTGACAACTTCTGGACCGATCGGAATCGCGACCAGGACGCTTCCGTGCCCCATGTGCGAGTTCGCCGGGCAACTGGTTGCCCCCAGCGTTTCGAGTCTGGACCGCGAGCACGTTGCTAGCCCTAGACCGCTAACGGCGAATCCAAGCGCGCTCGGATAACGCATGTCAAGCTCGCTGAGCGGGGAGGGTACCTTTCCGTCAGTCGTAGAAATACGCGTGTTGAACTCGATGCTGGTGCCGTGGCCGAGGCGATTCGGCAGGAAGCGGACGTTCAGCGTTGCCGTCTGAGAGGCCGCTCGCTGTGCTTGGAGCGAACGCGCTCAACAACGCGAGCATTCCCAGGTAGCGAGCTCGGCTCACAAGTTTGCTCTGCGCGGGCGCGTCTTAGTACGCGAGGGTGCCTTCGGTCTGTACGACAACCGAGTCCGTTCTGAGATCAAACACGCCGTACAGCCGCGCTTCTCCGTGGATATGCGCATAACGGCCGGTGCCACTCACCACCCTGAATGAGCCGTGGAAGCTTTGGTAGCGACCGGCCTTTCCGGGCGTCGCGCGGCCAATGCCCGTGATCGACCCCGCCGCGGTCTTCATCGTGAACTGGCCTGTAAAGGAGGAGCCTGTTTTGAGCCGAGCCTGAGCGCTGCCGTCCAATGCCCCGGATACTGGCCCCTTCTCAATCAAGGTCGATCCCTCCGCCTTGACTAGCTTCAGACGGGCTGTCGCAAGGCCGTGGATCGTGCGCGCGCTGCTCGCCCCCGCCGCTCCGAGCAAGAGCAGCGTTCCGACGCACAGCAATGCCAGAGCCAATCGTGGGGCGCGACCCGTGGTCGTTGGCCCAGATCCCTGCGCGATGCTCGTTTTGCCTGGCCGAATGAGGGGCATCCAGTCGAACGATACCCCGAACCTCATCCAGGCCGGCGATTCGGGCCGATCCACGGCTTCGTCGGTCGCGTGCAGCTTTCAGTGGACCGGATATCGCGCGATCAGATGCTGCTTGCGCCAATTCGGGACCTTCGCGCGTCCGGCTCGTCTCCCGAATCCGTCGCGTTCGATTTGGCGCAGAATCTCGCGGTACAAAACGCCCGAGATCCCCATCGCGCGCCGCCCCTCGCGCAGAAGCGGGATCGCGGTGAGCCCCTCGGCGAACAGCGCGTCGGCGCGAGCGATCTGGTCGCGCAACAGCTCTTCGCGCTGCCCTGGGTAGGGGAAGCCAAAGCGCTCAATCGCGCTGGCCGCAATGTAGACGCGGCCACGAGCGAGATCCTCGTCGATGTCGCGCAAGATGTTGGTCCGCTGCATCGCCCTTCCGAGGACGGCCATCTTGCTGACTCCATCCGGATGGATCGTGCCGAGCAGTCCGGCGAGCATGATCGCCACCGTGCCCGCGACGTATTCGCAGTAGCGTTCCAAGTCGGCCTCGGTCTTCATGACTTCGCCCGTGAGATCCGCTCGCATCCCCTTGCAGAAGTCTGCGAACGCCTGCCGAGGGAGTGGATAGCGTTGTGAGAGGTCAATGAGCGTTCGCACCTCGGCTGTATCGAGCGCGTCCTCGCCGCGCGCCCAGCTCTCGACCGCCTCGACGCGGTCGCTAGCCCGTGGGTCCTCCTCGTCAACGAGATCGTCAAGCGTGCGGAGCAGGTAGTAGAGGCTTCGCGCGTCGGCCTGCAGGGAGCGAGGAAGCAGGCGCAGGCCGGCGCTGAAGGTGCTCGCGGCAAGGACGGACGCTGGGTCGCGCCGGGCTTGTTCCGTCTGCCCGGACGCCGGACCGCCAGCTTCAGGTGCTCGCGACACCGCAGGGTTGACACTAGCCTCCTCGACCGGTTCCCCCCGTAAGGGACGTCGAGGCATCACTCGATCGAGTAGGACTCCCGCCCCCGAGCGGCCGCGCGGCCTTGCGCGACCACGATTGTGCTGGCGACCGCGCAGATCACTGTTGCGATTGCGACGGTGCGCAGGCCGAGCAGCCACGCGGGTGCGTAGCGCAATGAGGCACCCGTCGTCTCGTGAAGCCAGCCGTCGATCAGGTACTGCCCGAGCAGCCCGGCACCCACACCGAGCAGGCACCCGCTGAGCAGCATCAGTCCGCTTTCGTAGCTGACGAGCCGCGCGAACTGCCCGGAGCTGAGCCCGAGCGCGCTCAGTTCCTCGACCCTGCCCTCCCGCTGCCAGACCGCCGACGCCATCAGCGTGATGACCGAGACGATCGTGGCCACCAGCACGACAAGCGTGGTCGCGTTCAGCCTTGAGAGCGTGCTGCCCAGAACCGAGCTGACTTCAACCCTCCGTTCGGCGTCGGTCTGGACGTGAAGGGAGGCCTCGGCTGGGAGAGCTGCCCTGACCGCATCTCTGCCTCGTTCGATCGGCACGCCTGCTCGAAGTCCGACCGATAGCTCCGTCGCCGCGCTGCTGCGCCAGAGTCGGGCCTGCTCGTCGCCGTTCATGACGATCGCTCCCGGGAGCCAGCCGTAGTTCGCAATCGTCGCGGCAAGCCGGAGCCGATGATTTCCGCTCGGCGTGGGAAGCGTGAATGCCTCGCCGAGATGGAGATGGCGTTCGCGTGCGATCGTCTCGCTGATCGCTGCCCATCCGCCTTCGCGCAGGCGCTGATCAGCCACGGCGAGAGAGCCGTCGATCAGTTGGCTCGGCGCAATCTGCGCCGGCAGTTGAGGGGGTACGCCCAGCACCCAAACTCGCCTCTTCGGGATGTCAAGGAACGCGTCGCGCCAAGGAAGTACCGACGCGACGGCGGGCAACCGATCAAGGCGCCGCTTTGTCTCCACAAAGCGAAACGGCTGCGTCGTGTAGACGTTCTCGGGTCCTCCAGGCTTGATCCAAAGCTGGCCACTGGAGAACAGGTCGGTCGCTCCCGTGCTCGCGGCGTGCTTCACGTCTGCCACAGAGCCACCGATCAGGACCATCAGCAACGTCGCGATCGCACCCGTCGCCAGCAGCGCTACCGAGCGCGTCGGAGCTGTTCGTAGCTCAGCCACCGACAGTTGAGTCGGCGCATCGCCCGAGCGCAGAGAGAGCGCGCGGGCGAGGCCCAGGAGGTAGCGAGTGCCCATCGGCAAGCACAGGACGAGCCCAAGCGCGAGGGCTATGAGTCCCCCCACGGTTGTGGCCGGCGCGAGCAGTGACGCTGCGATCGAACCGCAGATGAGCACGAGCCCACAAGCAAAGATGAGGGTGTCTGACAGACGGACCCTGAGCGCAAGCGAGAAAGTGCGGCCGAAGCTCTCTTTGTCGGCAACACCGCCTGTGCTGCGCAAGATCGTCAGCGCGGGGACCACCGCCGCGGCGAATGCAGCTAGGAGCCCTCCACCAACCGCCAGTAGAACCGTCCGAAGGCTGACGATCCGTTGCCCTCCGATTGGGAACGCGGCCGCGATGTAGCCGGGGAGCGAGCCGTAAGCCAGCCGCGAGATGACTTCGCCCGCACCCACGCCGAACAGCACGCCGAGTACACCGAGCACGAGTGCATCGAAGGCCAGCGTTGCGAGGATCATGGATTCAGGCGCCGCGATCTCGACGAGATTTGCCACGAACCGCCGCCGCCGCTGACTTGCCAGGAGCAGCGCATTGAACGCGAGAATGATCCCTGCCACCAGGCTTATCGCGCTGAAAAGCAACGTCACCTGTTTTTCAGGTGCCGCGGCCGCGCCGAGAAGCTTTGCTTCAGTCGCTATCGGCCGTGGATTCAGGGTCTGCCCGTAGCGGGCATCGAGCGCTCGCAAGAGTGCGCGTTCACGATCTTGCCGCGGCTCGATCAAGACGCGACTGATCCTTCCTTGCGCCCCAGTGAGGCTCTGCACGACCGCGAGAGGGGCAGCTCCAATCGGGCTTTCGGAGGCGGACCCAAGCTTCGAGCTGGGTACGGCCGCGTCCAGGGTCAAATGTTCGGTCCGCCCGCCGGCGAGGATCGTCAGTTCGTCCCCGGGACGCGCACCGATCGCGTCTGCGGTGGACTCGGTCAAAATCACCAGCCCTCGCCGATTGTCTTCCGCGGCACGCTGGAAGGCCGAGGACAACCTGCCCCCGAGCGTCAGAATCTGTTCGGTCGCGCCGAGCAGCGTCAGGGGACGGCGACCCTTTGCCCCGACGACAACGATCGGCTGCTGAAAGACGGGTGCCGCGGCCTTTACGTCGGGCATCACTTCGACTTCTTCTGAGATGTGTTGGTCGAACCCCGTCGGCCCGCGCGCCGCCAGTTCGATCGTCGCGCGTCCTGCGACTCCGTGCGTGATCCGCGCAAAGGATCCTGTGACACTGCTTTGCGCCACCTGGACGGCGAACAGCAAGGCCACTCCCGCCGCGACGCCGCCGATCGCGAACAACTCGCGCAACGGCTGCACGCGCAAATTGGGCTTATAGAACAGCACAAGAGTTTGCAGCTGGCGGAGCATCGCTAGGTGGCGCTCGGTGCCGCCGCGGCGTTGTACTCGCCCAAGCGCCCATCGTGCATCCCGAGCGTGCGGTCGGCGAATGCGGCGACGCTCAGATCGTGCGTGACCACGATCGCGGCCGCTCCGTGCTCGCGCGCCCTAGAGCTCATTAGGGCGAGCACCTGTGTGCCCGTCGCGCTGTCCAGATTTCCGGTCGGCTCATCGGCGAGGATGAGCCGCGGCCTGCCGACCAATGCTCGTGCGATTGCTACGCGCTGCTGCTCACCCCCCGAGAGTCGATCGGGGAAATGTTTGCCTCGCCGCGAGAGGCCGACCTCACCCAGCTCCGCACGTGCGCGTGAGCGTGCCTCGTCGTGGTCGACGCTTCGCAGGAGGAGGGGAATCGCAACGTTCTCCTCGGCAGTGAGGCCTGCCTGGAGCTTGAAGCTCTGAAACACGATGCCGAGCTTCGCCCGTCGGTAGGCGAGCGTCTGCCTTTTGTCGAGCGCGCCAACTTCGGTGCCCTCGAACCGCACACTGCCCGAGTCCGCTTTCATGAGGCCGGCTACTACGGCGAGGAGCGTGCTCTTACCCGATCCGCTGGGTCCGAAGATGGCGACGAACTCCTTCGCAGCGACGGTCATGCTCACGTCATCTACGGCGTGAATCTCCTCGTCGGCGCTGCTGTAGGACTTGTGGACGTGCTCTAGCTCAAGCATCGGCCGCGGTTCGCCGTGACCGGGCGGTAGGGAACTCAAAGACCGTCGCGTCGCTCCTCGGTTCAGGTGTGACGAGACGACCGTCGCAGAGATAGAGCAGCCGGTCGACCCGCAACAAAGTCTCGTCGTTGTTGTCCGTGACGAGCACCGCAACCTTTCCCTCCCGCGCGAGCAGTCCGAGCAGGCCCATGATCTGTTCCTGTTCCTCAAACGACAGATGCGAGGCAGGCACGTCGGCGAGCAGCAGACGCGGCTCGATGACGAGCGCTCGTGCGATTGCGACGCGCTGGCGCTCGCCGTCTGAGAGATCCTCGCAATACATTGAGGCACATTGCTCAACCTCGCAAGCCAGCAAGGCCTCGCGCGTTCGGCGTGTGGCCGGGCGAAGCCCTCGTTTGTCGGCGAGCAACGGCATCCTGACCTGCTCTAGAACGGTGTGGCCGACCGGCCACGGCTGCCTTCCCCAAACGCAGCCCAGCTCTTGGCGGCGCATGCGCTCCCGTTCCTTCTGGGGCATCTGGCCGACCGGTTCGCCGTTCCATCTCACCGCGCCGCTGTCCGGTGCTTCAAGCCCGGCCGCGATGCGCAAGAGGGTCGTCTTCCCTGAGCCGCTCGGGCCGAAGATGCCGACGATCTCGCCGCGGTCGAGCGAGAGCGAGACCTCGTCCAACGCAATCCTCTCCTCGCCTCCAGGTCGCTGGTGTCGCTTGGACACCTGCTCGATCCGCAGCATCATCATCAGTCTCGATCGCGCTCGGCCAGCCTGCTGAGGATGCTCTGTCGCGCCTCGTCGCGCCGAGCCTGCGAAGCATCGCTTGGCGCAGCTTGCCGGTGGCGAGCGCTCGGCCAGATCGCGTCGCTCCCACACAGCCACAAGACCATCTCGCGAGCGTGCCGCACCCACTTGAGCTCCGCTTTTAGTTGATAGACGTCCGCGTCCACCGCGAGGCGCACGAACACGTTGTCGGCTCGAGGCTGCAACTCGTCATCCGGGAGGAGCTTCTCGAGCGCTTTATTCACCTCGTTCACGCGTTTGATGCAGTCTTTCTCATAGCCATCGAGCTGGGTAAGCACCTCGCTTAGACGCTCGGGGCCGGCGAGCGCGATCTTCACGAGCAGGCTCCTGCGGGCGAGTTGGGTCACGTTTGGCCCGGACTGAAAGAAGTCCTCCCAGTCGACACGACCCTTCTCGGTGATCGCGTAGACCTTCGAGCGATCGTCACCTCGCGGTGTAGGCATGGCGATCGGCTCGATCAGCTCATCTTCATGCAGGCTCCGCACAATCTGTGTCATCTGCCCCGAGTGGATCTGAAAGCGAGGTCCAAGCAGTTCGGGGATACGGGCAGCGAGTTGGTAGGAGTAGGCTGGCCCGTCCCTCAGCATGCCTAGCACCGCGTACTTAGCCGACATCCGTCTCCTCTCGAAGGCCAACTTCACGCCGTCCTCGCTCGTCCGGGTCAGCGGAAGGTTTCGGTACGTCAAAACCCTACACGCAGGACCCATGGCGCGTTTGGAGCAGCTCGCACTAGCTACTTAAAGGGTGCTCCGCCCGCGTGGCTCGAGCGTGCGCTCGCAGCGCTTCCTCGCCTGGAATCGCCCGAAAAGCGGCCTCCAGTGCACGTCGCCCGAGATCCGCATGCTGCTCGGGGCTTCCTAGAAACACGTCTCTTAACGGTATTGGCGTGGGGTCTGCCGACGTGCATGCTCTCTCCATGAGACGAGGAGAGGCCGTGCCGGGCCGGGCCGATGTCCCCACGGGCTCGGCCCGGTACGAGTTCACCCAGCATCGTTGGCAGCCCGCGACGTACCAGGACGCCTGGTCATGACTGATACGACGTTTTCGCAGTCCCATGTCCAAGGCGACGCTCGCGTCCAACAACGCGCTCGAGGGGTCGCGCAGCTCGCCGAGATTCGTATTCACTCCCGGCGGGATCTACGCCGACTATCGGCCGCGATTCGCAGCGCTACGCGCCGACGTCCAATCCTCGCCTTCCCGCTCCCTTCTTCGTGTGTGCGTCTTGAGCTGACCGAACAAGAGGCACAAGCTATCGTCGAAGTCGCACCCGAGGTCTACCTAGTCAGTGGTCCGGAGCTTCCCGGCGCGCTGCCTGACGGTGGCGTTCGGCTGGAGCTCGCGATGGGTTCGGCGTGGGTATGGTGGCTAGGCGACGAGCGGCGATCGGACATGCTTGAGTTCGCGGACCAACTCGCCTTGAGTCGACCATCTGTACGGCGACAGCTCGCGAGCCTGACGAACCGACTCGCCGAATCGCAAGGAGCGATCGGCGCTCTGCAATCGGCTCTCGTGGACGCCGCCGCAGACGCCAACTGCAAGGACACCGCCCTGTGCCTTGCGGAACACTGCATGCTCGATGCTTGGGCAAGGCTTCAGGCTTTTTCCGAGGCTGGCCTTGACAGCGAGGATCTCCGAGCTGCCAGTCGTGAGGACCGCCTGCAATGGCTGATCTTCAACGAATGGATGCGCCTCACTCCGATCGACCGCAAGAGGCACCCGCTCACGTATATCTTTGGTCCTGAGTTTGTCGAGTCTGCCGAGCGGCATGCCGCTGGAATCAGCCTCGCTCGCCTGGCGCGCACGTGCGCGGTTATCGCATGTGGTATTCGCGACGAGCCGCTCGATCTGCGTCTCGTGTCCGACACACCCGGAGACAGCGGTTCACAGCTCACTCGCGGCGATGGGGCGAGAGCGTGGGAAGCAAGAGTTCCAACGGTCGCGCCAGCAGATGCTCTATGCCAATTCCGCCTCCTGTATTGGGTTCATCGCTCGGGATGCGTGGAGTTCGGCGGCCTCGCCCGTCTCGACGAATCGTCACGGCTGCCCTGTCAGCTCCGTCGACTAAGTTCCCTTCCGAGCTCAGGTAATGGAGGGCCGCACCGCCGTGGGTGCTACCGAGCGCATTGATCGGTAGCCAGACACATCAAGCTCGCGGAAGCGACGGGCTTGTGGAGCGCAAACGGTTTCCCGTCGCAATCGGACAGTTCGCCCGTCTCGTCAGCCTCGGACTATGGGCTGTGCTCAGCGAGGATCGCGGCTTGCATATCGTCGGCAACGACTTTGACTACCACGAACTGCGCCAGCTCGTCGTCGAGCCCCGCGCCCCGGCCGCGGTCATCCTAGATGCGGCACGCTCTGGGACAGACGCGCTCAGAGGGCTTCGCGCCGCGGCGCCCTCGGTCGGCCTCTTACTGCTTATCCAGGGTCACAGCCGTACTCTGGGTGCTCGTCTTCTTGAAGAGGGTGCAACCGAGTATTTGTCGATCGAGGCCGCCCCCGATGACATCCGGGCTGCGGTTCGACGCACCGCTATCCGTAACGACAGGGTGCCTAGGACGGCCACACGACAGGGTGCCAAGGTTATTGCGTTACATGCAGTCGAACAGCTGACGCCGCGAGAGCGCAATGTCCTCGAGCTACTTGCCGCCGCCCAATCCCGTGCGGTAATCGCCCTCACGCTGCACATCACCGAAGCAACCGTCGATACTCATGTGAAGAACATCTACCGCAAGCTTGGCGTGAAACGCCGCCACGAACTCTTCGGGATTACTTTACCCCCGCGGTGATCGCGTCCCGAGCTGCGTGGTTCGGGCTTGTCGCTCTAGTCGCCCCGTTTCACTATCGCCATTCCCCAACTGTCATACCCGGAAGATCCCCGGTACGCCCCTTGCTCAGGCGCTTGGTTGTGAGCTAGAGATGTCGTCTGTCACGTGTTGTCGTTCGCTATGCGAGGTACTGCGTTCCTTTCAACGGCCATAGGAGGTGTGATGCCACTCGAAACAGGAGATGGTCCGCCGATGCCGCAAGTCCTCCGCGGCGACGTGGGTATGGGTGTCGGCCACGCGCGCGTCTTTAGCGGACGACTGCCATGCCGCCGCTTGCTTCGGCTTGCCGGAAGGTACTCGTGCACGGGCTCACAGGCGCAAGAGCAACCCGCTGGCGACGATCCAGCTTGTGGCTGTGCGGTGTTGCTCGGTTTCGCTGACCCGTCATCTTCAATTGCCCCTATTGAGCGCTTTACCGTTTCCTACCTGCATCTCGGCGAGCGGCCCGTATGAGCGTCGCCAACACCGGCCACGCGAGCCCGCCTGGCGGAGAAGCCCTCGCCCGTGACTTTGGCGCACGGGTGCGCGAGGCACGAGAACTCCGCGGGCTCTCACGCGATGCGTTTTCGGCCAAGTGCGGCATCGCCACGCTCGCCGCTCTTGAGCGCGGCGAGCGGGCACCTCACCTATCCGATGTCATTGGGCTTTGCAACGGCATCCCCATTTCGCCAAATGTCCTTCTGCGTCCGTATCTCCCCAAGCGCGGCTAGCGAGGTCGCTCCACGTAACGCTCGTGATGGCGCAGTTTGCCCAATAAGCGCACTCCCCTCGGCTAAAGGTCGTTAGGACGGCTGCCTTGAAACCGCAACTCGCCAACCTCCCGCGCATTTCTTGTTGAACCTCCAGCCCCGGTCGGGTCTACGCGCTTGGCGATTCACGCCCGCGGCGCCCGTCGGGCAAGCCGTCTGAGCGCCAACAATCATCTCCGCATGACCGCACCCCTACGACGCGTCTCTCCCGATTATGCCGAGCAAGTCCGGCTTGAGATTGCGGCGCTCAGCTTGCCTCGTATACGCCGGATGATCGCCGATAACGCGATCCATCTACGAGAAAGCCACGGTATGACGCAGCAAGCACTAGCCGATCTCACCGTTATGCCGCGAAAAACCATTTCTCGTCTGGAGCGTGCAGCGCACGAGCCCCGGATCTCGACGCTCGTGGCATTCTCGTTCGCAATGCGAGTGCCGCTGACCGCCTTCCTCAGCGGATTACCGGCAATGCCTCCAGATGATCCGCAACACTTGTAGCTCAGCGGCTACGTGGTGCCTCATCCCAGGCTCCCGTCGCCACGGCCCTCTGCCGGCTTGCCGATGGCCACGAGCCAACGATTATGCTCGGTGCCTCGTCGTTCGCGCAAGATCTGCCGCTGATTGACCACCGTGGGCGTGTATCCGGCTCGCGCGAGATACTGCGCGCATTCAGTCTCAAGCGTCGAGGAGTGCGTCTCAATTATTAGGTTAGGTTGGTGGTGCGTGAGCAGATCGGTTGCGCCGGCGAGCACCATCGCCTCTGCACCCTCCACGTCTATCTTCATGAAGTCAGGCGCGAAGACAACTCCGTCAGCGATGAGTTCGTCTAGGGTGTCGGTTGGCGGATCGGCGTTCTGTTCATGCGCCACATAGGTTTGGACTACCTGGATCTGTGACGCAAGGCGGTCGTTCAACGCCAGATTGCCCCGCATTTTCTCCAGGGCGTCCTGTTGAAACTCGAACGTCGCCACTTGGCCGCCGGTGAGGCGTGCAAGCACGAGCGCGTAGTAGCCGCCATGGCCGCCGATATCGAAGCAGCGCATCCCGGGACGCGCCAGCCTGCGCACGAATCGAGCGATCTCGAGCTCCGCAGTCCCCACGTACAAATGTAGTGGCTCCTGGATGTCGACGGCGAGACGAAGCCCCCTCCCGACCCCGGATGGAATCGTCCACGTGTCGCGACGAGCAAGAACCGAGCGGGCAGCCGAGCCAAGTCTTTCGCGAGCCCCATCTGATGAGTAGAAGCTGTGGCGAGTGGCCGAGGTTAACGCTGGCATAAGACGACGCGGTGAATCTCCGTGTCAAGCATCCCGCGCGGTCTACTGCTGATCTAGGCCTGTTTACGACTGGTCTGGGGTCGGCCGCGCCTAAGCCGAACCCGAGGCCCTTAGCGCTGGTGTGTTCCAGGCGACACTGTGGATTCCAATCCTCTGACCCATAAGTGCCCCTTGAATCGTCGCGACACCGCACCGTAGCTTGCCACTCAGCAGCTCTCGAAATCAACAGACATCGGAGGTGGCTGTGTTGCTCAGCACTTGGAGGACGACTCGCAGGTCGGTGGTGGCCTTGGTCGCCGCGGCTTGCCTCTTGGCGGGTGCATTTGCTGCATCCGCTCAGGCCGAATACAACGGGAAATACTACAGCGGCTGCACGTACTCATGGGGCGCGGCGTGTATCCAGCCGTATCAGCATGTCGAAGACACGCTCGCGATGGACCCGGACCATGCCTACCAGATGTACGGAGGCGCCCAGCGCAGTAACGGTTACCCAGCCCCGGTCCCTGACCACATCGAACGGGACGTATGCGCATCCGTCTTCTCGGAACCCAACAAGACGCTTGCGTACGGGTGGGCTTGCGCCTGGGGCCAAGCCGGCGAGTGGCCGCACCTGTGGGGCTATGCCGGGCTCGGGACCGGGCAGGTCTACTACAACATCGCGCTCTACGAGACCACGAACTACTAGGCCAGCAAGCCTCGAAGCATTCTCATGCGAGTCACACGCTGCATCCTCCCTGCCGGACTGTCGATCATTCTGTCGGGAGGTCTCGCGGCGTGTGGCTCCAATGAGAGCCAGGTTCCCACGGCGGCGGCGCTCGTCCGACATCCACCTGCGCGGCCCATACCAACCGCGCCGAGACATCAGCGCGCGCGACAGCCAGAGCGAGCGGCCAATGTACGGCACGCCCACGACTCGGGACGACCGAAACCTCGCGTCCGACTCGTAGGTTCAGCGAAGCCGCAGACAGCTCCAGAGAAGCGGTGGCAGCAGCGGCTGGCGCAGTCTCCAAGACCCGACGTAGGTCGCCGCAAGACGAGTGCGCGTCGGCCGAGAAGGTCCTTCCTTCACATCGCGACCTTGGACAGAGCACAAACCCGGCTTGACGTGCTAGCGAACCTTGCCGCCCATGACATAGGAAGTTACCCGAGGACGCTAACCGAAAGCTACGGACTTGACGTTCGGACGGCGCGTCGCGTGGCGATGCCACGATATTCAGCCTGGGTACTCACCAACGGTCACAACACGGTATGCCTGTTCAAATTACCCGAAGGCGGCATTAGTAGCTTGTCCTGCATGCCGACCGCGCGCGTGCTTAAAGGTTGGCTGATAGCTGCCGGTGACCCCGGCACTGATGCGCATGGAGTTCTTCTTCAAGGACTGGTGCCTGACGGCGTCGCGACCGTGCGGATCAGAGCACATGGGAAATGGGAGCCTGTGAGTGTCGAGCGGAACGCGTACACCTTGGTAGCTACCCATCCCGAAGAAGTCCGTTTTCGCCGCAACGGTCGGGCCTATAGAGTTCCAGTCCCAAAATCGCCCGAAAGATAGCGCGTCGGAAAGGAACCCGACTGATCCGTCGCCGGGCCAGGGACCGAACGAGGTACTTGAGAGCTTTCGTCCGGCGGCTACCAACCGGGTTGGAACGACAAATCTGGGCCTATCCGTGGAGGCCGGTTACCCCGCCGCGAAGGCCCCTTACTCCGCCGCGAATAGGTCGGCGGATCTACCGGTTCTCGGCTCTGTGATGTGGATTCGTCGATTCGCAGCGGGGTAGGGCGCCACTCGGCGCTACTCCGCCGCGAGTACCCCTTGGATTGACCCCTCGTGCGCGGAAAACTTGGCTTACCGATGCGAATTACGCCGACCGCGCGGCGGATCGGCATACGGTGACTAGTTATCCAGATGTAGCTCGATGGGGATACGTTGCTGTTTGCCACACGGGGTGCGTGTGTCGGCGCCCATGTGGCTGGCCTCCTGCCGGCAGGCGCTCGGATGTTCAGGAGTGTTGCTCCGGCGGCTGGGCGCGGTGCTGAGGGTCGCTCGGCGCCCATCCTCATCCCGGACTGTCGATGGCGCCTTGCTGGTCTCGGATGCGCTCCATGCTTGGCTGAGATAACTGCCCCTGATCGAAATTCGTACGGGGGGAATCGGACCGTCGCACCGATGTTTAGGTAGTGGCCGATCATCAAGCAGCCCCGTCGATCAACCCGCCCGAACAGAGCATCTGCTCCTGCAGCCATCCGCCTGTGCCATCACTGCTCGACCGCAAGGCTCTCAGCAGGCGCGGTTGCCTGTCGCGATCGAGGACGGCTCCCGTTACGAGGAGCACGAGCGTTGCCACGCCTCGCCGCTGCGGACATCCGGTCGATGACGCGCTCGCCTCCTGGCAGGAGGTCGAGAGCGAGCAGGCGTGGCGTGAACTGCTGCTCGGCAACGGTCTCAGCAGCCACATCTGGCCGGCCTTCGCCTACGGCTCGCTCTACGCGCGGGCCTGCACTTCGGGACTTCTCGCGGGCGGCGATCGCGAGCTCTTCAAGGCAAACGCGACCGAGAACTTCGAGACCGTCCTGAGGGCGCTCGCGGTGTCGATCGGCACTCTGAGCGCGCTCGGCGAGCCAGCAGTGAAAAGACTGCGCACGCGCTACCTGCGCATCCAGAGAGCGCTCGGCGCCGCCGTAAGAGGCGTGCACATCCCCTTGGTTCAGTTGCCGGCGAGCACGCGGCGGGCCGTGCGCTCCACGCTGCGTGAGTACCGCTGGGTCTTCACCACCAATTACGACCTGGTGCTGTACTGGTGCGCCGGCTACGGAGAGAGCTTCGACGGATTCGCCGATCTCTTCTTCTGCAACGACCGTCTTGAGTTCAACCCGGCGAGAACTGCCCTCGAGCACGACAGCACAGGCCTCGTCTATCTGCACGGCGCGCTGCACCTGCTCGTCGATCGCGACGGCGTCGCGCGCAAGCGTCGCAGCCGCGCCTCGACGCTGCTCGCCCAGTTCGGTCAACCAGACGCGACCGATTCGCTGATGCGTCCGCTGCTCGTCGCAGAGGGCTCCGCACACGAGAAGTCGCGGATCATCAATGAGAACGACTATCTCTCCTTCGGGCTGAACCAGCTGCGTCGCGGCCGCTGTGGACTGGTCGTGTTCGGCTTGGGCCTGCGCGAGGAGGACGCGCACCTCCTAAGCGCACTGAACCTCAACGCAAAGCGGCCGATCGCGGTCGGGATACGCCCAGGCACCAGAACCGAGAACCGGCGCCGCCAAGCCCGCGTTCGAGCGCTGATCGATGCAGAGGAGCTGTTCTTCTTCGATTCGAGCACTCATCCCCTCGGTGATCCGGCGCTGTCTCCGCTCGCGCCGGATCAAGGCCAGCGCATCCTCAGAAGCAGTAATGGCGAGACTGCATGCACTTTCACTGACGCACTGGATCACGGTCTTGACTGCTCGTGAACCTAGAACGCCGTACGAGCGCGACTGGCTAACCCGCGCGGAGTTCGCAGAGCTGCTCGAAGGCGCCGAGTGCCCCTTCCGAGACTGGCCAGGCATGATCGAGCGCGACAGGCTTGTGCTGATGGCGCTCCTGTTGAGCGGCATGCGTCCCTCGGAGCTGATCGCTGTGCGCTGGGGCGATCTCGATCTAAACCGCCGGCGCCCCTCGCTGCTGATTGCCAGCGTCAAGGGCGACGGACGCCGGAGCCAGCCGTTGCCCAGGCAGCTTTCGAGAGAGCTTCACGGCTGGCGCGAGTTCCGACGCTGCGCTCCCTCGGAGACCGTGTTCTGCGGTCTGACCGGCGCACGGCTGCGGACGAGCAGGCTTGAGCAAATCATTGGCCGTGCGGCTCATCGCGTCGATCTGACCAAGCGCGTGAGCGCTCACATCCTGCGCAACACCGCCGTGGCGTGGCTAAAGCAGGGCGGCGCCAGCCCCTCGCTCATCGCTGCGTATCTGGGGGAGGCCGACTCGCCCACTGACCAGTACGCCGATGGCGAGAGCGAGGACGTGCGCGCCGCCGTGCAGAGCCTCGCCGACCACGCCATCGATAACCGTGAGCTCGTGATCGCTCGCGGCGACGTGCGGCTGGCGAGTGATGATTGGCCGTTCGCGCCTCTGGCGGGTCAGTAACCGCATGGAGAATGAGCAGCAAAGCCTGATCGACCTGCTGAAGCCTGCAGAGGTGGCGGCGCGGCTGAGTGTTTCAAGAACCTGGCTATACGATGCGGCCCGTGACGGGCGCATCCCCTCGGTCCGCATCGGCGGACGCGACGGTCCGCTGCGCTTCGTGCCCGAGGATCTCGCTCAGTGGCTCGCCGAAGCGCGCGCTCAGTGGACGCCTGGGCAACGCCGCGGTGGGGTGGTGCCTGTCGCCGAGACCACCTCGACGGGCTCCCATGCGGGGCCTGTGGAAGTGCCGAACGTCCAAGCGTAGCGCCATTTTCGGCTCCTCCATTGAGGTTCGCGCCGCATCAATGGAACGGACCGATGCCGACGTAGGCTTCTCACCTAGACCGTTGCGCGACTCATCCCCTCCGCCTCCCAGGATCGTGGTTCGATGGTCTGCCACGACGAAGACGCTGCGCAATTCGACGAGGCCATGCGCGCTGAGCATCGGGCGCTGGCCGCGAGCATCGCTCAGCAGCGAGAGCGCGCCGAGCGACTCCAGAATCTCGTTTACGGCAGCCCTCGAACTTACCGACTGTCCCAGTCTCCCGTCATCGGGTTCGCGGTTAGCCGCCCTCACGGGGCGTAGTAATGGCCCCAGGTTCCCAGTAACAACCTTTTTTAGCTTGCGAGAGCCAAGAATACGCTAGTCGCGCCAGTGCTCGAGCAGGCTTCCAGCGGTTTCGAGACCGTTCCCGCCCGGCTGTCGAGCGCCCCGATAGTCAGTGATTCGGGATTCCAGACGGCGCCGGCCAGGCCGTGGGCGGCGAACGCTGTCCCGCGCAGCGATGCGGATTGGGTCCCAACGGAGCTACGCCGCGATACGTCGCGCCACCGCGAATCCAGTACCGGAGATCCGCTAAAGCGTGGCGGACTTGGTTGCTGCTCCTTCTCGCCACAGCAACGTGTTCCCCTCGATGCGCAGGGAGTTCGCCTCGATGCCTGGCCCGCGTGCCAGGAGCCGCGTCGCAGTCGGAAGCTTAAGTGCGTGTACCTCAAGTGTCGTGGGACCAAACACGCTGTCACGTCTACTGATCCACGCCACCGCACCGGATGGGGCTAGGAGGAGTCTGGTCACGCGGTCAAAGCTCTCCGGCCGCGCACGGCCGGTGAAGGCGCGGACGCTCGCCACCGTCCTGCCGAGCGTCGCGTCGAACACGGCCACCCTTGCCTTCGCGACGTCGGTTGCGGGCTCGACCGACGCGTAAGCGACAGAATCGCGCATTACGACAACCCCGCTCACCGTGGCACGAACTTGTCCAGCGGGCGACCAGATCACGAACCTGCGTCGGTCGGCACGGCGACACACCGAGACCGAGTGCAAGTCAGCGCCACTCGAGTAGGTCTGTATCTGCGCATTGCTCGCGATCACCTTTGCGGCGGGCGGAGCACACGCACGCGCCGGCGTCAACGCCGACCCAGTCGCGCCCGCATCTGTCGTCGCCCCAGAGTGTCCGCAGCCAGCCAGCCAGGTCGCCAGCGCTACCACGCACGCGAGGAGCTTTGATCTCATCTGGCGCCCTCCAAGATTTCTATCGCAAGGTCTAAACCAGACATGATGGGCGTTCAGCGCGATTCCACTGCCGATCGTCATTGGTGGGGTGCGTCCGCGGCACACCCACGCCGGCCCAGCACCGCGCGGCCGCACTCGCCAAATTACTGTAGCGTCCCGCCATCTGGGACTTCAGTGCATTGGTGTTCAACTGGAATGGGGAGGCCGCATGAAGCCACATCAGCTGCGGGGCCGCTTTGACCGCCCCACCACCTGGCAGCGTGCCACGCCTCGACCTCGCATCGTCGATCCGGGCGGGAACCTCTGCACGACACTGAAGGACCAGCGCGTCGGTGGTCTCCGGCTTCCGCTGCTCGTCGCTTCGCTCGCAATCGCCGCCAGCGTCTTGCTCATGTCCACGTGCGGCGACGCAGCCGCCTTCATCGTCAAGAGCAATACGGGAACCTTTCTCGGGGTGCAGCTGAGGGCAGGCTCATCGCTTGGCAACTCGATATCTAAGGGGCCGAGGTCGAGCGCATTCAGTCAGACCCGCCTGGAATGGCATAACGGCGATGTCCTGCATGCGAACAAGACATACGCACTTTTTTGGGATCCTTCTGGCACCTATCCGGAAACCACCGAGGCCAACATCGATCAGTATTTCGCCGACGTTGCGACCGACAGCGGTCAGGCATCAAACGTCTACTCGGTGGCGGTGCAATATTCCGACTCGGGGGGAAGCGCAGCCTACAAATCTACCTTTGGGAGCGCGTTTGTCCTGAAAGAAGGCTATCCAAAAGGCACATGCAGCGATCCCGTCGGCCACGCCGTCTGTATCTCAGACGGAGCAGTTGAAACTGAGGTCAGCAACTTCGTCGCGGCCTTTCATCTTCCCACGCAAGACGCCCTCTATTTCGTTTACCTCCCGCCGAACGTCGTTACCTGCATGAAAACAAGTGTTTGCTCGGACAACAGCTTTTGCGCGTATCACAAAGTGACATCCTCGTCGCCCCACATCTTGTACGCGAACATGCCGTACGAAGTCCAAAAGGCTTGTCAAAAAGATGGCAACAGCGTGACCCAAGAGCCCAACGGCGATCCCTCCGACGTGCTAGTCAAGACGACGAGCCACGAGCACATCGAGAGCATCACGAACCCCTTCGGCGACGGTTGGTACAACAACGCAACGGGGGCGGAGATCGGCGACAAATGCAATGGCATTGGGGACAACGCCAACGCGTTCTTGCCGACACTTGGGGGCGAAGCCAACACCGGCACGCTCTATACACAACTTATCGGTGGCCATCAGTACTACTTGCAGTCGGAGTGGAGCAACAATGGCGAACGTTGCGCCATGGGCTTCGCCCCATTTCAGTCTGAGGAAGTATTCGTAGCGGTCGGCAACGGCCGCGTCCAGCGCAGATCGCCCTCAGGCTCCCTCGTGGGGACTCTGCAGACCGGGAGCGGTAGCTACACGACAGGCATGGCGTTCGACCAAGCTGACAATCTATATGTGACCGACTTCGGCGCGGGGAGGATCAGCCGGTTCGACGCGCTCGGCAATCTGGAGGGCATATTCGGCACGGGCTTGTCGAGCAACCCCGAGAGCATTCTGTTCAACAAGGCCGGCGATGCGTTCGTTGGGCAGGAGGATGGAGGGGTGATCGAGCTAGACCAAAACGGGGCCCTCCTCCAAAGCTTCGCCACAGGACGTAGCGACTGGATCGAGCTCGGTCCTGATCAATGCACGCTCTACTACACCGATGAGGGCGAATCTGGCGGGATCCTTCGCTACAACGTGTGCACGAACGAACCTATGTCGGAATTCGTGCCGCGCTCAGCGCTGACCCATCCCTACGCGCTTCGGCTTCTGCCCTCCGGCGGGCTCCTCGTCGCCGACACCGATTCGATCAAGCGCTTTGACGAAAGCGGCGATCTAATCCAGACGTACACGCACCCTGGCGACAACAACTGGTTCGCACTCAACCTAGATCCGGACGGCACCTCCTTCTACAGCGCGGACTTCGAAACCGGCGAAGTCGTCAAGTTTGACATCGCGTCAGGCAAAGCGCTGCTGGAATACAACACCAACACCGGTCCTAACACCGTGTTTGGCATCGTCGTCAACGGCGAACTCACTTTGGGTTCAGGTGCAGAGATCTTTGGGACCATCACAGAACCCGGCGGTGCAGATGTCGCCGGCGCGCTCGTCCAAGCCTGCCCCGCGGCCGGAGGCTCGTGCTTTGAGACGAAGTCCAACAGCCACGGCGGCTACCTTCTGGCCGGACTGAATCCCAGCGACTACGACGTCACCGCATTTCCGCCGAAAGGCTCCAGCCTCGGAAGCGGCGGCACAGGACCGCTGACGCTTACAGCGGGACAGAGCAAGCAGGTTGACCTGCAGCTCGCGAAGCCGTCTGCTCCACCGCCAAACGTCTCGATCTCACCGATTCAGGGCTCTATCGGCGGCATCCCGATCGTTGATTTTGGCAAGCCATTCTCGTTCGCGATCACCGGATGCCCCGGCGGTAGCGCGAGCTACGTGGTCAAACCGTTCCTGACGTTCCTGACAGGTGTGGCGGAAGGCAGCCTGACCGAAGCACCGGCCGGTAGCGGAAGGTACAGTGGCACGCTCACGCCACCAGCCACCTGGTTTGGGCCGGCCAACGTGAAACTTACTTTGGTCTGTCCCGGCGGCAAACACGAAGACGCGGCGTTTACGCTCTACATCGACCCAAGCGGCGAAGTCGTCACCGAAGGCGGCGCGCCGGTCTCTGGCGCCACCATCACGCTGTACCGAGGCGAAGGACCGTTCGGCCCCTTCACAGAAGTGCCGAACGAAAGCCCGATCATGTCTCCGCAGAACCGTGCGAACCCCGACACGACCGCGGCCAACGGCACTTTTGGCTGGGACGTGATCGCCGGCTACTACACGATCCGCGCTGAAAAGCCAGGGTGCAACGCGCCTGGCGAACCCAGCAAGACATACGTCGAAAGTGACGTACTCGAAATACCGCCCGCGATGTCCGGCCTGCGCCTGGTGCTTCACTGCGCCGAAGAACCGACTGCCGTTACGACTACGCTGTCCGGCGGCGGTCAGTCAGGTGCTCACGTTGCGGTCCCGGAAGGGACGCCAGTCGTCGATCAAGCCACGCTCTCCGGCGGCGGGGTGGCGGGCGCCGGCGGCACTGTTGACTACAAGGTGTTCTCCGACCCTGCGTGTACACACGAAGTTGCTTCGGCCGGCCAGGTCATGGTCACCTCAGGCACGGTGCCGGACTCAACCCCAGAGACGTTTGCGCCTGGCGTCTACTACTGGCAAGCCACGTACAGTGGGGATGGTGCGCACGAAGCCGCAACCAGTGCCTGTGGAACCGAGGTCGAGACGGTCGAAGCCGCTGTCGCGCACTGCACTGCCGTTTCCGGGCACGCGAGCGTGAGCATCGGCAAACAGCGCGAGACTGTGATTGATCGCCTGTCCACAAATCTCGCCCACAACCAGCGTCTGAGGTTCCAGTGGGGCAGCGGCGCTGGCAAGGTGCTCCTCAACACGCTGACGACCGTTTCGTGTGCGCACGCGCCCAAGCACGACACATTCGCGGGGGCCGGCACCGCAACCGTCAACGGCGAAAGTGGTTGGCACGCACGGTTTACGTTTGCTGTGTCCACCCGTGGACACTTTAGATTCGGGCTGCGTCTGACCAAACACGCCAGCAAACGCATGGTGTTCGGCATCGGAGCTGGAGCGCTCAGCAGTGAGAGAATCTTTTAGCGGCCATGCGGGTCACGCCGTTGGGCGCGGGTTGCTGGCGGCTTGGCTGTAGCGATCCACTCAAGGATGGCTCGTTTTTCGAGCGCGGGAAGGGGTCTGTCGCCGAGACCACCTCGACGGGCTCTCCCTGCTGGGCGCACGAGTCGGCACGCCCACCGATAAGGCTTTCTCAAGCCCTGCGTCGTCGCTGTTGCGGGAGCTACGTCGGGAGCCCGAAAGGCATTGGCTGACGTCGAAAGCAGTCGGACATGGGGTCATCGGCATGTGGGGACACGGACTTGTAAGGCGCGGCCGCGCGTGGCCAAAACAAGCACGCGCGTGTAGCGATAGGGTGTCCGAATGAGCGTCAAGCGATTCCGAAGATGCGTACGGTTTACCTTGCTGGCGTTGGTTTGGGTGTCGTGTGCAATGGCGCCCCCAGCGAAGGCCTATACGGTAGAACCGCCGCCGCCGTGGGAGATCTGCGGCGCAGATAGCCAAGCCGCCCTAGCTGTATTGGAATATCGACTAGCTCCGGCCGACGGGTCGACCGTGCTTGCGGGGTCGCCCGTGACGGTTATGGGCGGCACCGAGGCGCCCGTTAGCTTCGCGCTCTCTTCCTCGCCGGGCCTCGACCTTGGAGGCCTTCTCGACGAAGGTCCCGGCTCGGCGTCGCCACAAGCCGAACCGGGGCTGCAGCCGATCTACACCTATAGCTTCTCCTCGACGAAAGCAACCGCAACGCCCGGGACGGTGTACTGGCGGGCGTCTTTCTCCAACGCCACGCTTACCCCGTGCGTTGGGTTGCCGGCTTCAGTGCTGCAGACGTCCATACGTAGGCTCATAGTGCTTCCGGCCCCCGCTCCGGCCCCTCAGCCCGAGACCCCCTCTCCGATACCACCGGTGCAACTGGGAGTGAGCATTGAGAGTGGAGGGGGTCCGCCTCACGGGCACCGAGTCGTCACCTATCGGGTGCGCTGCACCGCAAGCTGTCAAGGCGATACCTACTTCCAGGCCGTAGCGGTTGGTCGTCATGCGAGGCATCGACGCGTGGCCGGGCTCGACTTCGGCCCGGTACCAGTGTCGATGCCGGGCGCCACGGGCGGCAGCGAGCTGTTCGTTCACCGCTTTAGGGGTCGCTCGCTGCGTGTCCTGGACAGGCTCCTTCACGCTGGGGGGGCCCTCGAAATCCGAGTGACCGCCAAAGTTGTCTCCGCGTCAGGCGATGATGCTGTCGCGCACGGCTCGGCTCGGCTGCATTTGTAGCTCGCACCGAGGACAGAGTCTGAGCAGCTTCGCCGTGCCGGGATGACATGTCCCGACAAGGCCGCGGCGCGACGGCCCTGTCGCCGAGACCACCTCGATGGGCTCTCCCAGCCTGGGCGCACCAGTCGGCACGCCCCGCCAATAACGCAAGTTCAAGTCCTTACGCCGCTGCGGGAGCGGCACGCGCGATCGCTTCTTCGGTCGCGGTCGCTCCTGCCGCCAGCACGTTGCGCTCGAGGTGTCCGTAGTAGCGCTCGGTCGTCCTGATGTCCGCGTGCCCGAGTTGGCGCTGGACGTACATCAGTGAGCTGCCGGCGGCCAACCACGCGGCGGCAGCTGTATGGCGAAGCGCGTGCAACGGCATGTCGCGAAGTGCTGCGTCCTGCAGCGCTGCCTTGTGCCAGTCGCGCGAGATCGTGGTTCGATCCATCGGTCCGCCGTTTCCTCTGCCGCCCCAGCGCCCGGGCTCGTTCTTGCGTGTCCGAATCGGCATGACGAAGACGAGGGCCTCGGGATCGTCGCCGTCATCCATCCTCGTGCGGAGGGCGAGCTGGTTCTTCAGCACAAGCGCGAGACCACGCCCCACCTCGACCGAACGCATCCTTCGAGACTTCGTCGCGTAGACGACGATGAGCCCGCCGCTCTCGCTCAGCTCGAGATCCATTTTCCGCAGGGCCAGGGTTTCGGAGATGCGCAGGCCCGCACCGATCTGCACCTCGGCCACAGGGCGGTACAGCTCAGAGCAGGAGTCGAGGTAGACCGGGATCTCGTGCAGACGCAGGTACTCGCGCTCGATGTTGCTCGGCGGCAGCCGCGGCACCTGCAGCGCAGGGTTGACGACCATCAGCCGATCCTTGACCGCCGCGTTGAGGGCGACCACCAGCGTCCCGAGCGTGTTATTGATCGTCTTGGCGGCAATCTCGCCGGCTTCCATCGCCTCGGCCAGCTCGTCGACGATGGCGCGGACGTGCTCGACCTCCATTCTGCTGAGCCTGGTCGACTCCAACGCCGGCAGCAGTCGCAGGCGACCGTCCCGCTCATACGCGCTCCAGGTCCCTTCGCTCAGATAGGGCTTGCGCTGCTTCAGCCAGCGCGGGAAGAACGACCCGAAGGTCTCCGTGCTGTGGACGAGCTCGCCGCGCTCCTTCTTCTCGATGATCCGTCGGCGAGCGTTGCGCGCAGCCGTCTCGCTCGAGAACCCGCGCTTGCTTGTGAGGCTGCCATCCGAGCGACGCGCCACATAGCGCCACTTCGTTCCAGACGCCGTCTCATAGGGGTAGACGCCGCCCTGCTGCCCGCGGCGTCGAGCGCCTTTGCTGCGCTCGACCACATCGTGATCGTGGATCGAGTCGTCGAACTCCTTGGCCGCTTCCTCGCTGCGAAAACGCTTGGAGCGATGGCGACCCGAACCGTCGCGCCAGCGCACTTCGTATCGTCCTCTCGCAAGCCTGTAGCTCATGGCTCCTTCCTCCTCGCCCAAGGCATCGGCGATGTACGGAAAATTGTACGGAGTTGCCAATGGCAACTGTACGGAGTCTAATCGCGAGCTGCGATAGAAGTGCCCTTAACGCGGAAAAACCCCGCTGTGCGGGGCTTTTCGCATGCGCTCGAGTGGACTCGAACCACCACGGGCCGTAAAGCCCACAAGGCCCTCAACCTTGCGCGTCTACCAATTCCGCCACGAGCGCAGAGTGCGCGAGTATAGCCTCGCCGGGCCGCCGCGAATCGGCCGCAGCGACCGCCCGACCCGGCGCACGATCGCGCCTGGCCGTGGGCGCGGCCTTGCAGACCGACCCGTCGCATCTTGCATCCGTCCACGGCCGCCGCTACAGTGCGAACAAGTGTTCGTTTGGAGACATCGCCCACCCGACCAGGGAGTCGAGCAGAAATGGATCTGACCAAGCGCCAGCAAGAGATCTTCGACTTCATCCGCAAGTACTCGGCCAAGTACGGCTACCCCCCAACCGTGCGCGACATCGGTAAGGCCGTCGGCCTCGCCTCCTCCTCGACCGTGCACGCCCACCTCGCGAACCTCGAGAAACTCGGCCTGCTGCGGCGTGACCCGTCGAAGCCGCGTGCGATCGAGCTACTCGACCGCGCGATGGGCGGGGCCGTGGAGACGATGCGCGGGCTTGTGCGCTCGGACGGGCTGCCGCTGCTCGGCTCGGTAGCCGCCGGTCAGCCGATGCTGGCAGAGGAGAACATCGAGGACTACGTGTCGGTGCCGGAGGTCGCGGGCGGCGGCGAAGGTGAGTACCTGCTGCGCATCCGCGGCGACTCGATGAAGGAAGCGGGGATCATCGAGGGCGACTTCGTCGTCGTGCGCCCGCAGGACACGGCCCGCGATGGCGATGTCGTAGTGGCGCTGCTCGGTGAGGAGGCGACGGTCAAGCGCTTCTTCCGCGAGTCAGACCACATCCGCCTGCAGCCGGAGAACGAGACGATGGAGCCGATCCGCAGCAAAGAGGTCACCGTGCTCGGCCGCGTCGTGGGTCTGCTCCGAAGCGTTTGACCGTCTGACTCGGCGACGTATGGGGAGGAGAGGGAGTCGGCTTGTTGCGCTTGCGGGCGCCGCCCAGCTCGCCTTCGCCCATAGAAAAGCCCCGCCGGAGCGGGGCTTTTCCTTAGCGGGTCGATAAGCCGGATCCTGTCGTTGAGCAGCCATCCATCTGAGCGGCCTACCTGGACCTTGGCGGGCTACCTGCAAGCGGTCCCGTTTGGCCTTGCATCGGGTGGGGTTTACCCAGCCGCCGCGTCACCGCGACGCTGGTGCGCTCTTACCGCACCATTTCAACCTTGCCTGTGAGCCGTTCACGTGGGACGGCCCCATCGGCGGTTTGTTTTCTGTGGCACTTTCCCGCGGGTTTCCCCGGGTCGATAGCTCGACCACCCTGCCCTGTGATGTCCGGACTTTCCTCGAAGGCTCACGCCTCCGCGGCTGCCTGACCTGCACGACCACGGTAGCGCGCCGTCGCTGCCGTGGGAAGGGCTGGGACGAGCGCCGCGAAACCTCGACTTGGCGGGCGTTCGACATGCGGAGATAGGCTGCGCTCACCGTCAGCGCACGCGAGCGAAACCTCGGCGCGACGACCAAGCCATGAGCAACCACCGCCACTACAGCGAGCAGGATTTCGAGCAGCTCGTCAGCTCGGCGCTCGACGAACTGCCGACCGAGTTCCAACACGCGCTCGAGAACGTCGCGATCGTCGTTTCCGATCGCGGTGCCGAGAACCACGCATACGGCCTCTATGTCGGCCTCAAGATGGGCGGCATGGGCTTCTTCGGGGGTGGCGGACTTCCAGACGAGATCCTGATCTTCCGCGACACGCTCGTGCGCGACTTCGGCGGCGATCCTGCTCGCCTCCGTTTGAAGGTCAAGCAGACTGTGCTTCACGAGGCCGGGCACCACTTCGGCTTCGACGAGGCGGGCGTGCGCAAGCTCGGGCTGTGACGGAGCGCCGGGTGGTGTCTCAGTTTGACGCTCTGTCTATTTGCGGCGTGCCTTTGGGCTCCATTGACTGCGGTAGTTCCGCCAGTCGGTATGCGAAGCTTCGTCGCGCTGATGGCATCCGTTACTCTGCGCGACCATGGCGGAGGAGGTACGTGAGCCCACGCAGGCCGATGTTCAGCTCACGGCGACGCGGTACGAGCTATTCAAGTGGCTCATCCCAGTCGTCTGGATCGTCGCGCTCTGGATTCCGTTGCGTGCAGCGCTCCCGATCGCAAAGGCTCTGGCCGGGAAACACACCGACATTGCCGTCACGTTCTCGCTTAGCATCACGGTCAGTCTCGTCTTGGGCGGGACCGTCTATGCGTTGTTGCGCCGGAATCGAGAGCAAAGAGCTGAGGTCATTCGGCTGCGGCGTCGGTGTGCGCGACTGGAAACGAGCCAGGCGAGTCCGACCAACTAGTCTGACGGGAGGAAAATGAGCACATTCCTGATCCTAAACGTCACAGCGATCACGCTATTTGCGTGGTTCGGGCTGATCAAGATCATCCCGTCATGCAATCTCAGCATCTTCCGCTACCGGCTCTGGCGACTGCGCGACCGGCTAGCCGACGAGGTGCTGGATGGCTCATTCCAGGACGGCACCCAGCCCCAAGCGCTCGTGCGCTTTATCGAGGGCGTGATTGAGCTCGCTCCAGAAATCGGGGCCCTAAAGCTGCTCGCGATGCGGTGGTCCTGCCGCCATGTCCAGGTCCCTGAGCTGTTCAACGTTGAGGCCCTCGACCCGCGTGACAAGGTTGTCGTCGAGCAGCGACTCGACGAACTACGTGCCATCACCATCCGCCACGTCCTTTTTGGCGCCCCTAGCGGTTGGGTATTGACCGGCGTTCTTGTGCCGGTGGCGTTGCTCGCGTCGGTCCTTGAGCATCTTCTCCGCCTACTCAAAGGAGATCGGGACGGCACATCTGTGATCGAGGAAGCGCGCCATAAAGTCCGCGACGATGTTGAGGTTGACCCGGCGTTGGTGCTGCTCGGTAGCCGCGGTGCCGCTTCTATGCGCTCATTGACGTACAGCGTCTAGGAGCGCTACGGTGGCGACTATGCCTGACCGCTCACGCAAGCGCCCTCGTGACCCGAACCAACTCGCGAAGCTCGTCGTGGATATCGCCACCGGCGAGGCCGACGACACGGCACCGGAGAGCGAGAAGAACCCCGCCGCGGTCGAGTTGGGGCGCAAAGGCGGTCTGAAGGGTGGCAAGGCTCGTGCGTCGAAGATGACGCCCGAGCAGCGCTCCGAGAGCGCTCGGAGCGCGGCGCGCGCGCGCTGGTCTAGCTCATAGACTTCGGCCTTCGTCTTCGACGAACAGCGGGATCGTGTCACCCACGCGCGGGTGAATCTGATTGAGCTTCCGCACGAAGCCGTCCCAATCCTGACTGAGCTTCATGAGTATGACGACAGAGCCAAGACGCTCGCGCAGCTTCGGGTAGCCGATATTGCTGGTGAGGCTCTGAAAGTACTTGGCCTTGGGGGCGCCCTTTCGGGTCGCGGGGCGTAACGCGGCGAAGCTCCTCCAGAACGCCCGGCGCGAGCCGCTTGTAAACAATGTCGTTCGTCAGATTGCCGAAGTACTGCGGACGCTTCACGGTTCCGTTGGGATAGTCAAGGCCGCGAAGTCGAAACATCTCGCTGTAGAAGTCAGGCGGGAAGGTCTTGATGTAGGCCTGAAGCTCTTTCGCCACGAAGGCTTCGAGAATCTTTGCGAGGGCGTTTCGCGCGCGCACCTCCTGGTAGCCGGTCGCCTCATCGACGAGCGCGATAATCCCGACCCCTGCTTGGATTTGCCGTGCATGGGAGCTTCGCCTCCTGTGCCACGGCCCGGGGGCGGCTACAACCGTCGCCCGGGCCAACTCGGTAAATGACCGGGCGAAGCTACTTGGCGGGGCGTGGTCGGCTCAAACTGAGACACCACGGAGCGCCGGGCCCGCCGGGCGCCACGTCAACGTTAACCGCCGCCGTAGCTCACGATCAGATCGGTGGCCACGCCGGCGAGGAACCCGGTGGCAAGCATCAGCAGGCCGAGCGTCCGGTGGCCGTAGCGGCGCATACCGGCCCAGATCTCGCCGATGACATAGAGGATGGCGCCGCCGGCGAGCGCGTAGAAGCACAGCTCGAGGGCGCTCGAGTGCACCTGATAGCCGACCATGGCGCCGATGAACGTGGGGGCGCCTCCGACGAGGCCGACCACGGCGAGCCATTTCCACGACGGCCGCGTGGGGCCGAGCGGACCGACGATGCCGAAGCCCTCGGTCGTGTTGTGCAGGCCGAAGCCGATCACGAGGACGGTGGCGAGGGCGACCTCGCCGGCCTTCGCGGAGACACCGATGGCCAGCCCCTCGGCGAAGTTGTGCAGGCCGATGGCGACGGCGATGGTCATGCCCGTCTGAAGCGCCTGGCGGCGTGCGTTTGCGGCCTGCGCGTCATAGCCGGCGACCTCGCTCGCGCTGAGGACGGTGGCGCTGTCGCCACCGGCCAGAGGCGGGAGGTTGGGCTTTGCGGGGCGCAGTCGGCGCTCGATCGCCGAGATGCCGGCAGTGCCGAGCGTGAAGCCGGCGGCCAGCAGCGCGAACATGCCGAGCACGCCGGCGAAGTTCCCGTCGTGGTTCTTGAACGCATCGAGGCGGGCGCTGACGATCTCCTGGCCGTGCGAGGTGACGTCCATGAAGATGAACGCGAGAATCCCGACGGAAAGCATGGCCAGCGCCACACGCAGACGATCGTCGACGCGTCGCAGGCGACCGATGGGCAGGCCTATGAAGATTGTGAAGCCGGCAATCGCGCCGAGCGCGGCCGTTTCTGCGAAGCTCACCGGACCTCCGAGTTAGGGCAACCTAACTAGAGTAGCCCATCGCGCGTGGCGGGCGCCAGATGCCGTGGACGCGGCGTGCTGCAAGCGTCCCGACGTAACTCTTATCCACGCCACAGCTCCGTCTTACGGCCTCCGACGACGATGCGTTCAAGGTCGAGCTCGGACTTGCTCGGCAAACCGCAGAGCAGGAGGTTCCAATGTTCCGCAGGAAGTTGATCGGCGTGGTCGCTGCGATATGCGCGATTGCGGCCGTGACGGCGGCGATCGCGCAGGGCTCGGGCACGTCGCAGGGCTCGGGCACGAAGAGCAAAGGCGCAACGGCGCATACCGCCCAGGCCGGCTTCCCGGGCCCGCCGGGCGACGGCATCGGTGGACCGTACGGCATCGGCAGGCCCGAGGGCGGCGCGGTGCATTCGGTCAGCGTGGTGCCCGATAAAGCGGGCACGTCGTTCATCACGTTGACGACCGACCGGGGCACGGTGCAGAGCGTCGACAGCGGCGCCGGCACGATCACGATCGTGGAGGGCACGAAAAGCGCGACGTACAAGACGCTCACGCTGAGCGTGCCGTCGGGGGCGAAGGTCATGCGCGACGGCGCGAGCGCTTCGCTCGGTGACATCAAGGCGAAAGACCACGTCTCGATCAGCTCCTCCTCGGAAGGCACGACTGTGTTCGCGATGGACTCGACGTTCCGCCCCGATCACAGTCGCGGCATGGGTGGGCCGCCGGGCATGATGGGCGGCCCGCCGCCAGGTCAGGAAGCGTCGGGCGCCGAAGCGAAATCGGGCACCGGCACGACGACGACCGAATAGCGCCGTCGCTGAACGGATAAGCCGCAGCAAGGGTCCGGGCGGGGGTCGAGCATCCCCGCCCGGGACCGGCTGCTCGTGCGCCTGCGAGCCGAGGCCGGCGCGCACCACCGCTAATCGGCGAGGTGCTCCTCGTCGGCCTCGCCGTAGTCGGCCTGCGGGGCCTCCACCTCGCCCTCGCGAAAGGCGTCTTGGGAGATCTTGGCCGGCGCGTGCTCGTCGCCGTGGGAGGTGTGCTCGATCAGTTCCTGCTCGGCCAGCTCGAAGCCCTCGGACTCGCCGCCGCCGGCCTCCTCGACGGCCTCGCGCTCTTTGCGCCGGCGCTCATCGAGCTCGAGCAGCGGATCGGACGGGAGCTCTGCGGCCATGGGGAGCACTGTATCGGCTCGCCCTCGCCGGGCATCCGCCGAAGCCCGCAGCCGGTGTCCGTGGAAGGCCCATGCCCCATGGGGGTATCCTGTGGCGATGGCCGAGATCAAGTCGAAACCACCGGCGCGCGGCTATACGGCGAGCAAGGACGAGCTGCAGAAGCGCCTCGCCCGGATCGAGGGTCAGGTGCGCGGCGTCTCGAAGATGGTCGCCGAGGAGCGCTACTGCATCGACGTGCTCACGCAGATCGCGGCGATCGAGGCGGCGCTCGACAAGGTCGCGCTGGGGCTGCTCGACGACCATGCGCGCGTCTGCGTGCTCGGCGGCGAGCAGGGCGAGCGCGAGCAGCGCACCGAGGAGATGATGGCCGCCGTCGGGCGGCTGCTGCGCCGCGGCTGAGTCGCGCCGCTATCGGCTAGAGCTGCAGCGCTTCGTGCGCCGTCTGCATCAACGTCGGCGTGGCCTTGAGCTGCTCGAGCGCCGCGCGCATCGCGTCGAGCTCGCAGGCGATCTTGTCGGGCCACTGTTTCGGCGGGTGCTCGTCGAGCGTCTTCAGCCCGTTGCCGGTGATCAGCGCGACGACGGTGTCGCCGGCGGCGAAGCGCCCCGCCGCGGCGAGCTTCTCGAGCACGGCGACTGTCGTGCCGCCGGCCGGCTCGGTCAACAGACCCTCGGTGGCCGCGAGCAGGTCGATGCCGGCGAAGATCTCCGGGTCTGAGGCGAACGCCGCCGTGCCGCCACGTTTGTGCACGGCGTCGATCACGAGGTAGCCGTCGCCGGGCGCGCCGATCGCGAGCGAGTGCGCGACCGTCTCGGGCATCACCGGGTGGACCTCGGCCTCCTCGGCGAGGATCGCCGAGGCGATCGGGTTGCAGCCGCTCGGCTGGGCGATGTGGATCGCCGTGCGTGCAGTCTCGGCGAGGCCGAGCAGCTCGAGCTCGTTCAGGCCCTTGTGCATGCGCGAGGACAGCGTGCCGCCGGCGGCGGGGCTGACGATGTGGTCGGGCGATTCCCAGTCGAGCTGCTCGACGATCTCGAAGGCGGCCGTCTTGGCGCCCTCGGCATAGAACGGGCGCAGCGTGATGTTGGCGAAGTCCATGCCCGTCGCCTCGGCGACCTCGCGGCAGCGGCGGTTGGCTTCGTCGTAGTTGCCCTCGACCTGGAAGACCTTCGCGCCGAGCGCCATGCACGAACGCGCCTTGGTGCCCTCGAGGCGGTTGGGGTAGCAGATGTAGGCGGCCACGCCGGCCTTGGCGGCGAGCGAGGCGACGGCCGTGCCGACGTTGCCTGTGGAGACGCAGCCGATCTCTGACTTGCCGCGCTCGAGCAGGCGCGCAACAGACATCGAGACGACGCGGTCCTTGTAGGAGAGGCTCGGGCGGTTGCTCGAGTCGTCCTTCAGGTAAAGGTTGGCGATGCCGAGCTCGGCTCCGAGGCGGTCGGCGCGGATCAGCGGCGTGTAGCCCGAGTGCTGTCCCACGCGCGCCTGCGCGCCGGCGTCGACGATCGGCAGGAGCTCCTCGAAGTGCCAGACGTTCTGCGGACGCTCGGAGCTGGGGAAGTCGCGGAAGTGGCTCGCGGCGAGCTCGTAGTCGTAGACGATGTCCAGGCCCTTGCCGCAGTCCGGGCATGAAAAGACGGTTGACTCCAGTGAATAACTGTTCTCGCAGCGATGGCAGACGAGGCCAGTCGCGCACGAGCGTGTCCGTTGTCTCGCCCCGGTGGGGCTCTCGATCGTCTGCGGGCTCATGCGGCTATCTGCTGCAACGATACGCCCGGCCAAGGCGTTTGCACAGTGCTCTCGTCATTTCCGAGCGAGATCCACAGCTCCTCGGCCACGTGCGGGACGAACGGCCCGAGCAGTTGCGCGAGCAGCGAGAGCGCCTGCAAGAGCGCCTCGTTGTCGGCCGCGCCGAGCGCTGGCCGGCGTGCGAGCACGCGCTTCTCGAAGTCCTTGATGCGGTCGAACAGGCGCATCACGTTGCGCACGGCGCTGTGCATCTCGAGGCCCTCCAGGTCCTCGGTGATCTTCTCCACGCCCTTCTCCGTCCACTGAAGGAGTTTCAGCCGCAGGTGCTCGCTCGTGTCTCTGACGGGCTCGCCGTCGGCGCCGACGCCCGTGTCCGCCGTCTGGCCGTCGCCGGCGCCGAGCTCCTGCGCGGCGGCCAGGCGCGTCTGCGTGAAGTCCCACACCTGCGTGAGGAAGCGATGCGCGCGCAGCACGGCCGAGTCGCTCCAGTTGAGCGTCTTCTGCGGACGCGCGGCGTACAGCACGGCGAGCCTCACCGTGTCCGCGCCGTAGCGCTCGACGAGCGCGTCGGGGTCGACGACATTGCCGAGATGCTTGCTCATCTTGCGCCCGTCGCTGATGACCATCTCGTGAAACAGGCAGCCGGCGAAGGGCTCGCCGTCCTGCAGGAAGGCGAGTGGGCCGATGTCGCGCAGCGCCTTCGTGACGATTCGCTGGTCGAACACGAAGTTGCCGCTGTCCGACCCGGCGACGACGCGCTCGGAGGGCAGCCAGTGGCGCAGGTCTCCCAGCGCGAGGATCTGCTCAAGCGACTGCTCGCGCGACTCCGGCGGCACGCAGGCCGGCACCCACAGCCACAGCGCGTCGAAGTGGCAGTCGAGCGTGTCGGTCTCGCGCTCGGCCGGCCCGCCGCACAGCGGACAGGTGGTCTGCACGAACGAGCGCAGCTCGGCCAGCGGGTTGCCGGTGCCGGTCGGCGTGATGTCGAGCGGCAGCAGCACCGGCAGCTGCTCCTTCGGCAGCGGCACTGCACCGTGCTGCTCGCAGTAGACGATCGGGATCGGCGTGCCCCACGAGCGCTGACGCGAGATCGAGAAGTCCTCGGCCTTGTAGCGGACGGCCGGGCGCGCCTGTGCAATCGCGGGCGGCTGCTCGCCGGATATCGAGGAGGGGACGCCCTCCCGGGCGTCTGAGACGAGAGCGCCGATGCGCTCGGCGAGCACCTCGTCGGTGCGGTCGGCCTCGGGGATGCCGAAGACGGCGGTCGCGCCGAAGCGCCCGTCGACGCCGGGGGAGATCAGCACGGGCAGCGGCTGGCCGCCGGCGGGCGCCGGCAGTGTGCGGCGAGTGTCGACGAGCGGGATCTGGGCGGCGTCGCGCGAGCTTCGCGCAAGGCCGCCCGAGCGCAGCGCCTCCAGGCGCTCGCGCACCTCGGGCTCGCTCGCCCAGGCCTCGATCTCAGGATGCTTGGGCGAGATCAGCACGAAGCGCGCCTGCGCGAGCTCCTCGGCGTGCGGCGTGAACACGGTCAGCTTCGTGCCGTCGTCCGAGCTCAGCTCGACCTCGACGCCGTCGACGCGGCCGAGCACGAAGCGCTGGCTGGCCAGCGCGACCTCGTCCCATTTGCCCGAGTCCGCGCGCTCCTGCAGCCGGCGGTCGTTCTCGGGCACGTAGGCGCTGATCCGCAGGTACCAGGTCGGGCGCTCGATCAGCCGCACCGGGTTGTGGCAGCGCCAGCAGAGGCCGTCCTCGACCTGGATCGTGGCGAGCGTCGTCTGGCAGGTGTCGCACCAGTCGACGGTTCCGGTGCCGCGGTACACGAGCCCGGCCTGCAGCAGCGTCAAGAACAGCCACTGCGACCAGCGGTACATGACGGGGTCGGAGCTGAGGAAGGTGCGCTCCCAGTCGAAGGAGAAGCCGAGCCGCTGTAGCTGCCCGGTCATGTGTGTGGCGCAGCGCGCGACCCACTCGCTCGGCGGGATGCCCCGATCGATCGCGCCGAGCTCGGCGGGCAGGCCGAAGGCGTCGAAGCCGAAGTTGAACAGGACCTGATCGCCGCGGGCACGGCGGAAGCGGGCGTAGGCGTCGCCGATCGAATAGCTGCGCACGTGTCCGATGTGCACGTTGCCCGAAGTGAACGGCGCCGAGGGCTTTATGTACAGGTGCGGCAGCTCGTCCTGAACGGCCGGCGTCCGGGACGCGTCGCGCTCGCGCCAGGCTGCCTGCCTGCGGGCCTCGATCGCGTGTGGGTCATAGCTCGTGGGCGAGCCCATGTTCATCTCCCTCGCTCATGTCAGACGAGGATACCCAAGGGCATAGGACACAAGGCCCCGTTGCTATGCTCGAAATCCGTTGGCCGACGTCCGTGACAACACCATTCAGGCGCCTCGCCGACCCCCTTACGACCCCGCTTGCAGCGGGGTCTTCTCGTCCGGAGCGATTGCGAGGATCAACCGATGGAGATAGAGATTGGCCGCGGCAAGAAGGGCCGTCGCGCATATGGATTCGACGACATCGCGATCGTGCCGTCGAGGCGCACGCGTGACCCGGACGACATCGACATCTCCTGGAAGCTCGGCCCGTACCAGTTCGAGCTGCCGATGCTGGCCTCGGCGATGGACGGCGTCGTATCGCCGCGCACGGCCGGCCTCGTCGGCGGTCTCGGCGGTTTGGCGGTGCTCAACCTGGAGGGCATCTTCACGCGCTACGAGGACGCCGAGGAGCAACTCGAGCGGATCGCTTTACTGCCGAAGGATCAGGCGACGCGCGAGATGCAGGAGATCTACGCGGAGCCGATCAAGCCGGAGCTGATCGCGCAGCGGATCGCCGAAATCAAGGAGCAGAAGGTCGTCGTGGCGGCGTCGCTGACGCCCCAGCGGGTGCTCAAGTACCACGAGATCGCAATGGAGGCGGGCCTGGATGTGCTCGTGATCCAGGGCACGGTCGTCTCCGGCGAACACGTCTCGACGGTCTCGGAGCCGCTCAACCTGAAGGAGTTCATCCCCTCGCTGGACGTGCCGGTGGTCGTTGGCGGCTGCGCCTCCTACCACACGGGCCTGCACCTGATGCGCACTGGCGCGGCGGGCGTACTCGTCGGCGTCGGCCCGGGCGCGGCGTGCACGACGCGCGGCGTGCTCGGCATCGGCGTGCCACAGGCGACGGCGATCGCGGATGTTGCGCATGCACGCTCGACGCACATGCTCGAGACGGGCGAGTACGCGCAGGTGATCGCCGACGGCGGCATGCGCAACGGCGGCGACGTATCCAAGGCGATCGCGCTTGGCGCCGACGCGGTGATGATCGGCTCGCCGCTGGCGCGTGCCTACGAGGCGCCTGGCCGCGGCTTTCACTGGGGCATGGCGACATTCCACCCGAGCCTGCCGCGCGGCGCGCGCGTGGCGACGCACCAGAACGGCACGCTCGAGGAGATCCTCGTCGGCCCGGCGCGGGAGAACGATGGCACGTTCAACCTGTTCGGCGGCCTGCGCACATCGATGGCGACGTGTGGCCACAAGGATCTGGCGGAGTTCAACCGGGCGGAGGTCGTGATCGCGCCGTCGCTGCAGACCGAGGGCAAGTCGCTGCAACGCGACCAGCAGGTCGGCATGGGCGCGACCAACGGGAAGGCAGCAGCCCTAGTCAATGACTGACTCCGGGACGGTGGCCGACATCTTGCCGGCGACCGTCCGGAGCGGTTCCGGCGAGGATGGCAAGGACGCACCCTCACGGGCACAGGCAGTTCGCGAGATGGGCTTCGCGCATGAGCGACCGAGGACGCCGCCAGACGAAGTCGGGGGCGTTCCGGAGATCGTGGTGCTCGACTACGGCGGTCAGTACAGCCAGCTGATCGCGCGGCGGATCCGCGACTGCGGCGTGTTCTCAAAGCTCCTGCCGCACACGGTCCCGGTCGCGGAGATCGCCAAGCGCAAGCCGTGCGGGATCGTGCTCTCGGGCGGGCCGGCGTCGGTCTACGCGGAGGGCGCGCCGCGCCTGCAGCGTGAGCTGCTGGAGCTGGGGGTTCCGGTGATGGGCATCTGCTACGGGATGCAGCTGCTCGTGCACGAGCTGGGCGGGCGGGTCGAGCAGGCGGAGGTGGGCGAGTTCGGCCGCTCTGACCTGCACGTCTCAGAGCCCGGCGTGCTGCTGCACGACCTGCCGCGTGAGCAGACTTGCTGGATGTCGCACCGCGACACGGTGTACGAGCCGCCGCCGGGCTTCACGGCGCTGGCGTCCTCGAGCTCCTCGCCGGTGGCGGCGGTGGAGGACACGAGCCGCGGCATCTATGGAATCCAGTTTCACCCGGAGGTCGTGCACACGCCGTACGGACAGGAGATCCTCACGCGCTTCCTCACGGAGATCTGCGGCTGCGAGCCGACGTGGTCGCCGGCTTCGATCGTCGAGGATCAGATCCGCCGCATCCGCGCGCAGGTGGGCGAAGCCCAGGTCGTGTGCGGGCTTTCGGGCGGCGTTGACTCCTCGGTGGCGGCGCTGCTCGTGCACCGCGCGATCGGCGATCAGCTGACGTGCGTGTTCGTCGACCACGGGTTGATGCGCAAGGACGAGGGCGAGCAGGTGGTGAGCGCGTTTCGCGACACGTTCAAGGTGCCGCTGGTGGCGGTAGAAGCCGAGCGGCGCTTCCTGGAGAAGCTCAAAGGCGTCACCGAGCCGGAGGCCAAGCGCAAGGTGATCGGCGCCGAGTTCATCCGCGTGTTCGAGGAGGAGGCGGCGAAGCTGGCCGAGAGCAGCGGCGGCGAGGATGCCCGCTTCCTCGTACAGGGCACGCTCTACTCGGACGTGATCGAGTCGGGCGGCGGCACGGGCGCGGCGACGATCAAGTCCCACCACAACGTGGGCGGGCTGCCGGAGGATCTGCGGTTCGAGCTGATCGAGCCGCTGCGTGCGCTGTTCAAGGACGAGGTGCGCGCGGTCGGGATCGAGCTGGGCCTGCCCGAGCGCCTTGTCTGGCGCCAGCCGTTCCCCGGGCCGGGTCTGGCGATCCGCGTGGTCGGCGGCGAAGCGACGAAGGAGCGCCTGGACGTGCTGCGCGAGGCCGACCACATCTTGCAGGAGGAGATCCGCAAGGCCGGCCTGTACCGCGAGCTGTGGCAGTCCTTCTGCGTGCTGCCCGACGTGCGCACGGTCGGCGTGCAGGGGGATGAGCGCACGTACGGCTACGTCGTCGTGCTGCGTGCTGTCACGAGCGATGACGCGATGACGGCCGACTGGGCGCGCCTGCCGTATGACCTCTTGGAGGCGATCGCCTCGCGCATGATCAACGAGCTGCGCGAGGTCAACCGGGTGGTTCTCGACATCACGTCGAAGCCACCCGGCACGATCGAGTGGGAGTAACCCAGGCGGGCGCCTCGCGGCCCGTGGCTGCGTCCTCGGTCGCTCGCGTACCGAAGCCGGGAGACACTCGCTTCGCTGGAATCCCCGTTTCGGCCAGCACGCCACGCTCCCTGCGTCCTTGCCACGAACCACGATCACCCACCTGGGAGGCATTCCGCCCGGTCACGCCGCAACTTGAGTTACGAAGCCGCCCGACTTCGCCTATGATGTCCGCTCCGCCGCGCGTCCGGAGCACTCGGCACGCGTGGCCTTTTTCACGCCTTATGGCCTTCTCGACCAAGACATACGTAGCGAAGCCGACCGACCGCGAGCGCAATTGGCTGCTCGTGGACGCGAACGGGCTCACGCTCGGCCGGATGGCGACGCAGGTGGCGGACATGCTGCGCGGCAAGCGCAAGCCGGAGTACACGCCGCACTGCGACACGGGCGACTTCGTGATCGTGATCAACGCGGAGAAGATCCACGTGACGGGCAACAAGCGCCAAGACAAGCGCTACTACCGTCATTCGGGCTACCCGGGCGGCCTGCGCTCGCGCACGTTCGAGGAGATGCAGGCACGTCGACCGGAGGAGATCATCCGCCTGGCGGTCAAAGGGATGATGCCGCGCAACCGCCTGGCGCGTAAGCAACTGACGAAGCTGAAGATCTATGCCGGGCCCGAGCACCCGCACGTCGCCCAGAACCCGCAACTTTTGGATGCTCAGGCGGCTGGAAGCCGGCTGATGACATCAGAACGTGGGGCTGGAAGCTCCACGGAGGAGACTGAATGATGGCCGACGAGCAGACCCCCGAGACCCCAGACGCGGCGGCCGAGGGCGCCGAGCCGACGGCAGAGGGCGCAGAGACACCCCAGCACGCCGTCCCGAGCGAGGAGGCGCAGGAGACCGCGGGCTCGGCCGAGGACGCGGCCCTGGAGGCCGCCGAGCAGGCGCGCGATGCGCCCGCCGAGCACCCGGCGCCTGAGCCGGCGACGGTCGAGCCGGCCGGCGAGGGCCATGCGGTGCCGACGGGCGATGCTCAGGAGATCGCGGGCTCGGCGGAGGATGCCGCGCTGGAGGCGCTGCAGGAGTCCGAGGACGTGGCGGCCGTCGCGGCGGCGGTCGACGAGGAGGAGGACGAAGGCAACGATGCCGACGTTGCGGCGCCGAGCGCCAAACCGGCCGTCCCGGGCGCGCACCTGGAGGTCGACATCGTCCCCGAGGGCGCCGACCCGCTGGGACGCGGCGAGACGGCTTACGAGGACCCCTACGCGGTCGAGGACGAGGAGGGGGAGCCGGCGGCGCAGGGCGAGGGTGACGCCGACGAGGGCGAGGAGACGCTGAGCGAGCCGATCGCGACGGCGGCGATCGACCTGGCGGCCGGCGCGCGCTACCGCGCGACGGGCAAGCGCAAGACGGCGATCGCCCGCGTGACGCTGCGCCCGGGCAAGGGCACGTACCTGATCAACGGGCGCACGCTCGAGCAGCACTTCCCGCGCGACACGCTTCAGCGCAACATCCGCCAGCCGCTGGAGACGGTCGGCTACCAGGAGAAGATGGACGTGGTGGCGCGCCTGCACGGCGGCGGCATCTCGGCGCAGGCCGGGGCGCTGCGCCACGGCGTCTCGCGCGCGCTGCTCGAGGCCGACCCGAACCTGCGCGGCGAGCTCAAGCGCAGGGGCTTTCTCACGCGCGACTCGCGCGCGAAGGAGCGCAAGAAGGCCGGGTTGAAGAAGGCCCGCAAGAAGCCTCAGTTCTCCAAGCGCTAGCGTCGATACGACGAGGGTGAGCATGCCCCGCAAGCTGTTCGGGACCGACGGAGTTCGCGGCCTCGCCGGCGAGTTCGTGACGGCAGAGCTGGCGCTCGCGCTCGGCCGCGCTGCCACCGAGCAGACCGGCGCGGAGCACCCGCAGGTGCTGATCGTGCGCGACACGCGCGAGTCGGGCGAGATGCTCGAGTCGGCTGTCGCCGCGGGCGTCAGCGCGGCGGGCGGCGATGCGCTGCTCGGCGGTGTCCTGCCGACGCCGGCGGCGCCGCTGCTGCTCGGTCGCTACGGCTTCGACCTGGCGGTCGTGCTGTCGGCCTCGCACAACCCGTTCCACGACAACGGCATCAAGTTCTTCGCGGGCGACGGCTACAAGCTGACCGACGAAGCCGAGCACGCGATCGAGCGGCTGCTCGAGCGCGATGTGCCGCCGGCGAACGCGGCGATCGGGCGTGTACGCGAGCTGCGCGGCGCACCGGAGGATTACCTGCGCGAGCTGCACACGCGCTTCGTGGACCTGGATCTGTCTGGTATCGACGTGCTGCTGGACTGCGCCAACGGCGCCACCTATCACGTGGCGCCCGAGATCTTTCGCCGCCTCGGCGCGACGGTCGGCGTGATCGCCGACGAGCCCGACGGGCGCAACATCAACGACGGCGTCGGCTCGACGCACGTGGAGGCGCTGGCTGAGCGCGTCGTGGCCGGCGGCCACGCGCTCGGCTTTGCCTTCGACGGCGATGGCGACCGCGTGCTGGCGGTCGACCGCGAGGGCAAGGTGGTCGACGGCGACGAGCTGCTGGCGCTGGCGGCGCTGCACCTGCGCGCCAACGGGCGCCTCAGCGGCGACGGCGTGGCGGTCACGGTGATGACCAACTACGGCTTTCACTCGGCGATGGCGCAGGCGGGCGTCAACGTGGTGACGACGAGCGTCGGCGACCGCTACGTGCTGGAGGAGCTGCGCGCGCGCGACTGGGCGCTCGGCGGCGAGCAGTCGGGGCACATCATCGAGATGGGCTTCAACCGCACGGGCGATGGCATCGCCAGCGCGCTGCTGACAATGGAGGCGCTGGCCGGCGGCGACCTGAGCGAGCGCCATGCGATGGCGAAGCTGCCCCAGCGGCTGGTCAACGTGCGCGTGCGCGACCGCAACGCGCTGGCGCAGGCGGCCGGCGTCGATCAGGCGGTGCGGGCGGCGGAGCAGGAGCTGACCGGGCGCGGGCGCGTGCTCGTGCGCCCGAGCGGCACCGAGCCGCTCGTGCGCGTGATGGTCGAGGCGCCGACGGAGGACGAGGCGCACGAGGTGTGCGAGCGCCTGGTGGCGCTGGTGCAGGCCGAGCTCGGCTAGAACGAGCGTCTGGTGGCGCCGCTGTAGCCCGAGCGGGGCGCAACAGCGCTGGTATCTTCGATCGGATGTGCGGCATCGTTGGCTACGTTGGCGGACGTCCGGTACGTGAGCTCTTGCTCGAAGGACTGAGCAAGCTCGAGTACCGCGGCTATGACTCGGCCGGGATCTCGGTGGTCGCCGACGGGCGGATCGAGTCGGTCAGGGCGGTCGGCAACCTGAGCGCGCTGGAGGCGAAGCTCGAGGGTGCGATTGCGGCGGCGCAGGGCAACGGCGCGGTGGCGCTCGCGCAGAAGCCGGCGACGACGGGGATCGGGCACACGCGCTGGGCCACGCACGGGCGCGTGAGCGAGGAGAACGCCCATCCGCACTACGACAACGAGGATCGCGTGCACGTGGTGGTCAACGGGATCGTCGAGAACTACATGGCGCTGAAGCAGCGCCTGTCCTCGGAAGGCTGCGTGTTCACCTCGGAGACCGACGCAGAGGTGATCGCGCACCTGATCGCCCGGCACTACACCGACGACCTCGCGGAGGCGGTGCGCCTGGCATACAACGAGCTCGAGGGCCACTACGCGTTCGTGGCGATGGCGCTGGAGGAGCCCGAGGTGCTGGTCGGCGCGCGCAAGGAGTGCCCGCTGATCATCGGCCGCGGCGAGGGTGAGCAGTTCGTCGCCTCGGCCGTGCCGGCGTTCCTCGCGCAGACGCGCACGGTGCAGTATTTGGAGAACGGCGAGATCGTCGTGCTGCGCCCCGAGGGCGTGCGCATCATGACCGGCGCCGGGGAGCCCGTCGAGCGCTCCGTCGAACAGGTCGACTGGGACCAGGAGACGGCCGAGAAGGGCGGCTATGAGACGTTCATGCTGAAGGAGATCCACGAACAGGCCGACGCGGTGGCCGACACGCTGTTCGACCGCACCGCGCGCGGCGACGGCGTCGACCTCGACGAGGAGGGAGCGCTGGATGAGTCGATCCTCGCGGGCGTCACGCGGATCGTCGTGGTCGCGTGCGGCACGGCCTACCACGCGGGTCTGATCGGGCGCTATGCGCTTGAGGAGTGGGCGCGCGTTCCGGTCGAGATGGACATCGCCTCGGAGTACCGCTATCGCAACCCGGTGGTGGGGCCGAACGATCTGGTGATCGGCATCTCGCAGTCGGGCGAGACGGCGGACACGCTGGCGGCGATGCGCCTGGCGCGCGAGCGCGGCGCGACGGTGCTGGCGATCACCAACACGCGCGGCTCGCAGGCCACGCGCGAGGCCGACGGCGTGCTGTACACGCGCGCGGGTCTGGAGATCGGCGTGGCGGCGACGAAGACGTTCGTCTGCCAGGTGGCGGTCATGTACCTGCTGGCGCTGCGCCTGGCGGAGCTGCGCGGCACGCTCGAGCCGGCTCGCCTGAGCGAGCTCGTGGGTGAGCTCAAGCGCCTGCCGCACTGCATCGACGAGCTGATGGAGCGCGCCGAGCGCGAGGCGCAGGAGATCGCGCAGACGTGCTGGGACGCCGACTTCTTCTTCTACATCGGCCGCCACGTCGGGCTGCCGGTCGCGCTCGAGGGCGCACTGAAGCTGAAGGAGATCTCCTACATCTCGACCGACGCCTACGCGGCGGGCGAGATGAAGCACGGTCCGATCGCGCTGCTCGACGACGCTACGCCGGTCGTCTGCGTGGCGACGAGCTCGCCGGTGCTCGACAAGCTCGTCTCGAACATCCAGGAGGCACGCGCGCGAGGCGCGCGCGTGATCGCGGTCGCCACCGAGGGCGACGGCGAGGTCGAGCCGCACGCCGACGCGACGATGAAGGTCCCAGCGACCGACTGGATGCTGCAGCCGATCCTCGCGGTGATTCCCCTGCAACTGCTCGCATACGCCGTGGCGCGCAACCGCGGGCTGAACGTCGATCAGCCACGCAACCTGGCCAAGACGGTCACGGTCGAGTAGGCGCACGACCATCTAGCATCGCTCCTCGTGGAGAGCCTGCCGGAGTGGCTTGAGCCGTTGCCCGACGCCGAGACGATGCGGGGCGTGGACCGCTGGGCGATCGAGGATCAGGGGGTCTCGGGTTTGGAGTTGATGGAGCGCGCCGGCACGGGCGTGGCGCGAGCGGTCGAGGTGCACGCCTGCGATGGGCCGGTGGCTGTCCTCTGCGGCAAGGGCAACAACGGCGGCGACGGGCTCGTCGTCGCACGACTGCTGCGCGATGCGGGGCGCGAGGTGACCGTCGTCTGCGTGGCACCGCCGGAGGAGTTCAAGGGCGATGCCGTGGCGAACCTGGCGCGCCTGCCCGGCGATGCGCCGGTCTCACTCGCGCAGGGTGCAGGCGCGATCGAGCGGGCGAGCATGATCGTCGATGCACTGCTCGGCACGGGCTTCGCCGGCGAGCCGCACGGCGCCGTGGGCGAGGCGATCGCGCTCGTAAACGCCGCCGGCGCGGCGGTCGTCGCGGTTGACGTGCCAAGCGGCGTCGATGCTTCGAGCGGCGTCGTCGCCGGCGAAGCCGTGCGTGCCGAGGTCACGGTCGCCTTCCACGCGGCCAAGCCGGGACTGTGGATCATGCCGGGCAAGCGCCAAGCGGGGGAGGTGCGCACGATCGACATCGGCATCCCGCGGGGCGCGCCGATCGCGGCGAAGGTCGGCCTGACGAGCGCTGCGGTGGCCGAGCTGCTTCCTCGGCGGGCAGGCGACTCGACCAAGTTCGCCTCGGGCCAGGTCGTCGTGGCGGGCGGCTCGCGCGGGCTGACGGGCGCGCCGCGCATGGCGGCGCACGCGAGCATGCGCGCGGGCGCGGGCTACGTGATCGCGTGCGTCCCGGCTTCGGCACAGGACTTGATCGTCAGTGCGGCCACGCCCGAGTTGATGACGCGCGGACTGGCAGAGCGCGACGGCGCGCTCACGCCTGCTGCGGTCAACGAGGTGCTCGAGAACATCCGCCCCGGCGGCGCGCTCGCGCTCGGGCCGGGCCTCGGACGCAGCGAGGATGCGTTCGCCTTCGCGCGCGCCCTGGCGGCGCAGGCAGAGGCGCCGATGGTGCTCGATGCCGACGGCCTGAACGCCCACGCCGGGCGGCTCGGCGAGCTGCGCGCGCGGCGCTCGCCGACGGTGCTGACGCCGCATGCCGGCGAGCTCGCCCGCCTGCTCGAGCTCGACAGCGAGCAGATCGAGCGCGAACGGCTGCGCCATGTGCGTGCGGCGGCCGAGCAGTCGGGCGCGGTGGTCGTGCTGAAGGGCGACGATTCGCTGATCGCCGATCCTTCGGGCTACGTGGCGGTCAGCCGCGGCGGCAGCCCTGCGCTTGCGACAGCCGGTACGGGAGATGTGTTGACGGGCGCGGTCGCTGCATTGCTCGCCCAGGGTCTCGAGCCGTTCGCGGCGGCAGCCGCCGCGGTCTGGCTGCACGCGGCGGCGGGACGCGAGGCGGCGCGCCGACACGGCGCTCCGGAGGGCGTGATCGCGAGCGACGTGATCGAAGCGCTGCCGGCGGTGCGTGCCGAGGAGGGCCCGTGAGCACGGCGTCGCCCGTCGGCGCGGGCCTCGATCGCCTCGCGCCGCGCGCTCAGGCGAGCGTCAACGTGGCGGCGATCGCGCGCAACTGCGCGCGGCTCGGCTCGGAGCTGCGCGCGGGCACCCAGCTGTGCGCGGTCGTGAAGGCCGACGGTTACGGCCACGGAGCTGTGCAGAGCGCACGTGCGGCGCTGGAGGGCGGCGCCGGCTGGCTGGCGGTGGCGAGCGCACAGGAGGCGTGTGAGCTGCGCGCGGCGGGGCTCGAGCGGGCGCCCATCCTCGTGATGGGTGCGCTCAGGCCGGGCGAGCTCGCAGAAGCGCTCGCGGCGAGCGCCGATGTCGTCGTGTGGAGCGAGCAGCACGTGCGCGAGGTCGCGGCGGCCGGCGGCGGGCGCGTACACGTCAAGCTCGACTCGGGGATGGGCCGCCTCGGCACGCGCGACGCGGGCCTTGCCTCGCGCGTGCTGGAGTTGGCCGAGCAGAGCGCCGGGGTCGAGCCGGTCGGGCTGATGACGCACTTCGCCACGGCTGACGAGCTGGACGACGACGGCTTCTTCGCACAGCAGCTGGATAGCTTCGCGCGCTGGGCGGGCGAGCTGAAGGCAACGCGGCCCGAGCTGATCGTGCACGCGGCGAACAGCGCGGCGATGCTGCGCGAGCAAGGCGCGCAGTTCGACATGGTGCGCTGCGGCATCGCGATCTACGGGATGGACCCGTTCGGCGTGGATCCTGCCGAGCGCGCGCTCGAGCCGGCGCTTGAGCTGAGCTCCTACGTGGCCGAGGTGAAGCTGTGCCGGGCGGGGGAGAGCGCCGGCTACGGACGGCGCTTCGTTGCCGAGCGTGATACCTGGCTGGGCGTGCTGCCGATCGGCTACGGCGACGGCTGGCGGCGCGGGCTGTCGAACAACGCCGAGGTGCTCATCGACGGCGCGCGCCGGGCACTGGTGGGCACGGTCAGCATGGACAACGTGACGATCGACCTGGGCGCGGAGGCGAGTGCGGAGCGCCTGCGGGGAGCCCCGGCTGTGCTGATCGGCGCTCAGGGGAGCGAACGGATCACGGCCGAGGAGGTCGCGCGGCGGCTGGAGACGATCAACTACGAGATCAGTTGCGACCTGACGCCGCGCGTGCCGCGCGTGTACCACCGCGACGGCGTCGCGCTCGAGCCGGTGCATGGCTGACCCGCTGCATGCCGCCCGCGAGGCGCTGCGCGGCCGCCCGGCCTGGCTCGTGGGCGGCGCGATTCGCGATCGCGAGCTGGGGCACCGGACGGTCGACCTCGACGTCGTCGTCGACGGCGATCCAGGCGAGGGCGCGCGCGCGATCGCGCGCGCGGCTGGCAGCGCGGCGTGCTTCGCGCTGTCAGCGGAGTTCGGCGCCTGGCGAGTATCGGCGCGTGACTCGTCCTGGCAGATCGACGTGGAGTCGCTACGCGGCGGTTCGCTTCACGCCGACTTGGCGCTGCGTGACTTCACGGTCAACGCGATCGCCGAGCCGATCGCCGGCGGCGCGCCGATCGACCCGCTCGGCGGCCTGGTCGATCTGGCGGCCGGGCGCCTGCGCATGGCCGGCCCGGGCGCGTTTGCGGAAGATCCGCTGCGCGTGCTGCGCCTCGTGCGCGTCGCGATCGAGTTGGGGCTCGAGCCGGAGCCGGACACGCTGCACGCGGCCCGTGCGCATGCGGCGGAGCTCGTGCGCTGCTCGCCCGAGCGAGTGTTCGTCGAGCTGCGCAGGATCGTCGCCGCGCGCGAGGTGCTGCGTGGCCTGGAGCTGATGAGCGAGCTCGGAGCGACGGCGGTCGTCTTCCCCGAGCTCGAGGCGCTGCGCGGGATCGAGCAGAACCGCTTCCACCACGCTGATGTTCACGGGCACACGCTGGAGGTGCTGCGCTGCACGATCGAGTTGGACGACTTCGCGGCGGGCCGGCTCGACGCGGCGCGGGGTGAGTCAGGCGGGGCGGCTGAGCTCGATCACGGCCACGGTGTGGAGCTGGGCGCCGTGCTGGGCGAGCACCGTGGAGCGGTGGCGGCATTGCTGGCCGAGCCGCTCGCGGACGGGCTCACGCGCGGGGAGGCGCTGCGCTGGGGTGCGCTGCTGCACGACGCCGCCAAGCCGCTGACGCGCGGGGTGCGCGCGGGCGACGGGCGCGTGACGTTCATCGGCCACGACGAGCGCGGCGCGGCGCTCGCGCGCGAGGTGCTGGGGAGGCTGCGCACGAGCGAGCGGTTGCGCGCTCATGCGGTGGCGCTCGTGCGTCACCATCTGCGCCTCGGCTTTCTCGTGCACGAGCCGCAGCCGCTCTCGCGCCGCACCGTGTTCTCCTACCTGCGCGCGACGGATCCAGTCGAGGTGGACGTCACGCTGCTGTCGATCGCCGACCGGCTGGCTACGCGCGGCGAGCGCGCGAAGGAGGCGATCGCGGCGCACCTGCGTGTGGCCGAGGGGATGCTTGGCGATGCGCTGCGCTGGCGTGCCGATGGCCCGCCGCGACCGTTGCTGCGCGGCGACGAGCTGGCCCAGGAGCTGGAGATCTCGCCGGGGCCGCGCCTGGGGGCGCTGCTTGAGGCGCTCGCCGAGGCGCAGTTCGCGGGCGAGCTGGCCACGCGCGAGCAGGCCCTCGCACACGCCCGCACACTCGTCTAGTCAATAGGCTTGCGGCGATGCGCGACCAGGACTGCGTCTTCTGCAAGATCGTCGCAGGCGAGCTGCCGGCGACGATCGTCGACGAAGACGAGCGGACGATCTCCTTCATGGACATCTCCCCGGCCACGCGCGGGCACGCGCTGGTGATCCCGCGCGAGCACTCGGCCGATCTGCTGAGCATCGAGCGCGAGGATCTGACGGCGGTCGCGCTCGCGTCCCAGCGCCTGGCGGGGCGGATGAAGCAGCGGCTGGACGCCGACGGCGTGAACCTGCTGAACTCGTGCGGTGCGGTCGCTTTCCAGACGGTCTTCCACTTCCACGTGCACGTGATCCCGCGCTATCAAGGCGACTCGCTGCGCCTTCCGTGGGTGCCGGCGCCCGGCGACGTCGAGCAGATCGCGGCGGCGGCGCAGGAACTGGGCCGGGAATAGCGAAATGTCCATATCGCTACATCTGTCGTCCCGACGTGTTGCATTGGCAATGATCAAACGCACAAATATCGCCATCCTCGCAAGCCTTGCGCTGTTGCTTGCCGTGCCGGGCCTCGCCACGGCGACGATCACCGAAGTTGGCGTGATCCCGCCGACGACGCCCGAAACGACGCCGAGCTGTCCGGCAAGCCCATGCCTCGCGGTCAGCCGCACAACCGGCTTTCAGGTCAAGGTCGCGACGAACACGACCCTCACGAGCATTCCCAAAACGGGCTCGATCGTAGCCTGGACGATCAGCCTGGGCAAGCCCAACGCGACGCAGATCAAGTTCTTCAACGCCAACGAGGGCGGGGCGGCCGAAGCGGGGATCGCGATCCTCGCGCCGCAGAAGAAACCGAACCTCACGTATAAGCTGATCGCGTCGAGCCCGACGGTCAAGCTCGAAAAGTACTTCGGAAAAGCGGCGCAGTTCCCGCTGGAACGGTCGATCCCGGTCAAAAAGGGCTACATCGTGGCGCTGACCGTGCCGACGTGGGCGCCGGCGCTGGCGCTTGGCTTCGGCAAGGACACCTCCTGGCGCGCGAGCCGCGAAAAGAAGCAGTGCGCGAGCACGAGCTCACAGAGCACGCAGACCTCGATCGGCTCCGCTGTGCAGTACTTCTGCCTGTACCAGACGGCGCGTCTGACCTACAGCGCAACGCTCGTCTCGACGCCCTAGGTCGGCGCCGGCAGGCGTCCTGGGAGCTGAGGGGCGCTTGGCCAGGGCCTTCCGTCGAGGCGATCTTGCACGACTTGAGGAGATCGCTGGGCAGTCGATAGTCGCTGGGTGGGGACACTCCATCCTTCGCGGCCGCACGGGGGTTCGAGCCGCACGGGCGACGCTGGGCGCACTCGAGCGACAGCGGCAAAAGACACGGCCCCGAACGACGCAGGTGCTACAGGCGCGGGGCGAAGCTCGGGCGCGAGCCTGCTGTGCGAAGACGAGGCGACTCGCCAGCGACTGTTGGACATGGAAAGCCACATGGTCTCGGCACACATGGCTGTGTTCGCGATGGTCACGGCAGGCCTTGCGATCCTGACGCCATGGGTCGGCTGGTGGCCGCTGCTGGCGATCCTGACGACCTTCTTCGCGTACTGGCTGGCGGGGCGGCGGATGCCCGACAGCGCGCGCCCGGAGTACTGGTTCATGGGAGCTTGGGCCTTTTCGCAGGCCGCCACGGGTGTGGCGGTCGTGGCGACGGGCGGGCCGCGCAGCGTGTTCCTGCCGTGGCTTGCGATCCCCGCGGTCACGCTCAGTTCGCGTTTCAGGTTGCGCGGCGTGATCACGGGCGTGGTCTGGACTGTCGTGGTGATGCTCGGCGTGACGGTGTGCGTGAGTCCGGCCGCGGTTGCCGAACGCCCGCAGCGGCTGATCGTGCCGCTGGTGCTGCTGGGCGGCGTCGTGGTGCTCTCAACGGCGCTGATGCGCTCGGACGTCAAGCATCGCGCGGAGGCCGTCGTCGACCCGCTTACGGGGCTCTTCAACCGTCAGGCGCTTGCCGTGCGGGCGCGCGAACTGATCGAGCAGGCGCGTATGTCGGGGATGCCGCTGGCGGTGCTGATGGGGGACCTCGACGAGTTCAAGCGCGTCAACGATCGCCACGGCCATCACGTCGGCGACGCTGTGCTGCGCGAGACGGCGAGCACGCTACGAGCGACGTTGCGCACGTTCGACTACATCTATCGCTACGGAGGCGAGGAGTTCGTGATCCTGCTGCCGGGCACCGACGAGGCGCGCGCGCTGGCTACGGCCGAGCGGGTGCGTGACGCGATCGCCGCCGCCCATCCGGCCGGCCTGCGGGTCACGCTGTCGCTCGGCGTCAGCGTCGGCGACGGACACGAGAGCGACTTCGATGAATTGCTGATCGCGGCCGATCGCGCGCTCTATCGCGCCAAGGGGGAAGGACGCAATCGCGTGTGCCTCGGCCGCGCATACGACGGGGTCGAGCTCGAAATGCCCGAGGCATCACCGGCGGCCAAGGCGGCGGGCGCGTCACATGGGCACTCTGAGAACGGCGCCACGCCGGCGGATGCGTTTGAGCTCGCGCGGCGCACGTTCATCGAAGGCAAGGCGCTCGAAATGCAGATGTTCGCCGGCCACCTGCAGATCTCGCTCGAGACGCTCGAGGAATGGTGCGGCGATCGCGAGTCGCTGCTCGGCGAGATCGTCGCGTCGCTGGCGCTCGACCTCTTGCAGGGAGCGAAGCTCGAGCACGGCCACGAGCGCGGCACTACGCGCGTACTCGCCGTCTATGAGCAGTTCGCCTGTGCCGCGGCGAACTTCCGCCCGCTGCAGATGCTGCTGCACGACGATCCCCAGCTGACGCTGCGGATCCTGACCTCGCGCACCGGCCACGTGCATCCGGCGATGGTCAACGCGATCCATGCCCTGCTCGGCGAGGAGCGCGAGCTCGGCGCACTGGCCACGCCGAAGTCGGAGCTGCGCAACCTCGCCTACGCGATCGTGCGGATGGCCGAGGCGTTCCTCTACAACGACGCCATGCTTGCGACCGAGCCGCAGATCCACAGCTCGACGCGGATGGTCGGACGCTTGATGGCCTGAGCGGCTATTTGCCGCTCGGGGCGCTTGCGCCGCCGGACGGGCTCGAGCCGGCGGCAGATTTTTCTTCTTCTTTTTCGGCGGAGGCGCCGCCGGAGGGGCTGCTGGCTTTTTCTTCGCCGGCTCCGCTGGAGCTGCCGCCGCTTTCGGGTTCTTCGGTTGCTTCGTTGCCGCCCGATTCGTTGGCCGGGCTTTCGCTCGTCGAGCTCTTGCTCGTCGAGGTGGACGACGTCGAAGTCGTCTGCGCGGCCGCCTGTTCGGCGCTGGTGTCGTTCGGCGGGGTGATGTTCGGCGTGCTCTTGGGCACGGCATCGGAGGCGCTGCTGCCGCCTCCACACGCGCTCAGCGTGACGCCGGCCAGCAGCAGCACGAGCACGAGCAGTCCGGCGCGAATGCTCAACGATCTCCCACGGGCGATCCGAGCGGCCCCATGCGCCGGCCACAGGTGGGGCAGTCGTTCAGGTCCTTCTGCGCGAGCTGGCTGCACCACGAGCAGAAGCGCAGATTCTCGACCGACCACGGCAAGCGCGAGCTGGATGGGGCGAGCGGCAGGACCTTGCCGACGATCTCCATCGGCTCGCCGCTGTCGCGGTCGAGGTAGATCTCACCGGGCTCCGCCTCGATCACGATCTCGCGCCCGCTGGCGGCGTTGCGCAGGCGATAACGCTGACTGCTCACCGGCGGGACTTTATCGGGCCGCCCGCGGGAGCGTGCTGGAGCCGGGAGGGCGGACGGTAGGCTCGCGCGGGTGCGCATCCTCGTGTTCCACGGCTACCTGCTCTCGGGCACGGGCTCGAACGTCTACAACGCGCGCCTGGCGGCGGCTTTCGTCAAGCAGGGCCACGAGGTGCACCTGCTCTGCCAGGATCGCCACCCTGAGCGCCAGCCGTTCGTCGACACGGCGGGAGATTGGGATGCGGGGGCGCTCACGCTGCGCGAGCTGAGCGGCCCGCGGCGCGGCGGGGACGCAGCGCGAGCCCCCGCTGTGGGGCGTTGCACGGCGTATCGTCCGAACATCGGCGATCTGCTCCCTGTGTACGTGGCGGACCGCTACGAGGGCATCCAGGCGCGCACGTTCGCCGAGTGCAGCGAAGCGGAGGTGGCCGCCTACGTCGAGGCCAACGTGGCGGCCGTGCGCGAGGTGGTCGAGCTGGCCTCACCGGACGTCGCGCTGGCGAATCACCTGGTGATGGGTCCGGCGATCCTGGCGCGGGCGCTGGGAGGGCGGGTGCCCTACGCGGTCAAGGTGCACGGAAGCGCGCTGGAGTACACGGTCAAGCCCGAACCGGCGCGCTTCTTGCCCTATGCGCGGGAGGGTGTGAAGGGGGCGGGCGGGATCCTCGTCGGCTCCCATCACACGGCGGCGAGCCTGTGGCAGGCGCTCGCGGACCCGCAGGTCGAGCGTCGTACGCGGCTTGGGCCGCCCGGCGTGGACGTCGAGCGGTTCGCGCCGCGCGAGAGCAGCGAGGCTGCGGTGAACGTCCACGCGCTCGCCAGGCGGCTGTGCGCGCCGGGGGAGGGCTGTGAGGAGATCGCCGGCGCCACGCACCCGGGGGCTTCTGCGGGCGACGCGTTCGCCCGTGACGAGCGCGCGGCCGGCAAGGCGCTCGGGCGGCTCGAGCTCGACGAGGACAGGCTGGTGGCGTTCGTCGGCAAGCTGATCGTCAGCAAGGGCGTGGATCTGCTGCTCGCGGCCTGGCCGCTGGTGCTCGAGGACGTGCCGAGCGCGCGGCTCGTGGTGATCGGCTTCGGCGCCTACCGCGATGGCTTTGAGCGTTTGCGCGATGCGCTGCAGCAAGGCGATATCGAGCGCGCGCGAGAGATCGCGCGGGCGGGGCGCGCCTTGGAGGCCGATCCGGCGGCGAGGGCCCCGTCGGGCGATGCTCTCCCGCTTCGCCACCTGCTGGCATTTCTCGACGGGCTGCAGGGGCCGGCCGGCGAGCGCTACCTCGCTGCGGCGCGTGCCCTGGACGAGCGCGTGGTGCTGACGGGCCGGCTCGAGCACGACGAGCTCGCCGAGCTGCTGCCGGCATGCGAGGCGCTCGTTGTGCCGAGCACGTTTCCGGAGGCATTTGGGATGGTGGCCGCCGAGGCGGCGGCATGCGGCGTGCTGCCTGTCAGCGCCGCTCATTCCGGGCTGGCCGAGGTCAGCGAGGCGCTGGCGCAAGCTGTCCCTGAGCAGGCGGCTGGCCTGTTGTCGTTCGCGGTCGACGATCGGGCCGTGCCGGCGATCGCACAGCGGTTGATCGGCTGGTTGACGGCTGAGCCCGCCGTCAGGGAGCTGACGCGGGCGGGCTTGGTCGAGACGGTGGGCGATCGCTGGTCATGGGAAGGAGTTGCGCGCGGTGCGATCGCAGCCGCGCAGGGGCGCCTCGACGAGCTTCCGCTCGCTTGAGCGAGCGCACTGCGAAGGCGCTCGGGCCGGCCAAACCGGGCGGGAGCGGCCGTCGAGCCACCCGCCCGTTGGGATAGTGTTCCGCCCGCTTATGCGCCGCTGGCATGCTTCAAAGGCCGCAGACACCGCAGCCCGCGGGTGGCGAGGGCTGCTCGTGCGCGGCACCGGGTTGGGCGCTCTCATCGCGCTCGCCATCGCGACGACGGGCTGCTCGGTCAAGGGCGGCGACAACGCCAACCTGATCTCCGGCAAGAAGGCATTCGTCGCCAAGTGCGGCTCCTGCCACACGCTCGCGCGCGCCGAAACCAAAGGCGTGGTCGGGCCGAACCTCGACGAAGCCTTCTACGCCAGCCTGAAAGAAGGCGCCAGTCGCGACACGGTGCGAGGGGTCGTCGAAAAACAGATCGAGATCCCCAACCCCGAAGGCGCGATGCCGAAGAACCTCATCAGCGGCTCGACGGCCAAAGACGTCGCGGCCTACGTCGCCCAGTCGGCCGCCAAGCCGGGCAAGGACAGCGGCCTGCTGGCCAGCGCCGTGCAGGCGCCCGGAGCGGGCAAGCCGGCCGCCGAGAAGGCCGGCAAGCTCTCGATCGCGGCCAGCCCGAGCGGCCAGCTCGCCTACGTGACCAACAAGGCCACCGCCGAAGCGGGCTCGATCACGGTCGAAATGCCCAACAGCTCGGGCGTCTCACACAACATCGCGATCGAAACCGGCGAAGGCGGCGCGACGCCGAAGGGCAGCAAGGTCGGCGCCAGCCCGTTCACGACGAAGTCGACGGCCACGGTCAACGTCACGCTGAAGCCCGGCACCTACACGTTCTTCTGCGAGGCCCCAGGGCACCGCGCGGCGGGCATGTACGGCACGCTGACCGTCAAGTAGCCCTCAGGCAAGCGCAGAGGCATGCTCTCAGCATGCTCCGCCAGCCCGGCGAGCTCTGGGTCTGGGCCGGTGCGCTCGAGGATCTCGGCGTCCTTTTCGGCGATGACTCGCCGGCGCTCGCGTCCGCGCGCTTGCGTGCAATCAAGCTCCCGAGGCATCGCTCGGTTATACCCGCAGCAACGGGTCGTGTGCGAAGAACAAGAACCACACGAGGAAGGCGATGATGACGAGCACGACGACGAGCGTCGCGACGGTCTCGATCGTGCCGACCAGCGCGCGCCGCTCACGCTCCTCAGGCTCCATCGGCTCAGGTTACGCCGCCCGGGCGCGAGCCGCTCACGAAACAGCGCGCACGATCAAGACCACGGCGAGCACGACGACGAATACCGCAAGCGCCCTCAGCAGCAGCTGAAACGCCCCCTCCTCGGTCCGCAGCGGGTTCAGCACGGCCTAGCGACCCGTCGCGCGGCGCTGAGCGGCGTCCTCGGTCGCTCGCCTACCGAAGCCGGGAGACACTCGCTCTGCTCGCATCCCCGTTTCGGCCGGCAGGCCACGCTTCCTGCGTCCTTGCTCCGCTTGATCGACGGCCCGCTAGCTGCTCGGGGCACTAACCCAGGCTCCTAGAGGATGTAGACGGTGAAGTACACGACCAACCACATGATGTCGACGAAGTGCCAATAAATGCCCGGCACTTCGACGCCGCGATGGGACTCGGGGCTGTAGTGGCCACGGAAGGCGCGGATCGTGACGAACAGCAGCAGCAGCAGGCCGATGAAGACGTGTGCGCCGTGCAGGCCGGTCAGCGAGTAGAAGATCGTCTGCTGAGCGCCGTCCTGCGGGGCGAAGCCGATGTTGGCGTACTCGTTGATCTGGATGAAGAGGAAGGTGCAGCCGAGCAGGAAGGTCGTCAGCATGCCGGCCTTGAAGCCGAAGCGGTTGCCTTTCTTGATCGCCTGCTCGGCCCAGTGGATGGTGAAGGATGAGGAGACGAGGATCGCCGTGTTCATGCCGGCGACTTCGACGGGCAGTTTGGTCCCGGGCGCCGGCCACGGGTCGCCCTGGGCGATGCGGATGAAGAAGTAGGCCGTGAAGAAGGCGCCGAACACCATCACCTCGGAGATGATGAAAAGCAGCATCCCGAGCAGCGCCGGGTTCACGCGCGAGCTGGCGTGCGCGGCAGGCGGGCCGTGGTGGTCGCCGTGCGCGTCGTCGGCGTGCGCACCGCCGCCGGGGTGGGGGAAGCTGGCTGCCTCCATCGCCCTAGGCGACCGAGGCCGCGGTCGAGTTTGCGTGCAGATCGACGACGACGTGCTCGACGGGCGCCGAGGTCATGTGCTGCACGCGCTCGATCAGGTTGGCGCGCATCCAACCGGAGCGCTGGTCGGGCAGCGTGGAGATGACGACGTCATCGACGCGGAACAGCTCGAGCGCGTTGACGGCGGCCGTGTAGGGATCGGGGTCGCCGATCATGCCCGAGCCGAGCAGGCCTGCGCTGTGCAGCCGGTCGAGCATCGTCGCAAGACGCGCCCGCGCGAGCTGCGGCGCGCCGCCGCTGCCGTCGGGCTGCGGCACGATCACGACGAACAGCCGTCGATCGCCGCTTGCGGCCTTCTCCTTCAGCCGGTCGAGCAGCTCATCGCCGCCGAGCGTCTTGGAGGCGAGCACGAGTGTGACTTTGAACGGCAGCCCCTCCTGCTCGATGTCGACGACGACGTGCTCCACGGGCAGGCCCGAGGCGTTCCGGATCCGCTCTACCAGGTCGCGCCGCAGCCAGCCGGAGCTGACGGCGGGATGGGTGGAGATGATGATCTCGTCGGGGCGGCGCTCGGCGACGGCGTCCATCGTGGCGAGGAACGGGTCGGAGTCGCCGACCTCGCCGCTCGCGTCGATTCCCTCGGCCGTGACGAGCTCGAGTGCGAGGTCGACACGTGCCTGCGCCGATTCGCGCACGGCCTCGTCGTAGATCACGAGCCCCGCGCTCGGGTCGCTCTGCGGCACGACCAAGCGGAAGCGCGTCTCGCCTTCGGCGGCGCGCGAGCGCACGGCCTCGAGCAGCTTGGCGCCGCCGAGCGTGCGGTTGGCGACTACGAGAACTTCCCTCACAGCGACACCTCGGCGCTCACTCGCTCGGCCCCGCGGGCGCTCTGGCGCCGGCTGCGCCGACGCCGGCAGGCGTGGGGGTCGGTGCGAACGTGCCGTGCACGGCGCCTGGGATGCCGTACTCGTATGGGCCGCCGACGACGGTTGGTAGCTTGTCGAAGTTGAACACGGGCGGCGGCGAGGAGACCTGCCACTCCAGCGTCATCCCGCGCCACGGGTTTTTCACAGCCTTCGGGCCGCCGCGCCAGCTGGTGACCATGTTGTAGAGGAAGATCAGCGTACTCAGGCCGAGCGCGAAGCTCATGATCGAGATCGCCAGGTTGAGGCCGGCGAACTTGGAGGCGTAGTCCTCGACGCGGCGCGGCATCCCCTGCAGGCCGAGGATGTGCATCGGGCCGAAGGTCGCGTTGAAGAACACGAACGTCGTCCAGAAGTGCCACTTGCCCAAGCGCTCGTCGTACATTCGCCCGGTCATCTTCGGGAACCAGTAGTAGACGCCGGCGAAGATCGTCATCAGCGAGCCGCCGAACAGCACGTAGTGGATGTGGGCGACGATGAAGTACGTAGCCGAGACGTGGATGTCGAAGGGGATCATCGCGAGCATCACGCCGCTGATCCCGCCGAGCGTGAACGTCGTGAGGAAGCCGAGCGCGAACAGCATCGGCGTATCCAAGTGCAGCACGCCTCGCCACAGCGTGGCCAGCCAGGAGAAGATCTTGATGCCCGTCGGCACGGCGATGATCGCCGTCGTGATCGCCATCGGGATGCGGATCCAGGCGGCCATGCCGGAGGTGAACATGTGGTGCGCCCAGACGGTGAAGCCGAGGCCGACGATGGCCAGCAGCGAGAAGGCCATCATGCGGTAGCCGAAGATCGGCTTGCGCGACTTCACGGCGATCACTTCGCTGATGATGCCGAACCCGGGCAGCATCATGATGTAGACGGCCGGGTGCGAGTAGAACCAGAAGACGTGCTGATACATCAGCACGTCGCCGCCCTTGGCGGCGTTGAAGAAGTTGAAGCCGAGCGCGCGGTCGAGCAGCACGAAGAACTGCGAGGCGGCGATGAACGGCGTGGCGATCACGACGAGCAGCGAGGTCGCGAAGTTGGCCCACACGAGCAGCGGCATGCGGAAGAAGCTCATGCCCGGTCCGCGCATCGTGATGATCGTCACGAGGAAGTTGAGCGCGGTCATGATCGAGGAGGCGCCGGCGAACTGCACGGCGACCGAGAAGAACGTCTGCCCGATCGGTGCGTTGACCGACAGCGGCGCATAGGCAGTCCAGCCGTCGGCGAAGGCGCCGCCGGGGGCGAAGAAGCTGGCGATCATCATCACGCCGGCGACCGGCAAGAGCCAGAACGACAGCGCGTTCAGTCGCGGGAAGGCCATGTCTGGCGCGCCGATCATCAGCGGGATGACGAAGTTGCCGAGCCCCGCGAAGACGGGGATCACGAACAGGAAGATCAGCAGCGAGGCGTGGACCGAGAAGAGCCCGTTGTAGGTGTTGGCGTCGACGAACTGGGCGCCCGGCGCGGCGAGCTCGGCGCGCATCAGCATCGCGATCAGCCCGCCCACGAGCAGGAAGAAGAACGAGCTGACGGTGTACTGAATGCCGATCACCTTGTGATCGGTGTTGATGCGGAAGTAGTCCTTCCACGTGTAGGCGCCGTGGCTGGAGTGGTCCTCGGGGCGCGTCTTGCGCCCGGCGGCCCAGTAGAACCAGTAGTCGAAGCCGCCGATGCCGACGAGGAAGGTCAGCGGCACGGCGAGCAGCGAGACGGTCAGGATCGCTTCGCCGTCGATGAAGTGCTTGAACGTCGCGTGGCCCGTGCTCATGCGCACGATCCATGTGATGAAGAAGGCGAAGGCGACAGCGAGCACCATCATCCAGGCGGCGCGGTAGAAGCCCGGCGCGCGCAGTTTGGCGCCGAAGGGAAGCTGTCCGCCGCCGTAGCCGGGGCTCGACTGCGGTGGGCGCTGCGCGGGAGCGGTCGTAGTCGCCATCAGGCCGTCTCCCCGCCGCTTCCGTTGCACTCGCCGCACACGCTCATCGCCGACATTATCCCGCAGCCGTCCCCGTCGTGCTCGACGTCGAGCCGCCGCCAGAGCCGAGCGTGGTGCCGGCGCCGGCGCCCGAGGCAGCCGCGCGACGCTTGAGGAATTCCTTGAACTTGCTCTCGGTCACAACGTGGACCTGGGCGCGCATCAGCGAGTGCCCGACGCCGCACAGCAGGTTGCAGACGATCGGGTAGGTGCCGAGGCGATCGGGCGTGGCGCGGTAGTGCACGGTGATCCCCGGGACGACGTCCTCCTGCAGGCGGAAGGCGGGGATCCAGAAGGCATGGATCACATCCTTGGAGTGCAGGCCGAAGCGCACGGACTCGTTCACCGGCAGCCACAGCTGGTCGGATTCGACGGGCTTTCCGCCGGTCACCGACGGCGGGTACTGGAAGGTCCAGGCGAACTGCTGGCCGGTCACGCCGAGCTCGATCTCGCGCGGCGGCTTTTTCTCGTTGTCGCGCAGCACGACGAACGAGTAGGAGACGAGCCCGAGCAGGATGATCGCGGGGATCGCCGTCCAGAAGACCTCGAGGCGCGTGTTGCCGTGGATCGGCGGGCCGTCCTTGAGCTCCTCGCCGGGCTTCATGCGGAACTGCCAGGCGCAGTAGAGCACGACGGAGACGACGAGCACGAAGATCGGGATCGAGGCGTCGACGAGCACGTGGTAGAGCCGGTCGGTGTTGTGCGCCTGCGTCGAGGCCTGCACCGGGAACCAGTGGATCACGTAGCTCAGCACGATGCCGATCGCCACGGCGATCACGGCCGCGACGATCGTCAGGAGCATGGGGCGCTGCTTGTTCACGAGCGCCGCCGCCTACGCATGCGGCCGGGTGAAGGGGTATCTGCCGCAGTCCTCTCCATCGGGAGGCGTGATCCTAATGCCTTCGCTCCCTGAACGACTCGGCGCTGCCGGAGCGGTGCGGGGGAGCGCATCCGGCGCACGACTGGCGCCACCTCGCGATCACCCACGGCGGACGCTTGACGATTGCGGGTCGGGGTAATAGATTGAGCCAATCGTTGCAAGTGCTTGACCAGCGCTCTGAGGAGAGGCTGGCGCGAAAGGAGCGGCCATGCAGGTGAGCGAAGGCATGAGTCCGACCGTCCTGGCCGTCGGCCCGGGCCACAGCCTGCGCGCCGTGGCGCAGCTGATGTCGCGCCGTGCCGTCGGAGCCGCCGTGGTGATGGACCCCGAGTCGGCCGGCCCTGGCATCATCACCGAGCGCGACATCCTCTCCTCGCTCGGCGCCGGCGAGGACCCGGACTCCGAGCTCGTCGCAGAGCATCTGACGAGCGACGTCGTCTACGCAGCGCCCGACTGGTCTTTGGAGGAGGCCGCAGCCGCGATGGTGCGCGGCGGCTTTCGCCATCTAATCGTCGTCGAGAGGGGAGAGACTGTGGGCATTCTCTCCGTTCGCGACGTCGTGCGCTGCTGGACCGAGGATGGAGCGATCTGTCCCGTGCCGGCAAGCGCAGTGGGGTGAATGAGGGTTCGCGCGCGGTGTGGGGACCGCGCGCGGCACCCCCTCTCTCGTCCCGTCTGTGGTTCGGAGGGCGCATGCGCCCTCCGCGGGGCCGCACATGTGCGGCCCCCCGGGAGGCGCATGCGCCCACCGAAACACAGACGGGTCGGTTGAGGGGGTGGCCCGGGCGGGGCCCCCCCCG